>NZ_FCOJ02000034.1 GCF_001545035.1 Caballeronia glebae
AAGCAACATTCTCAGCTAAACCTCCACCGCCTCCAAATCCCCGCCTCGCCCCGAACACCAGTTTCGACCATAACTCCGACGATTGTTGACCTGCTGGAACGACGTTTGGCAGATTGCCCATTGCGTTTCTCCCGGACGTTGATGGAGCCGTCCTGGGAGTTTCCCCGCAAATGCCGATCGACCAGCAATTGATGCAGGTTATGCAGTGCAGCTACGGAAACTCTCGGTTCGCCGAGAACCATCGCCGAACATGTAGGGGCATCGAGCATCCACATCGCCATCAACTTGACTACGCCACCGTCCGTCTCCACGTGAACGACCGGGCTTCCGCCTCGATGCTCTACATCTCTGACTTTGACGCGACGCCTATATAGCGGATGCCAGCGATAATGAACTTCGACTTCCTGCCCGATATGGGCAGAATGAACGGGCAATAGCCACCAGCAGAAAGGTTTGGCTCTTCAGCGACACGGTCGCCGGAGCAAAAGCCAGCGCCGTCATCTACAGTCTCGTGCTTACATGCCGCGCGTGCAACGTCGAGCCATACGCGTACCTGCTTCACGTACTGACCCAACTGCCTCAACGAGCACAAGACGCCGACATAAGCGACCTACTGCCATTTCGGTTCATGCAGTCTCAGGTTCCGATCGACGCCGGCTGAGCAAAGAAAATCACACGCAAACGTCACGCTTCCACGCCAACAGATTTGCGGCGCTCGGCGAAATTCATGCGCGCGCCGGTGCGCTCAAATTAGCGCTTACAATTGTTCGAGTACCGCCAAGTCCTTGTCCGCATGCGGCAGGGCGATTCCGACCGCGACATCGCGCGCGGCGGCTTGATGGGACGCAAGAAGTTGACGACCGTGCGCCGGGAAGCCGAGGGGCTCGGATGGCTGGATCCGACACAGCCGTTGCCAGATGACGCCACGATCGCTGGCGTTTTCGGTCGCTCGCCGCACTTGCCGCACACCTGCGTGTCGACGGCCGAGCCGTTCCGTGAACAGATCCGCGACTGGGCGGCTGCGGGCGTCCAGGGCACCACCATCCACGCCGCCCTGCAACGCAATCACGGCTACACGGGCAGCTATGACGCCGTGAAGCGCATGCTGCGTCGTCTGGGTGCCGAGCGCAAGCCGGGGACCACAACGACGATCCTAGAGTTTCCTCCGTCGGACGCGGCGCAGGTCGACTTCGGCGCCGGCCCGGTGCTCACAAATGAATCCGGCCTTCCGCTCAAGACGTGGATCTTTGTGATGACGCTTTGCTGGTCGCGTCACCAGTACGCCGAGATCGTGCTCGACCAGACGGTAGAGACGTGGCTGGCCTGCCATCGGCGCGCCTTCGAATGGTTCGGCGGCTGTCCCGGCCGTGGCATATATGATTTTGTGGCCGGCCACAAAATCATATATGCCACGGCGCGGAATGCCGCCCCACGCCACGAACGCGTGGTAGTGAGCGTCGAACAGCATCTCGTGAGTTTGCAGAAGATAGGCACGCAGGAAGAACGCCCGGCTGTGACTGAGCTTGAACTGCGCAACCTGCAGTTTGGTGCGCTCGCCGTTGATCACGGCCCAGTCCTCGCTCCAGTCGAACTGGAATGCTTCACCGGGTGCAAAGGTCAGTGGCACAAAGGTGCCACGTGCTGCGCTCCTTGCCTGCTCCTGCTGCTCCTGTCGCCAGCGACGTGCAAAGGCGGCGACCCGGTCGTAGGAACCGGTGAACCCCAGCACAGTGAGGTCAGCGTGAATCTGCTTGAGGGTTCTGCGCTGCTTGCGCGGCCGGTTGGCTTCCGTCTTTAACCAGCCCGCGAGCTTCGCCGCAAATCCGTCGAGCTTGCTCGGGCTCTGCCGTTCCGCATAGGTGGGCACGACGGTGACGTTGCAGTTGCATTCATAGTTTCGAACACACCCGGATGGCGTGAGGCCGCGTCTACAACCTTCCAAAACCCTGTCTTCTTCTGACGAAGTTGGCTGCGAAATTTCTGGATCGTCAGCCGTCTCTGAACAACTTTGGACGATGCCATAGGTGCCCCCTGTCAGAATTCGTCTTTGAACTCGCTGGCGGTTCTCGCGACGTCGAGAATATTGTATTTCAAACCGTGCATCTCATTTCGTATGCCTTCCATATCTTCTCTAAACTCCTGTAAAGCGCCTTCATCCATTGCATCTGCGCTTTCAAAGGCGTTCTGAAGTACGATCCGAAATTTCGTGAAGTTTGCTGCCATAACCAGCGTCACTTGTACTATCTTCGATGGAAGGCGGCTAATATCAATCGAATTCAGCGTCCGTTCATAGCCGAGTATCTCCGGCATAACTTCGTATGCGTCTTTCTTAGCGATGATTTCCTGCTGAGTAGTCAATGTTTCAGTTAGGTAGTCCTGCCTCCCGACTGCCAGTTCGATGATCTTGACTACGGTTAGCAATCTTTCCCTATCCCTGCGAACCCGTCGCCTAAGTTCCTCATGCGCTGTCTTTCTTGCAGCCCAAACAGCGGTTCCGAAACCGCCTGCGACCGTGATGAAGGTAACTGCTACCAAACCCCAACCCGCCCAATCAGCGGGGGTTACCGGGAGAAAGCCCCGTTCAGCCACGGTACATGCCAATGGCACGGGATTTTGACCAAGCGCCACACACGGCATCCAATACAAGAGAAGTAAGGGTTTACGCACAACGACCCCCTTGCTAGGTAGTTGTTCTGCGAACCCATTATAGGCCGTGTAGAGCGAAGCCCAAGTCCGACAGTCAGGTCAGTCGGAACTACAGACGGTCTAGAACTTGTTCGCAAATAAATCCAGCTTCCCCGCAATGAAAGACTGCACTCCTTCGAGCTTGCCGCACATCACCTGCATCTCGAAGAAAAAACGCATGGAATGCGTCCGAATCCATTGACCTACGATTCCGCAACGGATAATCCAATAGCAACCTGAATAGTTCGAATGTTGATATGACTACAAGCGTGACATGAACTACCTCTGGTGGCCATAGATGGAGTTCTATTCAGGAAACCGCTTGTTCCATACCTTATAGAGGTCAGCGTACTGCGGATGATTTTTAATCAACTCGCGGAACATTGTCATTTTGGTCGTTCCAGCTTCGTCCCGGATCATTTTCAAGTTTTCTGAAAACATCTCATATTCGTAATCGCCCATCAATTCCGTCCTTTTGAACGCATTTTCTACACAAATTCTAAAGTTCGAAAATGATTTCCTGATAAGAATTACCGACCGGACTAGATCGGCTGGCAGCGACGTAGTACGGCCAGGATTCGACTCAGGCGAGCTCATTGGCAATGTTGGATCAGGTTGCAATGAATGGCGTTCAACGGAACGTAGTAGTGGCTTGTCGTGAAGCCATCGGACATCCGTGATTACGGCGGCGGAGCTGAGATCTTTAGACTGGAAGCGTCTCGTGATGCTGGATTCACCGAACCGCCAACAATCTGGACACCCTAGTCGATTGTCCCTTTGTGGCCGGGTTGAGGCAGTGCGCTCCGCAATCCGCTCGCCGGATACCAGCCATTGAGCAAGGGCGAACGAGACCGCGGCCAGCCAAACTGGACGACGACCTCAACCGGCCGTTGCTGGCCGAGATCGGCGGTGCGACCTCGGACGTTCGTCAGCTCTGCCTGCGACGCTCAGCGCCAAATCCGTTCTCGGTCCCACAATTGCTCCAAATTCGATAAAGGCAAGGCTGCCCGGCAAGCGAATGCGAAACGAACACGGAATTTTTTATGTCAATTCCGATGATGCGACCGCAGCGGACCGTCGCCGTCGAGTCACTCGATCTCGACGCTCTCTATCGGAACGCCGCGATCATGAAGCGTCTGCAGCATGTTCACCAGACAATAAAAGCCTGCGTCTGCTATCGATACGCGGCCGTATGCAGCGCCCAGGCCCGTCGAGACGATGCGTAGGTCGTCCTTGACCATCATGCTCGCGTGCCCTGGCCGATACGTGGCATCGGCAAACCCGCCGCGTATGGCGATGCCCTCCCAGGCTCGCCAGGCGATGCGAAAAGGCGCGAGCTTTTCCACGTCCTGCCGGTCCGCGAAGGTCACGTCGACAAGCACCTGCGGATCTTCAAATCCGTACTCGACAGTAAATGGATACGGCTCGAAGTCGCCAGGTAGTTCGCTGCCCACGGAGTCATGGCCAAGCGCAAGCTCGCCGCCGAGACGCAGTGAGGCGACCCCCCCCACTTCGCCGTACTGTGCGTGGATCAAGTTCTCGATCACGAGCAGGCATCCCGGGTCCACGTTGCGTCCAGCAAACGTCCACAGAAGTTCGGGGCGCGATTGAGAACCGGCGGGCGTCAGCAATTTCAGGAACGAGCTGGCAGGAACAAACGTCTGGCCCGCCATCGCACCCCACATGGCCGCGTCCGATAGGTCCCTAAAAACTTGATCGAAGCGGGTTCGGACATGATCAGGCGGGGCCGCGCCATCACGTAACGTGACTAATACCTGCAGGTCGCCGCCACGGCCGGCGAGGCAATGATCGATCTCCGTGACGAATGGTCTAGGAAAGCCCACGATTGCTCCACGGACTGGACGGCAAGTCATCGAACCGGGCGAGCCAGGCGGAGGCATCGAAATTGGGCTCACCGAAGGCGGACATGGACACCCGAGTGGGCTTGAGGAGACGTGCCACGTCGGGCAAACAGCCCAGATCGCGTGCCCCCCGGTTGACATCGCCAACCGGCGGAAGCTCGGCCCCTCGGATCAGCACGCCGCATTTCAGCTTGCGAAGTCCGCACTCGCGCAGTGCCTCGACGATTGTCTCGACACCGCCCAGGCGATCAATGAACCGTGGCCCGACGAAATTCAGCCAGTGCGCGGCGAACGTGCAGCCGCGCAACTTGTATCGAATAAGTGAATAGCACGGATCGAAACCGAGATATCGCGGAAGCCTCGCATGCACGCCAAGCTTCGCTTCCTGCATCGTTCCTTCTGTCCGCTTGAAGGCGAACCCCGCACTGGCGCTATCCGGTTCGATCGCCTCAATCAGTGTCTCGAAGAACGTGAGGAATTCTTCAATCGGACTGTCATCCAGCCAGGTTGCGGGCAGGTCCACACGCAGAAGGTTCGCCCATTCCCCCTCGATCTGCGCGTCCAGCGTGGACGCGGCGAGTGCCACGCCATATGCCCCCGGAACAGGGTCGGAGTCGTAGTCGATATGTGCGCCTTGGTGATCGGCCGGAAATGACTTCAGAAGCCGCAGATCCTTGTCGAGTTGGCGCTGCGTCCACGGTTTCCATCGGCCGTTCGCTGCTGAATACACCGACAGCGCGTTCGGTCCGACATAGGCAACGTAACGTTCGATACCCTCCGCCACGGCGTGCGCTATGTCATGCACAGAGCGATCGAAGTGAAAGAATCCGCATAGACCCGCGACGGCGAGCGGCCGATTATCGTGATCGACGACGGTAAGCTCAGACCAGTCCATTCCAGTTGACCCCCTTAGCATCCCGCGTTGTTGATGATGGCAGGTGGAAATTTTTCGTTATCGATTCCGAGTTGCTGACCCAACGCCACGAACTTGTCTAGCTGCGACGTGCCGTCCTTATATTTGGTCCATGTCGGGTAATCCTGATTGCCATCGCATATACTCCAAGTCTTGTCCTTTTTACGCCGGGAGCGCGTTCCCGCTGGACACCTGAATTTGAAGTCGAAAAGCTGCTTCGGATTGCCCTTCTCATCGAGCAACATCGCATCCGGCCAACAGCTTCGAGGGTTCGCCCTGCTGATATAGGATTGGAACCGCGTCATTTTTATTCGCGTAGCAGGCGGCTTGTATGGATTAGTGTACCCGCGCTCGGGCGCAAGCTGCTCGTGGCGTCCGGGGCCCGTCTTGTTCTTTCGCTTCTGGATTTCCTTGTCGCAACAATCGTGCTTTTGCGTGCCGAGTTCACGGCATGTCGACTGCTTGTTTGGTTGGACCTGCTTGTCGCACTTGCATGCGATTGCTTTCAGGATCTCCTCGAACGTCTGCGGCGACTGCTGGTTGCCAACGCAACCCGAGTTTGCGGGGCTTCCCCCATTGTTCGTCATCGCATCGCCCAAGAGCTGGATATTCTTACCCTCGGCTTTCACGGTCATCGATCCAGGTGCGATGAACTCGGTCTTGCCCTGTGTTTTGGACGAGACAATTCCGCCACCCGTTCCTTGGCTCGCGACGTCGGGCGAAGGCTGGCTCATGTAATGAGAGCCCTTGATCGCAACGGTGTTGCCTTCGATCTTCACAGTGGTCGTCGCATCTTTCAGCCGATCCGCGGATCGCCCCAAATTGGGCAATGGCGTCGGCACGAAGGGTGCGGGAGGCCCCGGCATCTTGCAGACGTTGGGCAAAGTCGCGGGAGCCTGATCGAAGCTGCCCTCAGTCACCGGCGTCTTCGGAGGATTGACCCCTACACTGACCATCGCGGCCTCCGCGCGTCGGCATCGAGTCCGAGCACGGCTGCCGCCCGGTAACCGTCATCCGAACTTGCCCAAAGCAATGGCGTCGGCCCCTTCTCATACCCTCGCTGCCCGGCGCAAATGGCAAGGACTGCGAACAGCACGCCGCTGGCCGCGCCCATGTCGCCCCAGCAACAGGCGGGACACTCGTAATCGTGCGCGTCGACAAACGCTTCCTGCGTTCTCAGCATCGTGTACAGGAGCTCTTCGTTTCTGTACCGTTCCCCGTTGATGTCGCAATACGTGGCGGTGACGAGCCGGCCATCGACGCAGCTTCCTCCGATCGCGGCACGCACCGCCGCGCTTAGGCCCTCGCCCACGCAGACGCGGCCGCAACGAATTGGATGGGGTTCCGTCGCGGTGGCGACCGCCATCACCGTGGCGAGGATGGGCAAGCCGCCGCGCTCGGCAAAGGAACGCGTGGCGAGCAGGCACGCTCCAGCGCCCTCGCCGGGCGGAAAACCGTTGCGGTTCTGGCCCGAGATCAGCGATCCCTCTCTGTCCAGCCATTCGAGCGTTTCCGCGCAGTGGTAGGAGTCGACGCCCGCGACCAAGCAGACGTCGCAGGCACCGCTCGCGATGTCCCGGGCCGCGAGGCGCAGCGCCATCAACGCGCTGGCATGGCCATGCTCGAGCAGAGCGATGCGGGATCGATCGAGCGCGAACGAGTGCGCGACCGACTCCGCGAGCATCTGGCCGATGGACTCGGGCAGACCGGGGCGCGACGCGGGCAGCGCGATGAAGCACCGCAGGCGCTGCGGCACGCCGTCGCCCAATGCTTCGACGACCGCTGGTTCCAGCATCGACCACATGCGTAGGCCAATCGGTGCATCCGCATCCATCGCGGCGTCGAGTGCGACGCGCATCGGTGCACCGGCCTTGTCGATCAAGAACGGATGCATGGCAACCGCTGACAGGCCGCCGCGCACGGCCGCCGCGGACGCAGCCGCGCTGAGTCCGAGCGGCGTGCGGGCGCCGATGGCGCACACGCACACTTCACGGGCCGGTTCTTGCCGCCAGACATGCGTGCGCGTCGTTGCATGCTCGGTGCTCAAAGGACCTCCTTCTCGGTGACGATGGTCCCATCGAGTTCGTCGACGCGATCGTTGCATACCAGCGAGGTCTGCCAGGTCATGATCACGCGGGGCACGTCCGGTTCGAGCAGGACGGTGCAGAGCCGGCCGCGATGCTCGATGCGCTCGCGTCCGATACGGGTTTCGAAGAACGGGTAGACGCGCGGCAAGCGAAACGAGAGCGATCCCGATGCGCTCAGGTTGAGCAAGCGCATCGGTTCACCGCCGCGCAGATACCCCTGCACCTGCTGATCGCCCGGCGCGCACTGGTGATATCGCGGGTCGAAGTCGGTTGCCCACAGCGGCGCACGGGTGCGTTGCCATTCGCCGTCGTACGTGCCGGCGAGTTCGCGGCGCGGCGACCACGCGCAGTCGACCGGACCGAAACCCGCCGGCGTCGGTCGATCCTTCCAGGAAGCGATGAGGCGATCGCCATATTCGAAGTTTGGCAATCGGGTTCCGTCGAGCCCGGCCAGGTTGCACACAAAACCGGTGCCCACTGGATTGCGGCTTTCCAGACGGTGATCGGCCAGATCAGACGCGGTGCGGTCCCAACCGCCGAAGGCTCGCTCGTACTCAAGAGGAATGCGCGAAAACGGGCGCGGCGTGCTCATCGCGATGCCCCGCATGACGGTCCGTTCCCACACTCGATCCCCGAACACTCTCAGGATTTTCCGGACCGGCCCCACAGCGAAGCCGACATCGACGCTCGCTACCGGCCTGCCGTTCGGCGCCCATGCATGGCCATTCACAACGATATCCGTAGCGGGCTTGAGTCCGAGGATGTCCGATTCGTAGATCAGACTGGATTCTCCGAACTTCCCTCGTGGCTGCGCGACGCGCAGAACGGATTCCTGCTTTTCAGCGAGCGACGTGGTTCCGTCGGCCAGAATGTCGAACGTGGCCTTGACGAGAACAAACCAGATCTTGTTCGCGTCCCGGTCCTGTACCCACGTCCGGTCCGCGGCATAAGAGGTGTGGTTGATGACCAGCCACATGCTGACACCCAGTTATTCGACTGTCGCTTCGGGGGAGCACGACTGGCCGGAAGCGTGCCCGATTTCTTCTGCCGAGGTCGACGCCGACGATGCACGGTTCGCGACATGTTGAATCGGCGATCAAGCGTCGAGAACCGGATCTTCCATGCGGCGTCGAGGCGTGCGGCTCTTCAGGGAAGACGAATGAACAGGGTCGAATTCAAAGTGAGCCTTACGTCATTCCTCGTTTTGGTCTACGACGGACCTGCCTGCGCATCAGGCGCGCGTTACGCCATGGCCTGCAATGCGCGCTTCTGACGCCACGCGGGCCCAGCACAGTTGAACAGTACGCTGCGCGGTTCGGCCAGGCGCAGCCGGGTAGCAGCCGCCGAGCGTTGCCGCTGGGTGCCGCTCCTCAAGACTTCGATGCATTGCGTCCTGGTTGGCGGCGCGCCCATCAGATGACACACGTTGCCCGGCATGCGCGCCTTGTTCGCCGCCCACCACGCATGCGCCTTGTCGGGATCGGGCCACGGCACGTCGTCGTCTTCGTCGTTCGTGTCGTCGTCATCCGCCATTGCGGAGGGCGGACATTCGAGCCTGAGCGCGCCAAGATCCGCGCCCGTGATGAGACTGAAGCTCTCACCCGCGAGCCGCGCGAAGCGCGCATCGCCCATTTGACCGATCAGCCATTGCACGTAACGCGGATCGCCAATGAAACCCATGGTGCGAATCGATCTGCGCGCGCCTTCCGGTCGTGCCGCGAGTCGTTCGAGCCAGCGACGCGCGTCCTCGGCCGGCAGACCCATCGCCGCGAGCGCGAGCGCAGCGTCGCCGCACGCCGATGCCGTAAGCGAGATATCGCGAACGACCGCGAGCGCCGCCCGCCGATCGCCGAGCATCAGCGCGGAGCAAGCAGCATGAAAACGACAGGACGCGTCGGGGTCGTCGAGATGGAGCAGACATGCGTCGAGCAGATCGACGCGGCCAATTTCGCCGACGCAACGCAGCGCGCGGGCCCGCAAGACGGCGTCTTCCGACATGAGCGCCGCGTCGAGACGACCTTTCGGATCCACGCGATGCTGCGCGCAAGCTGCGAGCCCGGTGAGTCGCGCGGCCGGATCATCGCTCGCGAGCAGCGTCGATACGACACCGGCGAGCCGGCTGGCGCTCACCCAGCCGAAGGCCGAATGGAGACCCGCGCGAGTATCGGGCACAGCCTCGCCGAGTCCGATCAGCCGCAGAATCGCCGGGATCGAGCGCCCCTCGATGCAGCAGATGGCCGCGGTAAACAGCTCTCCCTTGGCCGTGCGCTCGAGCGCCCGAATGCCCGCGCGCACGCCTTCGCTGCCCGCCACGGCGACGCCGTCGAGGTGTGCCGCGATGCGCTCGTCGAGTCGTGCGAGATCGGGAAGTCGCACATGCGGCGCGCGCACGAGGCGCGAGCGAATCCGCCGCAGCGCGGCGGCGTCCTCAACATGTTGCTCCAGCACGCGCAAAAGGACGCCACTTGCGCTGTCCGCGACCGGCTTGACCGGCGGTCGCCGACAGGGCGCGTGAGGCCACATCGAAGCCATGGCGACGCGCATTAGTTGATCTGCACCGATCCACCGATGATGCGATGGGTGCCGGACGCACTGCTAGATACGCTGGTTCCGCGTATCCGCACATATCCGTCGCGCGTGAGCGTGATGCTCGCCTTTCCGCAGCGCAGCACCAATTCCTCTTTCGCCGTCAGCACGAGTCGCCTGCCGTCGACGTCGACTTCGACTTGCGCGGGCGTATCGTCGAACGGCCAGGATTCGCCGCCGAGCAGACAGCCGATGATGATCGGACGTATCGGATCGCCTGCCTCGAACATCAGCGCGACCCGACGGCCGATGTGTAGGCCGCGCAGATCCGCGACCGTTCGTGCGACGAGCGCCGCGCCCGTCGGCTGGCCAGGGTAGAGGACCAGCGGGGAGGCATCGTCGGCATTGATTCCGACCAACTCTCCGATCCGCACGCCATCGATGGCCGGACAGGGGCCCTGGTCGAGAAAATCGCGTCCGCTCATAACAATCTCCTTTCGATTTGACTGTAAGACGAGCGACGCGGCATCAATTGCAAAGTCCATATTCCGCTTCTACGGCTTGTCCTGGCGATCGGTGTTCGACCGGTGCCAAAACACACGACATTCCAGCTCTTCGGAAAGCCAGTCCTGAAAGCCTTTCATCTTCGCCACATCCACCCGATGACTCAAGCAGGTTCAACTTACCCACTCACATTTCAGCCCGTCTAACCGGGGATCGAGGGCAATAACGGTGATTTCTATGCATCCACCGGATGGGATGCCTGTACCGGGCTGGGTCGGCCGGATGGCACGAAGGTGTAAGGTGCAGTGAGGTGACACTGAACGGCATGCATGCGCTGCCTTGAGTTGCGCAAGCACGAGCCCGTCTTCATTAAGGGCGAAGAAGCCGGCTACGTCGCGTCGAAAACTTCCCGAAGGGCCGAGCTTGGTGAGCTAGTTAGGTCACGACGTGGGCACGAAGGCCTTCGAAATCCACTCGTATCGTCTATGATCATTGGACGCGCTCGCAGCCGGTCTCCCGCCGGTTGGCCTGCTTCGCTCGCACGACGACGTGTTCCGCAGCCCCAACAATAAGGGAACAGACCATGGCAGAGCTACTTGACTCGAATCAGACTCCGGGCGCGCCGGGCAACCCACTAAGTTGGAGCCGCGCGGACAAAGACGCCGTCGGCACGGCGTACTCGCTTTCCAGCCAGGTCTGGTACACCTCGGCCGGCGGCGTTGTTACGGAGATCTACTTTCCGGATGTCGACACCCCTCAGGTTCGCGACTTCCAGTTCATTATCACCGACGGCGCGACCTTCTATCACGACGCGCAGAACGACTTCGACCACCAATGCGAGTGGCCCGACGCGCCTGCCCTATCCTTCCGAATTACATCTCGCGCGAGAGACCAGCCTTACGTCATCGTGCAGGACGTAATAGCCGAAAAGGGTTCGCCGTGCGTGTTGGTTCGCGTGACACTGCAAGGTGATCAGGCATTCCTCGACAAACTGCACATCTATGCGTTGCTGGCGCCTCACGTGGGCGGGTATGGCGCAGGCAACGTCGCGCACCGAGCCAGCACCGCGAATGGCGATCGTCTGGTCGCAACGCGCGGCAACTACTGGCTCGCAATGGGCGCGGACTGCGGGTTCGGTATGACGAGTTGCGGCTTCGTTGGTGTGAATGACGGCTGGACCGACATCATTGCCAACCGGCGCTTGCCGGTCTGGAATTACGACGCAGCAAAGGGCGGATACGTCGCGCTCACCGCGGAGATAGATCGCGCGGGAGAGAACCAGTTCGTGGTGGCGCTTGCGTTCTGCGTCGACGAGCCGACGGACATTACCGCCAGCACACCCAACAAGGCGCTGATCGCCGTTTCCGAGGCGCTGGCCTATCCCTTTGACGACCCTTCGAGCACATATAGCCACCGGGGCGTGTTCCTTGAAGGTTGGCACGGCGCGGTCGAAGCACCGTTTAAGCCCACGGCGGGCGTCACGAGCGACGGCGATGCGCTCTTCGAGCTGAGCCGCAACGTTTTGCTTGCGCATGAAGATAAGACGGCCAACGGCGCGTTCGTGGCGTCCCTCAGCATCCCGTGGGGCGAGATAGTGCGGGATCTCGCTGCCGGCTACCACATGGTTTGGCCACGGGATATGTGCCAAAGTGCGCTGGCATTGCTTGCCGCCGGCGCCCAAGATCCGCCCCTTCGCGGACTCATGTTTCTCGTTGCATCGCAATCGAAACATGGAAGCTTCCCGCAGAAATTTTTTATCGACGGGAACCCGTGGCTGCCAGACGCCAAGCAGCTCGATGAATACTCGTTTCCCATCATCCTCGCCTACCACCTGCGCGAGGCTAATCTGCTAGGCCAGTTCGATCCCGCCGCGATGGTATTAGCCGCAGCCGGCGCGTTGATCGCGAACGGTCCCATGACTACGCAGGAGCGTTGGGAAGAACAGGAAGGCTATTCCCCGTCGACACTCGCCACGAACATCGCCGCGTTGGTCTGTGCGGCACAATGGGCCGATGCTGCAACCGCTCAATTCCTTCTTGAGTATGCGGACTTTTTGGAAGCGCATCTTGAGCCATGGTGCGTGACCACGCAAGGCACACTCGTTCCTGGGATCACACAGCACTACATTCGGATCTTGCCGACCCACAACAGTGGCGGCTTCATTTTTCCGGAAGATCCGAACACCGCCACAATACAGATGCGAGGCTACGGCGGCCAAGCTAACACCGTCGTGGATGCAGGCTTCCTCGAACTCGTGCGCTATGGCGTTCGCGCCGCGAATGACCCAATCATCGTCGACTCTGTCAAGGTAGTCGATGCCGTCATAAGCAAAACGCTGCCACAAGGCCCGGCCTTCTATCGGTACAACCACGACCAATACGGCCAGGGGAATGACGGGCAGGCCTGGTACGACGGCGCGCCTTTCGGAAAGGGTCGCCCTTGGCCGCTACTCTCCGGGGAGCGCGGCCACTACGAACTCGCCGCCGGTGGCGATGCGACGACCTATCTCCGCGCGCTGGAGCAGTTCGCGGGGCCGCGCGGGTTGCTTCCCGAGCAAGTGTGGGATATGCCGGATCTGGCAAATACGAGCTTCGTGCTTGGAGGTCCGACCGGCTCAGCGATGCCGCTTGCGTGGGCGCACGCCGAATACATCAAGCTTGTCCGTTCCGTCTCTGACGGGCGCGTTTTCGACCGCCTCGATGTGGTGGCGGAGCGATATCAGGCTCAACCCGGTCAGCCGCCGCGTGCTCGCCGCGATATCGAAGTCTGGAACTTCGCCCGTCCGGTGCCGACTGTTGCCGCCGGAAAGACACTCCGCATCAACCTACCCTCGCCTTTTAGCCTCCACTGGTCGAGCGACGACTGGGCCACATCAAAAGACCAGGGAGCCACGCAGACGGCCGTCGGCATCTACTATGTAGATCTCGCAACACAAGCAGCTGAGGCCGGCACTTCGCGGGTATTCACTTTCTTTCTCGTCGACAAGCAGCGCTGGCAAGGAGCGAACTATTCCGTCGCCCTGCGCCCCTGAAATGGGGCGCTCGGCGATTCGCTACTTCATGACGGTTGCGCCCGATGCGCCGCTCGCAGAACTCTCCGCGGAAGCGCCTGATACGGGCTTATCGCGGAGCTGCTTCACCAATCCAGCGTCAGGTTTCTCGAGCTTCCCAAGCCGACCCTCAAGAGTCAGACAGGCGGGCTGTGCGAGCGTCTCATTCCTGGGCGACTTGAGACTTCTGGCAACACGGCAAGTTGTCACAGCTCGAGGCCTGCAAGTAACACATGGCATAATGCGCCGCACTCATCTTCACCAGATCAATATCGAATCGTCGGCCTTATGCTGAGCTGTTTCTGTCGGAAGCTGGGCTCCTTTCTGGGATTGCTAACAATCCTGATGGTGACGCTCGCGCCGATGGTTTCGCACGCACTGGCTGACGCACCTTCGACAACGGAGTCTCATCGATCGACCAGTCCCGCTTGAGCGTGACAATATACAGTAACCGCAGGGCGGCAGTGGCCACCACCAGCGTGCTCCGAGCTCGCTGCTCGACCTCGATCAGATGGATCTGATAAGAGCGAATCTCTTCAGAGCCTAGTAGCGCACGCGAGCGTCCACGAGATGTGACGTTGTGATCAGAGCTTCGATCCGCCGTCCACATGCAAGATATCGCCGGTGATCGAGCGCGCTTCGTCGGATGCTCGTTCACCGCGAGCAGGTTGTCGAACTGTTCGACTGTCGTTTCTTCAATTGTCGCCGAGCCGGACATGGCGGCGTGGGCAACCAGTATGTCGAGGCGGCCGCCGACGATCACGCGCGTCCGTTGCGCGAGCAGATGTCGACCCTGCGCAGCGTGCGGGTCGGCAGCAATCTTCTCGGACGTGCCTCCTGCTTGCTTCGCTATTGTCACGCCTGTATCGGCACGTTGAACCGATGGCTTTTTGCTTTGGGAACGTTTCTTTTGCTGCGAAATCCGCGCTCGCCTTCACGCGGAATGCGCACGGTCGGGCTGCCGCTTCGACGAGACCGTGCTTCGCATCCGCATTCGCAATTGCAATTGCAATTGCAATTGCAAGAATCCTCCTTTTGCTGCCCGATGGCTGCGCAATTCCCCTGTGCCAATCTCGCGCGGCACAGGACTCGAGCGCAGCACAACCTTGAGGAAGCGTCGGCTAGGTCCTTGCCTCACCGCTTCCTGCAGCACGCTGTCGAGTTGAACGCCGTGCGGGGCTGTCTGAGACAGACGCACCTCTCTTTCAAAATCATTCGCATGAGTTCGTTCTAGATGACGCGCGGTGAATTTGGAGCCCATTGAGGTTCCAGCAGAGTCGCTGTCGACACGGCAGCGCAGTCGGTGCAGGCTTCGCGGCGACGCGCAAACCGACTGAGTTTCGCCGCGGAACGCCGCATTGTCGATCTTTGCAATTCTGGCTCAGACCAAATCAATCGGGAGGTGCAGGCCATGTCATCACCGAAGTTACCAGCAGGCGACGAGCGCGTTTCCTTGGGACAAAAGTCGCAAGAGACGGGCGATGTCCTGATTCACAAATCGGGACAGGAAAGCGTCGCTGACTACGATGCGCGCCAAGCCGCGCCAAGCAAGAAGCACGCGCACAAACCTGTCGTACGCGACCATTCGAAGGGAGGCTCTCATGCTTAAGTTTGTCAATGCGACAACTCAGGATATCTGGGTGTCTTACATGTTTTATTCACCGGACGTGTGCTCGGACGAAGGCGGCAATTGGCAAGCGATTGGCTGGTATCACATGGCGCCCGGCGGCAGCACCGTTCCATACGCGAACGATCTCGATGACGTGCATAATCGCTACTGGTGTTACTACGCGGAGAATGCGGATCGAAGCGTGGTCTGGGCTGGTCCCTACTCAGTCTACGCCCCGGAAAACGGGGCCGCTTTCAACCGCTGCTACCAGATTGGAGACACGGCGTCGCGCATCATCGGCATGCGATTATTCGACGTCGGGGATAATGACAATTTCACCATGACGCTCACGCGGTAGTTCGGCTTCAGGCGGTTTGAGCGATCATCGGACGCTGCGGCATATCTCCTGCCGCAGCGGAAAAGCGATGGGTTTCGTCGCGCCAAGGCGACTTCGTGAATGATAGTGATATCGTGAGGATCGCCTACAGCACGAAGGAATATCATCTCGAGCGGCTGATCGATCGAGTTGCCTGGGTCGTGCATCTGTCCTTGGCGACAATAAGAATGAGTTCAATGCCGCCCATGAAAATGCGGCACAAGGAAAGTCCTTGAGTCTAGACATTGGCCGGCTAGCGCGCTCGATTGCCCGATGGTCTGAGCCCGCAAGGAAACTGCCATTCAGAGCTGCTAGCCAGCGGGGAGCGCTTTAAAAATTCTCGGATGCTTTTTACAATACGCCTCGGCTCGTCAGCAATATCGCGGGTGGCTGTGTTCTCCTTAGAATCGCGCGTGGCTCCGCTGCGTAGTACCATCATTCGCGAGCAATAAGCTGGCGAGGATCGTCGCAAGCAGGAACCGACCTAACGACGGATAGACACGAAGAACATCGACGGTAAAGGCCCTGCAATACAGAGAGAGGCCGTAGTGTCGCAGGAGTTCCATAGCCTGCCCGGGCACGCTCTGGCCTCCCAGCAGAATGTGCAGTTCGTCGAAGGCTTTGTCCATCATGGTTCCTTTTAGCGTCGCTTTCCTATGGGATCCGCTAAGAATTTTGCAGCCGATCATTTAGCCAGTTTCGACGACTTCGCCGACATACGGACATGAGCGCGTCGAACAGGTGACGAAGCTTTTACGCTCATAACGTGTAAAGGCGACGAACGTCGTCCGTGGACGTGAAGTCGCACCTCACGGAAGCGCGCGTTCGTTAGCATGCGCCACAATTAGACAGGCCTCGAAACATGGCATGCATTGCGTCTTGCACGCTCTCATTTCCTTCGAGAGAAACCCGGAGGTACTCGCTCTATTTACACGAATCTTTCAACATTCACGTGTGCGACTTTTATCGATAGACTTTTTTATGGGACATAACGCTTTCCGTACTGGGGTTGAAATTACTGGGAAACTTGTCTCAACTTTAGTTCGTTTGACGGCGGGATATCGGTCCCGCCGGAAGACGGCAAGGCATTGTCCGATTGTTGCGCGACGGGCGGCTCGGTATCTGGCAGCGGTAGCGGCAGATTCGCGGACACGTTCGCGCCAGCGGATCCTTCGCTGTTCGATCTGTCGCCAACGGGGAAAACAGGAGCGGGATCGGTTGCGGCGGACTCGCCGATTGCGGGCTGGTTGATGCTCGGGTCGGCGGTGCCGCCGCATCCGGCCAACGCGAACGTAAGCGTGGCTATCGCCGATGCGGCAAGCATCCCCATGCGCCAATGCGCAGGCCTAATTAAAAGCTCGTCTTCAGCGCGGCACGCGCTGACATCGTTCTTCATGGTGCTCTCCTTCGGTTTCGTTGAAGTGCGCTACAGCATCGAAGACGATGTTGCGGCCGCGATTTCGAAGGGGCGCGCTCATTTGTTTCGCTAATAAAGCACGCATTATTCAAATTCTGTCGGTACACGTCGTCCTCAATCCTGAGTGGCTCGACGCGATGCGCCCACATCGGCGTTCGCAGCGACTTACGACTTGATCTCGTTCGTCATCCGAGTCGGAGACTACCGAGATGCGCAGGTCGCCGCACGGCAACGCCTACTCGGCGTACGGTTGCGGCGGATGATTTCACGTTCGACCAAACAACAGGTGACGACGATGACAAAATTTGCTTTAAGAACGCCCGCCTTAGCCGCTACGATTGCCTTCGGCATGGCAACCAGCGCGTTCGCTCAACAGGTTCAGGTCCGTGGCGCGGTGGTGCAACTGACCGTGCCGGATACGGAATCCCAAGCCGCTCCCGACTCTAGTTTCGCCACCGTCAAGGCGATGGCGCTGCCACAAGCCGGGACCGCGCCGCCGACGGCGGCGGAGTCGGAGACTCAGGCGCCGAATGTGAACTTCGGCCCCATGGGCTCGTCCGCCGGCGCAACGGGAAGCGGGGTGCAGTCGCCCGTTCGGGTCGCGCCGGCATTGACCGGCGGAGCCCGCTCGCAGGACGCGCAGAGTCAAGAGTTCGGCACGTCGGGACAGCCTTTCAATACTTCGCGAGTCCTGACGCCGAGCACCTACGCGTTCAGCCCGACAGGCTGGCTGACTTTCAGCACGCCCAGCGGCGGATATCGATGCTCCGCGTCGCTCATCAAGCCAGGAGTTGTGGTGACTGCGGCTCACTGCGTCGCCCTCTTCGGCAGCAACAAGCTCTATTCGAACTGGAAGTTCGCGCCTGCGTATAACAACGGCACCGCTCCATATGGCGTCTGGGGCGTGAGCGGCGTCTGGCTGATGACTTCGTACTACAACGGCAGCGATTCATGCGCGCAGCGAGGCGTGATCTGTTCGAACGACCTCGCGGTTCTGAGGCTCACGCCGCAAAACGGGGCCTACCCCGGTTCGAGAACGGGATACTACGGCTACGCTTGGAACGGTTGGGGCCTAAACTCCGCAAAACAGTCGCTCCTAACTCAGCTCGGCTATCCGGCGGGACTCGATTACGGCGTGATCATGCAGCGCAACGATTCTCAGAGCTACGTTTCGGCGAGCCTTTCCAACAATACGATCATCGGTACGGCAATGAACGGGGGATCGAGCGGCGGGCCGTGGATCAACAACTTCGGCCCCGGTGGCGTGCGTAACGGCGTGCCTTACGGCTCGTACTCCGCCCGGGAAATCGTGACAGGCGTGACCAGCTGGGGCTATACCAACCCGAACGTCCTCCAGGCCGGCGCGTCGCCGTTCACGTCGAACAACATCGTGCCGCTCGTGAATGCGGCTTGCACCAACGCCGGAAACGCGTGCTGACGGATTGAAGGCGGCGTGAGAGGGTAATGCATATCGAAGAGGAGCGCGACCGCCCCGTTTGGGCAAGGCGCTGGATTCGTCCAGCACCTTGCTGTTTCACGTTCCACTATTGACCGGTCCGAAGATCGCGTTCGGGCGCGACCTGAACCGGCGACTGCTCACCGCTACCCGCGCTGCCCTCAGCGCTTCCCGTCGGGCCAGGATGGATCCCGGGTGCCAGCCCGCGCGATTGCGCCTCGGATGGAGGCTGGACGTTCGTGTGCGGAAGCGGCATCGGCTGCGCCTGCGAGAAATCGAGCCCCGCGTTCGACTGCGACGTCGGATTGGATGGCCTTACTCCGCCTGTCACGGATTGCACCTGCTGAGGAAAGGCATTGCCGGCGATGCCGAGCGCCATAAGCGCGAGCGACGCCGTTTTCCCTACAGAATTGAAAGAAGCCATTGTCATCACCTCACGGTTCTTCGAGGTCTCGGAGAGATGTGCTCCGCACCTCGATACTGCTCGCGACAACCCTAGCGTGCAATAGCGCCGGTTAAGTCACATGGGGCGTCTGAATTATCCGCCTGCGTCAAAGCGATGAACGGCGCCCAACGTTCCCGGGACGCTCGAATTGAAGGCATTTTCAGAAAGCCTCCAAAAAGGCGAACAACGGATCTGAAGTGTGTAGCATATCGGCGCGACGCAGCTCGCCTCAGATTGTTGTCAAACATGAGCAAGGAGATCGGCCAGTTGGTGGGCCAAGCCCGCTAGAAAAGGATCGATGACGAAAACCACTACGGTGCCGTCGCCTCTCACGGGGCTGAGCAGTGGAAAGTGTATGGGCTCGATAAACCGAAGGAACACCCTTACGTCGCAGGGGTCGAACGCCTTATTTCGGCTGTCTAACTGTCCAATCGTGTTCAATCGTCGGTTCTGTACGCGACGGGAACCGACCTGTATTTGTATCTCCCGCGTAGGCGCTGGGTTGGTCGTCGCGCGCGACGGCTGTCAATTTCCGGTCAATATTGTGGAAGAGCGACATGTCATGCTGACGCAGTCCATATCCACCGCGCCCTTGACAATGTTGAAGCGAAGCGTTTACGGCCTCACGGATCATACGACGAAATGGTTGCCGCGATCGATTTCTCGCTGCAGGGGATCCGATCGCCTTATGGCCGCCCGTGGTGCTACGTATCACCATCTGAGCTGCGATTCTGAAGGAGAGGCAGTGCCTGCCGCGCATGCGCCGCGATTATAAAGTCGAAAGACTCTCCACTTGCCGGGCTGGCCCACACGGTTCATCGAGACCCTCCTGAGCCCGTGCTCGCTCGATTCGGTGAGCCCCGTGCGCACCAATCCGATGAGCCGCACCTTTTGCGACGATGGTAGGTGCGGGATTGTTCACGTGTTCCAGGCACACGATCCATTGAGACTCATGCGTGCGAGAGTCGTTGTCCGAATCGATTGCAACGTGATACTGGCCGTGCCGGGCACACTTTCGCTGTGCATGACCTCCACGCGCGACAACCGATCCAATCGCAACGCAACCTGACCGAAGCGACCAAAAAGACGCAAAAATCGGCATTCAATCATCCTCGATGCCGCACTTATCCGATGCGACATTGCCTGCACCCACGTTCTCCTCCGCGTTGCGGCGTCGCTGTTCGTCTGCGTCGAGCAGGCGGTTATCTGCGGTTGCGATGCCATTGGCGAACGTCTGCCGCTTCGCACGGCCGCGCGAACCGTCGCGGATGTTCGTCGGTGCCATGTTGGGCGCGAACGGACCGCCTGGCACCGCGCTCATGCGCAGGATTTGCGGCGCGGCGGCGCTCGTCCCTTCGAACGGAATGGACGAACTGCTGCGCGTACCGGCGGCCATCACGCCCTTGCGAACGATGGAGCGGTCGGACACGGCCGCGACACTTGGCGCGGCCTGAAAAGACGGATCGCGATGCTGATCGAAGCCCGTCGACGAATACGGCGCGGTCGCCTCGCCGTCTCGCTGATAGCCACCGACGACGCAAGGCTTCGCCCCTGTCGCGATGGAACTGAGCGTGCCCTCGCGACGAATCCAGCTCGCGGGCGACGCGCCGTCGTAGTCCTGCTGCGCCGTGTAGGGGTCGAAGCGCACGTAGTCGTCGTCGTCGAAACGCGACTGGCGGCCGCGCGGCGGAAAGCCATCGGGCGTCTCGTTGCGTTGTACCCACGCTTGCACGGTGACCTGATTCGCGCCGGTATTGGTGAGTTGGATCATCCAGTCGCCGTGAGGCGCGGGCTGCCGCTTTGGGTCGCGCGTCATCGTGGGCGCGAGCGCGACGAGAATCATCGGCGCGGCGCCACGCGCTCCAACGCCGCGATGCACGACCGTGCACAGGCATCTTCCCTGATGCGTCCACGTTCCGACATGCCGAAATGCGATGACGCCGCTCGCCGCGCCGCCCGTTGCTACGGCTTCCGGATCCACATTCGCGGCGCCCGGTGGCACGACGTTCACCTTGATCGTCGCCGGGTCCGCGTCTCCGGGGAGCCAGATCTCGACGAAGCTCGGCGTCAGGCATTCGGGCATCACGCGCCAACGCAGCGTTTTCGTCTTGCCCGCGTCCATCGTCAGCGTGCCATGACAGCGGTCGAGATTGCTGTTGCCGGCAGGAAGGACGATCGAGCACGCGTTGGTGTCGGCGAGTTCGTCCATCGCCTCTTCCAGCATCGAGCTACCGTCATGCGGTCCCGCGAAATAGCCGTAGCTCATATTGATGAACGCCCGGCAATCCGCGCCCGCTATATCCTGCGCGCGCGTGATGATGTAGCGGAACGCGTCCAGCGCTTGCGCGTCGAGCCAGAGGCCGGATGTATCGCGCACGGTCCGCCCGGGCTGGCGGAATTGCACGGCGATCAGGGCGGCGATGGGTGCGGGCACTGCGCTGCCGTCCGGCAAAGGCGGCGGCGGACGCAGCGGATGAGCGCCTGCCGCGAGATCCAGCGTCGCCGTGCCATGCGCCCAACGCCGCGCGACCGACGTGTTGCCCGCCGCGAGATACACCGCATCTTCGTCGATCGCGCCGCCCAGAGCCGCGTTCGTCATAAGCTTGCGCATTTCGGCTTCGAGCATCTCGCGCCCGTAGCCGAGACCGGCCGCAGAGTTGTCGGGATCATCCTGATTCCAGAAGCACCGCACGCGCGACGCCGCGCCTCCCGCGTCGGCATAAAAATGCTGATGGGCAAACGCGATCCCGTCATCGCAGACGCCCACCACGGCCTTGCCGAAAGCGGTGTTCTGCGACGCCGATGCGCGTTGCCGCTGGTCGGACGTATTGACGGCATCACCGCGAAGCGGCTCGCCGGCGAGCACCGGCGTAGCAAGCGTGAAGCGTTCGATCATTCCGTTCAGCTCGACGTCCAGATGTTCGAGAAACGCGAGCGTGACGAAGGCCGTGCAGAAGCGGGTCGCCTCCAGTCCTGCCGGCGGATAGCGATAGAGTTCCGACATCCAGATCCAGTCCTTGCCCGAGGCGATATTGGCGAGGTCCCACGCCCTCGCGACATTCCGTTTCGCTTCAATGGCGATCGGCACGAATCCCGCAGGCATGCCGCCGAGCTCGTCGAAATGCGTCGCGACCGCCCAAACGAGATACGGATCGAGGCGCGGCAACGCCAGCACGGCAGCGTGCGCGGGCGGCAGCCACGCCGCGGCGGTATCCACTTCCCAGACCGGAGCCATGCTGCCTCCCTACGCGCGGTTAGCCTTCAGGCTATTGCCGTTCCACTCGTTCGTGGCCTGTTTCCAGAGCCACGCGAGCATCCGCGAACCATCGCGCGTCTGCCTCGGCTCGTCGATCTCGATGTGCTGATAGTTCGGCACGGCTTTGGGTGAGTTCGCCGGAGGCGGTCCGAACGTGCCTTGCCATTCGAGCGGCTCCTGGTCGGAGAAGTCCTTCGTGCCATCGAAGTTCTCACCCCTAAAAACGCGCGGCACGTAGGTCTTCCGAACCGTCCCGATATCGCAGCGATGCACGAAATACTCGGCGAGCGTCGTGCCGAGCAGGTGTCCCGCCGCCGTGTCCACGGGGAAGTGCACGCCCGCGATGGTCCGGTTGACCGCGACGCGCCGCGCCTGCGCGTAGAGCTGCGTGCGCAGCATGTTCGACTGCACCGCGCCGCCCGAGAGGGATTCCTTTCGAAGATCATCGAAGAACTTGGCCATTACGCCCGCGACGATGTACGCCTGAGTCGAATGGCCGCTCGGCAGCGAGCCATGGCCCGGCGTAGGGATCATCGGCTGAACCTGCGGCGAATAGTCAATCGCGCGGCTGCATGCGAGCGCGTGCTTGAAACGCATCTCCACGGCAATCGCGAAGCGCACCACTGTGCTCAGCAGTTCCAGCGTCTTCGGCGTGCGTTGCGGGCTCAGGAAGAGAATCGTGCCCCAGAACTGCGTCTGCGGGCCCATCTGCAGTAAGGTTTCGTTCGCGCGCTCGCCGCGGAGGTCGGAATAGCGGTCCATGAAGATCAGCTGATCCTCGAAGACTTTCGTACCCGGCCGATGCATCTCGACGACAGGCAGCGGCCCGTCGAACGACGGCTCCGTCCCGTTGGCGTCCATCGTGGCGGCGCGGTGCCACAGCGACACGCCCTTGCGGTCGGGCGACAACGTGAATGCCAGATTCGATATCAGCTCGAAATCGAACACGTTCGCACGCACCCAGTCGTCCCAGCGCCAGAGCTGACCGTTATCGTCGAGATGGTCGATGCCGTCGTTCTCTTCGCTGCCGATTTCGAAGACGTTCTTGTTCCACGGACCGCAAATGCCGTCGCGGTGGCCGATTAGAGCATTCGTCTGCGCTTCGAAGTCGCCGAGGATGTCGCCCGCGCTGCCCACTCCGCCGACGCCCCCTACCCCCCCTACTCCTCCCACGCCGCCTACGCCACCCACACCGCCGAGAGTCGTCATTCGTTCACCTCTTTGCTTTTATTGAGGGGTGCCTCCGGAACAATCGCGCGCCGGCGCTAATGCAGGGGCAATCCGGCGCGCCGCAGCGCGTCCGACCAAATCCGCCCCGTTTCGAATGCGGCGCTCGGCGAGCGTTCGAGAAAACCGTGCACCGTGAGTTGTGGCTCGATCGCAAGCACCTTGTTGATCGTCAGCCGGGCGTCATCGACGAGGCCAAGTTCGGCTTGCGCGATGGCGAGTGCGCGCAGCGTCGATGTGTTGTTCGGACTATTGCGCAACGAGTGTCTGGCGAGTTCGATCACGCGCTCGTACTGACGCGCCGAGAGCGCCGCCGTCGCGCAGAGCGACTCATAGAAGCTGCGCAGCGGATCAAGCGGCGAAAGCGCGAGCGCGCGCCCCGTCGATGCGACGGCTTCCTCCCCTTCGCCCCTGAACGCATGCAGCGTGCCCTTGAGCAGCCACGCGAGCGAGTCGTTCGGGTTGATTTCAAGCGCACGTTCGTAGCAGCTTTCGCCGGCATCGAGCTGCTTCAGCAGATTCGTGCGCACGAAGCCCTCGATCGCCAGCGCCATCGACGAGCGCGAATCGGCATCGAGCGCGCGCCGCGCGCAGGCGAGCGCGGAATGGGCCTCGCCGATCCGGTCCGTCGTCCAGCCGCGGTTAAAACGCAGAACGTGCCACTTCGCGAGCCACGCATACGGCGCCGACTGACGGCGCGCGCGGTCCGCGAGCACGTCGAGCATCTGGCCCGCGCGCTCGAATTCGTCACGCGCGCCGCGATGCATGAGCGCGATGGAACTCAGGAGCAAAGTCGAACTTTCGAGCGTCGGCAACGCCTGGCTGCGTGTGCGGTCCAGTTCGTGCGCGACGATCGCCGTGCACACCGCGGTATGGATGCGCGCGACGAGCGCACTTTCTCCGCCGACCACGGCTTCGATTCTGTCGCCGAGCGTTTCCGCCCAGACCACGGATTCGAGCTTCGCGTCGGCCAGTTCGACCGAAAGCACGATCTTGCCTCCGCACGTCCGATACGCGCCCGAGAGCACGTAGCACGCACCGAGCAGCACGCCCGCCTGCGACGCGCTCGTGTATTGGTCGCGCAACATGCTCGTCGAGAGACGCGAGATCACACGGAGTTCATCGCTGCCCGAAAGACCGGCGATGATGTCGTCGGCGAGAATTTCGCCCAGCACGTCGTGGTCCGCTTCGCGAGCGCGCGACGCAAACGGGATCACCGCGATCGATGGCCGCAGCACGCCGCCGCCCGTCGCATTGGGCGCAATCACCGGTTGCGGTCCCGGGCCGCCGAGCCGGTATGCATGCACCGGCTGGGCGAGATGCCGCAGATGACATTCGCCGAGATCCTCGATACATGAATCGAACACGCCAGCGAGCCGCTCCTGCACGGATGCCGAGATGACGATCTCACCGGGCCCCGCGAGGTTGTAGAGGCGCGCCGCCAGATTCACGCCGCGCCCATAGACATCGCGCTCGTCGGCGAAGAGTTCGGTTTCGTGGAGGCTCTCGCGCAGCATGAGGGGCTCGGCGCGCGTCTCGCTGTCACCGCTCGCGCCCGCGCTCAGCCGGCAGGCTTCCTGGATCTCGAGTGCGCAGCGCGCGGCGGGCAACGCATGCTCGAACAGCATCATGAGGCCGTCGCCCTCGGTGCGGATCAGGCGGCCGTGATGGCCAGGCACGATGCAGCCTTCGATCCGCGCGCGCAAATTGCGCCAGCGCGCGGCGGTGCCCGCCTCGTCGGCTTCCGCCAGCCGGCACGACTCGACGAGATCGGCGAAGAGAATCGTGCGCACGAGTCGTTGCAATACATTGGACGTATCGGCGAGTTCCACATTCATGTGACAAGGCCCGATTGATGGCCGCTTCCGTTCCTAGGAACCGAAGTTCCATGCTCCCACCGTCATCGCAACAATCGCAATAGGACGGCAGTCCCCGGATATCGCGCGGCGTCTTGATGACGATTGGAATGGGCCGCGACGCCCGGCATCTTTTACTTGCGCCGGATGTTTCGGGTGACGAAATGTACGACGCCAAACATAACGTAGTCATTGCGTTAGCGAATAGCAAGTCGGCATTGCATGTCGATGTGATCCGCCGCCGTTTGGGCTGCTTGTTCCAATTTTCCCGCGGTCGCGCGCGTATGAGGCGCACCAGAAAGAGGCGAGCTTATCGAGTGCCGGAGCAGGAGTCCGAAACGATACGAATGTTGCAATTGGCGTCAAAAGACGCGGCGCGCTTGCACTCGTCATCAATGTAAAAGGGCTGGGCAATCGGTGGCCCGTGCTAAAGGCGCTGCTTCACAGCACCGGATGCATCGATGTTCCATTAACCCTCTGATTTCGCTGTTGATCACACGAATGAGCCGCCGATCTCCTTCGTGCGCCTCGATTCTTTAAACGCCGTAAAAACCATCGAGCGATGCGTGGCAAACGCGGCCTCGTCGATATCAGCCTCACGCGATTCGCTCGTCGCGCGTCGCGCGCGGGCAACATCCCTTCTTTCACTGCCACAACTCGAACGTTCGTCATGCGAATTGGAAGTAATGGTGCGATGACGCACACACATGTATCATCCGTGCGGCATCGGCGTTGTATGCGTTTGCTTTGCTGCCTATACTGCGTTCGCCATCAGAGATGCTGCGAGGCACGCATATGACCGGCAAGGACTCGCCCGCGCGACGCGCGATACACCTTCTCGTTTCCGTCGCGATGCTCTTTATCCTTGGCTGCCTCGCCGGTAGCGGCGCGGCACGCGATGCGCACGCCGACATGCCGGCGAAGGGTCTCGTCTACTGCTCGGAAGCCAGTCCGGCGGGCTTCGACGAGGCGCAGTTCACGTCGTCCGTCGAAGCCAGCGCGGCGGGCTATACGGTGTACAACCGACTCGTGGAATTCGACCGCGAGAATGGCGATATCGAACCCGGCCTCGCCGAGAGCTGGGAACGCGCAGCCGACGGTCTCCAGTACACCTTCCATTTGCGCCGCGGCGTCAGATTTCATACGACCAAAGACTTTACGCCGACGCGCGAATTCAATGCCGACGACGTCGTTTTCACATTTGAACGCATGCGCGATCCGGAGCATCCTTTCCGCCGCGCGTACCCCGTCTCTTTTCCGTATTTCCGCGATCTCGGGCTTGCAACGAATGTCCAGCGCGTCGAGGCGCTCGATCCGCATACGGTGCGCTTCACACTGGCGCGAATTGATGGCCCGTTCATGCAAAAGATGGCGATGCCGTTCGCGTCGATCCTCTCGCGCGAATACGCCGACAAGCTTCTCGCATCGGGGAAGGCGAGCGACATCAACTGGCATCCTGTCGGCACGGGACCGTTCGTGTTTCGCGAGTACACGAAGGACGCGACGATCAGCTTCGACGGAAATGTCGACTATTGGAAACCGGACGTCGTCAAACTGAAGTGGCTGAAGTTCGACATCACCACGGATCCCGCGGTACGCCTGCAAAAACTCAGGGCTGGCGAATGCCAGGTGATGAGCTATCCGCGTCCCGCGGATATTGCGTCCATCAAGACCGACGCCCGCATTCGGCCCATGAATCAAGCCGGCTTCAATCTGGGCTATCTCGCCTACAACACGGCGAAAGCGCCGCTAGACGACGTGCGGGTACGCCGCGCGCTCGATATGTCGATCGACAAGCACGCGATTCTCGCCGCGGTTTATCAGGGCACGGGGATCGTCGCGATCAATCCGATGCCGCCGATGCAATGGGGTTATGACTTCGGCATCAGGGATGCGCCCTTCGATCCGGCGCGCGCGAAGGCTCTACTCGCGGAAGCAGGTCATGGCGATGGTCTGAATCTTAAGCTGTGGGCCATGCCGGTATCGCGGCCCTATAATCCGAACGCGCGACTCATGGCGGAGATGATCCAGGCGGACTGGGCGAAGATCGGCGTGCAGGCTCAAATCGTCACCTACGAAATGGGCGAATACGTGCGGCGCGCCCGCAATGGCGAGCATGATGCGCTGCTCATCGGCTGGAGCGGTGACTACGGTGACCCGGACGACTGGCTCGGCGTGCTGCTGGGCTGCGATTCCGTGAAAGGCAGCAACTTCACGAAATGGTGCTACAAGCCGTACGACGATCTCATCAAGCAAGCGCGCGAGACGCTCGACATCGATGCGCGTACCGCGCAGTATTCCCGCGCGCAGCAGATTTTCAAGGAGCAGGTTCCGTTCACGCCCATCGCGCATGCGGTTGTGTATCAGCCGGTCACGCGCAATGTTTCGGGCTTCAGGATCGACCGCTTCGGGATGACGCGCTTCTGGGGCGTCAGCATCGAATAAAAGCCGGGGGCGCTCTCGGGGACCGCCGTCTCTTTTTGCTTAGGCCTCTCGACAGAATGTGAAAAAACTATTCGGATCCGCACACGCGACGCAGACACACCCGCTTTGCCGAATAGATCAAGATCGCTTACAACACCTTTCACAATGATCTGCTCGGACTATCCTGAGAGCGGTCCAGGCATGTGGTGAATCGCTTGCCAAAGCCACCCCTGAGGTCGAGGCGTCGCAAGCGGAAGCCTGCGTTGAGCGCGGTCGTGCTCGCGGGACTGGTCATGTCGTGGTCGCTGCCCGTGCTGCACCCCGCGCAATGGCTTCTCGATGCGCGCGAGCCGTTCGCGAGCGGCTTCATCGACGCGGCGGTCCTCACCGCGCGACAGATGTTCCGGACCGTCTAAAGCAAGGTCGTCCGCATGGGCACGTCGCAGCGTCGAACCCCAACCGCCCTCCCTTGGAACTTGGATCCTTGGGATCCATCACCTGCTTCTGAATTTGACCGTCCGCAACAAGTGCATACAAGTTGTCTCGCACGTCACTGGCCGAAGCCCGCCGCGACGAGTGTGTGCTTACTCGTCGCGGTGCGATGATATAGCAGTCGCCGAGCTTCGCTGACACGGTCGCCGCGGTCTAAGCATAAAGCGCTGGTTCCTGGATCCCCTAACTTCAGATCGGTCTGCTCAGGGCCGCGTTCGATGTCCGCGGCGTCCCGGTATTAGCGCTCAAGAAAGGTTTTCTTTCGCGGCCGGAGGTGGCTTGGAGATGTAGAGGACACCCACTTCCGCTCAGTTGCGCCTCGGTAAGGGCCATTGAGGCTCGGTGGGCACCGATGGATTCGATAGTCGACCAGCGAATTCGAGGCATCCTGCGTAGACGATCTATGTTGACACCACTGCGTGCTTCACGAACCGGAGGTCAACTTGAAATTCGCGCCTCGGCGATAGAGGCACCGCTCGTCCTTCACCTCGTCGTCGTACTTTCCTGGGCCGTATTTGTCGGATTACAACTGCATGATTGGCCAACGCTAGTGCTAAAGCTGAGGCGCAAGGCTTTGCTGCAGTCGTCGTCGCGCATCATGAGCCGACAGCGGCATGAAGTGCTCGCCGGCTTTAGCATATTCACGGGGCGGGGCGTACTAGCCCGCGCGAGTTGCGTGATCAGCCAAGCGGGACAACAGCCGCTCGAGTCGTGAACGTTGTGAGGGTACTAGTCCTGGCGTCGCGCACGCCTTGACGACGCGATTGCGCCAATAAGTTCGACCGAATAAGGAGTTTGCCGCGTCTGCGGTGAGAACGCGCTCGAGATGCTCGATTTCGGTGTCAAGATTTCTAGGCGTGAAGCTGGTCAGTGCGCGAAATGCTGGTGTCATATTGTTATAGATCTCTCAGGTTCATCCTTGCGACGGGGCCCCGAACAACTTTCCGTCGTACCGCTGGAACAGCCGTGCTGGTGCCCGCCGTTGTGTGGGCGTTAGCTCACTGCGGCTGGATATTTGCCGCCTGCTTGCCTTTCGGTCCTTGTTTAATCTCGAAGCTCACCTTCTGGTTTTCCGCCAGTGACTTAAAACCTTCGGTCCGAATCTCGGAGAAGTGCGCGAACAGGTCATCGCCTCCGTCGTCCGGCGTGATAAACCCATAACCCTTTGCGTCGTTAAACCACTTCACAGTCCCTGTTGCCATGCTCGTCCCGTACAAAAGAAAAATGGTGATTGACGAGAATAGCAGCGCCCGGTGCGTCGCGGTATGACGTTTAGCAAATATATTTATCATTTTGATAACGGTAAGGAAATATCTTCCGGCACGATCGATCGTCCCGCGTTTGGCCCGAGATCCTCCGATGTTAGCCGCGAGGCGTGGCCGTCCTTCGTCACGGCATCTCCAATGTCGCCGCTTCACTCGGCCTCACCCGAAAAGACAAGCAGCGAGCCATCCACCGCGACTTGCGTCGTTTCGCGACGCTGATAACGAATTGGTGCGATTGAGACTAAAGCGCGGCGCATGCCGTATCAATCGCGCGCCGCGCGCTCCTTGCGGCGCGTCTCCAGCACCGTGATAGCACGCTGGAGCACGCGCTCCGCACTCGCCTTCAGGTTGAGGAACCGGCAGCCCAGAATGGTCCGATGCTCGCCCGTTGGAGTGACCATCTTCCGGGTTGCGACGACCTCCAGATCGACTAACACGACGCCGAGCCCGCCCACCTGAAGTTTTACGTCGTTCCAGACGGTCCCCGCCGCGAGCCTTTCGAAGCGTGCGTCCCGCGCACGCAGCGCCATGCCGCCGAGCGAAAGGTCGTGCAGTTCGAACCGGAACGCGGCGCCCGCTCCGTCGACTCCGCTCGCGACGAACGGGTCGAACATGGGCGTATCGACGCGATGGAAATCCCGGCGCTGCACGTAATGAAGCAGCGCGGGAAACGGCACTTCGAATGCCGGACGCCCTTCGAACGTCACGACCACGGCGCCGCCCGTCACGAAATGCGTCCGGATGCCCGAAGGCTGGCTGCGGAACGTGAGCTCGTCCGCATCGACCAGCGCGCGGTTGTCCCGCGCCGTGCTGCCGAAATCGAAGAGAAAACGCGCGCGGCGCGAATCGACGTCGAGCAGTTGCGCGACGAACTGCGTGTCGCCGAACTCGACTATTAGGAAATCGCGGCGCGCAAGCGACGCCCGCAGGCATACCGCGATCTGCAGCGTATGCCGCTGCGCATAGCGGTCGTCGGTCTCCCACGCATTCGTTGTCGAGGTGCTTGCTCCGCTCAGGGTAGGTTCGGCAATCATCGTGGTGTCGTTATTCTGCCGGGCGGCCTCCCGGCGTATCGCTCTCTTTGCTATATCTTATCAAATTGATAATCTAATGTACGAACATCACGTGGATAATCATCCTGAATCTTGAAACGAGCGACGCCCCTGGGACGACGGGGTTCATCAATGATCTGGCCGGCTACCCGTTTCCGGGCCGCGGCACCGGCAGAAAATGCAGCAGCGCCTTGAGCGTGTAAATGACGATGACGGTTCCCGCCAGATCGCCGACGAACATCGCGAAAAATCTCGACGTGATGTTCTGCGCGTCGCCCTGAAGATAGAACCAGATGTTGTGCAGCAATGAACCGGCGATCGCGTACGCGACTGTCAGGATCATCAGCCTGCCCGCCGTCAGATTCGACAGCGATGCGTTCAGCCCGTAGGTCTCGCGCGCCAGGCGATAGACCGCATAAGGCGCGGCCGTCGCGATGATGCCGCCGACGAACGACCGCACCGGGTCATTGGGAAAGAAATAGAAGAAGTCGACGACCCAGCTCGCGAGCAGCAGTCCGAGCGCGCCGTCCGCGCCGAGCAGAAGCGTGCTGAGCAGACGGATGCCAGCGGGAAGATAGACCCAGTTCACCCCGCGCACGAACTCGGAATGAACGAAGATTTCCTGGTTGAGCCAGAGCGAACCGACGAAAAACAGCGCCGTCCCGACGACGGAACATAAACGAAGCAGAAACGAAGACATTGGCGTGGCGAGCCAGTAAGCGGCGGAGTATCTTACCGCAGCGCTCATCCGGCCTCACGGGCGGGCAACAAACGTTATGGCCGCGCCTTGCCAAGAGCCCCGCTGTCCGCGTGCGCGTCGGCTGGCGGAAGCTCGCCGTAGCTCGCAGCGGGATCGAGCTGTGCGGCGATTCGCTCCAGCTCAGCGAGCAGCGAGCGCAGCCCTTTCTGCTGGAGCGGCGCGACGGCCGGGGCGTGCCGCAGCTCTTCGATGCGCTCGCGCCAGTACGACACCGGCCACGCGGCGCTTCGATGCCAGTGGCGTGAACGGATCATCCTCGCCAGATGATCGATTTCCTGCTCGATGAAAGTCGGTGTGATGTAAGTGATATCGCGTCGTTGAGCCACGCTCGTGCCCCCGATAGCGGCTCGGGCAAGAGAAAGATCGATGTCTTCGCCAGGCCTTCGCTGTGTGAACTATCTTATCACTTACTTATCACCCTGATAAATACTTGGGCCGCTCTCATAATTCGATTTTCGCCGATGCTATGATGAACGCCGTTCTCATTCAATCGATTCTTCATGGCCAAAAAGCGCGTCTTCGATGCTTATTTTCGCTTCCTGAATCTCGCTCAGGCTGTCCAGGCTTTGCCCTCCGTACCGAAGCTCGATGCCGCCGAGGAACGCTTGCTGGAAGCACTCACAGCGTCCTGGCATGCGGGTCATACGCTGACGGTCACGGAGACGATGGCCCTTTCGGTGGCGGGCGCGCCCGCCACCGTGCATCGCAAGCTGACGAACCTGAGGAACCAGGGTCTCGTGTCCGTCGACGAGAGCAGCGACGATCTGCGCGTCAAGACCGTGGTGCCGACGCGCAAGGCGCTCGACTACTTTGAAAAGCTGGCGGCGTGTCTCGAAGAGGCCAAGAAGCGTTGAACGTCGCGGGACGCCATATCACGAACATCGGCAACGAACGTTATAATTCGTCGCTTTCCCGCGCCATGGCGCAGTAAATTTTTCCACCAGGTCGTATTCCCATCGGAGAGCGGGGACGGCCGGCAGTGTCCGACAGCCTCCGCAGCAATCGCAGGCGTTGTGCTGCACCCAGTCTGCGATTGTCATGTCCGTCCCGCGTTTCGAGGTCGCATCCTGCCGTCGTGCTTCGACGGCCGCGCGTCGTGTCCGTGTCGTTTTCGTTGGCGCGTTCGGGGCTTGCGTCCTTCCATCGTTGAGCGCGTGGGCCGCCGAAAGCGATCCGGCCGCGCAACAGCTCACCCCGATCATCGTCAAGGCCGAAAGGCAGCCCGCCCCCGAGCAGCGCACGCCGATCGCCATGAGCGTCTATGGCGATGCCTTCATCGAAAGCACCGGCGTCAGCGATATCAAGTCCCTCGCCACGATCGCGCCCGACCTCAACTATGCGCAGGTGCAAACCGTCGTGCCGGTGCTCACGATTCGCGGCATCTCGAGCCGCGACACGACCGAGATCGGCGACCCGTCGGTGGTCGTCGTGACGGACGGAAGCTCGAACAATCGGCCGTATGCGCTGAGCGGCACGCTCTACGATCTCGATCACATTTCCGTGCTGCGCGGTCCGCAAGGCACGCTGTACGGGCGCAACGCGGTGGGCGGCATCGTCGATATCGTGACGGCGAAGCCTTCGAGGGCATTCGAGGGCCGCGCATCAATCGATGTCGGCAACTACGCCGCGCGCAATCTGGAAGCGATGGTGAACGTCCCCGTGAACGACGTGCTCCAGTTTCGCGTGGCCGCGATCTCGCGCCGGCATGACGGCTACGTGAACAACGCGCCGCAGGCCGACGGCGACGACGAAGATACGCGCTCGGGACGTCTGTCCGTCGCGCTCGAACCGGCTTCGCATCTGCGCATGCTGTTCACCGCGCAGCAGACGACATTGAAGGGCGTCGAGCCGGTTTCGCTCGACATTCCCTATCTCTACGACGCGAACGGCAATCTCTCGCACGACAAGCCGCCCTTCCCCACCGATCCGCGCACCTTCACCTATGCGACCGCGCAATCGCAGAGCATCGAAGACACGGTCGCGCGCTGGAGCATCGCGTACGACTTCCCGGGTGTCGAACTCAGCTACACGGGCAGCTACGACAACCTCACCTGGCGTCATGCCGCCGACAGCAGCCCGAGCTTCGCCGACCCGGTTTCGTATCGCCAGAACGAGTTTCCGAAGACGCAGACGCACGAAGTGCGCGTGAGTTCGCTGGGCGATGGAAGATGGTCGTGGCAGGCGGGCGTGTCGTACTTCCAAGAGTCTTCGTCGCTGTACAGCGCAAACGAGTCGCCGTTCGATGGCGGCGTCTTTCTGCCCACGCTCGCGTTCGCCTACGGCATTCGCACGACCTCGACTGCGGCGTATGGCCAGTCGTCGTACTGGGTGACCGACAAGATCAGGCTGACCGCCGGCATGCGCGTCACGCACGATGAAAAGAGCCGCGATGGCGAGTACTTCTTCGCGAACTCGAGCGAGCCGCCATTCGACTATACGCACGTGCCGCAGAACGACTCGGGCTCGTGGTCGAAGCCGACCGTCCACCTCGCGGCCGAGTACGCGCCGACCTCGGCGTTGATGAACTACGTGCGCTACGACACCGGCTACAAGTCGGGCGGCTTCTCATCGTCGGGATCATATGCGCCGGAGACGTTGAGAGGCATCGAGATCGGCACGAAGTCGATATGGAACGCGCAGCGCGTGCAGATCAACGCGAGCGTGTTCGACTACGATTACTCGGGCCAGCAGATCGCCCAGCTCGTGCCGTTCGCGGACGGGCGCGTGGGCACGAAGATCGTCAATGCTGGACGCACGCGCATCTACGGCGCGGATGCGGATATTCGCGCGCTGATCGATCCGGTCGGGCTCGTGACGTTGTCGGTGGCGTGGCTGCACGCGCGCTTCACCGATTTCGCCGTCGATGACGGCAGCGGCCAGAACGTGCAGCTGGCCGGCAACGCGCCGCCGCAAAGCCCAGTTTTCACCATCGGGTTCGGGCTCGAACATGCGTGGACCACGGACGCAGGAAAGATCATCGGCCGCGTGAACGCGAAGTTTCAAACGGGCCAGCACTTCACGATCTACAACTATGGCGACGATTATCAGAAGCCGTATCTGAACGCTGACCTGTCGGCGACCTGGATGCCGAACCGCAAGAACGTGGAGCTGATGGCGTACGTGCGCAACGTGACCAACCAGCGTATCTTTACGGCCGCCGAGGAATACGCGTTCGACGACTCGTATCGCTACGCGTTCGCGGCGCCGCGTACATTCGGCGTAAAGGCCACATATTACTGGTGATCGTCGAAGGACTTCTCGACCAAAGGCCGTCCGAGAAGAGTGCTCATGGACCGTTCTTGCGCCCGTGACACGGCTCGATGCCAGAACTTGAAAGGCCGTTTTCCGTGACGAAGCAATTTTTGAACGAAGCGCACGTCGGCCATCCGGCGGCGTCTGGCGATGAACAGCACTCCTGTCCCACGGACCGTGTGACGCAAAATCCATAGCTGCGTTAGTCGCACGGACCGCACGCGCATCGGCGTGTGGCTCACATTCAGTTCGGTCTTGACTGAAACTCGGCCTTTGCGGTCGTTCGGCGCGACCGCGTTGAACGTCAGCAGTATCGCGCGTTGCGGACATCTACAGCACCACATAGCGGCGTGTCTGTTTTAGGCATCCGCCAACTCACACTTTCGTTTAGGTTTGTTCGACGCCTGCCCTCGACCAAAGGCTCACGAGCCAACGATAACGCGTGTGGGCAGGCGTTGAATAAACCTCGAGGAAGGAAACCGCGGAGTGATCCGAGGCGGCCAGCGTCTTCGCTATGGTGATTGATCAGTCTGTCCGGCGTGTGTTGCAGGTCGACGTCGAGCGATGCGAGCACTGGAAGAGACGTCGATGTGGGACGGGAGGCGATGCGGCGTTCGCTTGGGAGTTCGGGATCCGGCTATACAGGTGTGTATGAAGTCGAAGGCGCAACCGTCCACTCTTCGGCCGCGTTGACGCAAAGCCGACGATTGGACGCTAGATAGGAGCGCGACATTCATTGCCGTGTTCCCTCCGGTGGAGCGCGAATTGGTACGGTGCGCGTCAGAATGTCGATGACGAGCATCGGGGCTCCGCAGTGCCGACAGATGAAGGTCGGTTGATCAACGACGGCCGCTTCGTGCGGTGATGAGCTGAGTTTGGGCGCAACGCCGAGCAGCGTGCGAATCTTCGCCAGGTTGGCGCGGCGCACCGGGTTGGCGAGCAGTCCATAGTGGCGAATTCGATGGAAGCCGGTAGGCAACACATGGAGCAGAAAGCGGCGCATGAATTCGCCGGGCTCGAGCGTCATGACCTTGTGGCGGGTGCGACCGTTCTCGCGGTAGTCCTTCCAACGGAAGCTCACGCCACGCTCGTCGAAGGCGAGCAAGCGCTGGTTGGAGATGGCGACGCGATGTGTATAGCGTGAGAGGTACGCGAGCACCGCTTCAGGGCCCGCGAACGGACGCTTGGCATACACGAACCATTCCGAGGCGCGCAGCGGCGCGAGCCACTGCGCGAAAGCCGCTCGGTCAGCGAGCTGCGCGTACTCGCTAAAGAACTGAAGCAGTCCACGCTGATGCGCATCAGTGAGCGCTTCAAGGAAGCGCCTGCGGAACAGGCGCGAGAGCACACGCACGGGCGAGAAGAAGCCATGCCGACAAGCGATCCATCGTTCACCATTGGCTGACAGGCCGCCGCCCGGGACAATGCCGTGCACGTGCGGATGATGCGTGAGCGCTGAGCCCCATGTGTGCAGCACGAGCGTGGCGCCAATGTCGGCGCCTAGGTGTCTGGGGTCCGCCGCGATGGTGCGTAGCGTCTCGGCCGCGATGTCGAACAGCAGCCCGTAGATGACGCGCTTGTTATACCAGGCGATCGCACTGATCGGTGCGGGAAGCGTGAAGACGACGTGATAGTACTCGACCGGCAGCAGATCAGCCTCGCGCGCTTCGAGCCAGCGGCGTGCGGCACTGGCCTGACACTTCGGGCAATGGCGATTCCGACACGTAATGGAGTTCACCCCATTACCTGCCTTATGGGAAGTTCTGTCTAACGGGGAGCGGCAGAGCCGGTTCGGCGCGAAACCTACCGGCTGTATCTGGTTTTGTATCTGACCCGTCGCCATTTAACAACCCATAAAATCGTGCTGCTCCTTTGCTATGGTGGTTTGGCCTTCCCAGGCAACCCTCATAGGAGGATGTGATGCTCGACACCTACCTGGTAGCACCCAAAACCTTGAAACGCCTGCGCTCGGGACCCAGCGGAGTCTTCATCGATGACTTTGCTGACGCGCTCGAACGAGACGGATACTCTGCGACCAGTGCTATACGTTATCTGCGAGCTGCCGACCATCTCGGTCGCTTCATGCTGGCACATGGCGGTACGCTGGTTGATACTGGTCCACAAACCCCGGAAAACTTCTTTCGTCATCTACCAACTTGTACTTGCCCGGAAGTAAAAGGTGGCAGGACCGGCCACCACGTCTATTTCGGCGCCAAACGCTTTCGGGAATACCTGATCGAGATCGGCGTCTGCCAAGGCGACAAGCCCTCGATTGCAGAAATTCGAGAGCCGGCAATCGTGGATGATTTCCGGCGATGGTTGCGAAAGCACCGGGGTGCGAAGGAGCCAACCATTCGGCTCTACTGTCGTGATGCCGCAGTGATCCTGAAAGTGCTCGGCGATGACACCAGCCAGTGGGATCCGAAGCAAATACGCACGTTTCTGCTAAACAGTGCTTGCAGTTGTGGTGCCAGTACAGCTGAAAAGCGGGTCACCAGCGCGCGCGCCTTCTTACGCTACCTCGGTGTTCACGATCTGTGTCGGCCGGGTCTCGATCAGGCGGTTCCGTCGTTGGCGCATTGGCGCCTGGCGTCACTGCCAAGGTGTCTGAGCGCTGACGAAGTTGACCGCCTGATCGCCGCATGCGATGACGATTCACGCAGGCGTCTTCGCGACCGTGCGATCGTCCTCCTGCTTGTGCGACTTGGGGTTCGTGCTGGTGACCTGGCGAACCTTCGCTTCAGCGATATAGAGTGGAACTCCGGAACGCTACGTGTCTTGGGAAAGGGGCGCTATGAAGTTCGCCTTCCGCTGCCGCAGGATGCAGGCGAGGCACTTCTGCGGTATCTCGAATCGCGACCTCAGCTTGCCGGCAGCGACCATGTCTTTGTTAGAAACATCGCACCCGTCAAGCCGTACATCTCAGGCGATGGCATATCTTCGGTAGTGAAGCGCGCACTAAAACGGGCCGGGGTGAGCTCGCCCGCCAAAGGCGCACATCTGCTGCGCCACACGGCGGCGACTGAGATGTTGCGCCACGGGCTTCCTCTCGAGCAGATTGGTCTGATCCTGAGGCATCGCGGCATTGATACCACGGCGTATTACGCCAAGGTCGACGTAGCGCTGCTCAGCCAAATCGCTCAGCCATGGCCGGAGGTGGCGAAATGATGCCGGCCGTGGAGTCCTATCTTGCCGCGCGGCGTGCCGCTGGATTCAAACTGCTTAGCGCAGACTACCTGTTGCGCAGTTTCGCGTGCTTTGCTGTCAAACGCGGTGAAATGCACGTTTGCGCGCAGACAGCAATCGACTGGGCCGGCGAGGCGGCGTCGGTGGCCCAGCGCGACGCAAGGCTAAAGACCGTCTGTCGGTTCGCCCGGTATGTGCGTATGGAAGATCAGGACCATGAACTACCACCCGCCCGGCACTTTAGTTACCGAAAGACGCGTCGCGTTCCGTTCATCTACACGTGCGCCGATATCGAGCGCTTGATCAACACAGCCTTGCAATCGGGCCCTCGCGGCACGTTGCAACCACAAACGTATGCGACATTAATTGCCCTGCTGGTAGCCACGGGCATCCGGATCTCGGAGGCCCTGAACCTGCGCCTTGCCGACATGACTTCCGAAGGACTGCTCATTCGAAAGAGTAAATTCCAGAAGACCCGTATGGTTCCACTGCACGAGACAGCGGTGGCGGGTATGCAGAGGTATTTAGCACTGCGGCGACAAGCCTGCTCGGGTGACGACCATGTGTTCGTTGATAACGACGGACACGCGCTCAGATACACGGTTACTTATTGGATGTTCCAGAAGCTGCTGAAGTTCGCCGGCATCGGCATCACTCACAACGGCCACCGAGCCCGCTTGCATGAGCTCAGACACACGTTCGCCGTCAGGGCACTGGAGGCAAGCCCGGAAGGCCGAGACTGGGTTGGGCGCCACATGTTGGCCCTTGCGACCTACGGCGGCCTGCGTGTATCGGAGCTGACGGGATTGCAAATCGCCGATGTTGTACTCTCGTCGATGAGCATCCGTGTTCACGGCAAAGGTCGGCGGGAGCGCGCGTTGCCCCTGTGGAAGACGACCGCTAACGCGTTGCGTGCCTGGATGGTGGTACGGGGAACTGTCGCAGTACCGGAACTGTTCGTTAATGCACGGGGCGAAGCGATGAGCCGTTGGGGTTTCGCGTATGTCCTTAAATGCCACACAGCAATGGCCAGTCATAAGTGCCCCTCGCTGTCGAAAAAGCAGGTATCACCGCACGTCCTGAGACATACCTGTGCAATGATAGTACTACGAAGCACACAAGATATCAGAAAGGTGTCCCTGTGGCTCGGGCATAGCGATCTGGCGACCACTGAAATCTACACTCGCGCAGATCCAACTGAGAAGCTCGAAGCCCTCAACGCGATCGTCCCGCTGCATTTGCGCAGGGGTTCGTTCCGGCCGTCCGATAAGGTAATCGCCATGCTCAGGGCCAAGCTTTAATGGAGAGATGAACGGGCGCGGAGTTCGCTCCGTGCTCGCTCAGGGGGTGCATTCTCCCCATAGGAAAACACTTCCCATAAGACATGAGTTATAGGCGATCTCGGTTCGTGCACAGCCCGAACAGCGCAACACATGCCCACCCAGCGCCGCGCTGCGGCACTGTTCGATGGCCGACATCACCTTCAACTGCCCCAGGCTCAGTGCTACCGTGCGTCGCCACGTGGCCCCGCAGGCGCGGAAGATGTCCGCGACCTCCACCATCGGGTCTGACCGCGCGTATGTTACTCGGTACGCAGGCGCTCCAGCGGGCTGACGACTTCGTGCAGCAAATCGGTGGCGACCTGGGCGTAAAGCGCTGTCGTTTCAAGCTTCTTATGGCCAAGCAGCACTTGAATCACACGGATATCTACCTTCTGTTCGAGCAGGTGCGTGGCAAAACTGTGGCGCAGCGTATGCTCGATACGCGCTTGTCGATTTGTGCAGCTTCGGCCGCAGCGCGAATCGCGCGATTCAGTTGCCGTGGAGTCAGCGGGTCGACCGGATCGAGTCCCGGGAATAACCAGCCGCCATCGGGCATCTTGCCTTGGGCGCGCGCCACGCGCCACCAGACTCGCAAGCGCTCGAGCAGCACCGGTGAGAGCATCGCGTAGCGATCCTTACGGCCCTTGCCCTGTTCGACGCGCAGCGTCATGCGCTGGCTATCGATGTCGCCCACTTTGAGCGCGACCACTTCGCCGGCACGCAACCCTGTGCCGTAAGCCAGCGACAACGCCGTCTGATGCTTTAAATTTCCGGTTGCCGCGATCAGTCGCCGGACCTCGTCGGGGCTAAGAATAACCGGCAGTATGCGCGGCACACGCACTGGCTGCATTCGAGCCATCAGCTCTGGTTTCTGAAGCGTGATCTCGAAGAAAAACTTCAACCCAGTGATCGCGGCATTGAGGGAGACGGGCGATGTTCCGCGATCGACCAAATACAACTGGTAGTTTCGCAGGTCTTCGACAGTCGCCGTGTCAGGCGAGCGCTTAAGATATCGGGCGAACTCACGCACAATGCGCAAGTAGCCCGCTTGAGTATTGGGAGAAAGCTGGCGCATGCGCATGTCGTCCGTCATGCGCTGACGCAGCGGGCTGACGCCCGGTTGAGTGGAGGTCATGATGCGGCTCCGTTGAGGAACGAGGCGGATTGCCCCGATCATCAACATACGGAATCGCGCTGCTCCCCTCTCAAAGCCCGCCAAGTCGGGCCGTAGCCCCTACCGCGCGAGCGGTTTCGTTCATCGGATGTTAATCGTCACGCACGCAACCGCTAACGACGGCTGGTTCCCGGTGCACATCGAGATCGGGTGGACGTCGCCTGAAGCGCTCGTACGCCGCAGCGGCCCGTACAGGTCGCCGTGCCGCGACACGCCTATTCGTCGTCGCGAATCACACTGGCGCCTTGCCGACGAAACACCGGCAATCGCCAGCCGAAACGAAGCGAGGCGAGCCGAATGGCGACGCACAGGAACGTGGCCAGCCATGGCGTCCACCATTGCGTCCAGTGCGCGTAGGAGAATAAAACCTGCGCACTCGCGCCGACAAGCGCGGCCGATGCATAGATTTCGCGATCCAGGATGGCCGGCAGACGAGAAAGCGCAATGTCACGCATGACGCCGCCACCGACCGCGCTCACGATCCCCAGCAAAATAGCGAGCTCCGCGTTATGCCCAAAGCTCAGGGTCTTTTGCGCACCGGCCACCGCGAACAGGCCGAGCCCGATCGCATCGAAGAAAAGGACGGGCTGTCGCAGACGGCGCACGGGAGCGTACGCGAGAATCGCGATCACGGACGCGAGCAGCGCAGCCGCCAGATAACGCCAGTTCGAAAGCCCCGCAGGCGGAATCGCGCCGATGCAGACATCGCGCACGATTCCGCCACCGCACGCCACCATGAAGGCGACGGAGACGATGCCGAACAGGTCGAGTCGCCTTTGCCGCGCGGCGACGGCTCCGCTGATGGCGAATGCGAATGTCCCGATCAGATCGAGCGCGAGATAGGCGGCGTGCGAATTCACGCCGATACGTCTCCCTTGCTCAGCCACGCTCCCGCCGCGCATAGCATTGCCTCCAGGCCCGTACGCAGCGTCCCGTCGAGCACCGGAGCGAACTTCGGCGAATGGTTGCTTGGAATCTCGTTGAGCTTTTTCTCTTCCACCGCCTTCTGGAACAAGTCTGGATCCGTCCCCCCAATGAACCAGAATGCATAGGGCACGCCCCATTCGCGTCCGAACACGCTGAAGTCCTCGCTTGCCGCGGCCGGCGGAGTTTCGTAGGCACGCTCGCCAAAGTGTGTTTCGAAAGCTTTGCGCACGCGCTCGCTCGTCTGGGCGTCGTTTATCGTCAGCGGGTAGCTCGAAAGCGTCGTGAACTCAGGCTCGCGTGGCGCATTGGAGGCTGTGCATTCCGCACAGCAAATGCGGCGAATTGCGCCGAGCATGTACTCACGCACGTCTTCGTCGAAAGTGCGCATGTTTAGCTTGAGCGTCGCGTCGTCGGGAATGATGTTTTCTTTCGTGCCCGCTTGCAATGCGCCAATGGTCAGGACAGCGCTGTCGCGCGGTGAGATTTCACGTGAGACGATAGTCTGCAGACGCAGCGTCGTTGAAGCCGCCATGATGACCGGGTCGATGGAAGTTTGTGGCTGTGAACCGTGCGAGCCGCGACCGAAGAGCTTGACCTTGAGACTGTCGCCTGCAGAGAGAATCGTGCCGCTTCGATACCCCACGGTGCCAGCAGCGCCCACCATCACGTGCTGCCCGAATATCACGTCGGGTTTCGGAAAACGCGTCGTCATGCCGTCGTCGATCATGCTGCGCGCGCCACGCGCCACTTCCTCGCCGGGCTGAAAGACCGCCATCAGCGTACCGCGCCAGCCATCACGATGCTCGGCCATCAGACGCGCGATACCCAAGAGCCACGTCACGTGCATGTCGTGTCCGCACGAATGCGCGACACCTCCCTCGACGCCCTCCTCATCTTTGGCTCTCACGGTGCTCGCGTACGGCAACCCCGTGGCTTCGGCCATCGGCAGCGCGTCCATGTCCGCGCGCAGCATCACGATTGGCCCGTCACCGTTGCGCAGAACGGCCACGACGCCCGTCACGCCGACTTCGCGCGTGACTTCGTAGCCGAGCTTTTCTGCGTAATTCGCAACGATTTCCGCAGTACGGACTTCCTGCATCGACAATTCCGGATGCTGATGCAGATCCTTGTAGATCGCCTCGAGTTCGGGTAGCAGCGAGTCGATGGACGATGCCATCCCCTTGATCAGTGTCGACATCGACGACCTCCGTAATGACTATGGCGCGCGCCGCGGCGGCCGCGGCAGCATCCCCTCCTGACAAGTGGCATCCCGCGAGCCATCAATCTGCCTACAGCGGCAAGACGGTAGAAGGGCACAAAGGAACCGTAGTCTCTGTAGCGGAAAACCGGCAAGGATTTGTTAGCGAAGAAATGCGCGATACTGGCCCTCAGTGCCCGAGGGGCTCCGACTCGGAGCGGCGTCCCCGAGAAACCTCGACGGGCCACCCGGCGTCAAGATTGCGGGGCGTTCAGGATTTGACCGCCACGTGACCTGCTCATGCCTCGCCGCGCCGTCGGCCAACCGTACCCCGCCTCACCCCTGCCGCTCATCGCACTTAGAACTTGTGGCGAATCGCGAAGCGCAGCGCTGCCTGTCGATCGGTGCTGGAAGGTGTGATCTGACTGATCGACGCCACCGCCGGATTTCCGGTCGAATCGGTCCCGTTCGCCTTTTGATAGACGCCCACCATATAAATGTCCGTGCGCTTGGAGAGGAAGTAATCGACGCCCAGCGCGCCCTGGTGATACCTTGCACTGCTCGCCCCGTCCACTCCGCTGCTCTTGGTAAAGACGTATGCGGCGCCAAGCAGCAGCGCGGGAGTCAGTTGATATCTGAAGTTGACTTCGGCGTTGTTCAACGTGGCGGTTCCGGCGATGCCTGTTAAAGGCGCGGGGCCCGAGGTCGTGTCACCGAGCCCCTTGAATTTCGTGTTGGAGTAGGTCGCGCCGATCGTCGCCGCACCGAAGGTGTACGAAGCACCCGCACCGATCACCTGCAACGTGTGCGCCGAAGCATATCCCACGCCTTCGATGCCGGTCCAATGGCGACAGCGCATTACCCCCGACAGCATCATGCTGTTCCGGTACTCCGCTCTGACGTTCAATGGTCATCGGATCCACTACGACCAGCAGTATGCACATGACGTGGAGGGTTACAAGAACCTCGTGGTACACGGACCTTTGACGGCAACTTTACTGCAAGATTTTGCACAAGACTGCCTGCCGGATTCAAGGCTTGCAAAATTCGAATTCAAGGGTGTGAGCCCCCTTTTTTGCAACGAGACGCTGGAACTTCAGGCCCAAATGGATGAGGACGACCCTGACCGTTTGAACATGCGCGTACTGAATCAAAGCGGCGTGCTCGCGATGACTGCCATCGCGCATCTGGATGCGGATACGACGCACAAAGCAATGTACTCGCGGCCCCGATCCACGAAAGGGCCGTCGCCTCGGTACGATCCAAAGGATGGAGCAAGGCAATGAACCTGACCTGCCCTAGCTTGTTTGAACAATCGACGTATGTCGGCGGAACGTGGATCGAAGCGACCTCCCAGCCAAACGACACCGTCGTCAATCCGGCGAACGGCGAGCCGGTCGGCCGCGTGCCGCGTCTGACTGCAGCTCAGGCAAACGATGCGGTCAGCCACGCCGCGACGGCGTACGACGAATGGCGCGAGTGGAGCGGACGCGAACGCGCGTGCGTGTTGCGCGAATGGGCGCAGGTCGTGAAGACGATTCGCGACGACCTTGCGATCATCCTCAGCTCCGAGCAGGGCAAGCCGATCCACGAGGCACGCGCCGAAATCGCGCAGGCGGCAAACTACATCGAGTGGTTCTCGGAGGAATCACGGCGCATCTACGGCGACAACATGCCCGCCGTGCGGCGCAGTCAGCGCGTTCACGTGATCAGGCCGCCGGTCGGCGTATGCGCGGCGATCACGTCGTGGACGTTTCCTTCGTCGATGGTCGCGCGCAAGGTCGGTGCCGCGCTCGCCGCCGGGTGCACGGTCGTGCTGAAGCCGTCGTCGCAGGCGCCTTTCTCCGCGCTTGCGCTCTGCGTGCTCGCGGAAAACGCGGGTCTGCCGCGCGGCGTGTTCTCAGTGTTGACGGGCGACGATGCGACACTCGTCAAAGCGCTCGTCGACAGCCCTCAGGTCAGGAAAGTCTCGTTCACCGGCAGCATCGCAGCGGGCAAGAAGCTGATGGCGCGCTGCGCGGACACGGTCAAGAAAGTGTCGCTGGAGCTCGGCGCGAGTTCGCCGTTCATCGTCTTCGACGACCCGATCTCGACCTCGCCGTTTCCGGCGCGGTCGCGGCGCGCTTTCGCCACACGGGCCAGGCGGCGATGTGCGCGAACCGCTTCCTGATTCAGGACCGCGTGCACGACGAGTTCGTGCGACGGCTCGCCGGCAAGGTGAAGGCGCTGAAAGTCGGCGACGGCATGCGCGACGATTCGCAGGTCGGCCCGCTCATCGACGGCGCCGCGCTTGCGCGCATCAAGGCAATGGTGGCGCAGGCGGTCGGCGCGGGCGCGAAAGTGGTGGCGGGCGGGCAGCGCCATCCGGCGGGCGCGAACTTCTATCAGCCGACGGTACTGACCGATGCCGTCCCTTCGATGGAGATTTGCGGCGACGAAATACTTGGCCCGGTCGCGAGCGTAATGCGCTTCAGCGACGAAGCCGAAGCGCTGCGCCTGGCGAATCAGCCGCGCACGGGGCTGGCCGCGTACTTCTATACGTCCGATCTGAACCGCTCGTTTCGCGTGGTAGAGGCGCTGGAATGCGGGGCGGTCGGCGTCAACGAGACGCTCGTGTTCAACGAGGCGCGCCGTTCGGCGGCGTGAAGGAATCGGGGATGGGGCGGGAAGGCTCACGCTATGGCGTCGAGGAATATCTCAGCATCAAACATATCTGTTTTGGCAATGTGCACTAGCTAGTCATCGTCGCTAGATCGCCATTTGCTATCACCACACATTCGTGTTGTACCACTTATATTCCAAACGGAGAATCAGATGTCAAATGCCAGGAGGCCGCACTACAGGTCGCTTTTGTTCGTGCCCGGCAGTCAGCCGGAACGCTTCAACAAAGCCATCAACAGTGGAGATGCAGTTGTCATCGATCTCGAGGATGCGGTAGGACCCGGTGCTAAAGCCGATGCTCGTCGCGCGGTGGCGGCATGGCTGACGCCCGAGAGCAGGGTTTTGCTTCGCGTGAACGGCAACGGCACGGCGTGGTTCGCAGAAGATGCCAAAATCGCCAAGCTCCCCGGGGTTGCGGGCATCGTATTGCCGAAGTCTCAAAGCGCCGCCGACGTGGTGGCGTTAGTCTCGCTGACGAAAGCAAAGATACCGATTTTCCCATTGATTGAAACGGCACAAGGCATATGGAACGCATTGGAGATCGCAAGAGCACCATTCGTGCAGCAACTTGTCTTTGGTACCCTCGATTTCATTGCAGACATGGGCATTGAATCGGATGGCGAAGAGCTGGATCCCTATCGTGCACAGTTGGTGACGATCTCGCGGATCGCTGGCATTGAGGCGCCGGTTGATGGCGTGACCGCAGCCATAGACGACGTTGATCGCCTGATCACTGAGACAATGAATGGTAAACGGCGTGGAGTTGGTGGAAAGCTGTGTATTCATCCCAAACAGGTTCCACTCGTGAATCAATGCTATGCCCCATCCGAAATCGACGTCGCGTGGGCTACAAGAGTCCTGGAGGCATCAACAAACGCGCACGGAGCGGCGATATCAATCGACGGAAAAATGGTCGACAAGCCAGTGGTGCTGCGCGCGCAGCAAATTGTTCAGTTAGCGCGCATGCCACTGTAATTATCTGGCTCCGAATGGCAGCGCGGAAGCAGTCGCTCCGGCTGCAAAAAACAACAGCACGCCGAAGTCCACAACGCCCATTGCTTGAGAGGCCACGCAGCCTTGATCTGGTGGCACCGTGGACGACCCGCAGAGCATCCCTCGAGCTCGCGGAGCCTTATCGGCACCCAGCCTTATGACATCATTACATTCCCGGAACCTCAAACGGTGTGCATTGCCCCCGAGTGGAGTGCTGACGCGCGCCGCTTACTGAACGCCAGGAACGTCGACATGAATTTCAGGTCCTTGCAGTGCTTCGTCATCCTCGCCGAGGAACTGAACTTCAGTCGCGCGGCTGAGCGGCTGCATATCGCGCAACCCGCATTGAGCCAACAGATCCGCCTGCTGGAAGACCGGCTCGGCACTCAGCTCGTCGATCGCGCCAGGCGACCTCTGCGACTCACCGAAGCGGGCCACTATTTCTGCACCGAGGCGCGCCAACTTCTTGGATCGTGGGAGCAGGCGAGCCTGGGCGCACACGAAATCGGCATTGGTCGGCGCGGCTGGCTTTCGATCGGCTTTACTCGATCCGCTATGTATAGCATCCTGCCTCCCGCACTCAAGGCTTTTCATCACGCCTATCCCCAGGTCGAGTTGAAGCTCTTCGAATTGCTGACGGAGGAACAGGCTGACGCGCTGCGCGACATGCGCATCCACGTCGGCATCGGACGGCAGCCGGTCGCGATTCCTGGTTGCACGTCGTACCCGCTCTTGCGTGAGCATATAGTCGTCGCACTTGCGCCCGATCATCCCTTGGCAGCGCACAAAAAGGTGCGCGTCGATGAACTCGCCGACACGCCACTCATCCTTTACCCGAAGCATCATAACGCCCAGTTTAAGCGGACCGTCCAGTCGCTATATCGCGACGCGGGCGTGACGCCGTTCGTCGCGCATCAGGCCTACGAAATCCAGACGGCGATCGCGCTCGTCGCCGCCGGGCTCGGCGTGACGTTCGTCGGCGAGTCGGTGGCGCGGCATGGGCGCACGGACGTCGTGTTTCGCCATCTCTCGGGGCCGGGCGCCTGGTCGACGCTAGCCGCAACGTTTCGCACAATCGATGATTCGCCCCATCTGCATGCTTTTCTAGGCTGCCTTCCCGCGCCGCTCGGCGACGCTGCACTATAGGAAAAGACTTATAGAAGAATAAGGAACTCGTCTTGGACGTGGGCCGCTCCAATTCTTATCATCGGTTTCATGCTTCGAACAGGCTCGCCATGTATGCACGGCCGTTCTGAGCAAGCGGGCGGCGAAGGCCGTTTGTAAAGCGCGGGCCCCAAAGCTCTCGCGACCCGACGAAAAGAACGTGGAGACGGCATGACCCCTTTCAACGAAGCAGCAACAATGCGAAAAGTGTACGGGCGGCTGATGCCCCTGCTCTTCGCGATGATGTTTTTCAACTACCTCGACCGGATCAACATCGGCTTCGCAGCGCTTGACATGAACAAGGCACTGGGTTTCAGCCCCGCCGTGTTCGGCTTTGCAGGCAGCATCTTTTTTGTCGGCTACATGCTGCTCGAAGTGCCGAGTAACCTTCTGCTTCATCGTGTGGGGGCGCGCCGTTGGATCGCCCGCATTTTGCTGACCTGGGGTGCGGTGGCCGCCGTCACCGCGTTCGTCTTCAACGACAAGAGCTTCTATGTCCTGCGCTTTCTGCTGGGTGTGATGGAAGCTGGCTTCTTGCCGGGCGTCGCGGTCTACCTGACAAAATGGTTTCCCGAGCGCTACCGAGCGCGCGCGGTGGGTGGTTACATTATCGCGGGCTCGTTTTCGGCGGTGCTCGGCGGTCCGATTTCGACCGCGCTGATGACTTACGCGAATGGCGTCTTCGGCCTGCAGGGATGGCAATGGATGTTCATCCTCGAAGGCGTCCCAGCGATGCTGCTCGGCCTGCTCACGCTGCGCATCATGACGGAGCGCCCGGCCGATGCCGACTGGCTCGCTGACGACGAAAAGCAATGGCTCGAGTCGACGCTCGCGGCAGAGCGTGAAGCGGTCGGCGGCAACGCGCATTTCCCGCTTCTTCGTATAGCCAGCGACATCCGCGTTTGGAGCCTCGCTTGTCTTTTTGGCTGCGCACTGGTCGGCATATATGGCCTATTTCTTTGGCTGCCGCAGATCGTCAAGAGCCTCGGTCAGCTGAGCAACATTGAGGTTGGCTTTCTCTCAGCGGCGCCGCCGCTGCTCGGAGTGCTGGGCACATTCATCATCAGTCGGAGTTCGGACCGCACTGGCGACCGCAAGAAACACCTCGCGTTTGTCTATGGAATGAGCGCCATCGCGATCGCAGGTAGTGCGTATGCGCCGAATCCTATCGTCGCGTACGCGCTGCTGTGCGTGACCGGCCTCTTCATCTACGCGGGCAACCCGCTCTTCTGGAGCCTCGCCTCGTCGTTCAGAACCGGCGCGGCGGGTGCGGCGACGATCGCGCTAATCAATACGATCGCTCAGTTTGGCGGGCTCGTCGGGCCGTGGAGTATCGGCCTCGTGCGCGGCGCAACGGGAAATTTCAAGCTCGCGTTGTTGACCATCGCCGCGTTTCTCGTTGTGGCGACGGTGATCGCGCTCGTGATGCGCGTGAAGCCCGCCAACGATGAAGCCGCAATGCTTTCCGCGACAGATCCGGCAGCGCACACCTAAACAAGCACGCAACGACACTGGAATTTACGACATGATTATTGATTGCCACGGTCACTACACCACGTCTCCGCCGCAGCACGAAGCGTGGCGCGCGAAACAGATCGCTGCGCTCAAGGACGGCACCTCGCCGCCGCCGCGCCCGCCCATCACCGACGAAGAAATCCGCGAAAGCATCGAGGGCGGCCAACTTCGCATCCAACGCGAGCGCGGCACTGATCTCACGATCTTTTCGCCACGCGCTGCGAGTATGGGGCATCACCTCGCGACCGCTGAAGCAAACGCGGCCTGGTCGAGTGAATGCAACGACCTTGTGCATCGCGTGTGCGCGCTCTTTCCGCGCAACTTCGTAGGCGTGTGCCAATTGCCACAGGCACCGGGCGTCCCGCCCGAAAACTGCATTGCAGAGTTGCGGCGCTGCGTGCAAGAACTTGGTTTTATTGGCTGCAACCTGAATCCGGACCCTTCTGGCGGCCACTGGTCGGGACTGCCGCTGACCGACCGCTCGTGGTATCCGCTCTATGAAGCGATGGTCGAGCTTGACGTGCCGGCAATGGTCCACGTTTCGTCGTCATGCAATCCGAATTTCCACGCGACCGGCGCCCATTACATCAACGGCGACACTTCAGCGTTCATGCAGTTGCTGACGGCCGATCTATTCGCGGATTTCCCGACGCTCAAGTTGATCATCCCGCATGGCGGAGGTGCGGTGCCCTACCACTGGGGACGCTATCGGGGACTTGCGCAGGACATGAACCGGCCGCTACTCAGCGAGTATCTGCTGAAAAACGTGTTCTTCGACACCTGCGTCTACCACCAGCCAGGTGCCGAGCTGCTCGCCAAGGTGATTCCGGCCGAGAACATCCTGTTCGCTTCCGAGACGATCGGCGCCGTGCAGGGCATTGACCCGGAGACCGGTCATTTTTACGATGACACGCGTCGCTACATCGACGCCATTCCATGGCTTAACGGCGCGGAGCGCCAGAAAATCTACGAAGACAACGCCCGTGCGGTGTATGGACGACTGTCCGGACAAATCGAACGTCAACGATCAATAGAAGGAGCGACCTTATGAATCCGGCAGGATGGCGGGAACACGAATCGGCTGCGCAGGCGAGCACCGCGACGCTCGACGCCTTGCGCGAACTCGCGGTATCGCTTTTGAGCGACAACATGGCCCGTGTGAGCGGCACGACAGGCTTGCGCCCTTTTCACCGACCGAAGCCGATGGCTGGAACAGCCGTCACGGTCCGCACGCGTGGCGGCGACAACCTTGCGATCCATCGCGCGTTCGACTATTGCCGCCCGGGCGACGTGCTAGTGATTGATGGTGCGGGCGAACTCACTCAGGCACTGATGGGCGACATCATGGCCAGCTTCGCCGAACACCTCGGCGTGCAAGGCCTCGTAATCGACGGCGCCATCCGCGATGTCGGCGCCCTTAGCCAGCGGGATTTTCCGGTGTACGCACGCGGCGTCACGCATCGCGGACCGTACAAGAACGGGCCAGGAGAAATCAACGTGCCCGTGACGGTCGGTGGAATGGTAGTGTTTCCGGGAGACATCATCGTCGGCGATGAGGACGGCGTTCTCGCTATCGCGCCCACGGATGTACAAGCGGTAATTGAAGGCGCTCGCCGGCAGGCGAGAAAAGAAGCCGCGGCGCTGCAATCGATTGCGGAGGGGCGCTTCGACCGTTCGTGGGTGGCCGCGCAGCGCGACCGAATGATGAACGGCTGACGGCTTGCAGAAGGCAGTGGGCTCGCGCATCATGGCGCATTCGCTTCTCGGCTTCTACTTTGAAATCGACTGATCGTCATGTCATTTGACTGCCTGGACGCAACGGCTCTCATCGACCTCGCGCGACGCGCGGAATCGAAAGCGCCCGTCCCTTGCGCCTGTACAAAGACGCCGCTTGACGGCTGGCAATCCCAGCCGCTGTCTCTCGACGAAACGCAGCTCCGTGAGATCGGCACGCTGATGCTGAAGGACGAACTGGAGCCCACGTTTGCCGAATATCTGCCCGGCAAGACCAATTACTGGTCGGCCGATGCACCTATCGCCCCGCGCTACTTTCCGTACAACCGCTGCGCCGTGTGGGAATGTTCCGTTTGCGGGCGTCTCTACCTTCGCTACACGGAAGGCGGCGGCTATTTCGTCGATCGCAGAATCCGGGCGGTGCATGGGGCCCTGATTGAGGACATTCCTCGCCCTGAATCCTGAACAAAGTCGGAAGCGGGACAGGAGTTCGACGCGTAAGTCGTACGATTCGTCAACTAATGAGAGAGTTTTCGACTTTGCAGAAAACAGAAGCACTTCCCCAGCGGGACAGCATTCATGGGATTCACGTGGGAAGTGCTCGGCTGCATCCACGCGCGCGAATTCGTAAGCAGTCTAAAGACGGGGGCCTTCCGTCGCGCGAGGAGTTTCTCAGAGGACACGTGCCCATGTTCGACGACGTGGGGACGCGTGTACTGAACGAACAGGACGATTTGCGCAACCGCCCGCCTGGTGGTTGGTCGCAAGCGGGATGGTCGGCGAAAGTATGAAGAAGCGGCCAAGTGGGAACTGATACAAGCGTGTTCGAAGCCAGCGGTGTCAATAGCGCGGATAGCCGCGGCGAACAGGATCAATCCAACCTGATCGGGATCATGTTCCACCCGCAAGTGTTGTCCTTGTGCTCGCTTATGTGGGAAGGTAGCGGCGATCAACGGCCTGTCCCTTTGGTAGCCGCAGACCATCGGGGGCTTCGGGCTTATCAATACCCAGGCGGGCTGGGTGAACGCAGTAGCGCTTGTGATCGCGTCCGTCGCGATGATCTATGGAGTGCTCTGGACGGAAAGCGAGAACGCGTTTGGATTCTGCGTTGCCGCTCGCGTTGTCGGCCCTTGCGCTTGCCGCCTGCACGATGAGTACACAACTTGTGCTCGAGGTAATCTGTCTCATCTTGACACTCGTTGGCACGTAGGCGTTCATGGGCCCGTTCTGGCTTGGCCCACCCCCCGAGCGCCCTGTCGCATCGGCGTGATTCACGAAACTATCGGCAGCTTCGCCATTGCGCTCACGCTTCGAGTGGTCGCTAGCTGTTTGCTTGTCGCCATCGAACAGACGTCCGATCTCAACGCGTCACGCCTGAGCGGTTCTGCCTTACAGTGTCGATACGTGGCGTGCGGCGCGCGCCCTCCGTCCGCTCGTGTAGTCACATCATGCCAAACTACTTTCAATACGATCTTCAGTCACTGCGCCTTTTCATCGTCGTTGCTGAAGTCGGCAGCCTGACAAAAGCAGCCGATCGCACGAACATGACCCTTTCGGCGGTCAGCAAGCGGATTGCCGAGCTTGAAAGCAGCACCGGGTGCATGCTTCTTGTGCGGCAGCCACGTGGCGTCGAGCTAACGGCTGCCGGCAAGGGTCTTCTGGCACACGCGCGGCAAGTTATCGAGCGCGTCAACCGCATGGCGACCGAAATGAGCGACTACGCGGTCGGTGTACGCGGCCATGTCCGCATGTGGGCAAATACCTCGGCAATCGTGCAGTTCCTCCCGCGTGATGTACGCGAGTTCCTTTCACAAAATCCCAGCGTCAAGATTTCGCTAGAAGAACGCCTCAGTGGAGAGATCGTTGCGGCAATTGCCAACGGCGACGCCGATCTTGGCGTCTTTGCAGACAATGTTGCTGCACCGGGTATCGAAAAAGCCGCGTATCACCGGGACAGACTTGTTCTATTGGTACCGAACGATCATCCGCTCGCTGCGCTCGAAGAAGTTTCCTTCGGCGATACGCTGGATTTTGAGTTTGTCGGTCTTAATGAGGGCAGTTCTCTGCTTGCGAGGCTGCTCGAAGCCGCCTACAGCGCTGAGCGCACACTCAAAGTTCGCATTCAGGTAAGCAGTTTCGATGGCATTTGCCGGATGATCGAGCAGGGCCTTGGGATTGGCGTACTGCCAGAAGTTGCGGTCCGCAATGAGATCCTGGCGGCAGGCCTACGCCCGGTGCGTCTTACTGACCGCTGGGCTGACCGCACCTTGTGGGTGGGCACCCGTTCGCGAAGCGCCCTATCGCCCGAAGCCGCACGGTTATTCGATTTCATGTCCGGTACGAAGCACGCCTGATAGGGTTTTCCCCACGCTTTCTTGCGGGGAAAGGGTCATTGAAAATTCAATGATTATCAAGAAGTGTGGTTTGTCGCAAAGTGAGGCATCAAGAAACGATGCTTCACAGGAGACAACCATGACGAAGCCACTTCAGGGCATCCGCGTGCTCGAAATGGGTCAGCTCATCGCTGGGCCATTTGCAGGAAAGATGCTCGCTGAATTCGGCGCGCAGGTCACCAAAGTCGAACCCCCGGTTACGGGCGATCCCTTGCGCAAATGGCGTCTCCTTCACGAAGGAACGTCGGTATGGTGGGCAGCACAGTCGCGCAACAAAGAATCGCTGACGCTTGATCTTCGCTCCCCGGAAGGACAGGACGTTATTCGCAAGCTCGTCGCAGACAGCGACGTACTCATTGAGAATTTCCGGCCGGGCACGCTCGAAGGCTGGGGCCTTGGCTGGGATGAATTGCATGCGCGGAACCCTGGTCTCATCATGCTGCGCGTATCGGGCTACGGTCAGACGGGACCTTACCGTGATCGTCCAGGCTTTGGCGTCGTCGCGGAAGCAATGGGCGGCTTGCGTCATCTGAGTGGCGAGCCAGGCCGCACGCCTGTGCGGGTGGGTATTTCAATTGGCGACTCGCTTTCCGCCCTGCACGGCGTGATCGGCATTTTGCTCGCGCTGCGGCACCGTGATCAGAACGGCGGAGAAGGCCAAATGATCGACGTCGCTCTCTATGAGTCGGTTTTCAACATGATGGAAAGCCTTCTCCCGGAATACTCGACATTCGGCACAGTACGTCAGCCGGCCGGCAGCAGTCTGCCGGGCATCGCGCCCTCGAACGCTTACCGCTGCTCCGACGGCAAATATGCGCTGATCGCCGGCAACGGTGACAGCATTTTCCGACGCCTCATGGACCTGATCGGACGCCGCGATCTCGGCGAAGATCCCGCGCTCGCGCAGAACGACGGTCGCGTGAAGAGCGTCGAGCGCATCGATGCGGCGATCGCTGAATGGACAAGCACTCAGACGCTCGAAAACGTCCTCGCCGCGCTCAATGAAGCACGCATCCCCGCGGGGAAGATTTACGACGTCGCGGACATTGCAGACGACCCTCACTACCGTGCGCGCGACATGATCCTTGAGACACAGCTGCCGGATGGCACGCCCGTGAAGGTGCCGGGCGTGGTACCGAAGCTGAGCGCAACGCCCGGTACGGTCGATACGTTGGCACCGACGCTTGGCGAGCATACGGACACAGTTCTCGGGCGGATCGGGATTGACACCCAAACCCGCGACGCCTGGCGCGCGCGCGGCATCATTTGAAGGAGCGTGCCATGAGCGGCAGCAAGCGTATCTATATTCACGAAGTCGCGACTCGAGACGGCTTTCAAAATGAAGCACAATTTGTCGACACCGATGCGAAGATCGCCTTGATCGATCGTCTGAGCGCATGCGGGTACGCCAAGATCGAAATCACCTCGTTCACCTCCCCGAAAGCCATTCCCGCGTTGCGTGATGCCGAAGCAGTGATGCACGGCATCGCCAGACACGATCGTGTTGTTTATACAGTTCTCGTGCCCAACATCAAGGGCGCCGAACGTGCATTGTCGTGCGGCGTGGATGAAGTCAACCTCGTGATGTCGGTAAGCGAGAGTCACAACCGCACGAATTTGCGCATGAACCGCGAGCAGTCGTTCGCGCAACTGCGCGATGTAATCAGCGTTGTAAAGCAGACTAACGTGGCCATCAATGTCTCCCTTTCTACAGCGATGGGCTGTCCGATGGAAGGCGACATCGCACAGGCAGAGGTTCTCGACTGGATGCAGCGCTTTGCTGATCTGGGCGTCCATGGCGTTACGCTTTGCGATACCACGGGCATGGCCTTTCCTTCACAAGTTGGCGCGCTGTGCGCGGCCGCCACAAAGCGCTTCTCCACGTTGGATCTCACTTTACATTTCCACAACACCCGCGGTATGGCACTCGCGAATACGCTGGCCGCCCTGGATGCGGGGATCGATAGGTTTGATGCTTCACTCGGCGGCCTTGGCGGCTGCCCGTACGCACCCGGTGCGACGGGAAATGTTTGCACCGAAGAGCTGGTGCATATGCTGGAACTGGATGGTTACGATACGCGCGTCGATTTAAAGGCTTTGCTCTCTGCGTCGGCTTTGCTTCCGAGCCTCATTGGCCACGACGTGCCAAGCCAATTGCTGAAATCTGGACAGCGACTTGACCTGCACGCCATCCCCTGCGTCTCAAGTGACGGCCTTCCAGAGCAACGTGCCTTTGCTGAGAAAGCGTGAAATGCCGCTTATCGATCACCTTGACCATCTTGTGATGACCTGCATCGACGTACGTACTACGACTCGCTTTTACGTCGAAGTCCTCCAAATGCAGGTGGAAACATTCGGCGAAGGACGCACGGCCCTGCGCTTTGGCGACCAGAAGATTAACTTGCACCAGCGAGGCGCTGAGTTCGCACCAAGGGCGCATCTTCCCGTCCCCGGAGCGCTTGATCTTTGCTTCATGGCCGCGGTACCGCTCGTGGATGTTGTTACTCATCTAAAGCGCTGTAATTGGCCAATTGTTGAGGGCCCCGTCATTCGCACGGGAGCCACAAAAAAGATCCGGTCGATCTACGTTCGCGACCCGGATTTAAACCTTGTTGAAATTTCCGTACCGATCGAGTGAAGCGATGGAACACTACCCTCTTTCCCGTGACTTCCAAGTGACGTTCGACGATTTGCGAGTCGTGGCACGAGGCCTGACGCGGCCGGAATGCGTTCTTGCGCTCGACAACGACACCTTAATTGCAGCGCACGGCGCGGGCGGCTATTCAGTCGTGACCTCAGACGGCGCCGTCTCCCATCGCCTGATCGATTCCGAGACCAACTTCGCTCGCACCTATGTGCCCAACGGGATCGCGCTTGCACAGGACGGCCGAGTGCTTTTCGCCGATCTTGGGAAAACCCACGGCGGACTTTTTTCCGTTGACCGTCGCGGCCAGATGGACACCGTGCTGGACGCGGTCGACGGAGTGCCACTTCCGCCAAGCAACTTCTTGACCGAAGATGAATATCGTGTGCTCTGGTTCACCGTCAGCACCCGCAAAATCCCCCGAAGCCAAGCTTGGAATCACGAAGTTACCGACGGCTTCATTGGCGTGATCGATGCTGCGGGGGCCCGCATCGTGGCAGACGGCCTCGGCTACACAAATGAAGTCGCGATTTCTCCAGATCGACGATGGCTCTATGTCAACGAGACGTACGCTCAACGCGTGAGCCGTTTTCCGCTTCTCGGCACTCCGACTGCTCCGGTACTTGGGACTCGCGAGACAGTAGCGACGCTGAACGGGGCAGATCTTCCCGACGGGCTTGCATTCGATGTGCACGGTGGACTGTGGCTGACATGTATCGCAAGTAACCGCGTGTTGCTTGTGCGCCCAGATGGCGATGTCCAAATCATCCTCGCCGACACCGACTACGACCACGCCCGGCTAGTCGCTCGACGCGCGCGCGAGGCGACGCTACAGCATGCAGACATGCAGACGGCTGGAAAGTCCCGTCTCGGTAACGTATCCAGCATCGCGTTCGGAGGTCGCTCGATGTGCACCGCCTACCTCGGCTGTCTCCTCGACGACTGCATCCGCTCATTCGAGAGCCCGGTCGCCGGCCTTCCATTGCCTCACCGAACGCGCCGCGTTGCCTGAAAGTACATAACCATTGATCGCAAAAGCCCGAGAGCGTAGCCGATCCCACACTGACTTCGCAGGAGACAGGCATGACAGACATTGAATCGCGGACCATGCGCAAAATTTTGCGCCGCTTTGCCCCCCTTCTAACCATCTGCTTCGTAGTTGCCTTTTTGGATCGCGTGAATGTCGGTTTCGCCGCTCTTACGATGAACCGTGACCTCGGACTTTCCGCTTCTGCTTTCGGTCTTGCAGCGGGGCTATTCTTCGTCAGCTATTTTGTTTTCGAAGTTCCTTCGAACATCTTGCTCGAGCGGGTCGGAGCGCGGCGCTGGATTGCTCGCATCATGTTCACATGGGGTTTGTGCTCGGCAGCAACTGCCTTTGTGCAAGGCGAGTGGTCTTTCTACGTTGTGCGGGTGCTGCTTGGCGCGGCAGAAGCCGGTTTCTTTCCAGGCGTTGTGTTCTTCCTTACGCTGTGGGTCCCAGCGACCTATCGCGCCCGCGTGATCGGCCGCTTCATGGCCGCGATGCCGCTCGCTAGCGTGATTGGCTCGCCCCTGTCAGGCTATTTAATGAGCCTTCACGGATGGCTCGGCCTTGCGGGCTGGCAGATCATGTTTCTCCTCGAGGCGGTGCCCTCACTCGTGCTCGCTCTTGTGGTACTGCGCGTGTTGCGCGATTCACCGAAGGATGCCGAATGGCTTGACGATAGCGAGCGAGCCTGGCTTGAGTCAACGCTTGCTGATGAACGCCAGAATCGCGTGACTGCTGTGGAACATGGCGTGTTGAATTTGTTAAAGAGCCCGGTGATCCTGTTCACCGCCGCTGCTTACTTCGGCGTAACAGGTTTCAACTATGGGCTGAGTTTTTTCCTGCCTCAGATCGTTCGAGCTTTTGACCTCAGCATCCAGCAAGTCGGATTCGTTAGCGCGCTTCCCTTTATCGCTGGTGCTATCGGGATGATCGTCGTGGGCCGTCATTCAGATCGCACTAACGAGCGCCGCTACCATCTACTGCTTCCTCTTGCCTTGGCAGTGATCGGTCTTGCGGGATCGACGCTTGTGACAGCCCCTGTGGGAAAGCTTGCGTTACTGTGCCTTGCTGCTTTTGGCGTTTTCTCTGCTCTGCCTGTTTTTTGGGTTGTCGCACCGCGTCTTCTTGGACCGGCAGCAGCGGCAGCGGGTATTGCGTTGATCAACTCGCTTGGCAACCTGTCAGGATTTGTTAATCCCTATGCAGTGGGATTGATTAAAGATGCAACCGGAAGTTTTAACGGCGGCCTTCAACTCATCGCCGCTTTTGGAACGCTTGCGTTGATTATTCTGTTCTTCGTTACAACGCGCATCGCAAAAAGAGACAGAGGTGAGCATTCCGCCTCATCGTCTGTCCCATATAAGACCGAAAGCTAGAGCAAACGCATCCTTAGAGCAAGCCCCCGCGCATTGTAAGCACAACGGCTATTCAGCAGAGCCTCTCGCGCGGCATTCTGGGATTAAGCGAATGCCGGTAGATCTTGTCGCTGCCAGCGCTGCGCAGCGCGGGGATGAACGCATTCTAAAGGCGCGAATGACCATTTAGGTTTTGACGTAAGTTGCCTAAGTAATCACCCCGACGTGGCAAGCGGAGCATAAGCCGACCCACACTTAATCAAGCATTATCGAAGGAGACAGTAATGACTATTTCCACCTCTGTGTCGGCCGCGCCCGAGCCTGTGGTACAGCCACGCAAGCGCTGGTATCGCCACCTCTACGTGCAGGTTCTGATTGCTGTAATCATCGGCATTCTGCTGGGGCATTTCTATCCGTCGGTCGGCACAGCGATGAAGCCGCTCGGCGACAACTTTCTTAAGCTGATCAAGCTGATGGTTGCGCCGCTGATCTTCTGCACAGTGGTTCATGGCATCGCCAGCATGAGTGATATCAAGGCTGTCGGCCGCGTGGGCGTGAAGTCGCTGATTTATTTTGAGGTGATGACGACGTTGGCGCTCGCAATTGGGCTAATCGCGGTCAACTTGATGAAGCCTGGTACGGGGATGCACATCGATCCGAGCACTCTTGATGTCTCTTCCATTGCAGCCTACACAAAAGCCGCCCACGATCAGACCGTCACGGGATTCCTTTCGCACATCATTCCATCGACAGTCTTCGGAGCGTTCGCAGAGGGCGACATTCTCCAGGTCCTATTCATTTCGATAATCTTTGCGTTCGGTCTGCAGATGCTCGGCGAGCGCGGAAAACCGCTTCTTTCGGTGATCGATGCAGGCGCGAATACTTTCTTCAACATGGTGCGCATCGTAATGTACGTCTCGCCCATCGGTGCATTTGGGGCGATCGCGTTCACGATCGGAAAGTACGGTGTGACATCGCTTGCTTCCTACGGACAGCTTCTGTTTACATACTACACGACGGGCGTGATTTTTGTGGTCGTCGTACTCGGCTTGGTCTGTCGGCTTGCTGGCTTCAGCCTGTTCGCCTTTCTTCGGTACATCCGGGAAGAATTGCTGATCGTTCTGGGGACCTCGTCGTCTGAGTCTGCGCTACCCCGCTTGATGTTGAAGCTAGAAAGGCTTGGATGCGAAAAGTCCGTCGTCGGGCTCGTTGTTCCGGCAGGGTACTCGTTCAATCTGGACGGGAGCTGCATCAATATGACGGTACTTGCGATGTTCATTGCGCAGGCGACGGACAGCGCCTTGAGCCTTGGACATCAAATAACCCTCTTAGTGGTGCTGCTGCTTACTTCGAAGGGTGCGGCAAGCGTCAGCGGGGGAGCCTTTATTGTGCTCGCAGCTACGCTCAGCTCCGTGCCCGGCATACCGGTCGCAGGTCTCGTCCTCGTTCTTGGCGTGTATCGCTTCATTTCTGAGGGCGGTGCGATCATCAATGTCATTGGCAACGGAATCGCGACGATCGTCGTTGCGAAGTGGGAAAAAGCTCTCGATAAAGATGTGTTTCGTACACAGCTAGCGCAAGGACCTGGTGACGATTGAACCGCCATGTGCCGGACTTGATCCGGCACGCCATTACCGGACCGGTGCCCTGAACCTCGAAGGCCTAGCGCCCACGCAACCTCTCCTTCTCATAGCGTAGCAAGATCGCCAATAAAACCGCTTCGTCGTCTCAATAGTCGATGCACATATCTGAACAAAACAGAGTCTTGGAATAAACATGCGTCCTCAATCTGCTTCACTTAAAGTAGTCTTTCTTGACCGTTCAACTATCCCTGCCTCGACAAAACTTAAGGAACTACCATTTCCCCACGCCTTAGAGGTGTTCGAATCGACCGCTCCCGATCAGTTGCTGGACCGGATTAGCGACGCGGACATAGTTATCACTAACAAAGTGAAATTGAACGGAGAAGCACTGAAGCAAGCGAAAAACTTGAGATTGATTGCGATAGCCGCAACCGGGACCGACAATGTTGATCTTGGGACCTGCAATGAGATGGGAATAGCGGCATGCAACGTGCGGGAATACGCGGGTCACACTGTTCCGGAACACACCTTTGCTTTAATTTTTGCACTTCGTCGAAGCTTGGTTGCATACCGAACAGCCGTGCAAGCGGGTCGTTGGCAAGAGTCGGGGCAGTTTTGCTTTTTTGATTTTCCTATCAAAGATCTGGCTGGGTCCACACTGGGCATCATTGGGGATGGGGTCCTAGGAAAGGCGACCGCAGCAATTGGAAGGTCGCTTGGACTGAATGTCTTATTCGCCGCGTTCAAAGGTCGCGATGACATGGGCATGCTCTATACCCCCTTCGAGAGGGTCCTCGAGGAATCAGACATCATCACGCTTCATTGCCCGCTCAATAGCGAGACACGCGACCTTATTAGCGACGCCGAATTCGCAAAGATGAAGCGGCAACCCCTGCTGATCAATACGGCGCGTGGCGGGCTCGTCAATGAAGCGGCACTAGTCAAAGCCCTCAAATCCAACACCGTCTCTGGTGCAGGGTTCGACGTGGTTACCGAAGAACCACTTCCGGCTGGCAATCCACTGCACGAGGTGCTTGACCACCCCAGCTTCATCCTAACTCCTCACGTTGCGTGGGCGAGTGAGCAGGCTATTCAAACCTTGGCCGACCAACTCATGGATAAGATTGCGGCCTTCGTACGCGGCGCGCCTTCCAATATCGTCAATAGGCCACGCCTACAAGCTGTAGAGAGCGTGCAAGTGGGTGGCGACCGATGAACACCCATTTGGGCCACTTCCGCCTCACAACTTGTACCCCCATAAATGACATATCGGAATGGACTGAATTATGACATCCCAGGAATCTAAGCGCACGATTGTGGGCTTCATCGGGCTCGGCCAGATGGGTAAGCCGATGGCCTTGCGTCTTCTTAACGCGGATACCGAATTGCGCGTGACGTCGAAAATACAAGATGCCTATGCTGAGTTACAGGCTGCCGGCGCCACGACTGTCGATTCGCTCGCCGGCCTCTCAGACGCCGAAATCGTGTTGCTGAGTTTGCCTGGCACCGCGGCCGTCCTCGAAGTCCTATTTGGCGATGGAGGCCTAGCGAGCAAGCTGCGGCCCGGCTCTATTGTCGTAGATACCAGCACGATGGAGCACGGCGCAACTCTAGATATCCACTCCCGCCTGGCGTCGGCAAACATACGCTTTCTCGATGCTCCCGTTTCCGGGATGCAATCGCGCGCCGAAGACGGTTCATTGACCGTTATGTGTGGTGGTTCGCTGGAAGTTTTTGAAACAGTGCATCCGTGGCTCGCGCGCATGGGTAACAACGTCCTCTACATGGGCGAGGCTGGCAGTGGCCAGCTAACAAAACTAGTCAATCAGTTGCTCTTCGATATCAACTGCGCGGCGCTTGCTGAAATCCTTCCCATGTCGCGACGCATGGGCCTTGACCCGGAAAAGATCGCGTCTGTTATCAACAGCGGTACCGGACGAAGTTACGCATCGGAGTTCTTCCTTCCCCGAATCTTGAGCCGCCATTTCAGCGATGGCTACCCGCTCCAAGCGGCCTACAAGGACCTTGTCAGCGCGGCTGAATTAGGCGCGCGCCATTGCATCCCGATGCCCGTGCTTGCCGCAGCAACAGCAACTTACCAGATGAGCCTTTTAACCGGCAACCAAGCCACCGATAAGGGTTCGATGACACGATTTTTTGAAGACATGCTGGGCGTGCAATTTAGCGCCGCAGCTTCTCACACGGAGAAATAAGATGGCTGAAACACTTGGCCTTGACAATGGGCTGACCAACTACGGCGACCGCGATTTTGCTCGTTACCTGCGCCGCTCGATGGCGCACTCGATGGGCATCTCTTCAGAACTTCTCGCGCGTCCCGTGATCGGCATCGCTGCGTCCCCTAGCGACTTCAACAACTGCCATCGCTACATGCCTCAACTCGTAGAGGCCGTTTCACGTGGCGTCCTTGCTGCGGGTGGTCTGCCTCGCATGTTCCCGACCGTATCGCTAGGCGAAGTGTTCCTCAATCCGACCAGTATGGTGTACCGCAACCTGATGTCGATGGACGTCGAAGAGATGGTGCGGGCGCAGCCTATGGATGCAGTCGTGCTGATTGGCGGCTGCGACAAGACCGTCCCCGCTCAACTCATGGGGGCCGCCTCGGCGAACCGTCCGGCAATCCAACTGGTGACTGGCCCAATGTCCACGGGCCGGCACAAGGGAGAGCGCCTGGGCGCGTGTACGGACTGTCGCCGCTTCTGGGGTAAGTTTCGCGCCGGTGAGATCGATGCGGCCGAAATTCAGCTTGTAGAAACGCGTCTGGCCACTACCGCCGGAACCTGCGCCGTCATGGGCACGGCAAGTACGATGGCGTGCATCGCGGAGGCTTTGGGTATGTCGTTACCGGGAACGGCGGCAATACCTGCGGTCGATTCGCAACGTTTGGTCGCTGCCGAAGAGAGCGGCAAAGCCGCGGTGCGCCTCGCACGTTCGCCCATTCTGCCGTCGCAGATCATTACGGAGCAGTCCGTCGAAAATGCGTTCCGCGTGCTGATGGCGTTGGGTGGCTCGACTAACGCCATTATTCACCTTACAGCGGTTGCTGGCCGACTCGGCATTCGCATTAGTCCGCAACGTCTGAACGAAATTTCCGACGAAACTCCGGTTTTGGTCGACCTTAAACCGGTTGGCGAAGGCTACATGGAAGATTTTCATGCGGCCGGAGGTATGGGGGCCGTGCTCCGAGAACTGCGTCCATTGTTGAATCTCGACTGCTTGACAATTGACGGCCGCACGCTTAAAGAACGGCTGGATGAGCGAGCTGGCTGGGTTGACCGGAAGGTCATCCGCGCCTTCACAGATCCTGTGAGCGATGTCGGCGGGCTTATTTCCCTGCACGGCAGCCTTGCACCTGACGGCGCCATCTTCAAACGCGCCGCTGCCACGCCCGCTCTCTTCGAGAAGGAAGGCCGCGCTGTGGTATTTGAAAGTCTCGAAGATCTGTCAGAGCGCGTGGATTCGCCAGACCTCGACGTCACCGCGGATGACATCTTAGTGTTGAAGAATGCTGGGCCGCTGGCTTCCGGCATGCCGGAAGCCGGCTACTTGCCCATCCCGTCGAAGCTTGCCAAGGCTGGCGTCAAGGACATGGTGCGCATCTCAGATGCGCGCATGAGCGGGACCGCCTATGGAACCATCGTTTTGCATGTCTCTCCGGAAGCCGCCGCCGGGGGTCCACTCGAAGCGGTTCGTAACGGAGACCGAATTCGGCTCTCAGTGTCGAAAAAGACAATCGATTTGCTCGTTGAGCCGGCCGAAATCGCGCGTCGGTTAGTAGAGCGTAAGCCTCACCCACAGAAGCGCGGCGGATATCAGGAACTGTATCAACGCACGGTGACGCAAGCGCCTGAGGGGTGCGACCTCGACTTCCTCGCCCAGCCTCGTAGCTAACGCCTTTTCCTTAAAGGAGATAAATTCCTTATGAACTTCCATTCGCAATTACTCGCCCGCGCCGAGCAGGGAAATCCCATCCGGGTGGGTCTCATTGGCGCAGGAAAATTCGGTTCGATGTACCTGGCTCAGGTCCCACGAACACCAGGCGTGCATATGGTCGGCATCGCTGATCTAGCTCCCGCAAACGCCCACGCCGCTTTGGCGCGCGTCGGCTGGGAGGCAGACCGTGCGCAAGCATCGTCGCTCGACGACGCCGTTCGCTCGGGAAAGACGCACGTCGGTGACGACTGGCAAGCGTTGGTGGCCCATCCAGGTGTCGATATCATCATTGAGTGCACGGGCAATCCAATTGCTGCAGTTGACCACTGCTTAGCCGCGTTTAAACACGGCAAGCATGTTATCAACGTGACGGTAGAGGCAGATGCGTTCTGCGGGCCCTTGCTAGCACATCGCGCCCGCGAGGCCGTTGTCGTGTACTCGCTTGCTTACGGTGACCAGCCTGGTTTGGCTTGTGAGCTTGTCGACTGGGCGAAGACCTGTGGTTTTCCCATTATTGCGGCTGGGCGAGGCCATAAGTGGCTTCCGAAATTCCGCGAATCGACGCCTGATACGGTCTGGGACCATTGGGGCGTGACAGCAGAGCAGGCTCGTATCGGAGGCATGAACCCGAAGATGTTCAATGCCTTTCTCGATGGTTCAAAACCAGCTATCGAAAGCACGGCAATCGCAAATGCCACGGGACTCCAGGTGCAGGCCGAAGGCATTACCTTCGCGCCTGCTTCAGTCGAACAGATTCCCACGGTTATGCGGCTCAAGTCCGATGGGGGGGTACTGTCTGCTAAGGGCGTGGTCGACGTGGTGTCCTCATTGAACACCGACGGTACGTCCGTAGGCTATGACATCCGCAAGGGCGTGTGGGTCTGTGTCGAAGCCCCTAATGACTATATCCAGCGATGCTTCAAGGAGTATCAGGTATTCACTGACCCCGACGGCCGCTGCATGGTGCAGTACAAGAAGTGGCACCTCATCGGACTGGAACTTGGAATTTCGGTAGCCAGCGTGGGATTGCGTCGAGAGCCCACCGGAGTGGCCCAGCATTTCAATGCGGATGTCGTTGCCACGGCAAAGCGGAACCTGAAGGCGGGTGAACTGCTTGATGGCGAAGGCGGTTACACGGTCTTCGGGAAGCTGTCTCCTGCCAAGGTGTCGCTTGAGGTCGGTAGTTTGCCTCTTGGCCTTGCCCATCATCTGAAGCTGCGTCGTGACGTTGCGAAGGACCAGTCGCTCACGTGGGACGACGTCGTCATTGACGAGGAACAACCGGCATATCGCGTACGCAAAGAGATGGAGGCGCTGTTCCAGAAGTAAATGGCTCCCGGTGCTAGAGCCGGGATCGCGACGCCGCGTCCCGGCGAAGGCTCCGCCGCATAAAAGTCAGCATCATACGAATAATGATGCGAAGCGAAAAATCGATTGCTGAGCGTGAGGCAAGACTCAATCTTCCGGTGATGACAAGCGCTTGTTCCTCCGTCCGTTTCCGAAGTGATGCGGTCGTTCCAACGGCCGACGAGCGTGCTTGACGAATGGCCGCTGGTGGCCGGTCCTGTCCTCCCGCAAAATGCGCAACCCGCCCGGCGTCCATACAATCGAAAGGGGCACTTACTTAGCGATGCCGTGCTACGGCGCCGGATACAACCTGTGCATGATTCTCAGGAGGCTGCGGTCTTATTACGCCCTCATCCTTGTGATATTTTATCGCGCCTTCGACGCGTTGCACGCAAACAATTAAAAAACATAGTTTAGCCGGCACTGCGTTACGCAACGATGCTCGTCACGTCGGCCCCGCGAACGTCGGTCCTGAATATTCAATTTGTCGTCACGCCTGATTACCTCTAGATTGCCTCTGGTAATTGCAAGTGAAGAAACAGGAGACAGGAATGAAAAGGACTGTACTCGCACGGCTGACCACACTATGTTTCGCGGCAGCGACCAGCGTCGCGCTGACGGTCGGTAGCGCGCAAGCTGCGGACGAGGCGGTCAAGATCGGCTATATCACAGACTTGTCGGGTCTGTACGCGGACATCGACGGCCCCGGTGGTCTCGAAGCGGTCAAAATGGCGATCGCCGACTTCGGCGGCAAGGTCAACGGTAAGCTGATCGAACTGGTCTACGCAGATCACCAGAACAAGGCCGACATCGCCGCTTCGCGTGCGCGTGAATGGTTCGATCGCGACGGCGTCGATATGCTGCTCGGCGGTACGAATTCGGCGGCGGGTTTGTCGATGAGCCAGGTGGCGGGGGAAAAGCACAAGGTCTACATCAACGTGGGCGCGGGTGCGGATACGCTGACCAACGAACAATGCACGCCGTACTCGATCCACTATGCGTACGACACCACGGCGCTTGCCAACGGCACGGGTTCGGCGGTGACGAAGCAGGGCGGCAAGACCTGGTATTTCCTGACTGCGGACACTGCGTTCGGCAAGGCGCTTGAAACGGCGACCTCGCATGTCGTGAAGGCGAACGGCGGACAGGTGATCGGCGAAGTGCGCCATCCGGTGTCGGCGTCGGACTTCTCGTCGTTCCTGCTGCAGGCGCAAGCATCCAAGGCGCAGATTCTCGGTCTCGCCAACGCGGGCGGCGACACAGTCAACTCGATCAAGGCGGCTAAGGAATTCGGCATCCAGAAGACCATGAAGATCGCCGCATTGCTGGTGTTCATCGACAATATCCACAGCCTGGGTCTGGAAACCACGCAAGGTCTGGTGCTGACTGACAGCTGGTACTGGAACAAGGACGCTCGGACGCGCGGTTGGGCACAGCGTTACCTCGACAAAACAAAGAAGATGCCGTCGAGCCTTCAGGCCGCCGACTACTCGGCGATCACGACCTATCTGAAGGCCGTGCAAGCTGTCGGCTCGACCGACTCTGACAAGATCATGACACAGTTGCGCAAGCAGAAGATCGACGACTTTTACGCGAAGGGCTACATCCGTCGGGATGGCAGCATGATCCACGACATGTACCTGATGCAGGTGAAGACGCCGGCGGAATCAAAAGAGCCGTGGGACTACTACAAGATCACCGCGACCATCCCAGGCGAGCAGGCCTTCACGACCAAGGCGCAAACGCGCTGCGCGTTGTGGAATTAAGCTTGAGTTTAAGTAAGCGTTTGGTTCTCAATGCGTGGCGACATGGAATTTAGCGTCACGCAGACGGATCGACGGCCTTACGTTTCTCGTGCCGCGCGCGACCGGTGGTTGACCGGCGCGCCGGCACTTACGGCAGAGCTGCTCCACATGGTGCAGGCGCCTAAGAAGCGGTGAGCAGGTCGGCGTTGTGAAGGCAGGCGATTCGAGGCAATCGTCCGTTCCGTGCCAAATCCGGCGCTTTGCGAGGTCCGCGTCGGGCGTGCAGCTTCCCTGGCTTGTCGGATCGACCGCCTGCGGCTCATTGCCAGAAAGTTGCGACGCAATCCTGACACGGTGGTTTTCAGTGGTGCCGCTCGATCAAAGTTCGTCGAGCAGTGCCCGCGCGTCAATCAGATCGCGTGTGTCGAACCCCTCGGTGAACCAGCCGAAAACGGAAGCGAGTACGCCCCGTGCCTCCGCACGCCTGCCTTGTTCCCGCTGCAGACGCGCGAGGCTGGTTGCGACGCGCAATTCGGACGACTTCGCCTGCTGGCGACGAGCGATCGCAAGGGCATCGGTGAAACAGGCCTCAACCAGACCCGTCGGCTGCTGCGCGCGCAGCCGTAGCTCGCCCTCGAGCTGATGGAGTTCCGCTTCGAACAGGTGTATATCCGTGCGTGCGATTTCCTCATATCCCGTCTTCAGGATCTGCAAGCCGGTGTCCGGATCACCGAGACGGCCGTGTATTTCCGCGAGTACGCAGAGGTGATGCGGCCGGTGGAATACGGCGCCCAACGCATCCAGTTCCGCCGCCCCCTGACGGACGCACGTTACGCCTTCATCGAGACGTCCCGCTTCGGCAGCCGCCCAGCCGCATGCAATCAGACCGTAGCCCCGCCACATCGGCATGTCATGCTCGGCCGCGAGGGTCCTCGCGGCCTCTCCATAGCGCCGCGCTGCGGACTCATCGCGTAGGAATTGGGCGAGTTCGGCTCCGGCATGGCAGAGAAGGTGGCCCGTGGTATTTGCATGCCGCAGCTCCGCAGCTCGCCGCGATCCTTCGGCCGCCGTCCGCCTCGCTTGGTCGACATATCCCAGCTTCCATAGCACGAGGGCCAGCAGGGAAAGTCCGGAGGCGCAAGGGTCGGTGATGCATTGAGCGGCGAGGCCGCCATCGCGCTCGGCCACGTAGAGTGCGGGGATTGCCTCGAATTCCAGGCGAGCCTCGTCAAGCGCGCCGAGTTGCATCAGCGCAGTACCCTTCGCCCGGTGAGCGAGCAGCCGGTCCACGGGGTCCCGTCCGCCTGCCGCGGCCCGCTCACAGCGCTCCGCGAGATCCAGCGCCATTCGCGTTTGACCTCGAACGATGCGATTGCTATAGAGACCGAAGAGCGTACGCACCAGGCGCCCCGTTTCGCCAAGGCGTTCACATATCTCGCCGGCCCGTTCATACGCCGCTGCGACGGCCGGGTCACTCCAGGCTGACAATGCAATCAGCGGCGTGCCGATCGCAAGCTGAAAATCAAGTTCCGCGCGATCGCGCTCGATTGACGCAGGCAAACCGGCCAGCGCGCGAAGACCGCTGCGAAGATGGCTGACTGCCTCCCGGTCCGCGGAGCGGCCTGCGGCACGGCGCCCCGCCTCCAGCCAATAGCGCATCGCCGCTGCGGGCTCGCCCGCCTCCGTCAAATGGTGTGCAAGCAGTTCGGGGGTCCGCTCGGCGAGTTCCGGGAAGGTTTCCTCAAGTGTGCACGCCACCGCGGCATGGAGTCGTCTCCGCTGCTCTCGCAGTAGCGTACCGTATGCAACGTCGCGTACCAGCGCGTGCTTAAAGTAATAGCTGAGCTCTGCGCCATCGCCTCGCCTGAATGCCAGTCCGACGTCGACGAGACGCTCGACCGCCGCCGCCAGACTCCCTTCGTCCAGATCCGCCACGGCGGCCAGTAACTCGTAGGAGAATTCACGACCGATCACCGCACCTGCCTGTGCGGTGATCCTGGTCGCTGCGTCGAGCCGATCGAGCCGCGCCATCAACGAGGCGTGCAGAGTTGCTGGAACCGTCATCGCGGCCAGTGGCACTGCGCTAACGGTGTTGCTCGCGGCTGTCTCGAGCAGCGCCTTCGTAAGCTCTTCCACGAACAATGGGATCCCGTCCGTGCGTTCGACAACCTCGGCGACGAGCGCGTCAGACAGTGCGATGCCTCTTGTGATTTGCCGTGCGAGTTCGGCAGCCTCCCTGCTGTTGAAGCGCTGGAGCCTTACGTCCTCCACGTGCGGTTGATCGGTCCAGGGCGCCTTGAATTCAGACCGGCAGGTGATCAGCAGCAGAAGCGGCAAGCGGGCCGCGGATTCGACGGCGAGACGCAGCAGTTCGAGCGAGCTTGGATCGATCCAGTGCACATCCTCGAAGACCATGAGGACCGGCCGTCGATTCGATAACCGCTCGATCCATCGCATTAGCGCTTCGAACGTCCGTGCCCTTTTCTGATCGGAGACGAGCCGCGAGCCGTCGCGATCCTCGGGGCGCAGAGATAGCAAGTCGGCGATGAGCGTCAAGTCCTCCGGGCGCGGCGAGGTCGGCGCCAACAGCGCCTGCAGTTTGTCCAAACGCTCGCCCGGCGGATCGCCACGAACAAAGCCCGCCATACGCTCCAGTTGCGCGATGACCGGCAGCAGGGGACTATCCTCGTGACCCGGCGAGCAGAAGTAGCGCAAACAGGCGTACGGCTTCTCACCGAGGCCATCCATCACGGCCGCCACGAGACGCGACTTGCCGATGCCAGCCTCGCCCGACAGTACGACAACGCTACCCTCGCCGCCCCGCGCCCTTTCCCAGCGACGTAACAGCAGGGCCGTCTCCTCCTCGCGACCGACCAGCGTGGGAGGCTTGGTGTGCAACGCCTCGAACCGACTCGCGACCGAGCCGCGCCCGAGCACGCGGTACGCCCGTATCGGCTCTACGAAACCTTTAACCTCAACCGCCCCAAGGTCTATGCACTCGAAGAGGTCGCCGACCAAACGGTGCGTCGCATCCGCGATCACGACGCTGTCAGGCTCGGCCAATGCCTGAAGTCGAGCTGCCAGATTCGGAGTTTGTCCGAGGACGACTGCGCGCCGCTGTGTGGGGCCACTACCGAGCACGTCGCCCACCACCACCAGCCCGGTCGCAATTCCGACGCGGATCCGCAACGCCGTCCCGTCCACCATTTCCAGCCCGCCGACCACCGCGACTGACTCAAGTCCGGCGTGAATCGCACGCTCGGGATCGTCCTCGTGAGCCTGCGGGTAGCCAAAATAGGCAAGAACGCCATCGCCCAAAAATTGGGCGACGAACCCACCGACTCGTTCGATAACCGCCGCAATGCGGCTTTCATAGACGGCAATCAATTCGCGGTAATCCTCCGCGTCGAGTCGGGTCGAAAGGGCTGTAGAACCGACCAGGTCAACGAACGCCACCGTGAGGTAACGCCGCTCGGCGCACGGCGCTCCGGATGCGAGATCTTCGCCATACGCGAAAGGTGCAGCGCTATTTTCAGAAAGACCTTCGTCCCGCGACCGAAGTGTGTGCGTCGCCCGCAGCATCCGCCGGCGATCGCCGAGCGACAAGCCAAGCCCCTTCAGGTCGGCGTCCGTCAGATCAGGCAAGACGTCGAGACTGATGTCGTTACTGCGAAAGATCGTTGTGTATCGGTCCAGGCCATGACGGCCCAACCAATCCTCAAGGTCCACACACCCCTCTCTCAAGGCCGCGATGGTCGAAAGCTCAAGCTACTGCCACAGGAACCCCCCGACACCAGTAAGTGTAGTTGACGCGACATGCAGTCGTGTCGGTGCGGTGTTGCGCAGTTCGTAGTCGGCGCTAGCGGTTTCCGCGGTTTTCTCCCGCGATGGAACCGCCTGCCCCTTAAAGCGAAGCGGGCGGCATAAGCGGCACGTTATGACGCCACGCCTTCGTCACCGTGAGGGTGGCGCGAGCAGCAGTTTCAACGGCGAGTGAAAACGCAACGCTCCTTCGCGAATCGAATGGCCGATCTCCGGGCGGAGCCGAGTTCCGAACGCCCGAACGACAAAGTGCTCGAATGACCCTTCATGGCCGGTTGCCGAAGATCGCAGTAAGCGCGCCGCGTCTCCGGCCACCTTGGCCCGAACTTACCGACTCGACCCTAACGACCCCTTCAGCCACAGTTGTCTACCACTGCTACGAGTAGTATGCCTGCCGTTGGCAAGTTCCCCGTATCACGTCAAGCGCCTGCACGGCGGGCCGTGAGTGATCGAAGCTCAGGAGCCGGCCGATCTGCGACGGTTGGCCGAGCATCTTCCCTACGAGTGGATCAAACGTGCGGTCCAGGCAACCGGCACAGCCAGCATCCGGCGGCGCCGTGCGCCGGCTGAGCAGGTCGTATGGCTAGTCATCGCGCTGGCGATGTACCGGCACTGGTCGATCAGTGAAGTACTCGACAGTCTCGATCTGGCCTTGCCCGACGAGGCAGCGCCATTTGTCAGCAAGAGCGCCGTGGCGCAGGCGCGCCAACGGGTTGGCGAGGCGCCGATGGCGTGGCTGTTCGAGCAGACGGCACCGGCGTGGACCACTCAGGACGCGGCTCATCATGCGTTCAAGGGCTTAAGTCTTTGGGCGAAGGACGGCACCACGTTGCGCGTACCCGACAGTGCGGCCAACCGTGAGCGCTTTGGCGCGCAAGGTTATGCCAGCGGCAAGGTGGCCAGTTATCCGCAGGTGCGCGCCGTGACGCTCACCGCCATTCCGACGCATCTGGTCGCCGATATCAATTTCGGTCGCTATGACACCAACGAAATGATCTACGCCAAAAGCCTGCTGCCGCAGATTCCGCAAGCCTCGCTGACGGTGTTCGACAAGGGCTTGGCTGCTGAAATAATGTGTGGTCTGACGATGAACGCGTCCAATCGCCACTTCCTGATTCCGACCAAAGCGAATACTGCTGGGAAGTGGTCTCGGGTACTGCTGGCGATGCGACGGTGCGCATGCGCGTCTCGCCGCAGGCGCGCAAAAAGTGGCCGGCTTTGCCCGAATTCTGGAATGCGCGAGCGATCCGAACTATCGACGCGCGTGGACGCGAACGCGTGCTGTTGACTTCCCTCAGAGATCGGCGACGCTTCAAACCCGCCGATATCGTGGCCTGTTACGAGCGCCGCTGGCAGATCGAAACCAGTTACGGGGAGCTCAAGCAATCGATGCTGGTTCGGAGTTGACCTTGCGCAGCCGCACCGTCGAAGGCGTGTATCAGGAGATATGGGGTGCGCTGATCGCCTAACCTGATTCGCCGTGAGATCGCCTGCGCCGCATGGGAGGCGAAACTCGCACCGACCGACATTAGCTTCGTGCGCGCCCTCCATACCATTCAGCACGAACTCATGTGGGCCGCTCTTACGCCGGCCTATGCAAAGTTGCCTGCATGCCTTCGGCGCCTGCGCGAACGGCTCAAGTCTCTTCCAAACGAAAAACGACCCGGGCGCGCATGCGACCGGGTCGTCAAATCCCGCCCTTCACGTTACTCCGTTCGGTACCTTAGAAAAAACCTTAACTGAACGGCATTACCACCCAGGCAGGCTCTTCATCCTCGGTCTGCTCGTGGCGGAAAGCGAGGCCCTTCAGGCGCTGCCCCGCAGCTAGATAAAAGAAAGGCTCCGCGACAATGGCCATACCTGAGCGCGTGGCTAACGGCAGCAGAGCCAACCGCCTTGATGAGACATGCCGTAGCTGCCGGCATCACCCGCGCCATCGCCGAACGAACTTGCGCCGCCCACGCTCGGTGCCGCAATCGTCATGCGCGCGGCCGGCGCGCGGTCGACGCTGCGGTTCTGGACGTTGATCTGAACGGCGAGAAGTTGTATCCGGTGGCCGATGCGCTGGCTTTGCGGGACATCCGTTTCATTTTCCCGACGAGCTATGACATCGATGCCGTGGCCGAAGGCCATCGACACTATCCGCGTTGCCAGAAGCCATTTGATCACCAAGCAATCTTGAAGGCACTGAACGGATAACGCGAACGAAGCGCCACACGGACCGTGCGGCATAATCGGATCGCTTCCTTCAATCGCTATCAGTATGGGTGACGTTCCGGTCGAGTGGCCGGGTACCTGACCCAACACAGTAGCGCTTTGAAGACCTGCAATTGCCGTTGTTTTGGTTACGCCGGATGCCTGAACTTCAATGTCTCCGTGCCGCTGGATGACAGATTGTGGCCGATGTCCGCCGTTCCGATACAGAACTGATTGGGGTATTCGCTGACCACCATTTGCTTTCTTTGGGTTCGGTTGACTAGTCGCCAGAATCACCTACTATTCCTTGTAGTCACGCGAGGTCATGAACTAAGGGCCGTTCGACGTTCTTTACTGCCAGACAATCTCGAAGCGAGGAGCGCGATCATGTCAACAGCTCGTGCGCGGCTGACTGTACTCGTGTGCCTTGCCGGATTTGCCGCTGCCTGCGCGGGACCTGAAAGTCACCAGTCGACACGAAGCGTTGTGTTGCCTGCCGGAGCGATCCAAGGAGCGACTCCATATTCGCCCGGTATACGCGTAGGCAACCTTATCTATGTGTCGGGACAGGTTTCGGGCGATGTGGGACCCGACATTCGTCTTCAAACAGATCTTGTTCTCAAGAAGGTCCAGGCCATCGTTGAGGCCGCTGGATCCTCAATGGCAAACGTCGACAAATGTACGGTTTTTCTCACCCGCCAAGCGGATTTCGCGGCCATGAACGAGGCTTGGCACAACACATTCCCGTCGAATTCACCGGCCCGCTCGACGGTCATCGTTGCGGCACTTCCGCGCCCCGAGTTTCTCATCGAACTCGAGTGCATAGCTCACACATAGGAAATGTGGGCGATGGGCCATCGTCAGTGACATCTGCGACAGCCGATTCTCCGCTGCTGCGCATGCGGCGATAGAACTTTCGCCAGATTGACGCGTCCCCGCTGACCCGACTCGCGCAACTCATCGACATGGAGGCGCTGGCCTGGTTGCCGCTGCGCTTCAACGGATCGGCCGTCTGAATTCGATTGCTCGACGCCTGCCAGCAAGGCGTGGGCGAACTAGCATGGAGAAAGACCGCGCGATGCGCACGTTCGACGCCCTTCAGAATCCTGGTTCAGGGTGGCGTGCTTCGCTGGCGTGAGACGCGGAGTAGAAACCCCGCGCAGGTAAAAGTACCTGGAGGCCGCGATGTACCTGAGAGCACCTGTGCTTCCTCTGCTTGGGATTGCGACGACTGTCTGCGCAATGCTGATGAACAGCGACGCTCGCGCAGCTGGCGATGCAGTGACCATCGCATTCCTCACGGACTTTTCGGGGCTGTACTCCGAGGGCGATGGCCAGGGCGGCCTCGAGGCCATTCGGATGGCCATTGCCGATTTCGGCGGCCAAGTCAACGGCATTCCGATCAGGGTGCTGTATGCAGACCATCAGAACAAGGCCGATATCGCGGCATCGGTCGCGCGGCAATGGATAGATCGAGACAGTGTCAATGTGATCATCGGCGGGACGAATTCGGCAACCGCACTTTCCACCAATCAGATCGCCGGAGAAAAGAAAATTCCCTACATCAACGTAGGAGCCGGCGCGGATACGCTGACCAATGAGCAATGCACGCCTTATACGGTTCACTACGCGTACGACACGATGGCCCTTGCGAAAGGAACCGCTTCGGCAGTGCTCAAACGGGGCGGGAAAACATGGTATTTCCTCACGGCCGACTATGCGTTCGGCAAGGCGCTCGAGAAAAACGCCTCTGATGTCGTGAACGCAAATGGCGGACACGTGCTGGGAGCGGTTCATCATCCGCTTTCCGCGTCGGACTTTTCTTCGTTTCTCGTTCAGGCACAGCAATCGAAAGCTCAGGTCCTTGGACTCGCGAACGCGGGCGGCGATGCTGTCAACGCAATCAAGGCTGCGAATCAGTTCGGCGTGACCAAAACAATGACGCTGGCCGCGCTGCTCGTCTTCATTAATGACATCAACAGTTTGGGTCTTGCGACGGCGCAACACCTCGTGCTGACGGATAGCTGGTACTGGAACAAGGATGCACAAACACGCAAGTGGTCGCAACGCTACTTTGAGAAAATGAACAGGATGCCGTCGAGTCTGCAGGCTGCGGACTACTCGGCAACGACGACCTATCTGAAGGCAGTGCAGGCTGTCGGCTCGACGAACCCGCCCGCGGTCATGACTCAGCTAAAGAAACAGCAGATCGACGACGTCTATGCGAAAGGGTATATCCGCGAAGATGGCAGCATGATTCACAACATGTACCTGATGCAGGTGAAAACGCCGGACGAATCGAAGCAGCCGTGGGACTACTACAATATCCTCGAAACGATTCCTGGTGAAGAGGCATTCGGCAGCAAAGCCGAGTCTCGCTGCGTGTTATGGAAAAAAACAGTTGGCTCCGACTGACCTCACGCTTGGTCCTCTATCGAGCCGCGCTGGGCAACTGACGTCCCGCTCGCGTTGGCGGCTGCTTCGCATTCGTCGGCATGGAAGTCCGCTGTCAGACTCGAAACGGTCGCGTGGAAGGTAGCGCGACGATGACGGCGACTAGCCGTAACTGGCCGCGTGCTGGCCCGCGGTCGATCGTCTTATGCGTCAGCCCTCAGCGATCGGCGTTCTGCCATCGCGGCGAGTCAGCGACGCGATCGCTCGGACCTACAAGATGGCAACGCATTGATTCAAATGTGTCGAACCATCGTCAATTGCAAGCCGGCGGACTACGATCACTTGATCGGGCAGAGCTTCGAGGATGATTTCATCGAGAATGGAGATGCGCGACCACAACACGAGCAGTACGCAGGGAAACAGATTCCCGGACGGGCGGCGCTGCACTTCCGTCGTGGAGTTCGAACGCAATACGATAAACCTCTTCATGTCCCTTTGGCAGCTGAGTATGGCCCCAAATTGTTGCTTTCATCCTTGTGCGCCGTGAAAATGTTTCTCGCAACACAAGCAATCGAGGTGCCGCAATGCGCTACCCGCACCTCTCACCGAAGTCGAATCGACACGCGGGTGTCGTAGGACGGACGTCGGGCGCGGGTTCTCCCGTAATGGCGGCGGCGAGCGCGATACGGGTTATCGAATACACTCGGGACCTTCGACACGGAACTTTGCCGCCGATGTTTAGCCGATCGAATACGAAAAAATGGGTGTCGACGCTGCACGTGCACTAACATCGTTCAATGCAGCGACACTGCCGGAATCACTCAGTTCATGGCGCCGGCCTATCTTCGAAAGTTGTTTGCGTACCCCCGAAGGGGCACCGAATGGATGAGTCGCTTCCTAAGGCAACAAACGGCATCTCTGACTTCCTCAAACTGGAATCTGCGGGCGGCTTGCTGCTCATGGCCGCAGCGGTCCTCGCGCTGATCTGCAGCAACTCGCCAATCCGGCACGCCTATGACGATCTACTCAAGATCCCTGTCGAGCTGCGCTTTGGATCGTTCGTCCTTGCCAAGCCGCTTCTGCTCTGGATCAACGATGGGTTGATGGCCATTTTTTCTTGTTGATCGGGCTGGAGGTAAAGCGGGAAGTCATCCAAGGAGAATTGTCCACTCCCGCGCAGGTAGTCCTACCCATTGCTGCCGGCTTGGGCGGAATGTTGGTCCCGGCACTTATTTATGTCCTTATAAATCGTGGGGATAGCACGGCCTTGAACGGCTGGGCGATCCCCACGGTTACCGACATTGCCTTTGCGCTCGGCATTCTGTCTCTCCTCGGCAATCGGGTCCCCGCGTCGTTGAAGATTTTCTTGACTGCGGTGGCGATTGCCGACGACCTGGGCGCAATCGTCATCATTGCGCTGTTCTATACCGCTGACCTTTCCCTCCCGATGCTGTTCTTGGCGGCCGTAGCCATTGCGACGCTGATCGTTTTGAATTGGCAGAAAATCACGCGGATCGCGCCTTACATGATCGTTGGCGTGATCCTATGGTTTTCGTTTTGAAGTCCGGTGTTCATGCGACCCTCGCCGGCGTCGCGACCGCTTTCGCCGTCCCCCTAAAGGCAACGGACACCCGCTGCCACGCTCCGCTGCACCGGCTTGAACACAGCCTTCACCCTTGGGTGACCTTTGCCATATTGCCCATTTTCGCCTTCACTAATGCTGGAGTTTCCTTCGGCGACATTTCACCTACGGCGCCAGCTGAGCCGTTGCCTCGCTGTCCGGCATTACGGGTTATCTGCTACTCAGAGTCGGGTCGGAGCATTCGAGGACGAACTCGTAGCGGCCTTTGGGCGCACGTGTAGCTCCTGCAAAGCAGCGAACCAACTCCCAAATCAGAACGCCAAGCTACCCGGACAGCGGTGGTCGAAGAGTAGCAGTATCTGTTTAATTGCATCCCTGATTATTCGCTGTCTTAACGCACGTCTTGCCGCTTGGGCTCTTGTATATGCCCTTACCATTTTTGGTCTTGGCTTCTCCGCCCTTGCTCGTCTGGGTTGTGGTGACGCCGCCCGAATCCTTCTCAGACTTCCACCCGGTCCCCGTATTGCTGTTATAGCCGCCGGCTTTCTGCCCGTTGTCGCACACTGTGCGCCCGGTGGCGCTTGTTCTGCACTCGGCGAACACATTAGCAGAAAGTACTACACATGCCATCAGCACCATGATTTTCATAGTCGTCTCCGGACGTGGTCGGCACAAGACGTTGATTGGCGTGTGCGTGGCTGAATGGTAGTGCATCGCCGACGTTGACTGGATTAAAAGAGAGGGCCGCCGGTAGCGCCGCGCCTGCGAGCACCATTCGCTCGCACGGTTCCGCCTTGGCAATCCTCGTGCGGCAAGCTCCACCGACAGGAGTCAGTTGCGGTGTCGAAAGTCGGTGCAAACGGTTCGCTTGTTACGACAATGGCGACGGCACCATTCAATGCGATCGCGCCGTTCACGATGGGCGCGCGCTCCATGGATCGGCCGGGAAACTCCACCTGCCCAGTGCTTTGCCGGAGGTCGCCACGAACGCTCTCCGATGCCCCAGTGATGCAGAATGGGCGCAAAGGCCACAACGACACGACCTGAATACGATGGACGACCCAGAATCGCTTTCCCTGGCACTGCCCGACGGCACTAAGGTCTCTGCGCTCCTCCGAGTGCCGGAGGACGCGCGAGCCCTGTATGTCTTCGCGCACGGTGCCGGGGCGGGCATGCAGCACGCCGGCATGTCGTCATTGGCCGACGCGCTTGCGGCGGCCAATGTCGCCACATTGCGCTACCAGTTTCCGTACATGGAGCGGGGCTCCAAGTGGGTGGACTCGCCGGCCGTGGCACATGCTGCCGTGCAGGCAGCCGTCGCAGAGGCCCGCCGGCGGCTGCCAGCCCTGCCGCTCTTCGCGGGAGGCAGGTCGTTCGGCGGCCGCATGACGTCCCAGGCCCAAGCCATCTCCCCGCTAGACGGCGTGCGTGGCCTCGCTTTCGTCGCGTTCCCGCTGCACCCGGCGGGCGCGCCCGGCGTGGAGCGGGCACAGCACCTGGCGGACGTCACGGTGCCGATTCTCTTCCTGCAGGGCACGCGCGACAAGCTGGCCGAGCTCCACCTGCTGAGGTCGGTCGTCGAGACGCTGGGGCCACGCGCCACGCTGCATGTGGTGGACGACGCAGATCATTCGTTCCACGTGCGCGCGTCCTCCGGCCGGACCGACGCGGAGGTCGTGCTCGAGCTGGCGCGGACGATGTCGGCGTGGTTCTTCGCCGAAGGAGAGTTCGTGCGCGTTACCTGAGCAAGCGCAGGAATGCTCTGTAGCAGAGTCGGGACGGGGTGCCGGCGAACTCGCCGTGCTGGGCTCGCCCGCTCAATCCATTCGCTATCCGCAGATGGTCTGAGTCGCATAGCCACGATAAGCGACGCCTGTCGCGTCGGCGTCGTTTTCCCAGTGCCGAGTGAGTGAATTTGTCAGATCCGCTTGCGGTGATCCGCCCCGGAATCGCGGAGGGCATCTGCTTTGATTTGGCCGGCGCCGATCCGTGAGTGACCGCTTAGGGATGCAGCCCAAACCAGACTGGCGGAGCGTCGAACAACGCGCATTGGCCGGTCGCTGCCCGACGCGGTCGCCCGAAACCGACCCAACGCCGACGCTCGCCATGACAACTATTTGAAGGCAGATAACCGAGGGGTCCGGTCAGTCAAGCCTCATTGCCGATATTGGTCAATGATTTCGAACAGTCTGCGACACGATGCGGCAAGGTACCGTTCGGGCGCTGTAGCAACGCCAAGCAACAGGCCGCTCACAGTCCAGGACGGGTTTCCAAACCACATCGACAAAGGCGACGGTGCCATGCCAGCCGTCATTGCTTCTCGGACTATTCGGACGTCGGAAGCGCCTTCGGGAAGTCGCAAAAGCACAGCCAAGCCAGCATTGATCCACTCGGCGTCGTACATACGCAATTGCCCACAGAGGCCGTCTCGTTGCGCAGTGTATAGGCGCTTTAGCCGACGCACCCGCCGAATGTAATGACCTTCGCGCATGAATTGGGCCGCGGCGAGCTGGACGACCGGCGAAGGCGCGGGAGCCAATGTTGCTGCGACCTCCGAGAAATTATTGACGAGCTCTGTTGGCGCGACAACGAATCCAAGTCTCAGAGCCGGACTGACAGTCTTGCTGAAAGAACCGATATGGATGACTCGCTTGCCATCACCCAGCGATGCCATCGCCGGGGCTGGCCTGCCTTCGAGTTGTAACTCCCCAAGATAGTCGTCTTCAATTATCCAAGCGCGCGTTGAGGAGGCCCACTCTAGCAACTGAAGTCGTCGCCGAAGAGACAGCGTTGGACCCAACGGCGCCTGCTGCCCGGGTGTCAGCACCACCAGTGCCGCATCCGCGGCAGTATCGAGACCGTGATCAACATTAAGACCGTCCGCGTCTACGGGCACTAATACGACATTCAGCCGGGCAAGCTCCAAGCCCTTTCGCGTGACCATGAAACCGGGCTCTTCCATCCACACCTTCTTTCCATCTAGACCTAACACTCGTAGAGCCAAGCCCAATCCCGAGCTATACCCCGAAGTGACGAACACTTGCTCCGGATGGCAATGAAAGCTTCGGGCAATTGAGAGATGACTTGCGATCTCCCGCCGCAGTTCGAACTCGCCTCTCGGATCGGGGTAAAGCAACGTCGTTAAGTGGCCGGTCTTCAGCAGATTAGAGGAGCGGGCTCGGGAAAACAGCTTATCTGGTAATCCTTCGAACGCCGGCACTCCCAACTGGAATATTGCTGGCCCGGCGTTCATTTCCTCATACGCCCGCATGAACCCTCCAAGGCGCGGCACGACGGCTCGCGCGCCCGCAACGTAGGGACGCGGGGCCACTCTTGTTCCCCCTGCACCGAAGGTCTCGACCAGTTGTGCATCTGCCAACCGTTCATAGGCGGTTTGAATTGTCCCGCGTGCCACCCCGAGCTGGGCTGCTAGGTCCTGCCACGAGGGCAGTCGAGTTCCAGGCGCAAGTAGCCCGGACTCGATCGCCCTGCTGATGGTCTGCCTTATCTGTTCGACGAGGGACAGCGGTGCCGTCCGGTCAAGTCGTATCTCGAAGTCTGGATTCACGATCTTGGTACACACAGAAGTTGGGATTCTTGGTTCTATTGTCCGCACCGTCGATGGTACAGAATCGCTGCACAGTCTTTGGTATAGCCGTACACGACGGCAATGCATCAGAGCGAAGGGTGCGGCGAGACAACGCTTTACTCCCCGTCGTTGCGGAAACTCGCTGCGGTGCGGCCGTGATAAACGATGCGCGGCTGATAAGCGGTTGCCGTGCGTTAGACAACAACCCGGGATAAACAGATTGTATTTTGCACTCCATATTGCTTGCCAACCAATAGGATAGGTCATGTTCAACGCCGTCGTCGAGTAAATCTTGGATTTCATAGCGGCCATGCATTCGCGGGTGCTTTCGCATCAAGCGCTAGACGACCGTGCCCAAGAAGGTCGGTCGCTTCATCGACGTACGGACACCCATGGGGCGCGATGCGCCTTTGCTTTTGATTCAATCCGCTGGAGCAACGCCATGAACATCCTGCATATTGATTGCAGCCCGAGACTGAAGTCGCATAGTAGATTACTGTCGGCGGCGATCGTCGAGAGGCTTCTCGCGGTTGTGCCAAACGCACGCGTTGCACGTAGGGATCTCGGAATCGAACCAATTCCTCACACAGAAGCGGCATATGCCGCCGCGCTTTCGACGCCAAGGTCGCTGGCTGACGCGGGGCGTACCGCCCATGCTGTGCTGCCTGCTGAGCGGCTCATCAAAGAGGTCGAGCGTGCAGACGTACTGGTCATAGGCACACCGATGAATAACTTCACCGTGCCGTCCGTTTTGAAGGCCTGGATAGATCAGATCCTTAGCAGGCCGCTGAAATACACTCGAGTTGAAGCGGCCTCGCTCCAATCACAAGGCTTTCGCCGCGAGGTTTTCGCATTGT
>NZ_FCOJ02000026.1 GCF_001545035.1 Caballeronia glebae
GGCCGCCCGCCGCGCCCAGCCGATGCCAGCTTCCGCCGAAGCCGCCGAACAGCAATCCGCCCGCGACGGTGTAGATGGACGCCGCGAGCATCGTGTGGCCGCTGATCATGCGCAACTGGATCGCGGCGATCTCGACGCCGCAGCCGGCGTAGAGAATCTTCGAGAGACCGACGAGCCCCATGCCGATCGCGAGCAGGACGGCCCAGCGCAGCGCGAGGCGCACGTCGACGCTGCGCAGCCACAGCGCGCACACGAGCGCGAGCGGGAGAAGAAAGGCCGCGTCGCCGAGATTCGAAAGCGTCCAGAGTACCTTTGATTCCATGCGTATCCGTTTTAGGTCGACTCACGGCCCCGATCGACGCCAACTATGAGCTGTCGCCCTGTTTCCGGCGGCCTGCCATGCGGTATTCGGTCGGCGAAATCGAGAGCCGCTTGCGGAAGATTTTCGCGAGGCCGTCGCCGCTGCCCGCGCCGCAACGCCGCGCGATCTTGTCCACCGGAAGATCGGTCGCGGCCAGCAACATGCAGCTCGCGTCGAGCCGCGCGCGCAGCAGATATTCCGAAGGCGTAAGCCCGATCTGCGCCTTGAAACGGCGCAGGAAATTGCGTTCGCTCATCGCGGCGACGCGCGCGGCATCGGTAATGGAGATCGGCTGCACGTAGTTCTCGCGAATCCAGCGCGCGGCCGCGTCGATCTTCTGGCGCACGCCACCGGCTTCGGTATCGTCGAGCACGGTGGCGAGCTTTTGCCACGCGCCGGGAATCGAGCGCTCCGAGACTTCACGCGCGAGCGCGGCGCCATGATCGCGCTTGATGATCGACAGCGCCGCCGCGATCGGCCCTTTTGGATCGTCGAGCGTGAGCGTTCGTTCCGCGATGAAAAGCGGATTCGCCAGCGCCGAGGCAAGCGCGCGGTTCTCCGGCTCGCCGGCGAAATCGAGCGAGCGGTTCTGCGCGTCGAGATTGGCCGCGGCCAGAACATACGCGCCTTCGCCAATCGCCTTGATGAACGGTATTTTCGGCGCCACGCGAGCGAGCCGCTTTCTCAGCACGGCGTCGTTGCGCGCATGCCGCGCGCCCACGCCGCCCGCGATGAAAAGCGCATCGCATTCGTTCATCCAGCGCGTTTCGAGACTTTCGGTCCAGATGCGCATCGAGCACGTGCTCGCCACGCTGCCGCCATCGCTCGATAGAAACAGCAACGAATAGTTCGGCGCTTGTGCGCGCGCGCCTGCGTCGGCGGGCATGCGCACCTGATTCGCGACCGAGAACACCTCGGAGATCGAACTGACTTCTACGAGCGAGAAGTCCTCGAAGATCAGAATGCCGATCCGCTTCGCCGCGCTGGCCATATCGGCGGACGGCGTGTCGGGCGCGACCGCGCGCACGACCTGAAGCCTGCCCGTACCATTGGCGTACACCATCGACTTCTCCCCTGTGCGAACCGCGGCCGGCGTCGTCTTGGCGGCCGGGGTCCGATACATGCAGGAACGTAAGTAGCGGGAAAGTGAGCTTATATGGGCGCACTATACGCGGCGCCCGGCAGCCGCCGCGCGCCGAGGCCGAAATTGACGAACTGTTGGCAGATGATCTCGGTACGCGCTAAAGGTAGAACCTGCATCGCCCGATTTCGTCAGACGACGCCATCAATGCGCGTCTGCGCGTCCCGATGAATCAGCGGAAGTAGGCCTTCGTGTTCTCGTGCACGTCGTCGCGCGCGAGCAAATCGTCGGGCAGAAGCCATCGATAATCGCTGTGCTGATCGAAGCGGCCGATGGGCACCTGGCTGCTCAGCGTCAACGCGTAGGCGAGCACGATGTAATGCGTGCCGATGCCATCGGCGCCCGCGAAATTGTCGTCGTAGAGATGTTCGTAGACGCCGAAAAAGCGCGCGGCCGAACGCTGCGCGCTCGCGACGCCCAGTTCGTTGCTGACGATGCGCTTGTACGCGGCATCGAGCGATTCGTCCTTGGTGATGCGCCCGCCCGGCACGAACCACGTGCCTTGCGCGGGCCGGTTGCGCCGATGGCCCACGAGGATGCGCCGGTTGCCGTCGGTGACGATCAGATCGATCGCCACGAGCGGCGTGAGCCGCACCACCGTCAGGAAATCCGCGTTGCTCAGCATCGTTGCTCCGTGTTGGCCATCGGTGTGGGGTGCGTCAAGCGCAAACGATGATGCCCGCGTCCTCGCATGACCGTGCGTGCGCGCACGCGGAGACGTGCTTCGTCCGAAAGCGGCGATGCGCGCACCCGCGTGTTGCGAAACTGAACGCCTTCGGGCCGCACGTTCTGCGAGCGCCGAGCGAATTTCACGGGTGAAACAAGCAAGGCTGACGAGCAACGGTCGGCGCATTGGCCGCGCGCACGGCAAACTTGACCGATTTCGAAGTGCGCGCTCGTCGCGAAAATCGCGCGATGCCGATTTCGAACGTGCGCGCGATTCGCGCATCATTCGCCCGACCATTGCAAAAGTTTGATTGGACGATGCCGCAAATAGTGTCAAAGCGTGCGCCGCCGCAAAAAGACTAGCCGATGGCGGACTGCGACAGTGCCCGAGTCCCGCGTGCGCGTAGGTTCGACGCCGTCTTGGGTGCGCTGCAATGCAGCATAAAACTTCATATGAAAATACCGCATTATGCCTTTGAATAAAAATCAAACTGGTTAATCTAAAATCGTGCGGCGGGCCACTTTTGGATTATCTTAAAATCGGTGCTAATTAACGGGCGCGCCCGATTCCTTTCTAATTCCGCGTCTAAAAAACCGATTACATATAGTGCCAAAATGTAACGATAAAACCAAAATTTTCCGATTCCAGCAATACGAACGTCCGCTTTGACGCCGTTCGATGTTTCATAAATGAATCAATTGATATGATCCGACCTGGCGGCAATCGCGCCCGGCGATCCGTACAGGGCCGTGGTTCGGGGCTTGGCGGCAGACCGTCTGTCCGATCCGGCGGCACCGGAACCGGATTGCGCTAAACGGCCGTATCAGGCTTTGTATGACAAATCCGCTTTCTATTGCTTGCATTGAATGCAGGCTTTCCGGAATTTGGGGAAGGATATCAATGTGCGCTCACCCTCACAGCGGAACAGATTTTGTGGTTTAAGCGCGAAAATCTAGAGCACAAAAAAGATTGTCTGCTTATTATTCAAGCCAGCGGATCGATTCCGCCAACACTTCGTTCCAATCGGTCACGGCAACCCGGCGAAGTTCGGGAAAGTCCATTGATGCGCCGCAATGGCCGAAAAACTCTCCGCGCCTTCCAGGAAACAAAGCTGCAGAGGATGACCATGCCTTACGCCACTCTTGAACCCGCAGTTATGGGTTGGACGCCGCCCGCGTCGAAAGCCTCGCAGACCGAGGTCCGTCAGGTCGCGATCTTGCTGTTCGACGGCTTTTCCCTGCTCGGCGCGGGAATCGTCGCGGAGGTGTTCCACATGGCGAACGAGCTGTCGTCGGCGAAGTCGCGGCCGGACTGCAGCTACGACGTGCGCTTTCTGTCGGTCGAGGGCGGCAACGTGGCGTGCTCGTCGTCGGTGCGCGTGTGGAGCGACGGCCTGGACGCGCGGCACTACGGCGGCTTCGACGCGCTCTTCGTCGCCGGCGGCCGTGGCGCCGAGCAAGCCGCGAAGGACGATCGCATCATCGAATGGCTGCGTCGCGTGCAAACCAAGACCACGGTCGTGCGCGCGATTTCCGAGGGCCGCAAGGTGCTCGACGCCGCCGGAATCGGTCAGGCGCAGGACGTGCAGGCGCGCTACGGCAACGCGATGCATCTCGTGCGCGACGAGCAGCAGGGCGATGCCGGCGACCGCTACGAGTCGATGAAGGGCGCGCTCCTGATCGTGAAGCGCGATCTGGGTATCGACGTGTCGCGCAGCGTCGCCGAACGTCTGATGCCCGGTTCGACCGCGAAGCTCGTGTCGATTCTCGGCGACAGCGGCGTGGCGTCGGCGGGCGACAAGATCCGCGCGGCGGCGCGCTGGCTGCAGGACAACTGCGAACGGCCGATTTCGGTCGTCGATGCGGCGCAGGTGGCCGCGATGAGCGAGCGCAACTTTTTGCGCCGCTTCAAGATCGAGATGGGCATCACGCCATCCGATTATTTGCTGCAGGCGCGCCTCGCCGTGACCTGCGCGCTTCTGACGGATTCGGAACTGCCGGTCGACAAGATCGCGCGCAGAAGCGGCATGGGCAACGGCGACCGGCTCGCGAAGATTTTCCGCAAGCGTCTGTTGATCTCGCCGACGGAGTATCGGATGCAGAGCAGACGCGAGGCGAATGGCTGACCCGCGCGCCAAGTGTGACGTGGGCCGCTCTGAGCCCGACTATGGCGTAAAACGTCGGACGTTTGGCCGGACCTGATCGGTCCGGCACTTAATCATTTCCCGGACGGCATCACCGTTCGTATGAACAGGCAGGCAGGAGTCCTCTATGACGAATGAAGCACGCACGGAAGGTGGGGTGGAGCAGGGAGCAGCTGGTGTGGAGGCAGGCCCGGCCAAGGTGGCCGGGCCGTGCCGCCGCCTCGTCCCTGTGATCCTCGCCGGCGGCTCGGGCACGCGCCTGTGGCCGATGTCGCGTGAACAGTTCCCGAAGCAGCTGATCGGCGTCGTCGGGCGTGACTCGTTGCTGCAGGCCACGGTTTCGCGGCTCAAAGGCTTTTCAGGCGACTTCAAGGTCGATGGCGAACCGATCATCGTGTGCGGCGAGGAGCATCGTTTCACGACGGAAGAACAAACGCGCGAGGCTGGCGTCGATGCACACATCATCGTCGAGCCGGCGCGCCGCGATACCGCGCCCGCGCTCACGCTCGCCGCGCTCGCCGCGCTGAAGAACGGCGAGGACGCGATCATGGTCGCGATGCCGGCGGATCATTCCATCGCCGATATTCCGGCGCTGCATCGCGCGATCGCGATCGCGGCGGAGCATGCGGAGCGCGGCGTGATCGCGACGCTCGGCATTCCGCCGACGCGCCCCGACACCGGCTTCGGCTATATCCGTCTGGGCGCGGCGCTCGACGACGGCGCGCACGAGATCGACCGCTTCGTCGAAAAGCCCGCGGCCGAGCTGGCCGCGCAATACGTCGCGGCGGGCACGTACTGGTGGAACAGCGGCATTTTTGTCGTGCGCGCGAGCGTGTGGCTCGCGGCGCTCAAGCAACTGAACGCCGACATGCACGCGGCGTGCTCGGCCGCTGCGCAGGAAGGCGAGGCCGACGGCAAGTTCTTCCGTCCGCAGGCGGCGCAGTTCGGGCGCGCGCCGTCCGACTCGATCGACTACGCCGTGATGGAGCACATCGGCACGCCGACCCGCCCGTGCGACGGCATCGTCGTGCCGCTCGTCGCGGGCTGGTCGGATCTCGGCTCGTGGGACGCCGTGTGGGACGCGATGGACAAGGACGAGTCGGGCAACGTCGCAAGCGGTCGCGTCGTGTTCGAAGGCGCGACGTCGAGCTATGCGCGCTCCGAAGGCGGGCGGCTCGTCGCGTGTGTCGGCACGACCAACGTGATCGTCGTCGAGACGGACGACGCCGTGCTCGTCGCGGACCGTTCGCGCGTGCAGGACATCAAGGGGTTGGTTGCGCGCATCCGCGAGCAGCACGCGCCCGAGGCGGACGCGCATCGCAAGGTGCGCCGTCCGTGGGGTTTTTACGATTCGATCGAGCACGGCGAGCGGTTTCAGGTGAAGCGCATCGTGGTGTCGCCGGGCTCGAAGCTGTCGCTGCAGATGCATCACCATCGCGCGGAGCACTGGGTCGTCGTGTGCGGCACGGCGCTTGTCACGCGCGGCGAAGAGCAGTTCCTGCTGAGCGAGAACGAATCGACGTTCATTCCGCTCGGCGTGCGGCATCGTCTGGAGAATCCGGGCAAGGTGCCGCTCGAAATCATCGAGGTGCAGTCGGGGAGCTATCTCGGCGAAGACGACATCGTGCGCTTCGACGATACCTACGGGCGCAGTTGACGGCTCGAAGCGCGATGGCGCGACAGATGAGGCAGCAGACTTTCTTGCAACCGCTTTCACACGAAAAAGACGGGGCTAACGCGAGGAGGAGACTCAAGAGGGCAGTAAAGGGCTGATTGCGTTCGGGGAAAAAGACATGCGCGATTTACAGGGATTGCTCGCGCGCCTGTTCGACGTCGTAATGATCGTCGGCGGTGCGGCAGTGGCGTCGCAAATCAGGTTCGAGTACATCGAGGCACACACCTATTCGGTGGCGTTCGTCGCATTCGCGGCGGCGTTCTCGCTTGCGCTCTTTCCGGGCTTCGGCGTCTACCAGTCGTGGCGTGGCCGCAGCAAGCTTCAGCTTGCCTGCCAGGTCTCGCTCGGCTGGCTCGTCGTGCAGGGCTGCGCGCTCGCGCTGATGTTCTCGCTGCATCGGCTCGACTACGTGTCGCGCCTCTGGTTCGCCTACTGGACCGCGATGTCCGGCGGCCTCATGATCGCCGGCCGTCTCATCACGCACGCGATCCTCGCCCACATGCGCAACGCGGGCCTGAATCTGCAACAGGTGGCGATGGTCGGCTGCGGCAGACATTGCGATTCGATCCTTCGCAAGATCGAACGTTCGCAGGACACGGGCTTTCGCATGCGCGCGGCGTTCAACGCGGCGCCGGGCAAGGCGCGGCTCAACACGCGCGTGCCGGTGTACGACGACTTCGAGGCCTTCGTGAGCTTCGTGCGCACGCAGAACGTCCATGAAGTGTGGCTCGCACTGCCGCTCTCCGAAGAGCGCACGATCCTGCGCTTCGTGAACGAATTCCGCGACGATCTCATCAACGTGCGCTTCATTCCGGACGTGCGCAGTCTCGCGCTCTTCGAAAGCGGCGTGACGGATCTGCTCGGCCAGCCCGCGATCAATCTCGTCGCGTCGCCGCTGTCGGCGTCCGCGCAGTTGCAAAAGGAAATCTTCGACCGCGTGTTCGCGCTCGGCGCGATCATCGCCGTGTCGCCGGCGCTCATCTGCATCGCGCTCGCAATCAAGCTGACTTCGCGCGGGCCGGTGCTGTTCCGGCAAAACCGCAAAGGCGCGGACGGCCGCGTCTTCACCATCTACAAGTTCCGTTCGATGCGCATGCACACGGAACGGGCCGGAGTGCTCCAGCAGGCCACGCGCAACGACCCGCGCGTGACCCGTGTCGGGGCGTTCCTGCGCCGCACCAGCCTCGATGAGCTGCCGCAGTTCTTCAACGTTCTGCGCGGCGACATGTCGGTCGTGGGCCCGCGTCCTCACGCGCTCGAACATGACGACCTGTATCAAAAGGTCGTGTCGGGGTACATCCATCGTTACCGGATCAAGCCAGGCATTACCGGCTGGGCCCAGGTCAACGGTTTTCGTGGGGAAACGGATCGGATAGAAAAGATGGAAGGACGCGTCGCTCACGATTTGTACTATCTGGGGAATTGGTCGTTCGGACTCGATATGAGAATCATCGCCGCTACGATCTTCAAGGGACTACGCCACACCAACGCTTACTGAAGCAGGGGACGACCATTATGCAAAACCAACAACAACCGGGCACCACCTCCATGGCCGCCAACACCAACGTGTCGCGTATCTTCCGCCTCACGAGCCTGGCTGCGGCAGCTTCGATTTCCGTGATCCTGACGGGTTGCGGATTCGCTCCGGGCATGCACATGGAGAAGCCCGCCCAGCTCGTCGAAACGTCGAACGATCAGGGCGATCCGGCCACCACGACCAACATTCCGATCACGACGATCGATGCCGCGCTCGTGAAGAAGATGCGCGCCACGCAGCCGCCCGTCGAGTCCGATCCGAACGCGTCGCTCTACGGCAAGCCGGCGCCGTACAAGCTGGGCGTCGGCGACGTGCTGCAGATCACGGTCTGGGATCACCCGGAACTCGTCGCGGCGCTCGGCCAGCCCGCGAACCAGACGCGCACGTCGGATGCCGCGCCCGGCTTCGTCGTCGATGCGGACGGCAATCTGCAGTTTCCGTACGTGAACCGTTCGCTGCACGTCGCGGGCAAGACCGAGACGCAGGTTCAGCGCGAGCTGTACAACGAACTCTCGAAGGTGTTCGTGAAGCCGCAGGTGACGGTGCGCGTCGCGTCGTTCCGTGCGTCGCAGGTGTATATCGACGGCGACGTGCGCACGCCGGGCGCGCAGCAGATCAACGACATTCCGATGACGCTCACCGAAGCGGTCGGGCGCGCGGGCGGCTTTGCGACGACGGCGGACCAGAGCCGCGTCACGCTGATCCGCGATGGCGTCACGTACCACATCAACATGGCCGGCATGACGGCGAAGGGCCGCAGCCCGTCGGACATCATGCTCAAGCCGGGCGATGCGCTGCGCGTCGATTCGCGCGACGAAAACGGCGTCTACGTGATGGGTGAAGTGACCAAGCCGGCCACTGTCATCCCGATGCGTAACGGCAAGCTCACGCTGTCGGACGCGATCTCGCAGGCGGGCAGCTTCAATCCGGAAACGTCGAACCCGCGCGAGCTGTACGTGATCCGCAACGGCCAGACGGACACGCCGGAGGTCTACAAGCTCGACGCGATTTCGCCGGTGGCGATGCTGCTCGCGAACAACTTCGAGCTGCAGCCGCACGACGTCGTCTACGTGGACAACAACGGGCTGGTGCGCTTCTCGCGCGTGCTCAACCTGCTCCTGCCGGCGATCAACGCTGGTTTGACGGCGGCCGTGTTGACCAAGTAAGCGATTGCTAGCACAAGCGCTTGACCGGCGCGCGCGGGGCGCGCCGGAGCATCACTGTTCGACTTGAAAAAATATAAGCGAGCGAGATCATGGCGATGAACTTTGATACGCGGTACGTGGACGTATCGACGGGCGACGAGTTGCGCCTGTCCGATTATCTGGCCGCGGTGATGCGCAACTGGAAGCTCGTGGCGCTCGTCATGCTCGCCGTGATCGCACTCGGAACCGCCTACGCCTTTCTCGCGCCGCCGACCTACAAGGCCGACGCGATGATCCAGGTGGACGAGGCCAGCAACAACAACGCGAACGCCGGCGCCAAGGCGCTGCAGGCCGCCGTTCCACAACTGACCGAAACGAAATCCGCCACTGCCGCGCAGATCGAACTGTTGCGCTCGCGCCTCGTCATCGACGACACGGTGCGGCGCCTGCATCTCGACATCGGCGCGTCGCCGCGTGCGCTTCCGGTCGTGGGCAAGCTCGTCGGCAATGTGTTCGCGATGTTGAACCGGCCGATTCCCCCGGGCTATCTGTCGCGCTTCGCGTGGGGCGGCGAAGCGATCGACGTGCCGCTCTTCGAGACGCCCAAGGAGTTGTACGACAGGAAGTTCACGCTCGTCGCGGGCGCGCGCGGCGCTTACGAGCTGCGCGATCCGGATGGCTTGAGCGTTCTGACTGGCCACGTCGGCCAGGAAGCGTCGGGCGCGACGCCGCAAGGTCCGGTGACGCTCAAGGTCGACAAGCTCGATGGCAAGCCGGGCGTGCAGTTCGAACTGCAACGCTTCTCGACGATCACGACCATCGACCGTCTTCAGCAGCGCCTGACCGTGGCTGAGACCGCATTGCAATCCGGCATTATCGGCGTGTCTCTGGAAGGTAGTAATCCGAAACAAATTGCCGATATCGTCAACAACATTGCGAACCGCTATGTGCAGCAGGACACGCAGAAGCGTTCGGCGGAAGCCGAACATACGCTCGCGTTTCTGGAGCAACAATTGCCGCTCGTGAAGAAGGAGCTCGACGAAGCCGAGCAGCGCTACAGCGCGTTTCGCAACAAACAAGGCTCGGTGAATCTCTCCGAGGAAAGCCGCTTGCTCTTGCAGCAGATCGTCGACAACAAGACGAAGCTTTCGGACCTGCAACAACAGCGCGCCGAGCTATCGCTGCGCTTCACGGCGAATCACCCTTCGGTGCAGGCGCTCGATGCGCAGATCGCCGCGCTTAACGCCGCGCAGACGCGCCTTGGCAAGAACGTCTCGACGCTGCCCGATACCGAGCAGACCGCGCTGCGCTACACGCGCGACGTGCGCGCGAACAGCGAGCTTTACACGAACCTGCTGAACAGCGCGCAGCAACTGCGCATCGCGAAGGCGGGGCAGGTGGGCAACGTGCGCATCGTGGATCTCGCGCAAGCCGCCGACGATCCCGTGCGTCCGAAGCGCGCGCTCGTGATCCTGATCTCGGCGGCCATCGGCCTCGTGCTGGGCATCGTTGCCGCGTTCATCCGCAAGTCGCTGTGGGGCGGCGTCGAGCGTCCGGAAGACATCGAACGGCAACTGGGCACGCGCGTTTTCGCAATCGTGCCGCGCAGCACGCAGCAGCTTCGTTTGCAACGCCAGGTCGGCATGCGCCGCGAAGGGCTGCACGTGCTTGCCGCGCAGGCGCCGGAAGATGCGGCCGTCGAGGGCATCCGCGGCCTGCGCACGTCGCTGCAACTCCAGCTCGGCGAGGCCCGCAACAATGTCGTGATGCTGACCGGCTCGCGTCCCGAGGCGGGCAAGTCGTTTCTCTCGGCGAATCTCGCGACGCTCGTTGCATCGACGAGAAAGCGCGTGTTGCTGATCGACGCCGACATGCGCCGCGGCGATATACACTCGCACTTTGGCGTGCGCCATTCGCCGGGCCTCTCCGAAGTGCTGATGGGCGCCGACGCGGTGGACGTGATCATTCGCGACGTGCTGCCCGGCGTGGATCTGATCCCGAAGGGCTCGCTGCCGTCTCATCCGGCGGAGTTGCTCGCGAGCGACCGGCTCGGTGAAATTCTCGGGGAACTGAAGCAGCTTTACGATCTTGTCGTGATCGATACGCCGCCGGTTCTCGCCGTCACCGACGCGACGGTGATCGGGCGGCACGCGGGCACGAGTTTGCTCGTCGTGCGGCACGGGAAGAATCAGGTGCAGGAAATCGGCGAAACGATGAAGCGGCTTTATCACGGCGGCGTGCATATGAAGGGCGTGCTGCTTACGGATGTGCCGCAGTCGAAGGTGCTGATGGGCAGCACGTATGCGGGGTATTACGGGTACGAGAGTATTGCGGAGTAGGCCTCTCGGAATCTGCGTCGAGGAGCGCCGGCATCGTGAGCGATGCCGGCGCTTTTTTGTTTTTGTGCTTCGGGGGGCAACGATCGGTGCGATCGCGAGGTCGGCGTTGACGAAAGCGGAGATCTGAGTTTCCGCGCATCCCAATCGGCCTGCTGATGCGGCGATGGCTTCGTGCGCAGCAGCGGCTGTTGATTGGAAAAAGATTGTCGCAATGCGAGCACTTGTTACGAATTTTTGTGCGCGCGTTATATATTTGCCAGCCATGTATCGGCTAAAGATTCGTGGTGCTTCTCATGGAGATCGCCTCGCTTATTAATTTGGTATGCGAATTACTGGATGCGTCTCTAACGCGCGTAAATTATGAAAGGAAAACTCCAGCTTCGTTCTTTGAATGTAACGCGCGGATGGAATATCCTGCCTCTTCACAATGAATATCTATTTCATAAACCTTGACGCTTCAACCGAGCGCCGAGCTTCGATCGAGACGAATCTTGGAGAGTTAGCCGGTCCGGAACATCGAATTCATCGCGTTCCGGCATACGACAGCGCGTTTGTCGAGAAGCGCGGCATTCTAGGTTCGTTGAGACCGAACGAAAAGGCTTGCTACCTTAGCCATATGAAAGCGATCGAGTTATCACTCGACGACCCGGGCCCTTCGCTAATCCTCGAAGACGATGCAATCTTCGGCACGAACAGTGCCTCCTTATTGACGCGATTGTCGGCCGAACTCGAAGAAAAAGACATTGTGTTCACGGACTTATGCATTCCCACCGCCTCATGGATGATGCGGCTGTTCCAATTACGCAGGTCATTGAAAGATCAAGTGTCGGTATATGACACCCGTCAGATCGATTTCGCCGGCGCGACTGCATACACGCTCAACGCTCGATCAAAGTTAAAGCTTCTTGAAATACTGAAATCGATCGAATCTCTCGACACAGCGTATGACCTCGTTCTGAAGAATCTCGTTCTGCACGGCACGCTTACGTCGGGATTCGTGTTCCCGTTCATCACATCCATATCGCCACTGTCTTCTTGCTCTCAAATTCAACCCGCCTCGGAAAAGTTGAGTCCTCTAGTCTGGGACGCGTTCAGACGCCTGGCCTTTCTTCGTGCCGAATCGAGACGACGTCCGGCGGCGAACCCAACACCGTCTTTCCCGGATCACTTTCGCTTGAAGCTCACATTCAAACAGACCGCCTCGTCCGTCGAGCAGAAGGTCGCACGCGCCAACGCCCTTTACGCCGCATCGAAGTACGCTGAGGCGCTTGAGGAGATCGCCACGCTGCCTGCGTCGCAGCGAAGCGAAATCGCACTTCTCGGTCTCGCGGGAACATGCCATTTCAATCTCGGCGAACTGGACCTCGCCGAACGCCGCTGGTCGCAGATTCTCACGAAGAACCGCGACTGCGTCGCTACGCTGGGTAATCTTGGCGTGCTGTACAGGGACAAGGGGCAGCCACAGCAGTCCATTCGGCGCTTCGAACGGGTCGTTCAACTCGCGCCGGACGCCTTGCCGGCCTATCTGGACCTCACACGTCTCTTTCGGGCACAAAGGCAGATGCCCGAAGCGGAAAGCTATGCCCGTCGTGCGATTGCGCTGCATCCGTCCAGCGACGTCGCGTTTGCCGCGCTCGCTTCGATCCTGCTGGATCTCCAAAGATTTCCCGAGGCCGAAGCCGCCTACCGAACGGCGCTCGAACTGAATCCCGGTCACGTGCATCATGCCGCGTCGCTCGGGTTGCTCCTTCTGTCCGTGGATCGATGGGAAGAGGGCCTGCCACTGTGGGAAACCCGGCACGAAGCATTTTTATCGGGTCCGCATGCTCCAAAACCGCAGGTGACTTTCCCTCAGTGGCACGGGGAGCCGCTCATCGGGAAAAGCGTGCTGATCTGGCCCGAGCAGGGATTCGGCGACCAGATCCAGCTCGCGCGTTACGTCCGGCGGCTGCGCGAGCGCGGCGCATCGCGGATTACGCTCGTAGGCGAGGCGGCGCTCGTGCCACTGTTCGCGTCGATCGAGGAAGCCGATGTCGCGATGACGCGGGACATGTATTACGCGTCGGGATCGCCGGATCACGACTTCTGGACGTGTGCTTTCAGCATTCCGCTGAATCTCGGCGAGCGTCCCGGCACGATTCCAGCGCAGATTCCCTATCTGCGAAGCACGGACGAACTTCGCGAGAAATGGCGACCGCTCCTTGGCGGGACGTCGAAGAAGGTGGGGCTGGCCTGGCGGGGAAGCCGCACTAACACGCAAGATGCGACGCGGTCCCTGCCGAGCCTGCGCATGCTCGACCCGCTGTGGAGCGTGAACGGTGTGACGTTCGTCAGTCTTCAGAAGGAATGCACGGAGTCGGACATCGCGCGGGAGATCGGCGACAAGCCCATCCTGAGTCTCGGCGACAAGGTTTCGAGCTTCGCGGACACCGCAGCGATCGTTTCCCAACTCGATCTGGTGATCGCGGTGGACACGGCGGTCGCGCATTTGTCCGCCGCATTGGGGACGAAGACGTGGGTTCTGCTGCCCAATGTCGGCGTCGACTGGCGCTGGAGGCATGGCGTAAGCGATTGCCTCTGGTATCCCGGCGTGCTTCGGCTGTTCCGGCAGCCCGTGCACGCAATGCAATGGACGGACACGGTCGCGGACGTCGCCGAAGCGTTGGCGGAATTCGTCGCCTCGCACTGACCGGCGATCTCGCGGCGCGGCGGATATCCCACGCGCGTCGCCAACATTCCGCGCGACGGGCGGTGTCTTTTTCGCGCGGGGGCGCGCATCGTTATAATCGCCGTCCGACCTGATTCTTTGGTTTCTGCCCGTGAAAAAGCTCATCGCTCTCGCCGTCGCTTCGATCTTCCTCACTGCCTGCTCGTCCGTCGACAAGGAGCAGCAGAAGGAGCGCACGTTCCTGCTCTCGCAGCAGACGCTCGATACGGCGCAACGCAATGCGACCGTTGCGTGCCGCGACGCCGCGCAGTGCGATGCGGCCTGGAGGCTCACGAAGACTTACGTCGCGCAGAATTCGAAGGAACGCCTGACGCGCGCCGACGAAGCCGCGATCGAAACCGAAGTGCCTTCGGATACGGGCAAGCCCGTGTACTCGGCGACGCGCGTCGCGAGCGGCAACGGCGGCGCGACGATCTCGCTCTTCGCGCAATGCAAGGGCATGTTCGAGGACGAGCGCGCGCGAGGCTCCGACTTCGACGACTGCGCAACGAAGATCATCTCCGTTCAGAACGGCTTCGCGCCGTATCTGCGGGCGCATCTGCCCGCGCAGTAAGCCGAAAGACGTTATTGCGCGGGCAGCGTGCCGGACGCGCGCGGCGGATTCGCCGGAAGCATTTCCGTGAGCGGCTCGTCGTGCGGACGCATGTCTGGCGGCGCGCCGTAGAACGGCGTTCTCGGCTGCGGCGTGCGCCCGGCCGCTTCCTCGGCGCGCGCGTGTATCCCGTGCGCGATGCGCGCATACGACGCGACGGCCAGCCCCAGCGCGACACCGAACACCAAGCCCGGAAAGCGCTCGCCGAGCGGATTGCCACCGATCGACGTCGCGGGTAGCGCCGCGAGCACGAAGAGCGCGCGTCCGAGCACGGGCAGCCAGGGCGCATCGGGCGTGCTGTGCCGCCACGCGCGATACGCCCGCGAGCCGCGCCAGAGCGCCCACAATATGGCGATCGGCAAGGCGAGTCCGAACAGCAAGCCACCCGCGAAGAACTGATAGACCCAGAAATCGCGTCCGGCCGCCCATTTCCTGAACGCGTAAAAGTCCCTCTCGCCGATGTCGCCCGCAAGCTCCGGCAGATACGAAGGCGCGTAGCGATAGTCGTGTCCATAGCCCATGCCGACGATCGCCGACAGCGCCGACGACGTGGTCTGATCGAGCTGATCCTTCATTTCCGCGAGACGTGCGATGACGACCGGATCGCGCGCGGGCGGCGCGTTCTGCGCGAGCGACATGCGTTGCATCCACGGCTGCGCGATGGTAGGAAAGAACGTGGCCGTCGCGGTGGCCATCGCGCCGAGCAGCGCCAGGATCACGGCCGCGCGCAGACCCGCAGCGAAGAAATCGCGGAACGAAGGCGCGGCGAGCCACGTCGCGTAAGCGATGAGCAACACGGTGCCGACGAGCAGGCTCGGCGTGCCGAAGAGAATCTCGATGACGATCGTCGCGAGAAAGAGCAGCACGGCGAACTTCCCGACGCGCTGCGCGAAGATGAATTCGTGCAGCAGCAGCCCTTGCAAGCACAGGAACGTGACCGGCGCGACGTGAACGCTCATGTTGCCGATTCCGCCGGTCATCGCCATATCGAAGCCGACGCCGAACACGAGCGATGCGATCATCGACCAGATCATCGCGCGCTCGATCTGTTCGAGACGTAGCGAATCCCACGGACGGCAGCCGACGAAATAGCCGAGCAGCATCAGCAGGAACGGCAGGATCACGCGCGCGTAGTTGCCGGCGTCGTTGCCTTGCAGCCATTGCGTGGCGACGCTGCCGAAAATCGTGAGCAGAAAGAGCGAGGTGACGAGCCCGCGCATGCGCGAACGGCGGGCGAAGCGCGGCGCGATGAGCAGCACCGCGCAGGCGGCGCCCATCGATGTCACGGTGAGCAGAACATCGATGGCTTTGCTGGCCGTCTCCACGCCCCTGAAGTCGAACGCGAGCGCAAGCAGGCAAAGCCAGATCCAGACGACGGCGAACTTGTTGCGCATGACGGCCCCGGGAACCCCTTGTTTTTCGCGTCGAATATATCAGCGGGTTTTGTGGCGCGCGGTTGCGGCGGCGTCTCGCGACTAGTCTTCGGCGCGAAACGACGGATGCGCATGTGCGCCGCGCCACGCTTCGGCCGGCGCGCCGCAACGCCGCGGATCGATGGCCGCAAAGCACGGCATTCTGGCGGATCGCCGCCGGTCGTTGGACCGAAGATTCAATGGCCGGAAGCGGTCCGTTCCGGCCTGAGACCACTCAATATGTGCGATGTGCGTGCTACACGCCGGAACGAGGTACCCCGCGAAGTCGGGGAAAGCAGGCCGACGAGGACGCGCGGTTTCTGCCGCGCGAGCCACTCGATAACAATCGACCCTCGCAGAAGGGAAATGGCATGGGCCAGTTCGGCGCGACACGCATGCAAGGCCCCGATCGATCGATACGACTCGATTCATCCGGGGCCCCGCGAGCATCGCCGAGATGAGTGGCCCGCTCCCAATTCCCGCGCCGTGCTGCGTCCGCCGCACGCCCGCCGACACCCGATCGGGCTGGTTTATATATCATGCCGTTCGTGGTGATCGGCTCACATCGCGGTCTCCCGCGTGATCACCTGCTTTGTCCATCATTCAGGAGACTTCCATGTCCGACACGCTCAGCATTTCCATTCCCGATGGCAATTTCGACGCCTACGTCGCGTGGCCCACGCAAACGCCCGCGCCGGCCGTGGTCGTGCTCCAGGAGATTTTTGGCATCAACGCCGACATGCGCGAAACCTGTGACGAATACGCGCGCCAGGGCTACGTCGCGCTGTGCCCCGATCTTTTCTGGCGGCTCGAACCGAACGTCGAACTCACCGACCGCACCGAAGCGGAATGGCAGCAGGCGATGAAGTACTACAACGCATTCGACGTGAACACGGGCGTGGAAGACATCGCGGCGACCATCGGCTTCGCGCGCGCGCTTTCGCAGGTGAAGGGCAAGATCGGCTCGGTCGGATTCTGTCTCGGCGGATTGCTGTCGTTCCTGACGGCGGCGCGCACGGATGTCGATGCATCGGTTTCCTATTACGGCGGCGGCACCGATCAATACCTCGCCGAAATGCCGAAGATCAAGGTGCCGCTCATGCTGCATCTCGCGGAAGAAGACGAATTCATTCCCGCCGACGCGCGCAATCGCGTGCTCGCCGCGGCGAAAGGGCAGTCGAATGTCGAGGCGTTCACGTATCCCGGCTGTCATCACGCGTTCGCGCGCAACCAGGGCGCTCACTACGACGCGGCGGCCGCGCAACTCGCCAACGGCCGCACCGCCGATTTCTTCGAAAAGCACCTGAAATAAGGCCCAAAACGAGAACGCCGCCCGGAGTGGGCGGCGTTCATCGTCACGAAAGGGCGCTTACTTCTTAACCGTGTGCGGCCGGCGAAACACCAGCCAGCGCGGCGACTTGAAGCGCACGATGCTCATGTAGAGCCACACGTAGGTCGCCGCGAACACGACGACGAAGCAGAACAGATGCAGCGTGTGCCGCCAGAAGAGCGTCGCGGGAATCACGGCAACCAGACACAGCAGCCACAGATACGGCGACGTGAGCGAATTGCGCCGCGTGAGTTCGTGCGCGTTCTTCACGCCCACGGCCCAGCGCATCAGACGCTTGTAGACGAGCATGTGCAGATGCACGCCGTCCGGAATGCCCGGCGAAATGCCTCGAATGAACTTCTTGCGATAAATCGAAAAACACGTCTCGAAGATCGGATACATGAAGAGCAGCACCGGATACCACGCGGAGACATCGCGGTTGCGCATCACGAGCATGATCGAGAGTTCGCCCAGCATGAAGCCGACGAAGTACGCGCCGCCGTCGCCGAGAAAGATCAGCCCGGCGGGGAAGTTCCAGATGAAGAAGCCCATCACCGCGCCCATCATGATGAGCGAGCCCGACAACACGATCGGATCGTGCACCTGGAACGCCACGTAGGCGAGCGAGGCGAACATCATGAAGCTGACCATCGACGCGAGGCCGTTGAAGCCGTCGATGATGTTCACCGCGTTGGCGAGCGCCGCGACGGCGAGCACCGTCACCGCGCACGAAATGATCGCGTAGGACAGCAGGAAATCGAGCGGCGGCACGCTGATGCGCGTGACCGCGATATTCAGGAACGCATAGGCGAGGCCCGCGGCGGCCATCGTGCAGATGAGGCGCGCGAGCGGCGAGACGCGCTTGGTCAGGTCTTCGATCAGCCCGGAGAAAAACGCCGGCATGCCGCACGCGACAATGCCGAGAATGCCGCCCGACACGGCCGGATAGCCCCATCGCAACTGCACGGCCGACGCGGTGAGCCCGCAAATGATGCCCACGCCGCCGATGCGCGGCACGGGGCGCGCGTGAAACTTCTGCACGCCGGCGAGATCGGTGTCGCCGAGCACGCCTTCCTGCAGGTGTGCGAAGCGCACGATCAACAAGGTCACGAGCAGCGAGACCAGAAAAGCAAGCGCGAAACTAAGCATGAAATAGAACCGGTTGAAATATGCCGCCCCGCATCGCTCGAAAACGTCGAAAACTTCGGAACGCCGACGCGGGGCGCAGCGAGACTTTACGCGAAACCTTGCGGATTCTGCGACTGCCAGCGCCAGTGATCCGCGCACATGCGTTCGATGCCGTGCTCCGCGCGCCAGCCGATCAGTTCCGCGGCGGCGGCCGGATCGGCGTAGCAGGCGGCGATATCACCCGGGCGGCGCGGCACGAGTTCGTAAGGCACGGGCTTGCCCGACGCTGCCTCGAAAGCCTTCACGACGTCGAGCACGCTATAGCCTTGCCCCGTGCCGAGATTCACGACGAAGCTGCGGTCGAGCTTCTTCAGCGCGTCGATGGCCGCGATATGCCCGCGCGCCAGATCCACGACGTGAATGTAATCGCGCACGCCGGTGCCGTCGTGCGTATCGTAATCGCTGCCGAATACGCGCAGGCGCGCAAGCTTGCCGACGGCCACCTGCGCCACATACGGCATCAGGTTGTTCGGAACGCCGGCCGGATCTTCGCCGATCATCCCGCTTTCGTGCGCGCCGACCGGATTGAAATAGCGCAGCGTCGCGATGCGCCACGACGGATCGGACACTTCGAGATCGCGCAGGATTTGCTCGGCGATGAGCTTCGACTGGCCGTAAGGATTCGTCGCCGAAAGCGGAAACGATTCGTCGATCGGCACGCTCTTCGGCACGCCGTAGACCGTCGCGGACGAGCTGAACACGAAGTTGCGCACGCCGCGTTCTTTCATGACCTTGAGCACCGCGAGCAGGCTGCCGACGTTGTTCTCGTAGTACTCGACCGGCTTCGCGACCGATTCGCCCACGGCCTTGAGCGCCGCGAAGTGAATCGCGCCGGTGATCTCGTGGGCATCGAAGATGCGGCCGAGCGCGGCTTCGTCGCGCGCATCGGCGTCGTAAAACGTGACGCTCTTTCCCGTGATGCGCTCGACCCGCTTGAGCGACTCGGCGCGGCTGTTGACAAGATTGTCGATGACCGCGACGCCATAGCCCGCATCGAGCAGTTCGACGCACGTGTGCGAACCGATGAAGCCTGCTCCGCCGGTCACGAGAATCGTGCCCTTGGTCGGCTGATTGCCATTCATCTTGTGCTCTCCCGATTGCATGAAATCAAAGTGAAATGCCGGTGATGGCATGTATTGTGCCTTTGTAGCGTTCGACGACATTCTTTTCGTCGAATTCGCTGGCGACTTTTTCGCGGCCGCGCCGGGCCATCGCCGCGCGCTCTTCGGCGGGGAGCGTCAGCATGCGTTCGAGCGCTTCGGTCAGGCTGTCCGCGTTCTTCACCTCGCAGAGCAGGCCGTTCACGCCGTCCTCGACCACTTCGCGGCAACCGGGAACGTCGGTGGCGACGATCGGGCGGCCCATCGCCGAGGCTTCCATCAGCGTGCGCGGCACGCCTTCGCGATACGACGGCAGCACGACGCAATCCGCCGCCGCGACGAGCGGCCGCACGTCGTTCGCTTCGCCGAGATATTCGACGATATTCTCGGCTTCCCACTTCTGCACGTCGGTGCGGCCGATCGCGCTCGGATTGTCGACGCCGACCGGCCCGAGCAACTGGAAACGCGCGTGCGGAAACTTCGCGCGGATTCTGCGCGCGGCTTCGACATATTCCGCCACGCCTTTATCCCACAAGAGCCGGCCGATCAGGATGAACACGAAGTCCTCGCGCGCGGGCAGCGGCGCGAAAGCGAATTCGTCGAGATCGACACCCTCGCCGTGCAGACGCCGCGCGCGATCCGGATGCGCGAGCAGATTTTCGTGCAGGAAGGCTTCGTGATCGTCGCGATTCAGGAACCAGACTTCGCGCGGAAAGCGGAACGCGAAACGGTACAGCCGCTTCGCGACCTGCGCCGTGCGGCTCTTCTGGATGAAGACGTAGCCGAGACCGGTCGTCACGGCGATGGACGGCACGCGCGCGAGCATCGCGGCGAGCGAGCCGTAGATGTTCGGCTTGATCGTGTAATGAAACACGATATGCGGGCGGGTCGCGCGATATTCGCGATAGAGCGCGGCGAGCGTCTTCAGATCCTGACGCGGGTCCGTGCCCTTCGATGCGACAGGCAACTCGACGCAGCGGCAGCCCATTTCGGTGAGCGGCTCGAAGGTGCGGTCGCGCGGCGCGATGATCGTCACTTGCGCGCCGCGCGCGGTCAGCATGCGCAGCACGCCTTGCCGGTAGGTGTAGATCGCCCACGCCGTGTTGCACACGAGGGCGATGCGAAGATTCGACTTTTCTTTCGTCATCCGGAATTCAGGGTTCGACGGCGTCCATCGCGACATGCATCGCGCGGATTCGCCGTGCGCTCAACTAGAACAAGCAATATTTTCACGCGGAGGATGCGCTCTTCAGCAAGCGCGCCTTCAGTCCACGCAACGCGCGATACGGCAAAACGAGATGCGCGACGCTCTTCGCCACGCCCGCCCAGTCGAGCGGATTCGTCACGCGCAAATGGCGCAGTTGCAGACGCAGCGTCGAGATCACTTGCGTGCGCCGCTTCGTCGCGCTGATGCCGCTCTCGTTCAGCTCGTAGAAGAGACCGAACTCGGGCAGGTTCGCGCCGTCGTGCCGCTGCATCAAACGCAGAATCAGATCGAGATCCTCGGCGGCGCGATACTGCGCGCGATAGTTGCCCGCGTCGATCACGGCATCGATGCGCAGCATCAGCGACGGATGCGTGAAGCACGTGCGCGCGAGCATCGTGCGGCGGATCGCGCCGGGCTCGGTGGGCGGCGTGAGATCGAAGAGCGGCGCGCCTTCGGTCGATACGACATGCGTCCACATGCCCACGACCGCGACGCGCGGATGCGCCTCCATATACGTGCGCTGCTTCGCGAGCCGCGCGGGCGTCGCGAGATCGCCTGCGTCGATGCGCGCCGCGTAACGCATGCCGCGCGCGTCGAGCGCGGCGATGCCCGCTTCGAGCGCGCGCTCGATGCCGCCGTTCTTCGGCATGCGCAGAATCTCGATCTTCATGCCGTCGATGGCGGGCGCGACGATCGGCGGCACGCTGCCGTCGTCGACGATCAGCACGTTCACCGTCGACGTTTCCCGGAACGACGCGAGCGTGCGTTCGACATCGGCCTGACCGTTGAACGCGGGCATCAGCACGGCGACATCGTGGAGTTCGTTCATGCGCGCAGCCGCAAGCGAATGTAGTAGAAGTTCACCGACGCCGCCGCGACATAACCCGCCGCGAGCCCGATGAGCGCGCCATAGCCTTCGATGCGCGGGATCGCGAACCAGTTCACCACGAACGCGACCGCGAGCGCGAAGAGCCATTTCGACAACAGCACGTACTTGGCCTGATATTTCAGCACGACGAGATTGCCGATCGCCTCGATGCCCGCCGGCACCGAAAGCCACACGGCCCAGCGAAAAATGTCCGCCGCGCCCGCATAGTTCGGCCCGAACACGCGCGCGATGATGAAGCCCGCGAGCGCATCGAGGACGGCCGCGCCCGCGATCATCAGCACGGTGGTCATCGCGAAAAGACGAACGAGATTGCGCCTGAGCCGCGCGGTTTCCTGCACGCGATAAACGAACGCCGGCGCGATGGTTTGCGAGAGCATCAGCGCGAGCGCGATCCAGTTCTCGTTCAATTGCAGCGCGGCGGAGTAAAGCCCGAGTTCCGCGAACGACACGCGATGCGCGAGCATCAGCCGGTCGAGTTTCAGGAACAGATACATGCAGATGAGGCCGAGCCAGAACACCGTGCCCGCGCTCGCGAAATGTCTGAACAGTGCGCGATCGAAGCGCCAGCCCAGCTTGCCGCCGTGACGACGCATGTAGTACACGACGAGCGCGACGCTGATCGCCGCGGCTTCGAGCGCCCAGAGCCAGCCGAAGGCGAACGGCGCGGCCGCCGCGCGCACGAGCGCGAAGACGAGCGCCGCCTTGACGATGGCCGCCGCCATGCTCGCGATGAGCTGCGGCTTGCTGTAGGTGAGACTTTGCAGCCACGAATTGACGACGCCGATGAACGGCTCGCGAAAGAGCATCGTGACGGCTAAGCCCGCGAGCATCAGTCCGACCATCGGATCGGTGCCGCCCGCCGCAATCCAGATCCACGTCACGCAAAGCGCGACGATCGAGACGCCCATGCGCAGCACGAACGCGCTGCCGAGCGCCGCGCCGGTGTCGGCGCCCGCGCGTTTGACGATCGTCGGCACGAGAATTTCCGCGCCGCAGACCCAGGTGATCGGCGCGATCACGAGCAGCAGTGTGTTCGCGTATTGCCATTTGCCGAAGTCGTCCGGACCGAGATAGCGCGCGAGCAAACCCGAAATGACGATGGCCACCGCGATCTGCGTGAGCCGCTCCAGCCCGAGCCAGACAATGTTGGCGAGCGCGCGGGCGACGTCCGGATTGCCGGAGCGCGTCAACGCCTTCATGCGGCGAATCCCGCCGCGCGGCCGGGCATGACGCGTGCTACCCGAGCCTGAACGCCTCGTGCAAACGGGCGACCCGTCGAGATTTGTGTGTTTGCACGCAGACTTGCCTCATTCGAAGGCATCGAGGCTAAAGAGCGTTTGAGCATTGGATTAGAATGAACGCGCAGGCTTGAACTGGGTTTGTCCCAGCACGCGCGCAACCGCGAGAGCGCCGAAAGACAGCGATTATAAGTGCGATCCGCGGCCCGCCCGCTGCTCCGGTTTTGCATCCATTTGCTTCCAATTGTTTCTTTCGCACCGATTTGACAGACGCATAGGCAGAATTCGAAACGTCATCTGGCAGTCGTTCGCGCGCTCGGCACGTTGCACAGGCGCGCCAATCGTCACGACCTGCATGCCCTCATGGCTGCATCGCCGAGAAACCATCAATTAATAGACAAGAGGTAGCCATCTCATGAGCCAAATTTCCCAATCCATCTTCAAGGCCTACGACATTCGCGGCATCGTGGGCAAGACGGTCGACACGGACGTCGCGAAGAGCATCGGCCAGTCATTCGGCAGCGAGATCAAAAAGCAGGGCGGCGACTCGGTCGTGGTCGCGCGCGACGGCCGGCTCTCCGGTCCCGAACTCGTCGGCGCGCTCTCGGATGGCCTGCGCGCGGCGGGCGTCGATGTCGTCGATATCGGCATGGTGCCGACGCCGGTCGGCTACTTCGCGGCGAGCGTGCCGCTGCCGTTGCCTTCGGGCGAGCGGCGCGTGGATTCGTGCATCGTCGTGACGGGCAGCCACAATCCGCCCGACTACAACGGCTTCAAAATGGTGCTGCGCGGCGCGGCGATCTACGGCGAGCAGATTCAGGGCTTGTACAAGCGCATCGTCGATAGCGACTTCACGACGGGCGAAGGCACGTACACCGAATTCGACGTGTCGCAGATGTATCTCGACCGCATTGTGTCGGACGTGAAGCCGGTGCGCCCGCTGAAGATCGTCGTCGATACGGGCAACGGCGTCGCGGGCGATCTCGCGCCGCGTCTATTCAAGATGCTCGGCTGCGAACTAGTCGAGCTCTTCACGGACATCGACGGCAACTTCCCGAACCATCATCCGGACCCGGCGCATCCGGAAAATCTGCAGGACGTCATCAAGGCGCTCAAGGAAACCGACGCGGAAATTGGCTTCGCGTTCGACGGCGACGGCGACCGTCTCGGCGTCGTCACGAAAGACGGGCAGGTCATCTATCCGGATCGCCAGTTGATGCTGTTCGCGCAAGAAGTCCTGTCGCGCAACAAGGGCGGCCAGATCATTTATGACGTGAAGTGCACGCGCAATCTCGCGAAATGGGTGCGCGAGCAGGGCGGCGAGCCGGTCATGTGGAAGACGGGCCACTCGCTCGTGAAGGCGAAGCTGCGCGAAACCGGCGCGCCGCTCGCGGGCGAAATGAGCGGCCACGTGTTCTTCAAGGATCGCTGGTACGGCTTCGACGACGGCCTGTACACGGGCGCGCGCATGCTCGAAATCCTCTCGCGCGTGGCGGACCCGAGCAAGCTGCTCAACGATCTGCCGAATTCGCTTTCCACGCCCGAGCTGCAACTGAAGCTGGAGGAAGGCGAGAACTTCGAACTCATCGCGCGTCTGCAGAAATCGGCGAAGTTCACCGGCGCGGACGACGTGCTGACCATCGACGGTTTGCGCGTGGAATATCCCGATGGATTCGGGCTTGCGCGCTCGTCGAACACGACGCCGGTCGTCGTGATGCGTTTCGAGGCGGACAACGACGCGGCGTTGAAGCGCATTCAGGAGGATTTTCGCCGGGTGATTCTGGCGGAGAAACCGGACGCGAAGTTGCCGTTCTGAGTCTCGCGGGCGTCGCGGATGCCCGATGAAAAGCGGCGCGATTCAAACCGGTCGCGCCGTTTTTTTTGGCTTCATCGAGCTTATCCGACGCGCGCGCCGCGCTAAAATCGCCGTTTCCCTGCTCATTGCGCCTCGCCGTCCGCGCCTTTCCCTCCCAGCGTGCAAAAGATCCTGATCGTCCGCGTGTCGTCGCTCGGCGACGTCGTTCACAACATGCCGGCCATCGCCGACATCCGCCGCCGCTATCCCGATGCGCAGATCGACTGGCTCGTCGAGGAAAGCTTCGCGAGTCTCGTCGAACTGGTGCACGGCGTGCGCCGCGCGATTCCGTTCTCGCTCAGGCGCTGGCGCAAGGGGTTCGTATCGCCGGCCAACTGGCGCGAGATCGGCAAGTTCAAGCGCGCGCTCGCCGCCGAAAAATACGATCTCGTGATCGACTGTCAGGGGCTCATCAAGACCGCCTGGGTCGCGCGTTGGGCGCGCGGGCCGCTGGTCGGCCTCGGCAACCGCACGGAGGGCGCGGGCTACGAATGGCCGGTGCGCTTCTTCTACGACCGGCGCGTGCCGATCGAGCCGCGCACGCACGTGGTCGAGCGCACGCGGCAGCTCGTGGCGGCGGCGCTCGATCTGCCCAGGCCGCAAACGAGCGACGACATCGACTTCGGCCTCGACACGCGCCGCGCGACGCTCGCCGTCTCCGCGCTCGGGCTGAATCTGCCGGTGCCTTACGTCGTGTTCGCGCACGCCACCTCGCGCGCCGACAAGCAATGGCCCGAAGCCGCGTGGATCGAACTGGGCCAGGCGCTCGTCACGCGCGGCGCGTCGATCGTGCTGCCGTGGGGCAGCGACGCCGAACGCGCGACGAGCGAAAAGCTCGCGAAGGAATTCGGCGCGGCCGCGATTGTGCCGCCGAAGCTCTCGCTGCCGGCGGTGGTCGGCCTGATCGACGGGGCCGCTGCGACCGTCGGCGTCGATACCGGTCTGGTGCATATTGCCGCGGCGCTGAAGCGTCCGACCGTCGAGTTGTACAATTTCTCGACCTCATGGCGCACTGGCGGCTACTGGTCGCCGAACGTCGTCAATCTCGGCGACGCAAGCCGGCATCCGACGCTTTCCGAAGTCAAGTCCGCGCTCGCGGGCTTCGGCCTGCTGTAGCGGTTTCATCGCGCGCGCCACCGTGCGCGTGCAACTCAAGGTCGTAGACACATGACGGAATCTCAAATCATCGAAGTCGCCTCGGGCGATTGGCAAGGCAGGAATTTGTCCGTGCCGCGCGAGACGCTGCTCGCCGGCGTCGAAAACGGCAAGGTGCTGTATTTCCCCAATCTGCATTTTCCGATCGAAGGCGGCGAACGCTCGCTGCTCGATCCGAAAATCGCAGACCCGAAGCGCAAGAACATCAGCCTCGCGCCCAACGGCGGCACGTTGAACGGCGTGCTCGGCGACGACGTGATGCAGTCGGCGGTGCGCTCGCTCATCAAGCGTTATCAGGATCACGCGCGCTCGCTCGTCGACGGACTCTTTCCCGAATACGACGGCAAGCTGCGCGTCGCGCCCACGAGTCTGCGCCTGCGTCAGGTCGAAACGCGCGAAACCTCCTGGCGCAAGGACGACGCGCGTCTTCACGTCGACGCCTTTCCTTCGCGGCCGACTCACGGCGAGCGCATCCTGCGCGTGTTCACGAACATCAACCCGCAAGGCGCGCCGCGCGTCTGGCGTGTCGGCGAGCCGTTCGAGGACATGGCGAAGCGTTTCTTGCCCGGCATCAAGACGCAGGCGCCCGGTTCCGCGTGGCTCATGAATCTGCTGCACATCACGAAGTCGCCGCGCTCCGAGTACGACCATCTGATGCTGCATCTGCATGACGCGATGAAAGCCGATCTCGACTATCAGAAGAATTCGCCGCAGGAGACCATGCCGTTTCCGCCCGGCTCGGTGTGGGTCTGCTACTCCGATCACGCCTCGCATGCGGTGATGTCCGGTCAGTTCATGATGGAACAGACCTTCTTTTTACCCGTCAAGGCGATGGCGCGCCCCGATTGCGCGCCGCTCGGCATTCTTGAGCGCCTGAAGGGTAAGGCGCTCGTTTGAGCGCCGCCGCGTCTCCTGGCGCATCGGCTTCCGTGCTGAGGCTCGTCTACCGCGCGCTCTGGTGGATCGTCGCGCCGCTCGCGGTGCTGCGGCTCTATGTCCGTTCGCGCAAGGAGCGCGGTTATCGCGAGCATATCGGCGAACGATTCGGGCGCATCGCGCCGCGCCGCGCCGACGATCTCGCGCCGCTCATCTGGGTGCATGCGGTGTCCGTCGGTGAAACGCGCGCGGCGCAACCGCTCATCGACGCGCTGATGAAGGCGCATCCCGAAGCGCGCGTGCTGCTCACGCACATGACGCCGAGCGGCCGCGCGACCGGCGTCGAGCTGTTCGGCGATCGCGTGCTACGCGGCTATCTTCCCTACGATCTGCCGGTGCTCGTGCGACGCTTTCTGCGCGCGTGGCGGCCGTCGCTCGGCATCGTGATGGAGACCGAAGTCTGGCCGACGCTCATCGACGAATGCCGGCGCGCCGACGTGCCGCTCGTGCTGACGAACGCGCGCATGTCGGAGCGTTCGTACCGGCGCGCGACGAAGTTCGGGCGCGCGGCGCGCGAAGTGTTCGGCGGTTTTTCGCGCGTGCTCGCGCAGACGCCGTCCGATGCGGAGCGGCTCACCGCGCTCGGCGCGCGCAATGTCGCCGTGCTGGGCAATCTGAAGTTCGACATGACCGCGCCGCCCGAACTGGTCGCGCGCGGTCAGGCGTGGCGCGCGGCGATCGGCGAGCGGCCCGTTTGGGTCGCGGCGAGCACGCGCGAGGGCGAGGAGACGCTGGTGCTGCGCGCGTTCGCCGCGCTCAATGTGCCCGACGCGTTGCTGATTCTGGTGCCGCGTCATCCGCAGCGTTTCGACGAAGTGTCGGCGCTGATCGCGAGTCTTGGGCTCACCAGCGCGCGCCGTTCGGTGTGGGCGCCGAAGCCCGTCGCGGCGGGATCGGGCGCGGACGTGCCGGAGCCGTTGCCGGCGAACGTGCAGGTCTTGCTCGGCGACTCGATGGGCGAACTCGGCGCGTATTACGCGGCGGCGGATCTGGCGTTCATCGGCGGAAGTCTGTTGCCGCTCGGCGGGCAGAATTTGATCGAAGCGTGCGCGGCGGGCGTGCCGGTGCTGATCGGCCCGCACACCTTCAACTTCACGCAGGCGACCAACGACGCGATCGCGGCGGGCGCTGCGTTGCGCGTGCAGGACCCGCAGGAGCTTGCGCGCGGGCTGCGCGAAATTTTCAGCGACAAGGCGCGGCGTCTCGCGATGAGCGCGGCGGCTTCGGCGTTCGCGGCGCGGCATCGCGGCGCGACGGAACGGACCGTAAGCGTGCTGAGCGCGCTGCTCGAAGAGGAAGGCGACGCGGCGAAGTAAGCGCGGCGCTATCTCGCCGCTTTCTACCGCAAATCATCTGACAAAAACAGTTAATCCGCCGACAAAACTCGGGTTGAACGTCAAAAAACTTCGGAGGATACTGAACTCCCCGAGCCGGTCCCCTCGAACGGACAAGAAGTGGCCGGATGCCTGCGAACGTGCTTCCAATTCTCTTTTCGAGGACGCGCATGCAAGACCTCATCAAGTCCGTCGTCAAAGACATGATGCCGCCAGGACTGTTGCGCCTGCTGCGGCCATCACCGGGACCGGCCGACGCATGGGGCACCGTCCGCTACGGCGCGCACGGTCTCGTTCTGCCGGGCAACCGGCGTTTCGAATACCGGCCTTGCCCGGCGGATCGTTCGGTCTGCAGGCAAATCTTCTTTCTGCGCGAATACGCGACAGATCATCTCCGTCGCGCGCGGGAAATCGCGTCGTTCTACGAAGCTTGCGAAAATCCGCTGATCGTCGATGCGGGCGCGAATATCGGCGCGGCCGCCGTGTGGTACGCGCTTACGTATCCGAAGGCGAAAATCGTGGCCATCGAGCCGGACATATCGAATTTCGCGCTGCTCAAAAAGAACGCGCAGGCGTTTCCGTCGATCACGCCGTTGAACGCGGCGATCGCGGCCAGGCGCGGCACGCTGTATCTCAACGATCCGGGCGGAGGCGAGTGGGCGTTCCGCACGGCCGAGCAGCCCGTGGAGAAGGGTTATGCCGTCGAAGCCCTAACGCTCGAAGACGTCATGCCGGCATCGGGCGTGACGCCGTTCATCCTCAAGATCGATATCGAAGGCGCGGAGTCGGACCTGTTTTCGCGCCATTGCGATGCGTTGAACATGTTTCCGGTCGTCATGATCGAACTGCACGACTGGATGCTTCCCGGCGAATCGAACAGCCGCAACTTCCTGCAATGGCACGTCGAGATGAAGCGCGACTTCGTGCAGGTGGGCGAGAACGCGGTCTCCATTTCCAATTCGATCGCGCTGACGTAGCGTTTCTTTCTTCGCGTTTCAGGCGAGCAACAGCCCCTTCTTCTCGATGAAGCGCACGACTTCGTCGAGCCCTTCGAGCGCCTTCAGATTGCACATGACGAAGGGCCGCTCGCCGCGCATCTTCTTCGCGTCGCTCGCCATGATGTCGAGATTCGCGCCCACATAGGGCGCGAGATCGGTCTTGTTGATGACGAGCAAATCCGACTTCGTGATGCCCGGCCCGCCCTTGCGCGGAATCTTCTCGCCGCCCGCGACATCGATCACATAGATGGTCAGATCGGAGAGTTCCGGGCTGAAGGTCGCCGCGAGGTTATCGCCGCCCGATTCGATGAAGACGATATCGGCATCCGGAAACTTCGACACCATGCGATCGACGGCTTCGAGATTGATCGACGCGTCCTCGCGAATCGCCGTATGCGGGCAGCCGCCCGTCTCCACGCCCATGATGCGCTCGGCCGGCAGCGCGCCCGCGACGGTCAGCAAACGCTGATCTTCCTTCGTGTAGATATCGTTGGTGATGGCGACGAGATCGTATTTCTCGCGCATCGCCTTGCAGAGCATTTCGAGCAGCGTGGTCTTGCCGGAGCCGACCGGCCCGCCGACGCCGACGCGCAACGGCGGCAGTTTCTTGGTTCGGCGAGCGGCGGAAGAGTAAGCGGGAGCGTTCATGGAATGTCGGTTCAGGAGCGGAAAAGCCGCGAATATTGCGATTCGTGCCGCGCGGACAAAACGCCGAGCTGCGGCGCAAACGTGTTGATCTGTTGAGGCGTCGTGTCGAGCGCGCGGCGCACGGCGGCCTCGATCGGCTCGCGCAACGCGACGATGATGCGCTGTCCCGCGAGCTGGCCGAGCGGCACCGCCTTGAGCGCGGCGGCCGCCTGATTCTCGACCCAGCTAAACGCGTAGGCCGCGAGCGCAGCATCCGGCGCGGCATCGTGCGCGAACGCGGCGAAGGCGAAGGCGGTCGTCTGCGCGATGGGTTTGATCGCGGCGAGCGTCGCGCGGCGTGCTTCGTCGCCCCATTCGAGCGATGCGCACAACTGCGCGAGCGACCAGCCCATCTGTTCCGTTTCGCGTCGGAGTTCCGCCGATTCGCGGCTCGCGAGGTATTCATCGTTCGCGGCTTTCAACGCGGATTCATCGTGCGAACGCCAATGTTCGATCTGATGCGCGAGCATCGGCAATTCGCCGCGCGCGAGCACATTGGCGAGGCCGCCCGCGATCCAGTCGCGCGCGCTGTCGCCGTCGTGAATCAGGCCGTGCTCGATCGCCGCTTCGAGTCCTTGCGAATAGCTGAACGCGCCGATCGGCAAGGCCGGAGACGCGAGATGCAATAGCGCGGTGAGCTCAGCGATGCGCATGGCCGTGGTGGTGATGATCGTGCCCGCACGACGAGTGATCGTGGTCATGCGAATGATCGTGCCCGTGATGCTCATCGAAGACCTTCTGCGCGAGCGCGTAGTCTTCGCTGAAGGTTTCGTCGTGCCCGTGCTTGTGTCCGCCGCCATACGCGCCCGTTTCGGGCTGGAACGGCTGCGATTCGCGCGCGACGAGCACGGCGAGGCGCTTGAGCATGTCTTCGAGCACGGGATCGGCTTCGAGCTTCAGATAGTCCGCGCCGACTTCGACAGGCGTATGCCGGTTGCCGAGATGGTAAGCCGCGCGCGTGAGCAGGCGCACGCTCGGCGCGCGCACGATCAGCACGTCCTCCGCCGCCGCGACGACGCGCACGAAGCCGCCGTCATCGGCGACGAGCATGTCGCCGTCAGCGAGCACGGTGCCGCGCGGCATCACGAGGGCGACTTCCTCGCCATTGTCGAGCGTCGCGGCGAGCCGGCTCTTGCAGCGCGCATCGAAAGGAAGAGTCAGGGTGGGCGCGCGCTTGACGAGCACGGGCGCGAGCTTGGCGGTCAGACGTTTGTCGATGGTACGCATGGCGGCTCAGAAGAGGAAATAGCGCTGCGCCATCGGCAGAACGGTGGCGGGGTCGCAGGTGAGCAATTGTCCGTCGGCGATCACCTGATAGGTCTGCGGATCGACGCTGATGGACGGCTGCCATGCATTGTGAATCATGTCGGCCTTCGTCACATTTCGGCAGTTCTTCACCGCTACGATCTGCTTCTGCAGGCCGTAACGATCGGCGATGCGCGCTTCCATCGCCATTTGCGATACGAATGTCAGCGATGTCTTGCCGAGCGCGCCGCCGCGCGTCGCGAACATCTCGCGATAGTGCACCGGCTGCGGTGTCGGAATCGATGCGTTCGGGTCGCCCATCTGCGCGACCGCGATCATGCCGCCCTTGACGATCATCGCGGGCTTCACGCCGAAGAACGCGGGTTCCCAGAACACGAGATCGGCCCACTTGCCCGGCTCGATGGACCCGACTTCATGCGCGATACCGTGCGTGATCGCCGGATTGATCGTGTACTTCGCGACGTAGCGTTTCGCGCGGAAGTTGTCGTTGCGCGCGTTGTCCGCCTTTTTGTCTTCCGGCAATGCGCCGCGCTGCACTTTCATCTTGTGCGCCGTCTGCCACGTGCGGATGATGACTTCGCCGACGCGGCCCATCGCCTGCGAATCGGACGACAGCATCGACAATGCGCCGAGATCGTGAAGGATGTCTTCGGCCGCGATGGTCTCGCGACGAATCCGCGATTCCGCGAACGCGATATCTTCCGCAATCGACGGATCGAGGTGATGGCACACCATCAGCATGTCGAGATGTTCGTCGAGCGTGTTGACGGTGTAGGGGCGCGTCGGGTTGGTGGAAGAGGGCAGCACGTTCGATTCGCCCGCCACCTTGATGATGTCGGGCGCATGGCCGCCGCCCGCGCCTTCCGTGTGATACGTGTGGATCGTGCGGCCCTTGAACGCGGCGATGGTCGTCTCCACGAAGCCCGCTTCGTTCAGTGTGTCCGTGTGGATGGCGACCTGCGTGTCGGTGTCGTCGGCGACCGAGAGGCAGTTGTCGATTGCGGCGGGCGTCGTGCCCCAGTCCTCGTGCAGCTTCAGACCGATCGCGCCTGCTTTTACTTGCTCGATCAGCGGCTCGGGCAAGCTCGCGTTGCCCTTGCCGAGAAAGCCGAGATTGACCGGCCAGCCATCGGCGGCCTGCAGCATGCGCTCCATGTGCCACGGGCCGGGCGTGCAGGTCGTCGCGTTGGTGCCGGTGGCGGGGCCGGTGCCGCCGCCGAGCATCGTCGTGACGCCGCTCGCGAGCGCTTCGTCGATCTGCTGCGGGCTGATGAAGTGGATGTGCGTATCCACGCCGCCCGCCGTCACGATCATGCCTTCGCCCGCGATCACTTCCGTCGCCGCGCCGATCGCGATGTTCACGTTCGGCTGGATATCCGGATTGCCCGCCTTGCCGATGGCGAAGATGCGTCCGCCCTTCATGCCGATATCCGCCTTCACGATGCCCCAGTGATCGAGGATCAGCGCATTGGTCACGACCGTGTCGACCACGTCGGCGGAAGAGCGTTGCGACTGGCCCATGCCGTCGCGGATCACCTTGCCGCCGCCGAATTTCACTTCTTCGCCGTAGGTGGTGAAGTCGCGCTCGACTTCGATGATGAGATCGGTGTCGGCGAGGCGCACGCGGTCGCCGGTGGTCGGGCCGAACATTTCGGCATAAGCGCGGCGGCCGATGCGTAACGTCATGTTGTTATGTCCTGTTCAGAGTGGGCCCATCACGAGGCCATTGAAGCCGTAGACGTGCCGGTCGCCCGCGAGCGCGACGAGCTCGACCGTGCGTTCCTGTCCCGGCTCGAAGCGCACGGCGGTGCCCGCCGCGATGTTCAGCCGAAAGCCGCGCGCCTTTTCGCGCTCGAACTTGAGCGCCGCGTTGACTTCGTAGAAGTGGAAGTGCGAGCCGACCTGCACGGGACGGTCGCCATGATTCGCGACCACGACCGTAACCGTCTCGCGGCCCGCGTTGAGTTCGTGCTCGCCATCGTCGATGAAATATTCGCCGGGGATCATGATTTCAGGGGATCGGATGATGAACGGTGACGAGCTTCGTGCCGTCGGGGAAGGTCGCTTCGATCTGGATGTCGGGGATCATCTCGGGCACGCCTTCCATCACGTCGTCGCGCGTGAGAAGCGTGGTGCCGTAGTGCATCACTTCGGCGACGGTCTTGCCGTCGCGCGCCGCTTCCATCAATGCAGCCGATATGAACGCGACCGCTTCCGGATAGTTGAGCTTCAGCCCGCGCGCGCGGCGGCGCTCGGCGAGCAAGGCTGCGGTGAAGACAAGCAGCTTGTCCTTTTCTCTGGGCGTGAGTTTCATGGGCTTCTTTTATGGAGAAAAGTGTTTCGGGCTTCGCAATGCTAGCACTGGAACGCCTTGATTCGAGGGCTTTCGGAAGGCTTGCGGTTCACTGGATGAAGCGCTGCAACTCCACGGTCGAGGGCCGCTCGAAGATGGCTTCCGGCACGCCCGATTCCCACACGCGCCCCTGATGCATGAACACGACCTTGTCGCTCACCTTGCGTGCAAAGCGCATTTCGTGCGTGACCATGATGAGCGTCATGCCGTCGCGCGCGAGATCTTCGACGACCGCGAGCACTTCGCCGACGAGTTCCGGATCGAGCGCCGAGGTGATTTCGTCGCACAGCAATACGGTCGGCTTCATCGCCAATGCGCGCGCGATCGCCACGCGTTGCTGCTGGCCGCCGGAAAGCTGATCGGGATAGGCATCGAACTTGTCGCCGAGGCCGACGCGTTCGAGCACCGTATGCGCGCTCGCACGCGCTTTCGCCTTGTGGATCTTCTTGACGACGGTCTGCGCGAGCATCACGTTCTCGCCGGCCGTGAGATGCGGGAAAAGGTTGTATTGCTGGAACACCATGCCGACTTTGAGACGCAGCGCGCGCAAGTCGGCATGACGCGCATCGATATGCTCGCCGTCGATTTCGATCGAACCTTCGTCGATGCTCTCCAGCCCGTTGAGCGTGCGCAACAAGGTGCTCTTGCCCGAGCCGCTTCGCCCGATGATCGACACGACCTGTCCTCGCTCGACGGCGAAGTCGATACCCTTGAGCACCTGATTCGCGCCGAACTGCTTTTGAAGGTTGCGGGTTTCAACGAGCGGCATTCCATTTCCTTTCGAGCGTGCGCGCATAGCGCGTCAGCGGATAGCAAAGCAAGAAGTAGATGCAGGCGACGAGCCCATACACGAGGAACGGCCGGAAAGTTGCATTCGAAATCATCGTGCCGGCTTTCGTGAGTTCCGTGAAGCCGATGATCGATACGAGCGCCGTGTCCTTCACCGCCTGCACCGCGAAGCCGACCGTCGGACCGACCGCGATGCGCGTTGCTTGCGGCAGGATCACGTGACGAAGCTGTTCGAGGTAGCTCATCGCGAGCGACGACGATGCTTCCCACTGTCCCTTCGACACCGCTTCGACCGCGCCGCGCCAGATTTCCGCGAGATAGGCGCTCGTGAAGAGCGTGAGGCCGACACACGCCGCGAGCCACGGCGACACGTCGATGCCGAGCAAGGGCAGGCCGAAGAACACGAGGAACAGTTGCATCAAAAGCGGCGTGCCCTGAAAGACCTGGATATAGCCTTTGACGAGCATGCGCAGCACCTGGGATTTCGACACGCGCATCACGAGCAGCGCAAAGCCGACGACGCCGCCCAGCACGAACGACACGATCGACAGCACGACCGTCCAGCGCGCCGCGAGCAACAGATTCTCGAAGATCTGCGCGAGCGTGAATTCGATCATCGCGCGGTGCTCCGGTTGTTCATCAGGAGGCGCTTGCCCATTGCGTTCAACGCGGCGCGCAGAACGAGCGCCATCACGAGATACGCGGCCGTGATGAGAAAGCACGTCTCGAACGCGCGGAAGTTGCGCGACTGGATATAGCTCGCGGCGTAGGTCAGGTCGGGCACCGAGATCTGCGATACGACCGCCGAGCCGAGCATGGTGATGACGATCTGGCTCGTCAATGCGGGGAACACTTTCGCGAGCGCCTGCGGCAACACGACATGACGAAACGTTTCGCCGCGCGACATTGCAAGCGATGACGCTGCTTCGAGATGACCCTTCGGCACGGCAGCGATGCCCGCGCGGATGATCTCGATCGAGTACGCGCCGAGATTGAGCGTCATCGCGAGAATGGCCGCCACGTATTCGCTCAGATGGATGCCGAGCGCGGGCAGGCCGAAGAACACGAAGAACAGTTGCACGATGAACGGCGTGTTGCGGACCGCCTCGACATAGCCGCCGACAATCGCCGTGAGCCACGCATGCCGGCTGTCGCGCGCGGCGGCCCCGAGCACGCCGACCGACACGCCGAGCGTCGTCGAGACGGCGGTCAGCGCGAGCGTCGTCGCCGCGCCGCTCGCGAACATGCCGGCGTATTGCGCGAGATCGGCGAATTGAAGTTCATAGGCCATACGATGCCGCGCTCTCGATCAAAGGGTCGCGGGCAGCGGCTGATTGAACCACTTCTTCGACATCGTGCCGAGCCTGCCGTCCTTCTTCGCCTGCGCGATGGTCTCGTCGACCTTGGTCATCAGGCGCGGCTCGTTCTTGTTCATGCCGACGAAGCAGGGCGAATCCTTGATGATGAACTTCGCCTCGGGGCGGCGCGGCGGATTCTTCGCGAGGATCGCCGCCGCGACGATATTGCCCGCCGCGATCAGTTGCACCTGTCCCGAGAGAAACGCGGAGATGGTCGCGTTGTTGTCCTCGAAGCGCTTGATGGTCGCGTTCGGCGCCATCTGCGACAACGCGATCTCTTCGAGCGCGCCACGCGTCGCGCCGACGGTCTTGCCGGTGAGATCGGCAGGGCCGCTCACCTTGATGTCGGCGGGACCGAACACGCCCTGGAAGTACGGCGCATAAGCGGTGGAGAAGTCGAGCACCTTTTCGCGCTCCGGCGTCTTGCCGAGCGACGAGATCACGAGATCGACCTTGTTGGTCGTCAGATACGGAATGCGGTTCGCGCTGTTGACGGGCACGAGTTCCAGCTTCACGTTCATCGATTTGGCGAGCAGCGCGGCCATGTCGACGTCATAGCCTTGCGGCTTCATGTCGGCGCCGACCGAGCCGAAGGGCGGATAGTCTTCGGGCACGGCCACGCGCAACGTGCCGTTCTTCGCGATGGTATCGAGCGCGTCGGCGTGCGCGGCGAAAGGCGTGAGAGAAAGCAGCAGCGCGACGAGCGCGGTGCGTCGCGTGCGGGAGAACGTGGTGAGCATCGATGATCCTTCGGTCTTGAACGGCCGCGTTGGAATGCGCGACTCTCGAACAAACATTTAAAGCGAGAGTCGTGCCATCGATGCGTCTTTCTTGTGCTGTCTGCGTCTGCCGGTTTTGCGCGCGTCGTTGCGCACAACACATGTGCAAGCGAATGCGCTTCGCTGGTGCGTACTAGGTAGTCCACAACCGCAAGGGCCGTGCATCGACGCCATGCACGATGGGACGAAGACGCGCCCAGCAATCGGCGAGCGCGTTTTGCAGCGGCTCCATCGACCGGCTGATCGCGCGCACGATCAGCACGCCCGGCACGACGCACGATGCGCCCGCGCGCAGTGTGTCGTCGAAGGGCAGTTGCGCGGTGAGGGCTTCGGCGAGCGCATCGTCGCAAGCGGGGCCGATCGCCCAGAGCGTGCCGTAAGCGGGAAAGCCCGCGAGACCTTGCGCGGCGTCGCGCAGCGGATCGCGCGCATCGAGCAGCGTGCGCTCGAACCACAACGTGGCGCCGTCGCGCTGCGCGATACGCGATACGGCCTTGATATGCCCTTGCGTCCACTTCTCGCCGGCGGCGGCGCGGCCGAGCAGCATGGCATCCCAGCCGATCGCGCTCGCGCCTTCATCGAGCGTCAGATTGAATTCGAGCTCGATATTCGACGATTCGAACACGATGTTGTTCTGCGGCAGCCAGTCGAGCTTCGCGTGCGCGGCGAGATCGATATCGACGCGCTGCGTCGCGAGCTTGCCGTTGGCCTTGTACCACTTGGTCGCGCCGGGCGTCGTGATGACGGCGTGCGTGCGTTCCCGCAGACGCACGTCGATGGAGAGACGATCGCCGCCCGCGACGCCGCCCGGCGGATGCACGATCACCGAATGACAGATATCGCCTTCGGGATAGAGCGGCCGTTGCAGCCGCAGCGGCCCTTCGTGCTTGCGATGAACGCAGACCGTGCGGCCATGCTGACGCGCGTAGCCGAGTTCGAGCGAGCCGCGCCAGATGCTCGGGTCGGCCAGTGTTGCATGTGGTTCATGAAGCATGGAGACGGTGCGCTTGGGATCGAACCTGGATCATACGGCGATTAGCTCACGCACTCCGTGCGCGTCCATCTCCGAACCCGCGCCGCCCGCGACGATTTCGCCGCGGCTCATGACCCAGTATCGATCGGCGAGTTCGCGTGCGAAGTCGTAATACTGCTCGACGAGCAACACTGTCATGCCCATTTCGTCGACGAGTTGCCGCAGCGTTCTGCCGATATCGCGGATGATCGAAGGCTGAATGCCTTCGGTCGGCTCATCGAGAATGAGCAGTTGCGGCTCGCTCATCAGCGCGCGGCCGATTGCGAGTTGCTGTTGCTGACCGCCGGAGAGGTCGCCGCCTCGTCGATTCTTCATGTCGCGCAGCACGGGGAAGAGATCGTAGATGCGGTCGGGAATCTTCGATGGCGCCTTGCGGCTCGCCGCGCCGACGAGCAGATTTTCTTCGACGGTGAGACGGCCGAAGATGTCGCGTCCTTGCGGAACGTAGGCGAGACCGTGCGCGACGCGCGCGTGCGTGGGCATCGAAGAGATCTTGTTGCCGCGCCAGTCGATGGTGCCGCTTTTCGTCGGCACGACGCCCATCAGGCAGCGAAGCAGCGTCGTTTTGCCGACGCCGTTGCGGCCGAGCAGCACGGTCAGTTCGCCGTCGGGAACGGTCATCCTCACATCGCGGAGGATGTGGCTGCCGCCGTAGTACTGGTTCAGGTTTTCGACTTCTAGCATGTGCTTTGTCTGCTTCGGTTGGTGCTCGATCGGGCTTCGGTGAAAGCGGGTTTCCACGAGCAGCCCATGCAAAACAAAAAAACCTCAGCGCCCGAGATAAGACTCGATAACCGCATCGTCCCGTTTGACGCTTTCCAGCGTGCCTTCGGCGAGAACGCTTCCTTCGGCCATGACCGTGACCTTCCCGCTATCACCCGCGAGCGCGGCGACGAACTCCATATCGTGCTCGACGACCATCATCGAACACGATCCGCGCAGCTTGTTGAGCAATTCGGCGAGTTCCATCGTTTCATGATCGGTCATGCCGGCCGCGGGTTCGTCGAGCAGCAAAAGCGCGGGCTGCTGCATCAGCAACATGCCGATTTCGAGCCGCTGCTTTTGTCCATGCGACAACTCGCCCGCGAGACGCGTCGCCTGATGCTGAAGGCGAATCAGTTCCAGCGTCTCTTCGATGCGCGCCTGCGCCTGCCCATCCAGCCGCGCGCGCAACGACGCGAACCAGCGCTTGTCCGTCTTCATCGCGAGTTCGAGGTTTTCCCACACGGGATGATTCTCGAACACGGTCGGCTTCTGAAACTTGCGCCCGATGCCCGTGCGCGCGATCACCGGCTCCGACATGCGCGTGAGATCGAGCGTCTGCCCGAGGAACACCTTGCCGTCGTCGGGGCGCGTCTTGCCGGTAATCACATCCATCATCGTCGTCTTGCCCGCGCCGTTCGGGCCGATCACGCAGCGCAATTCGCCGACGTCGATCGAAAGCGTCAGCTTGTTCAGCGCGCGAAAACCGTCGAAGCTCACGGTGACGTCTTCGAGATAGAGAATCGTGCCGTGCGATATGTCGATCTCGCCGGGCGCGAGCACGTGCCCGAGCCCCGAGATCACGTTGATGTTCTTGTGGCTCGACTCCTGCGGTTCGGGCAGCGGCGGAATGGGCGGCAGATCGACGATCAAGGCGTTGTGCGCGGTCATTCTGCTGTGTCTCCAGCCGCCTTCCTGCGGCGCGCGAGATCGATGAGTCCCATGATGCCGTTGGGCAGAAGCAAGGGCACGAGCGTGAAGATGAGGCCGAGGAAGAACAGCCAGTACTCCGCGAAATGCGCGGTGAAAAAACTCTTCGCGCCATTGACGGCGAACGCGCCGACGATCGGTCCGATCAGCGTGCCGCGTCCGCCGACCGCGACCCAGATCGCCATTTCGATCGAGTTCGCGGGCGACATCTCGCTCGGATTGATGATGCCGACCTGCGGCACGTACAACGCGCCCGCGATGCCGCACAGCACCGCCGACACGGTCCAGATGAAGAGCTTGTACGCGAGCGGGCTGTAGCCGAGAAACATGAGACGCGCTTCGCCGTCGCGCACGCCGGTGACGACGCGCCCGAGCTTCGACGTGACGATCCAGCGCGCCGCGAGAAACGCGAGCACGAGCACCGCGAACGTGATGAGAAAGAGCGCGGCGCGCGTGCCCGGATGCGTGATCGGAAAGCCCGCGATGCGCTTGAAGTCGGTGAAGCCGTTATTGCCGCCGAAGCCCGTTTCGTTGCGATAGAAGAGCAGCATCGCGGCGAACGTCATCGCCTGCGTGATGATCGACAGATACACGCCCTTCACGCGCGAGCGGAACGTGAAGAAGCCGAACACCCACGCGAGCACGCCCGGCACGAGCACGACGAGCAGAAGCGCATACCAGAGATGCCCGGTGCCTTCCCAGTACCACGGCAGCTTGTGCCAGTCGAGAAACACCATGAAGTCGGGCAGATCGCTTTGATACGTCCCTTCGCGGCCGATGGAGCGCATCAGGTACATGCCCATCGCATAGCCGCCGAGCGCGAAGAACAGCGCGTGGCCGAGGCTCAGGATGCCGCAATAGCCCCACACGAGATCGAGCGCGAGCGCGCCGATCGCGTAGCACATGAGCTTGCCGACGAGCGTCATCGCATATGCCGACAGATGGAACGCGCTCGTCTCGGGCAGCACGAGCGCGCCGACCGGCACGACGATGCCCATCGCGATGACGAGCGCGATCAACGCGAGCCAGCCGTTGCGCGGCAGAAGCGCGGCGCGCGGCGGCAGGCCGAGCGCGAAGCCCGCGCGCGCCGCGCCCGGATCGGGTTGCGGCGTCACGTCGAGATTCGTGCCGATATTGGTCGAGGCGGTCATATCTCAAGCCTCCGCGCTGCGGCCCTTGAGGGCGAACATGCCCTGCGGACGCTTCTGGATGAACAACACGATCAGCACGAGCACCGCGATCTTCGCGAGCACCGCGCCCCAGAACGGCTCGACCGCCTTGCTCACGAGCCCGAGTCCGAAGCCGCCGATCACCGTGCCCGCGAGTTGCCCGACGCCGCCGAGCACCACCGCCATGAACGAATCGATGATGTAGCTCTGACCGAGATCCGGCCCGACGTTGCCGATCTGCGAGAGCGCGCAGCCGCCGAGTCCCGCGATTCCCGCGCCGAACGCGAACGCATAGGAATCGACGCGCGCGGTCTTCACGCCGACGCACGCGGCCATGCGGCGGTTCTGCGTCACCGCGCGCACGAACAGGCCGAGCCGCGTTTTCGTGAGCACGCCCCACGCGATCGCGACCACGGCGAGCGAGAAGGCGAGGATCGTCAGACGGTTGTACGGCAGGATGAGGTTCTGCATCACGGAGACGCCGCCGCTCATCCACGAAGGATTCGTCACCTGCACGTTCTGCGCGCCGAAGAGCGTGCGCGTCGCCTGGATCAGGATCAGGCTGACGCCGAAGGTCGTGAGCAGCGTTTCGAGCGGACGTCCGTAGAGATGCTTCAGCACGAGTCTTTCCAGCACGATGCCGACCAGCGCCGCCGCGATGAACGACGCGGGCACCGCGAACAGCGGATACCAGTTGAACGCCGCGGGCGCGTAGTGCTGCACGAGATTCTGCACGACATAGGTCGCGTATGCGCCGATCATCAGAAACTCGCCGTGCGCCATGTTGATGACGCCGATCAGTCCATATGTGATCGCAAGCCCGAGCGCCGCGAGCAACAGCACGCTGCCGAGCGAGAGGCCCGCGAAGATCGTGCCGAAGATTTCGCTGCGGCGCTGAATCGAATCGAGCGCGTAAAGGCCTTCCTGCGCCGCGTTGCGCACGCGTTCGTCGGGCTCGTTGAAGCTGCCGTCGGCCTTCTTCGCGACGATCGGGCGCAGCAGTTCGTACATGTCGAGGTCATGGCGCGCGGCGACGAGTTGCGCGGCGTCGAGGCGCTTGCTCACATCGGGATCGTGCAGCGCGGTCATCGCCCAGAGCGTGTCGAGGCGCTTCTTCAGTTCGGGATCTTTCTCGATGGCGCGGGCGCGGTCGATCATCGGCTTCATCGATGCGTCCGGATTCTTCAACAATGCCGCGATCGCTTCGCGGCGCCTGGTCGTATCCGGCGATGCGAGTTGCAGGCCCGACAACGCGCCCGCTACCTTCGTGCGTAGCGAGTTGTTCAGCGTGATTTGTTGCGCGTCCGGCGCTTCCACGGTCTTGCCGGTGATCGCGTCTTTGGTGCCGTCGTCGGTCTGGATGTAGACGCGGCCGTTGTCGGTGGCGACGAGCGAGCCGTCGGCGAGCGCACCGAGCACGGCGATGGAAGGCGCGTCGGCATTGGCGATGAGCTTGTCGATGGCGGCGGATTTTGCTTCGAAGTCGTCGCCGGCAAGCGGGGCGAGATCGTCGTTGGTGAGCGCGTGCGCCGCGAGCGACGTCATTGCGATGCATAGCGCGAGCACGACGCGCATCAGGGAACCGGTCATGATGGCCTTTCGGATAGAACATCGGCGGCCGCGCGAATCACGCATGAACGCGCGGCCTCACTGCTTCAAACCATCAAAGCATCAAGGATCAGGCTACGCGCACGCGCTGACGGCGCAGGAACGCGGGAATCGAGCTGACGACATCCGGCTTGCCCTCGTTGCCCGCGATATACGGGCTCCACGGCTGCGCGCGCACCGCGGTCTTCGTCTTCCAGACGACGTTGAACTGACCGTCGCCGCGAATTTCGCCGATCATCACCGGCTTGTGCAGATGATGGTTGCCGTCCATCGACAGCGTGAAACCCGAAGGCGCGGCGAAGCTCTGACCGATCATCGCGACACGCACCTTGTCGACGTCGGCGCTCTTCGCTTTTTCGACGGCCTGCTTCCACATGTGGATGCCGACGAAGGTCGCTTCCATCGGATCGTTGGTCACGCGCTTGTCGCCGCCCGGCAGGTTCTGCGCCTTCGCGTATGCGAAGAATTCCTTCTCGAACTTCGTGTTGTTCGGGTTCTTCACCGACATGAAGTAGTTCCATGCGGCGAGGTGGCCGACGAGCGGTTTCGTATCGATGCCGCGCAGTTCTTCCTCGCCGACCGAGAACGCGACGACCGGCACGTCCGTCGCCTTCAGCCCCTGGTTGCCGAGCTCCTTGTAGAACGGTACGTTGGAATCGCCGTTGATCGTAGAGATGACAGTCGTCTTTCCCCCTTGGGCAAAGGTCTTGATATTCGCGACGATGGTTTGATAGTCGCTATGTCCGAACGGTGTGTAGACCTCTTGAATGTCCGCATCCTTGACGCCCTTGGAGTGAAGGAACGCGCGCAGGATCTTGTTCGTCGTGCGCGGGTACACGTAGTCGGTGCCGAGCAGGAAGAAGCGCTTGGCGCTGCCGCCTTCCTGTCCCATCAGATATTCGACGGCGGGAATCGCCTGCTGATTCGGCGCGGCGCCCGTATAGAACACGTTGCGCGACATCTCTTCGCCTTCGTATTGAACGGGGTAGAAGAGCAGGCCGTTGAGTTCCTCGAACACGGGCAGCACCGACTTGCGCGACACCGACGTCCAGCAGCCGAACACGACCGCGCACTTGTCCTGCGTGAGAAGCTGACGCGCCTTCTCCGCGAAGAGTGGCCAGTTCGAAGCCGGATCGACGACGACGGGCTGGAGTTGCCGGCCCATCACGCCGCCGCTCTTGTTGATATCGGCGATGGTCATGAGCGCCGTGTCTTTCAGCGACGTCTCGGAGATCGCCATCGTGCCCGACAGCGAATGCAGGATGCCGACCTTGATCGGACCCGTATCGGCGGCCTGGGCTTTCGTGATCGGAAGCTGGCCCGCGAGGGCGAGCGCGCCCGACATGGAGCCGAACTTCAGCAAACTGCGTCGTTTCATGATGAGTGTTCCCCTTGCCGATGTGTTTGTTTGAGCAATGACGATTGCCCGCATCGTTCTGCAAGGGTTATGCCAATGAGGATGAAATGCCCGAGTGGCGCGGGTTTGCGGGGAATCGGAGGAAGCTTTTACTGGCGGGGACTTGCGTCCGGCGGCGGGGTTTTGGTGCACGCGGGGTGTTGCGTGCATCGTTGCGGTGCGGGTTTGCTTCTATTTATTTTCTTGTGACTGGGAATGGGCGAGCGTGCTTCGCTTTGGTTCGCGCGCGCTTCATAGAGACGCGATGCGAACCAAAGCTTGGGATGCACAGAGACTTATCGATTCACCATCCGCGCCGGCACGCTAAGCACCAACACCGCGCCGAGCACCAGAAATCCCGCGAGCATATACATCCCGCTCGAATTGGAAGCAGTGGCCTGCTTCAGCCAGCCCACGAGATACGGACTCAGAAAGCCCGCGAGGTTGCCGAGCGAGTTGATCATGGCGATACCCGCGGCCGCGCCGGTGCCCGCGAGAAATGCGGTCGGCAGACTCCAGAACAGGGGCAGCGTGGTGAGAATGCCCGTCGTCGCGAGCGTGAGGCCGAGCATCGCAAGCACGGTGTTGTTGAACCACACGACCGACAGCACCAGCCCGATCGCGCCGATCAACGCCGGAATCGCGATATGCCAGCGACGCTCGCCGGAACGATCCGCGCTGCGCGCCGCGTACAGCATGCCGATCACCGCCGCGCCATAGGGAATCGCGGAGAGCAGGCCGACGTGGAGCGCATCCGAAATACCCATCGACTTGATGATGGTCGGCAGCCAGAAGCTCACGCCATACAGCCCCATCACGAACGAGAAGTAGATCATGCTCATCAGCCAGACCTTCGGACTCGACAGGATCTTGCCGAGCGACATATCTTCCTTCGCGACGTTATCCGCCGCGATGTTGCGTTCGAGCAGTTCGCGTTCTTCCTGCGTGAGCCACGAAGCCTTCGAGATGCGGTCGTCGAGCTTCAGGAATACGACGATGCCCACGATGATCGACGGAATCCCTTCGAGCAGCAGCAGCCATTGCCAGCCGTGCCAGCCGTTCTTGTTATGGAACGCGTCCATGATCCAGCCGCTGATCGGCCCGCCGATCAAACCCGAGAGCGCGATGGCCGTCATGAACAGCGTCGTGATGCGCCCGCGCCGCTGCGCCGGAAACCAGTACGTCAGATAGAGAATGATGCCGGGAAAGAAGCCCGCTTCAGCCGCGCCGAGCAGAAAGCGCATGACGTAGAACATCGTCGGCGTCGTGATGAACATCGTGAGGGCGGAAATAATGCCCCACGTGATCATGATCCGCGCGATCCACACGCGCGCGCCGACGCGATGCAGGATGATGTTCGACGGAATCTCGAAGATGAAATAGCCGAAGAAGAAGATGCCCGCGCCGAAGCCATACACGGCGTCCGACAGTTGCAGATCGGTGGCCATCTGCAGCTTGGCGAAGCCGACGTTCACGCGGTCGAGATACGCCACCACGTAGCAGATGAGCAGGAGCGGCGCGAGCCGCCAGACGACTTTGCGGTAGGTCGCTTCCTCGAAGGCGGAAGGCGTGCCCGCGCCGGGGCGCGGCATGGGATTGGCGGTGCTGGCCATGTTGCTTGTCTCCAATATTTATTGTGCGCGCCAGGCGAGCGGATGGGCCCGCTCGCGATTACAGACGCGTAAGGATTCTAGCCCGCCGGCAACGACGCCAAACGCTCGTTTCTGCTAGGGAAAGCACCGATATTTGAGCGCACGCCGCACTCGCCGCGCGGCGTGCGCGGGCAACGTTCAGACGCAGCGTCCGCCGTCCACTTCGAGCGCGACGCCGGTGATGAACTCGGCATCGTCGGAGGCGAGATAGAGCGCCGCGTTGGCGATGTCCTGCGGCGTCGAGAGGCGCCCGAGCGGTATCGTCGCGAGGAACTTGCGGCGGTTCTCGGGCGTGTCCTCCATGCCCATGAACTCGGTGAGCAGGGCGGTCTCGCCCATCACCGGATTGATGCAGTTCACGCGGATGCGGTCCGCGCCCAGTTCGACCGCGAGCGCCTTGCTGGCGATGATCACCGCCGCCTTGCTGCCGTTGTACCAGACGAGCCCCGGGCGCGGCCGCACGCCCGCCGTCGATGCAATATTGATGAACGCGCCGCCGCCGCGCTCGCGAAAGTACGGCACGAACTGCGCAACGCTCCAGTAGATGCTCTTCACGTTCACCGCATAGACGCGCTCGAACTCGGCCTCGGTCACGTCGAGAACGGGCTTGTTACGGTGCGTCGTGCCCGCGTTGTTGACGACGACCTGCACGCTGCCGAAGTCCTGGATCGCGGCATCGAAGAGCGTTTGCCAGTCGGCGCGTTGGGTCACGTCGCCCTGAACGGCGATCGCGCGGCCGTGCTTCACCTCCGGCGACGACGCGAGCGCGATCTCGCTCGCGACGCGCTCGGCGCCCGGCCCGTTCAGATCGTTGACGACCACATTCGCGCCTTCGCGCGCGAACGTCTTCGCGATGCCTTCCCCGAATCCCGAGCCGCCGCCCGTCACGATCACCGTTTTGCCTTGCAGTCGCATGGTGTCTCCCGTTATCCGTGTTTGATGGCGATGGTTTTGAGCGTCGTGAAGCCGTACAGCGCCTCGAAGCCTTTCTCGCGCCCGTGTCCCGAATGCTTCACGCCGCCGAACGGCAATTCGACGCCGCCGCCCGCGCCATAGTTGTTGATGAACACTTGCCCCGAGCGCACGCGGCGCGCAAGCCGCATCTGGCGCGCGCCGTCGCGGGTCCAGATGCCGGCCACGAGGCCGTAGTCGGTGCCGTTGGCGAGCCTGAGCGCGTCGGCTTCGTCGTCGAAGGGCATCGCGGCGAGCACCGGACCGAACACTTCCTCGCGCGCGAGACGATGCGTCCGCGGAACATCGCGCAACAGAGTAGGCGCCTGGTAGAAGCCCGCTTCGGGCGCATCGCCGACGACTTCGCCGTGCGCGGCCATCGGAATGCCGTCGTGCTGCGCATCGGACAGATAGTCCCAGACGCGCTGCTGCTGCTTCGCGCTGATGAGCGGGCCGCAGTCGAGATCGAGCTTGCTCGGGCCGACCCTGAGCGCCGCGAACGCCTGCGACAGCCGGTCGAGGAGCGGCTCGTACGCCGCGCGCTCGATCAGCACGCGGCTGCCCGCCGAGCACGTCTGTCCGGCGTTCTGCACGATCGCGGCGACGAGCACGGGCAGGGCGGCGTCGAAATCGGCATCGGCGAAAACGATTTGCGGCGACTTGCCGCCCAGTTCCAGCGTGACGTGCACGTGGTTGTCGGCGGCCATCTTCGTGACGGCCGCGCCCGTCGCCGGCGAGCCCGTGAACGAAATATGGTCGATGCCCGGATGCCGCGCGAGCGCCGCGCCCGCTTCGTGCCCGTAACCGGTGACGATGTTGAGCGCGCCATCCGGCAGGCCGGCTTCCGCCGCCAGTTCCGCGACGCGCAACAAAGAAAGGCACGCGTCCTCCGCCGGCTTCACGACGCACGCGTTGCCGGTGGCGAGCGCCGCGCCCACGCTGCGCCCGAAAATCTGCAGCGGATAGTTCCACGGGACGATGTGGCCCGTCACGCCGTGCGCCTCGCGGATCGTGAGCACGGTGTAGCCGGTTTGATACGGCAGGGTTTCGCCGTGCAGCTTGTCGGCGGCGCCCGCGTAGAACTCGAAATAGCGCGCGATGCCGGTGACGTCGGCGCGTGCCTGTTTGAGCGGCTTGCCGGTGTCGCGCGCCTCGACCTGCGCGATCTCCTCGTGGCACGCGGCGATCAGCATCGACAGGCGCGCGAGAATGCGTCCGCGTTCGGCGGCGCTCGTCGCGCCCCAGCCGCCTTCGAAGGCCGCGCGCGCGGCGGCAACCGCGCGATCGATATCGGCCGCGGTGCCCCGCGCGATCTGCGCGAAGATCTGGCCGTCGGACGGATCGACGACGGGAATCGTCTCGTTGCCCGATGCCGCGATCCAGCGGTTATCGATGAAATGCTTCGCGTCTTCCATGCACGTCTCCTGAAATCGGTTCTCTGCCTGCAGGTCGAATTCGATGCGTATTTCGATTATCGCGCCAACCTCGGCCGCGCGCCGGAAGCGGCGGGCGGCGGCAGGCGGCGAGACTCGATTGGCTATAATGATGTATTCACGCGCCGGCCGGCGCGACGCCCCGGCGGTTTCGGCAGAACGCGTCCGCCCGTGCGATTCCATCTCCGACCTCAACTTCTCCAGAGAGTGCTCATGAGCTTCAACAACGTACCTTCCGGCAAAGATCTCCCGCACGATTTCAACGTCATCATCGAGATTCCCGCGCAGAGCGATCCGGTCAAATACGAAGCGGACAAGGACATGGGCCTGCTCGTCGTCGACCGCTTCGTCGGCACCGGCATGCGCTATCCGGCCAACTACGGTTTCATTCCGCAGACGCTCTCCGGCGACGGCGACCCGGTCGACGTGCTCGTCATCACGCCTTATCCGCTGCTGGCGGGCTCGGTCGTGCGTGCGCGCGCAGTCGGCATGCTGCAAATGACCGATGAATCGGGCGTGGACGCGAAGCTCGTCGCCGTGGCACACGACAAGGTCTGCCCGATGACGGCGAACATCAAGTCGATCGACGACGTGCCGGAATATCTGAAAGACCAGATCAAGCACTTCTTCGAGAACTACAAGGCGCTCGAAAAGGGCAAGTGGGTGAAGGTCGAGGGCTGGGCCGGCATCGACGCCGCGCACAAGGAAATCTCGGAAGGCGTCGCGAACTTCAAGAAGTAAGCGGGTTTTTTTCCGACAAAGCGCCGCCGCGTTTTCGAAGCGCGGCGGCGTTTTTTATTCTTCTTCGCTTGTCTCGGTCTGAGGCAACAACGATTCGAGCGTCCGCTCTCCCGCAATCAGCGCGCGCTTTTGCTGCGCGGTCAACTGCTTCACGCGATATTCGGCGCGCGACGCTTCCGATCTCCCCGCCAGCTCGAACGACGCCAGCACGCGCAACGGTTTTCTCGAACGCGTATAGCGCGCGCCCTTGCCGCTCGCATGCGCGATGAAGCGCGCTTCGACGTCCGTCGCGATGCCCGTGTAGAGGCTGCCGTCGGCGCATTCGATCAGATAGAGGAACCACGGCATCGCGTTTCGTGTGCGTTCGTGAAGGATTTGCCGCGCATTATCGCCGAAAGCACCGCGCCGGGGCGCTTTTGTCCGCTTCGGCGTGGCGCTGCGACTTGCGCGAGAATAGCCGCTTTCGGGCGCGTTTTGCGTTGTATCGGCGCGCTCGTCGATCAATCACAGCGAGGTAGCCTGTTGAATCGCGAGGTCGAAATTCATGTGGTCGATGCGCTCAACGAGATCCCGGCCGACGACTGGAACCGGCTCGCCGGCGATAACCCGTTCGTGCGCCACGCGTTTCTCGCGGCGTTGCAGGAGACGGAGTGCGCGGTGAAGCGCACCGGCTGGCGCGCGCATCATCTGATATTGAAGCGCGGCGGCGAGTTCGCCGGCGCGATGCCGCTGTATATCAAGTCGCATTCGCGCGGCGAGTACGTGTTCGATCACGCATGGGCCGATGCCTTCGAGCGTCACGGTCTGCGTTACTACCCGAAGGCGGTGTCCGCCGTTCCGTTTTCGCCGGTCACGGGTCCGCGCCTCATCGCCGCGCATCACGAGGATCGCGTGCTGCTCGCGCGGGGTGCAATCGAACTGACGCGCCGGCTGGAACTCTCGTCGCTGCACGTGCTGTTTCCGCACACGCAGGATGTCGAGGCTTTGACGGACGCGGGCTATCTGCTGCGCGAAGGCGTGCAATTCCACTGGGAAAACCTGCCCGGCGACGGTTACGCGAGCTTCGACGCCTTCCTCGCGACGATGAGCCACGACAAGCGCAAGAAAGTGAAGCAGGATCGCCGGCGCGTGGCGGACGCGGGCGTCACGTACACCTGGCTGCGCGGCGAGCAGATCGACGAAAGCGCGCTCGACTTCTTCTACGACTGCTACGACAACACGTATCGCGAGCACTGGAACGCGCCGTATCTGACGCGCGAGTTCTTCGGCCGGATTCACGCCGATGCGCCCGACAGCATGCTGCTCGTGATCGCCGAGGCGGACGGCGAGCGCCTCGCGTGCGCGCTCAACATGATCGGCGGCGACACGATGTACGGCCGCTACTGGGGCACGCGCGAGTTCGTCTCGGGACTGCACTTCGAGACGTGCTACATGCAGGGCATCGCGTATTGCATCGAGCACGGGCTCGCGCGCTTCGAGGGCGGCGCGCAGGGCGTGCACAAGATGTCGCGCGGCCTTTTGCCGACGCCCACATGGTCCGCGCACTGGATCGCGGACCGGCGTTTCGCGCACGCGATCGGCGAGTTTCTCGATGCCGAAACCCAGGCGATGGATCAGCATATCGGGGAACTCGAAGCACACACGCCGTTCAGGAAGAAAAGCTGAGATGCGATAATCGACGAGACCGTTCGCCCGGCTTTACGCCTGGCTTTTCGTCCCTTTCGCACCGTCTCGTTCCCGCAGCAACACGCGCACATCCATGTCGACCATGAGCAGAAATTTCTTCAACCTGTACAGCCACGACTTCGCGCGCGTCGCGGTCGGCGTTCCGTCCTGCAAGGTCGCCGATCCCGCATTCAACGCGGCGCAGACGATCGAACTGGCGAAAGAAGCCGCCGCGCACGGCGCCGTGCTCGTCGCGTTCCCCGAACTCGGCGTGTCCGCCTACACCTGCGACGACCTCTTTCATCAGCGCGTATTGCTCGATGCCTGCGAGGATGCGTTGCAAAGCATCCTGGACGCGTCGAAGGGACTCAATATCGCGATGATCGTCGGCGCGCCGATCCGGGCCGAGCACAAGCTCTTCAACTGCGCGGTCGTGATCGCCGACGGATTCATTCGCGGCGTCGTGCCGAAGAGCTATTTGCCCAACTATGGCGAGTTCTACGAGGCGCGGCAGTTCAGCCCGGCCGATGCCGCGGCCACGAACACGATCACGCTGTGCGGCCAGAGCGTGCCGTTCGGCGCGTCGCTGCTGTTTCAGATCAGGGACCTTCCGCTCTTTCGGTTCCACGTCGAAATTTGCGAGGACGTGTGGGTGCCGATTCCGCCGTCGTCGTTCGCGGCGCTCGCGGGCGCGACCGTGCTCGTGAATCTGTCGGCGTCGAATATCGTCGTGGGCAAGTCGGCGTATCGGCATCAGCTCGTCGGGCAGCAGTCGGCGCGATGCGTCGCGGCTTATCTGTACACGTCGGCGGGACACGGCGAATCGTCCACCGATCTCGCCTGGGACGGGCAAGGGCTCATCTACGAGAACGGCGAGCTGCTCGCGGAATCCGAGCGCTTCTCGGACCGGTCGCATCTCATTTACGCCGATGTCGATCTCGAACGGCTCTCGCGCGAGCGCATGCGGCAAACCACCTTCGGCCGTTCGACGCACCGGCACGCCGACGAAGTCGCGCAGTTCGACGTGATCGAATTTCCGCTCGCAGTTCCGGCCGACGCAAAGCTGCCGCTCACGCGTCGCGTTGCGCGCTTTCCTTACGTGCCCGCCGACGCCGCGCGCCGCGACGAACGATGCAACGAGGTCTACAACATTCAGGTGCAGGCGCTGCTGCAACGGCTGCAATCGTCGGGCATGTCGAAGGTCGTCATCGGCATTTCGGGCGGACTCGACTCGACGCATGCACTGCTCGTGTGCGCGAAAGCGATGGATCGTCTCGGACTGCCGCGCGCCAACATCCTCGCCTACACGATGCCCGGCTTCGCGACCAGCGACCGCACATTGCGGCAGGCGCGCGAGTTGATGCAAGTCGTCGGCTGCACGGCGAGCGAGATCGACATCCGGCCGAGCTGCGCGCAAATGCTCTCCGACATCGGCCATCCGCATAGCACGGGCGCGGAGCAATACGACATCACCTACGAGAACGTTCAGGCCGGCGAACGCACGAGCCACCTGTTCCGGCTCGCGAACCTGAACAATGCGATCGTGATCGGCACGGGAGATTTGAGCGAACTGGCACTTGGTTGGTGCACCTATGGAGTGGGCGATCACATGTCCCACTACAACGTGAATGCGAGCGTGCCGAAGACCTTGATCACGCATCTGGTGCGCTGGGTCGCGGAGTCGGGGCAGATCGGCGGAAGCGGAACCGATGTGCTCGAAAACATCCTGAGCACCGACATCAGCCCGGAACTCATCCCCGGCAAGACGAGCGGCGTGGTGGAGCAGAAGACGGAGAGCGTCATCGGTCCGTATGAACTGCAGGACTTCAACCTCTACTACACGCTGCGCTTCGGCTTTGCACCAACGAAGGTCGCGTTTCTCGCGCTGCATGCGTGGCGCGATCGCGATGCGGGCGCGTGGCCGGAAGGCCCGACGGTCGCGCGCAATCAATACGACCTCGGCGAGATACGCAAGAATCTGCGGATATTTCTGGATCGATTTTTCCGCACGAGCCAGTTCAAGCGCTCATGCATACCGAACGCGCCGAAGGTCGGCTCGGGCGGCTCGCTCTCGCCGCGCGGCGACTGGCGCGCGCCGAGCGACGGGCAGGCGACGGTGTGGCTCGCGGACCTCGAACGCGTCCCGGCGAAAGAGTGATACCGCGCGATATTCGATCGTCTGGTGAACGCCTCGCGAATTTCCGGACCGCTTGCTCGATGAAACGCGGCTAGAATCGAAAACATCTGTCCCGCGCGGGACACGACTTTTTTCGAACCCTCTGAATCGACCTTTACGCGAGGCACGCCATGAAACGCATCACCGCCATCATCAAACCGTTCAAGCTCGACGAAGTTCGCGAAGCGCTAGCCGAAGTGGGCCTCACGGGTCTCACGGTCACGGAAGTGAAGGGCTTTGGCCGTCAGAAGGGGCATACCGAGCTTTATCGTGGTGCGGAATATGTGGTCGACTTCCTGCCGAAGGTGAAGATCGAAGTCGTGGTCGCGAACGATCAAACCGATCAGGTCATCGATGCGATCATCGGCGCCGCGCGCACCGGCAAGATCGGCGACGGCAAGATCTTCGTCGCCGAAGTCGAGCGCGTGATCCGCATCCGCACCGGCGAGGAAAACGAAGCGGCGGTCTGAGCGCCGCGGTCTTTTTCAACGCGTCACACCGCTTTTCAAGTCATATCGGGCCCGCTATTCACGCGGGCCTTTCTTTCCCCGTCTTCCCGATGCGCCCGTGCACCAGCGCGATGCGCGCCGTCATCCTGATTTTTCGACCGCATAGCTCGTCGGAAGGCAGGAATTCGCGTCCGCGCGGTAACATCGGCTATCCCATAATTGTTTTGTAAGGAAATAGTTGATGCATCATGCGATCGGCTTCATTCAGGATCTCGCGGTGATCATGGCCATCGCGGGCGTCGTGACGGTGCTGTTTCACCGTCTGCGGCAGCCGGTCGTCCTAGGCTACATCGCTGCGGGCGTCATCATCGGGCCATACACGCCGCCGTTCAATCTCATCCACGACGAAGCGACGATCCAGACGCTCGGCGAGTTAGGCGTCGTCTTCCTGATGTTTTCGCTCGGGCTCGAATTCAGCTTGCGCAAGCTGTTCAAGGTCGGCGCGACCGCCTTCGTCGCCGCGCTCTCGGAAATCGTGCTGATGATCTGGGTCGGCTACGAGATCGGGCGCTGGTTCGGCTGGAACTCGATGGACTCGCTCTTTCTCGGCGCGATGCTCGCGATCTCGTCGACGACCATCATCGTGAAGGCGCTCTCCGAGGTCGGCATGAAGGGCGAGCACTTCGCGCAGATCGTGTTCGGCATTCTGATCGTCGAGGATATTCTCGCGATCGCAATGCTCGTGTTGCTCTCCGGCATCGCGCAGACGGGCTCGGTGAGCGCGGGCGTCGCGGTCGTGACGCTCGGCAAGCTGCTGCTTTTCATAACGGTGTCGCTGGTCGTCGGCATTCTCACGGTGCCGCGCGCGCTCAACTACGTCGCGCGCGCGAAGAGCGACGAGATGCTGCTCGTCACCGTGCTCGGCTTCTGCTTCGGTTTCTGTCTGCTCGTCGTGAAGCTCGATTATTCGATCGCGCTCGGCGCTTTCCTGATCGGCGCGATCATGGCGGAGTCGCGCCATCTCGCGCGCATCGAGCATCTGATCGCGCCGGTGCGCGACATGTTCTCGGCGATCTTCTTCGTCACCATCGGCCTGTTGCTGAACCCGACGGTGCTCGTCGACTATGCGTGGCCGATCGCCGTCATCACGATCGCCGTCGTGCTCGGCAAGATCGTGTCGTGCGGGCTCGGCGCGTTTCTCGCCGGCAAGGACGGACGCACGTCGATGCGCGTCGGCATGAGCGTCTCGCAGATCGGCGAGTTCTCGTTCATCATCGCGTCGCTCGGGCTTTCGCTGAAGGTCACGAGCAGCTTTCTCTACCCGATCGCGGTGGCCGTGTCCGCGCTCACGACGCTCTTCACGCCGTATCTGATCCGCGCCGCCGACCCGCTCACGGCGCGCCTCTCGCGCGCGATGCCCGCGCCGCTCGCGCACACGTTCGGTCTCTATTCGCAATGGCTCGCGAGCCTGACGCCCGCTTCCGGCGGCCCGACGCTCTTCTCGATGACGCGGCGCATCGTGCTGCAGATCGCGGTGAATCTCGCGCTCGTCTCGGCTATTTTCCTCGCCGCGTCGTATTCGGCGCCGTTCGCGTCGAGCTATCTCTCGCGCTGGCTCGATACCGACAACGCGCAGCGCGTCGTGCTGTGGAGCGCGGCGCTCGTGGTCGCGTTGCCGTTTCTGGTCGCGGTGTATCGCAAGCTCGAATCGCTCGCGCTTCTGCTCGCGGAAGTGAGCGTGCAGCCCGCGAAAGCGGGGCGCTTCACACGCGCAATCCGCCTGGCGATTTCCGGCCTCATTCCGATCGTCGCGATGTTCGGCGTCTTCCTGCTCGTCGCGGCGCTCTCGGGCGGCATCCTTCCGCCGTTCGGCCTGATGATCGCCGTGCTGTTCTGCGTGGCGCTGCTCTTGACGGTGTTGTGGCGCTGGTGCGTGAAAATCCACGCGACGATGCAAATCGCCCTGCGCGAAACCTTCGAAGAGACGCGCGACCATTGACGGCTTTCTTCGCGGGATTGCCCTGACAGCCGCGCGCGACGGGTTCCCGCGATAATGTGTGCCAATGTGACCAAATGTGTGCTGGTTTGCCGCGTGCTGTTCTGAGGCGGATAATCGGGGCTTGTCCATTCTCCCTATGGCGTTCGAACGCCTGAATCAAGAATGAGCGATAACAAAACCTCCAACGACGCAAACAGCACCGACGCGCGCCGAAGCGGCGCGGATTCTCAGGCGGCGCCACGAAGCGCGAATCCCACGGCGCCGCCCGAAGCGGCGGCAGCGGCCGCAGCGCCCGGCCCGAAGGCGAGCGCGGCCGAACGCGCATCGACGGATGCGCCTTCGAGCGCGTCGGGTGTCGAGGCGGTCGATGTCGCGCAGGCCCGCCGCGACGAAGCCTTGCAGGACGCCCGCGAGGCGCGCGCATCGGCGGCGAGCGCGACCGCCGCGCAGGAAGCCGAGGTGCGCGAGAGGCAGCGCGCATCCGGAAAACCCAAGGCGAGCTTTGCCGAGAATTTCGAAGCCGCGACCGACGCGGAAGCCGCCAGCACGGCCAACGCGCAATCCGCCGCGTCGGATTCCCCGACCGGGCGCGCCACGGTCCTGCCGCCCGAATTCACCGCGGCGCCGGATTTCAGCACGCTCAATCCGCCGCCGCTGCCATCGACCGAACAGACCGCCGCGCCGGCTCAACCCGCGTATTTCAGGCAATCCGACTCCGCGTGGTCCGTGTTCGGCCGCGTGATCGCGGCGCGTGCACGGCAGATTTTCGATCGCGCGGGACAGCGCATGACGCAGCGCACGCTGCGCATCGGCGTATCGGCGCGCATCTTTCATCCGGAGCCGGGCGCGAAAGGCTTGCGCGGCAAGACGCTGCAATATCTGGAAGAATCCATCGCGCATTGGGTGATGTCGCGCGACGTGCTCGTGTTCATGATTCCGACGGTCGGCAATCAGGGCATGCTGCACACGAGCAATATCCGTCTGCGCGACTACGCGAAACATCTCGACGGCCTGCTGCTGCAAGGCGGCGCGGACGTCTCGCCGCAGTCATACGAAGAAGCGACGACGCGTCCCGAATGGCCCGGCGACCGCGTGCGCGACATGTACGAGCTGGAACTGCTGCACGAGTTCGTCGAGTCGGGCAAGCCCGTGCTCGGTGTATGCCGCGGCTGTCAGTTGATCAACGTGGCGTTCGGCGGGACGCTCTACGGCGACATCGCCACGGACGTGCCCACGGCCGGCATCCACGTCAACGAGCAATACGACCAGCATCGGCATTCGATCCGCTTTCCCGATGGCTCCACGCTCGTCAACATGTTCCCGCACCAGCGCGAGGCGATCGTCAACTCGATCCACCATCAGGCGGTGAAGACGATCGGGCGCGATCTGAACATCGAGGCGGTGTCGGCCTCGGACGGGATCATCGAGGCGGTGCGGTACCGGAAGGCGCCGTTCGTCGTCGGCGTGCAGTGGCATCCGGAGTTTCATCGCGCGGGCGGCGCGGAACTGCTCGATTGCACGCCGCTGCTCGACACGTTCCTGCGCGTCGCGCGCGAAACCCGCTTCTGACGCGCAACGCTTCCGGTCACTTCGTAAAGCAAACAGGCCCGCTCGGTTCGAGCGGGCCTGTTTCGTCTTCAGGCGCGTATTGCCGATATCAACGCGAGGACGGCAGGTTTCCCGGCGCGAGTCCGGCTTCCGTCTGCCTCTGCAGCTGTTCGACCTGCAACTGCAGCGTGCGCAGCTTGCGTTCGGCTTCCAGCTTGTCTGTTTGCAGCACGGCCGATTCAGCCTGCAACTGTTGCTGACGCTGCGATACCTGCGAATCCTGCTGCTGTGCAAGTTCGAGATCGGCGCTGAGACGGTTCGCCCGATCCGCCGATTTCGCGATCACGCGATCGAGCAACTCCTTCTGCGCCTGCAATTGCACGCGGCGGATTTCGCCATCGGCGAGTTCGAAGCTCTTGCGCGAGAACTGCGCGTAGATCGATTCGGCGCGGGCTGCGTCCTGCGTCTTTACGACGCGCCACCAGCGCGCGTCCTGCGACAGCGCGACGTAGTACAGCATTTCCGTCGCGAGGAAGTAGAGCCGTGCGCCGTAGCTGCCGTTGCGCGTCGCGCGCAATTCGGCGAGGCCGCCCGCCTGCGTGAGTTTCTGCAATTCGTCGATGTTGCCATCGACCCGGGGCGCGTTCGAATTGGCGTTCAGGTCGGACAAGTCTTCGGGCGCGGACTGTGCGGGCTCGCGTCTCGCGGAAGTCGATGGCGCGACCTTCGCGGCAAACGTGCTCGTGACCGGCGCAAACAGACCGCAGAGGGTCAGGGCGAGCGTGAGCGTCGCGTAACGGAGATAACGTAGTTGCGTCATGTTTGGCATCGTGGCCGGAAAGGTTGATCGTGCTGCTGGTGCATAGTGCGCCGGTTAGTGCGCGCCGTTCGCAGCGCCGCGACCGGACGGGGTCGCGTTGTTGTCGAGAGTCGGTGAGTGCTGAAGCATCGAGTAGAGCGTCTCCGGGTCCATCGAAACGGAAGCGGTCGCGGGGCGGCTCGTTGCTCTTGCGAACAGCGGAGCTTGCGCATGCCGCGTGCGTTCGGGTTTTACGGGCACGCTCGCGACCGGTTTCATCGGCGACGCATACGCGCGCGGCGGGGGTTCGCGAGTCACGGAACCGCTCGCGATCGTTTCGATCGGCGTCGAGCGTGCGCGCTGCGCGGGTTCCGGCTTCACAGGCCGGCTCGCCATATTTACAGGCGGTGTCGCATATGCGCGCTCCGCGAGTTCCTGCTTCGCGGGGCGGCTCGCCATATTTACAGGCGGTGTCGCATATGCGCGCTCCGCGAGTTCCTGCTTCGCCGGGCGGCTCGCCACATTTACAGGCGATGTCGAGCGTGCGCGCTCCACGAGTTCCTGCTTCACGGGCCGGCTCGCCGTATTGACAGACGGTGTCGAGCGGGCGCGCGGCGTGGATTCCTGCTTCACGACACGTTCCGCCGATGCATGGGCGCGCGACCGCCCCGGCTTCGCTTGAGCCGTCTGCACGGCTTTCGCGCGCCCGCTGTGCTTGTGCTCCGCCGCTGCGGCAGTGACGCGCCTGTCAGGTTTTGCCGGCGGCAGTGCCGTCGCAGCGGAAACGGTCGCCGTTCTTCGCGGTGCCGAATTATTGGCGTCTGCTTTGGGGGCAGCGTTGGTTGCCGACGCCGTCGGCGCTTTCGGTGTCCGTGCGACCTTGGCGGCGCGATCCTGCGTGGCTGCGGCGGTGGCCGCGAGTTGCGTCGGCGCCGACGCGGGCTTGGCCGGCTGTGTGCGCGTCGCGACCTCGTTGGCGGGCGCGGGCTGCGTAACGCCTTGCGGAGCCGGTTTATACGCGAACAACAACCATCGCGAGGAAGGCCGAAATTTCGACCCGCGATCATACGAAATCGTTACGCTTCCGGCGACCAGAGGATTCCTATTGTCAATTTTTGACAGGAATGCTTATTGACTGAATTTCTGTCTCGTGTCTAGTCGAGTGGGTAAACGTACTGTAGAGAAACGAGGTCGATGCCCGCCATGTGGTCGGCTTCGCGCGCGGCCAGCTTCCAGCCGCGCGATTCGTAGAAGCCGATCGCCGCCGCGTTCTCTTCGAGCACGGAAAGACACAGTTCCCGCGCCCCGCGAGCGCGCGCCCAGCGCGCCGCTTCTTCGAGCAACACGGTGCCGGTGCCGAGGCCGCGATATCCGGGAAGCGCGTGGAGATTGTCGACGAGCACGCTGCCCTTTGCATCCGGCTCGATGAGACAGATGAAGCCGATCGGCTCGCCTTCGCGCTCCGCGATGAACACGCTTGCCGCGCCGGCCGCGACGTCGTTCATGCGCGTGCGCCAGTGCGCGGCGCGCTCCGCGCTCAGGTCGCGATCGAGATACGCATCCGGCAGGATGCCCCGATACGCCGATGCCCAACTCAGCGCGTGCATCGAGGCGATGAGCGTGGTGTCGGCGGCGGTCGCCGTGCGCAGCAAGATCTTTACGTCCATGTTTTGGTACACCGTAAGTTAAAAGTTAGGCGTATGTAATTGTATTTTAAGCTTTGTTGGGCGAAATTGAACGAAGTTGTGTACAGTCGCGGGCGGTGCGGCGTTAAGATTGAGGGCGTCGCATTTACACAAGAAGATACAAAATCGCCCTCCGTCGTGTCGGACGGCCGCGTCCAGGCGGCCGTGAACGGTTCCTGCGACGGCGCAAAACTGAAGTGCGCCCACAGCTCTTTCGAGAAAGTCATGTCCACAGCCCACGTAGCACCCGCCAACGAGTCTAAGTTCAAGACTGTGTTTCGCGTCGTCAGCGGAAACTTCCTTGAAATGTACGACTTCATGGTTTATGGCTATTACGCCTCGGCGATTGCCAAAACCTATTTTCCGAGCGGCGACGAATTCGCTTCACTAATGCTCGCGCTGTCCGTCTTCGGCGCGGGTTTCCTGATGCGGCCGGTCGGCGCCATCGTGCTCGGCGCGTACATCGACCACCACGGGCGGCGCAAGGGCCTGATCCTCACGCTCGGGCTGATGGCGGTCGGTACCGCGTGCGTCGCGCTCGTGCCCGGCTACGCGACCATCGGTGCGCTCGCGCCGATCATCGTGCTGGGCGGGCGGCTGTTGCAAGGTTTCTCGGCCGGCGTGGAACTGGGCGGCGTCTCGGTGTATCTGTCCGAGATCGCGACCAAGGGCAACAAGGGCTTTTATTGTTCGTGGCAGTCGGGCAGCCAGCAAGTCGCCGTGGTGTTCGCCGCACTGATCGGCGTCATCATGAATCGCCTCTTGCCGCCGGAGCAGATGACCGCCTGGGGCTGGCGCGTGCCGTTCCTGATCGGCTGCCTGATCGTTCCGTTTCTCTTCATCGTGCGCCGGTCGCTGCGGGAAACCGACGAGTTTCTTGCGCGGAAGCATCGTCCGAGCATGGGCGAGATCGCGCGTTCGATCGCGCAGAACTGGGGCATCGTGCTCGCCGGCATGGGCATGGTCATCATGACGACGGTGTCGTTCTACATGATCACCGCGTACACGCCGACCTTCGGCAAGGAAGTGCTGAAGCTGTCCGCCACCGATGCGCTCGTCGTGACCGTGTGCGTCGGCCTCTCGAATCTCATCTGGCTGCCGCTCACGGGCGCGCTGTCGGATCGCGTCGGGCGCCGTCCGGTGCTGCTCGCCTTCACGATTCTCACCATTCTGACGTCGTATCCGGTGGTGCAATGGCTCGTCGCGGAGCCGTCGTTCGTGCGGCTGCTGATGTGCGAGCTGTGGCTTTCGTTCCTGTACGGCAGTTACAACGGAGCGATGGTGGTCGCCCTGACCGAAGTGATGCCCGTCGATGTGCGCACGACCGGATTCTCGATGGCCTACAGCCTCGCCACGACCATCGGCGGCTTCACGCCCGCGATCTCCACGTACCTGATCCATGCGACCGGCAACAAGGCCGCGCCTGGACTGTGGATGGGACTTGCCGCGATCTGCGGCCTGATCGCGACGCTCGTGCTGTATCGCTCGCCCGAGGCGCGCAATCAGTACAAAACGGCGTGACCTGACCGAAGAGTCAAAAAAATCCCCTGCGGGGGATTTTTTATTCGGGGAGCGAAGCCAGCGCCGCCGCCGTGATCTCGACGACCTCGCGCCATTGCCCCGGCGCGCGCTGGCGCACGAGCCGCGCGCCCGGATACCACGTGCTTTCGCTGCTATCGACTCCCCAGCGCCAGTCGGCGGCGAAGGGCAGCATCACCCAGACCGGCTTGCCGAGCGCGCCGGCAAGGTGCGCGACGGACGTATCCACGGAGACGACGGCGTCGAGACGATCGACGATCGCGCCCGTGTCCGCGAAGTTTTCGAGGCGATTTTCCAGCAGATGGATCGATTTCGCGTTCGGATGCGCGCGCAGCACATCGCGCTCGCGCTCGGTGACGAACGGCTGCAGCACGATCCAGTCGATGCCTTCGAGCGCGAACAGCGGCGCCAGCTCCGCGACCGGGACCGAGCGCGTTTCGCCGGGCTGAATCCGCCCGGACCACGCGATGCCGATCTTGCGCTTCTGCTGCCCGCCGATAGAGCCGCGCCACTTGCGCCGGTAATCGGCCGGCACGACGAGATAGGGCGCGCGCGACGGAATCGCATCGGGCGAGGTCATGCCAAGCGCGAGCGGCAGGCTGAGCAGCGGGCAGAACGCGTCCGCGTACACCGGCAGGCCGTCCGATTTGCTCCTCAGTTCGATGCGCGCGGCGTGCGCGGCGGGCGCGAGCAGGGGCACGAGCGCGGGCTGCACTTCGAGCACCAGCTTGCCGACGCGCTTTGCCGCAAACGGCACCAGACGCGCGAACTGCAAGGTGTCGCCAAAACCCTGCTCGGCGCGCACGAGCAACGTGCGGGCCAGCATCGGCTCGCCGTTCCAGCGGGGCAAACGCGGCGGCGGTTCGCTGCCGGGCGTCTGCAAACGCCATTCGTAGGCGGTGAAACCGCGCGCGTAATCGCCGCTCGTGAGCAGGGCGAGCGCGCGGTTCAGATGCGCGGCGGGCATCGAAGGATCGATGCGCAATGCTTCGTCGTACGCACGCAGCGCCGCGCGATGCGCGCCGAGCGCGAGATGCGCGTTGCCGAGGGCAAGCCAGGCGACGCCGTATTTCGGATCGAGCCCGATCGCGCGCTCGAAGTGCGGCACGGCGTCATCGTGACGGCCGAGCTTCGCGAGCACGTGACCGAGCCCGAAATGACCCGGCGCGAAATGCGGATGCAAGGCGACGGCTTTTTGCAGCACGGGCAGCGCATCTCCCGGATGGCCGTGCGTTTCGAGCAGATTGCCGAGATTGAAGTGCGCGGCGACGTAGTTCGGCTCGGCGTCGAGCGCGGCGCGAAAGTGCGCGATCGCGCCGGGGGTATCGCCGAGTGCGTTCAGCGCCATGCCGAGGTTGTTGTGCGCGCCGGCATGGCGCGGACGTAGCGCGAGGGCGCGCTTGAACGCGAGCGCGGCGTCCTTGAAGCGACGCAGCGCGGAAAGCGAATTGCCGAAGTTGTTCCACGCGGCCGGATCGTTCGGCTGCAGGCGAAGCGCCTTTTCGAACGCGTCGGCGGCGTCTTCGTGACGGCCGACCGCCGTGTAGGCATTGCCGAGGTTGTACTGCGCGAGCGGAAAGCCCGGCGCGAGCGTGAGCGCGTTGCGAAAGCGTTCGATCGCGTCGTCGAGGCGGCCGAGCGCCTTCAGCGCGTTGCCTAGATTGAGCTGCAGGCCGGCATCTGTCGGGCGCAGATCGACGGCGCGACGCACGAGCTCGGCCGCCTCCGCGTGCTGGCCTTGTTGATGGCGCAGCACGCCGAGGTAGTGCAAGGCGTCGACGTGAAGGGGTTCGGCGGCGAGCGCGGCTTGATAGTCGCGCTCCGCGTCGGTCAGGCGACCGTCGCGATGGGCCGCGAAACCGCGGGCGAATACGGTGTCCATTGACGGGGGACAACTGCTGTCCCGGAAAAGCAAACCCCGCATTTTCCCACACCGGCGACCGCGCTCCGCCAAAGCGCATTGACATGTTGCGGCGATGGCACTTAACATATGAACACCTATTCATATCTTGGTGATGTCCCCGTGGTATCCGATCCGTCTCCCACCGCCGGTCCGATCACCTCCGATGACCGCGTCGTGCCGCTCGCCGATCTGTTCCGTCTGCTCGGCGACCCGACGCGCCTGCGCATCGTGCTCGCGTGCGTCGAACAAAAGCGGGCGGTCGGGGCGATCGCGGAGCTGCTCGGGCTGTCGGCGTCGCTGGTGAGCCATCATCTGCGGCTTTTGCGTGCCGCGCGCATCGTCCGGGCGGAGCGCCAGGGCAAGCAGGTGTTCTACGTGGCGGCGGATCGCCACATCAGCGGGATGCTCGGCGAGTTGCTGGAGCACATCGCGGAGCCGCAAGCCGACGCCGCGGATATCGAATGAACCTCACCGAACTACGAGCACGCCGATGAGCACGCATCAGCACGAAGAACACGAGCATCACCAGCATCACGATGGGCACGCTCACGGGCATTCGCACGGTCATGAGCACGGGCACGGCGGACATGGTCATCACCATCACGGCGCGCCGCAGGAAGGGCAGGGCCGCACGTTCGCGCTCGCGGTCGGTTTGAACGTGCTGATCGTGGTCGTGCAGGCCATCTACGGCTTTCTCGCACACTCGACCGCGCTGCTCGCCGACGCCGGCCACAATCTCTCCGACGTACTCGGCCTTCTGCTGGCGTGGGGCGCGGTGTGGCTCGGCACGCGCCAGCCGAATGCGCGCTATACCTTCGGCCTCGGCAGCTCGTCGATTCTGGCGTCGCTCGCCAACGCCGCGCTCTTGCTGTTCGCGTGCGGCGCGATCGTGCTCGAAGCGATCCAGCGTCTCATCAATCCGGCGCCCGTCGCGGGGTTCGACGTGTTCATCGTCGCGACGCTCGGCCTGATCGTGAACGGCTTTTCCGCGTGGCTCTTCATGCGCGGCAGCAAGGAAGATCTCAACGTGCGCGGCGCCTTCCTTCACATGGCCGCAGATGCCGCGATCTCCGCCGCCGTCGCCGTGAGCGGTCTCATCATCATGTTCACGGGCGCGAGCTGGCTCGATCCGCTGATGAGCCTCGTCGTCGTCTCGGTGATCGTCTACGGCACCTGGGGCCTCGGGCGCGACGCGATGCGCCTCGCGATGGCCGCCGTGCCGCCTTCGGTCGACCTGTCGCGAATCGAGCGGTATCTGACGCAGCTTCCCGGCGTGCGCGACGTACACGATCTGCACGTCTGGGCGCTTTCGACGACCGAAAACGCGCTCACCGTGCATCTCGTGATGCCGCAAGGCCATCCCGGCGATGCATTCGTGCAGGACGTCGTCACGACATTGCGCAGCGGATATTCGATGCATCACGCGACCGTGCAGGTGGAATTCGGCGAGGCGTGCCACGCTTGCGTGCTCAGCGAGCGAGGCCGTGCTCACTGAGCGCGGAGGTTTCGCGGGCGTACACTAGGGTCTGTTCACCTATAAAAAACGGCCATGCGAACGCCCGAAATCGGGGGCGATGCAAGAAGCGCGGCGCGCCGTTTGGCCGCCCCATAAAGGGCCGCTTCAATATGTGAACGGACCCTCGACGTGACGCTTCAGGGAGGATCGACCGCATGTTCGCGCCAAAGCTGAATCCGAACGACAAGCTGGACGTGGCGCCCGTTCTGATCGTCGGCGCCGGTCCGACGGGCCTCGCCGCCGCGATGAGTCTCTCGCGCGCGCACATCCCGGTCCGGCTCGTGGACAAGGCGCGCGAGCCGTCGCCGTACTCACGCGCGATCGGCATTCAGGCGCGCACGCTCGAACTCTTCGAGCAGCATCGCGTCGTCAAGCCGTTTCTCGAACTCGGCCATCGCGCGCGCGTCGCGAATCTCTATTCGAACGGGCAGCGCCTCGCGCGCCTCGACTTCGATCCCTTGCAGACGCGCTATCCGTATCTGCTCTTTCTCGAACAATCGCAGACAGAACGCCTGCTCGCCGAGCATCTGGCGGGCTATCACGTCGCCATCGAGCGCGGCGTGGAGGTGGTCGACGTCTCGCAAGGCTCAGCGGGTTTGCAGGCGACGCTGCGCCATCCGAACGGGCGCGACGAACTGTTGCGGCCTTCGTTTCTGATCGCGGCGGACGGCGCGCACAGCTTCGTGCGGCACCGGCTCGGCATCGGCTTCGACGGCAAGACGTTCGATCAAACGTATCTGCTCGCCGATCTTCAGGCCGACTCCGACTGGCCCGACGACGAGTTCCACATCTTCGCTTCGGGCGAAGGCCTCGCCGCGCTCTTTCCGATGGGCGGCGACCGCGCGCGTCTGATCGCTGATCTCCCGGCTCCGGCCGCGAACGCGGTCGGCGCGGCTGGAGCAAAAGCCGGCCCGACGCTCGACGAATGCCGCGCGCTCGTCGAGCGTCGGGTGCATCACAAGATCGCGTTGTCGAACATGACGTGGTCGTCGTACTTCCATCTGAATAGCCGCATGGTCGACCGATTGCGCGTGGAGCGCGTGTTCCTTGCGGGAGATTCGGCGCACGTGCACAGTCCCGCGGGCGCGCAGGGCATGAACACCGGCATTCAGGAAGCCTTCAATCTCGGCTGGAAGATCGCGCGCATGCTCGCGGGCGGCGCGCCCGAGCGGCTGCTCGACAGCTATCACGCGGAGCGGCATCCGATCGAGCGCGACGTCTTGCGGCAATCGAGCATGCTCACGCAGATGGCCGGCGCCGAGCATGGCCCGATGAAGCTGATGCGCGAACACGTGATGCCCGCGCTCGCCGCGATCGGTCCGTTGCGCGACGCGATGCGGCGCACGGTGAGCGAGCTGTCGATCAACTATCGCAAGGGTCCGCTCACGCTGGAGCGCCTGCTCGACGGCGGTCCGCGCGCGGGCGAGCGTGCGCCCGATGCGCGCGTGCACGTCATCGACGGGCCGCTCGGGCGCTTGCCGGGCGTCGGCTGCCTCTACGATCTGCACGATCCCGGCTGCTTCTCGCTCTTTCTGCTCGTGAATCCGTCGGGCGAGGACGACATCGCGCTCGCGCCCGCGACCATCACCGTTGCACACGCGATGCGCGATCTCGATCTCGACGGCCTGGCGCGCTCGGTCGAAGCGATCCTGCCGAACGCGGTGCGCGTGTGGCGCATCACCGACACGCACGGCGACGGCGCGAATTCGCTCACCGACAACTACGGTCGCACGCGCCCCGCGTTCTATCTCGTGCGTCCCGATGGCTATATCGCCGCGCGCGGACGTGCGCCGTCGGACGTGCATGCGCTCTTGCGTCACTGCGAAACGTGGTTCGGCGCGCAGCAAACGAGCACGGAGCGGCAGCCGCAACGCGAATATCGCGAGGATTGAAAAAAGCCCTGCGGTGCAGGGCTTTCGTGGGTTGGCGAAGCGCGTTTCAGGCAGGCGCCGTCTTCGGCTGAAGGTCGGCTCTGTGCAGGTCGAGCGCCTCGCGCACGATCGGCTCCATCGCCGCGCTCGCCTCCGGGTCGTCGAGCGCGGCGAGAATCGCGAGCCGCATGCGTGGTTCCCAGAAGCGGCGGATATGATCCGCGACGCTATCGACGGCTTCGGCGCGGTCCGGCATCGAATCGAAAAATTCGCCGATGCGGTTCGCCATCTCGATCAGGTTATCGACGTCCATTCGTTATTTTCCTGAAGTGGCCGGCGCGACGTCGCGCATGTTCATCAGTTCGAGCTGCTGCGTGTTGAAGCGCGAGTAGTCCTTCTGCCATTGCGACGGCTGCTCGACCGGCATCACCTGCACCGCCGTCACCTTGTACTCCGGACAATTGGTCGCCCAGTCGGAGGAGTCCGTCGTGATGACGTTCGCGCCCGATTCGGGGAAATGGAACGTCGTATAGACGACGCCCGGCTGCATGCGCTCTGAGATCTTTGCGCGCAACACGGTTTGCCCCGCGCGCGACTCGATGCCGACCCAGTCGTCCATCTTGATGCCGCGATCTTCCGCGTCCACCGGATGAATCTCCAGGCGATCCTCGTCGTGCCATTGCGAGTTCTCGGTGCGCCGCGTCTGCGCGCCGACGTTGTACTGCGAGAGAATGCGCCCGGTCGTGAGCAGCAGCGGATACTTGCGCGTGACCTTCTCCGGCGTCGCGATGAACTTGGTGATGACGAAGCGTCCCTTGCCGCGCACGAATTCGTCGATGTGCATCGTCGGCGTGCCGTCCGGCGCGCGCTCGTTGCAGGGCCACTGAATGCTGCCAAGCTCGTCGATGCGCTCATACGAGACGCCGTGGAAGGTCGGCGTGAGACGCGCGATCTCGTCCATGATCTCGGACGGGTTCGCGTAGTTCATCTCGTAGCCGAGCGCGCGCGAGAGCTTGATCGTCACTTCCCAGTCGGAATAGCCCGCGAGCGGCGGCATCACCTTGCGCACGCGCGAGATGCGGCGCTCGGCGTTGGTGAAGGTGCCGTCTTTTTCGAGGAAGGTCGAACCGGGCAGCAGCACGTGCGCGTACTTCGCCGTCTCGTTGAGGAAGATGTCCTGCACGACGATGCATTCCATCGACGACAGCGCATCGGCCACGTGCTGCGTATTCGGGTCCGACTGGACGATGTCCTCGCCCTGACAGTAGAGGCCCATGAAGGTGCCGTGCATCGCGGCATCGAACATGTTCGGAATGCGCAGGCCCGGCTCCGGCTGGAGCTTCACGTCCCACGCTTCCTCGAAGAGCGAACGCACCGCCGCGTCGCCGATATGCCGATAGCCCGGCAGTTCATGCGGGAACGAGCCCATGTCGCACGAACCCTGCACATTGTTCTGGCCGCGCAGCGGATTCACGCCGACACCTTCGCGGCCGATATTGCCCGTCGCCATCGCGAGGTTGGCGATGCCCATGACCGCGGTCGAGCCTTGCGCGTGCTCGGTGACGCCGAGGCCATAGTAGATCGCGCCGTTGCCGCCCAGCGCGTACACGCGCGCGGCTTCGCGGACTTGGCCGGCCGGCACGCCGGTGACGCTTTCCATCGCTTCGGGCGAGTTTTCTTCCTTCGCGACGAAATCGCGCCATTGACCGAACGCGCGTTCTTCGCAGCGCTCGGCGATGAAGTCTTCCTTCAGCAGGCCTTCGGTGACGATCACGTGGGCGAGCGAATTAACCATCGCGACGTTCGTGCCCGGGCGCAATTGCAGGTGATACTGCGCCTTCACGTGCGGCGTATCGACGATATCGATGCGGCGCGGATCGATCACGATCAGCTTCGCGCCTTCGCGCACGCGGCGCTTCAGGCGCGAGCCGAAGACCGGATGACCGTCGGTCGGATTCGCGCCCATCACGACGATCACGTCCGAGTGCTCGACCGATGCGAACGTCTGCGTACCCGCCGATTCGCCGAGCGTCGTCTTGAGGCCGTAGCCCGTCGGCGAATGACAGACACGCGCGCACGTATCGACGTTGTTGTTGCCGAACGCCGCGCGCACGAGCTTTTGCACGAGGTACGTCTCTTCGTTCGTGCAACGCGACGACGTGATGCCGCCGATCGAATCGCGACCGTGCTTGTCCTGAATGCGGCGGAACTCGCTCGCCGCGTAGTCGATCGCTTCATCCCACGAAACTTCGCGCCACGGGTCGGTGATCTTCGCGCGGATCATCGGCTTCTTGATGCGGTCCTTGTGCGTCGCGTAGCCCCACGCGAAGCGGCCCTTCACGCACGCGTGGCCTTCGTTCGCCTGACCGTTCTTGTGCGGCGTCATGCGCACGACCGTGTTGCCCTTCATCTCGGCCTTGAGCGAGCAGCCGACGCCGCAATACGCGCACGTCGTGATGGCCGAATGTTCTGCCTGACCGAGCATGATCACGCTCTTTTCCTGCAGCGTCGCGGTCGGGCACGCGGCGACGCACGCGCCGCACGACACGCACTCCGATTCCATGAACGGCACGTTTTCGCTCGCCGCGACACGCGATTCGAAGCCGCGTCCGGCGATGGTCAATGCGAACGTGCCTTGCGTTTCCTCGCACGCGCGCACGCATCGGTTGCAGACGATGCACTTCGCCGGATCGTAGGTGAAGTACGGATTCGATTCGTCCTTCTTGTCCTTGAGATGGTTCGCGCCTTCGTAGCCGTAACGCACCTCGCGCAAGCCGACGACGCCCGCCATGTCCTGCAGTTCGCAATCGCCGTTGGCGGGGCAGGTGAGACAGTCGAGCGGATGATCGGAGATGTAAAGCTCCATCACGTTACGACGAAGCGATTGCAGCTTGTCGCTTTGCGTGCGCACTTTCATGCCCGCTTCGACGGGCGTCGTGCACGATGCCGGATAACCGCGCTTGCCTTCGATCTCGACGAGGCACAGGCGGCACGAACCCCACGGTTCGAGCGAATCGGTGGCGCAGAGCTTCGGCACGTTCACGCCGGCTTCGATGGCGGCGCGCATGACGGATGTGCCCGCGGGAACCGTCACGCTTTCGCCGTCGATTTCGAGCGTCACGTCGATATCGGCGTGACGCAGCGGTGTGCCGTAATCGGTTTCGTCGAGCGGATCGCGGCGCTGCACCGACGCCGCGCTCTTGCACGCGCAGTTTCCGGAGCCGCAGCCGTTCATGGTGTTGGACATTTTTGTCTCCTATGCCGCTTTCTGTGCGGGCGTGCGGGGCAGCCCGAAGTCCTCGGGGAAGTGATCGAGCGCGGACATCACCGGGAACGGCGTCATGCCGCCCATCGCGCAAAGCGAGCCGGACACCATCGTGTCGCACAACTCGCGCAACAGCGTGATCTGCTTCACCGACGTATCGCCCTCGCGGATCTTCGCGATGACTTCCTCGCCGCGCGTCGAGCCGATTCGGCACGGCGTGCACTTGCCGCACGATTCGAGCGAGCAGAAGTGCATCGCGTATTGCGCGAGTTCGGCGAGATTCGACGTGTCGTCGTGAACGACGAGCCCGCCGTGGCCGACGACCGCGCCGACCTTCGCGTATTCCTCGTAGTCGAGCGGAATGTCCCACTGGCTTTCCGGCAGATACGTGCCGAGCGGGCCGCCCACTTGCACCGCGCGCGCGGGGCGTCCGGTCGCGGTGCCGTCGCCGTAGGTGTAGATCAGTTCGCGCAGCGTCACGCCGAACGCAAGCTCGACGAGTCCGCCTTGCTTCACGTTGCCCGCGATCTGGAAGGGCAGCGTGCCGCGCGAACGGCCCATGCCGAAGTCGCGATAGAAGGCCGCGCCCTTCGCGAAGATGATCGGCACCGTCGCGAGCGTAATGACGTTGTTGATGACAGTAGGCTTCCCGTACAAACCGGTCAGCGCCGGCACAGGCGGCTTCGCGCGCACGATGCCGCGTTTGCCTTCGAGCGATTCGAGCAGCGCGGTTTCCTCGCCGCATACATACGCGCCCGCGCCCTTCGCGACGTACAACTCGAACGCATGCGACGTGCCGAGCACGCTCGCGCCGAGCCAGCCCGCGTCGCGCGCGCGATCGATCGCGCGGTTCAGCGTATCGATCGAATGCGGATACTCGCTGCGCACGTAGATGTAGCCCTGGGTCGCGGCCGCCGCCACGCCCGCGATGATCATGCCTTCGATCAGCATGTACGGATCGCTTTCCATCACGAGGCGGTCCGAGAACGTGCCGGAGTCGCCTTCGTCTGCATTGCAGACGATGTACTTCTGGTCCGCCAGCGCGCCGCGCACCGTCTTCCATTTGATGCCGGCGGGGAACGCCGCGCCGCCACGCCCGCGCAGGCCGGAATCGAGCAGCGCCTGACAGACGGCGTCGCCGTTCATGTCGAGCACGTTGCGCAGGCCTTCGAGTCCGCCGAGCGCGATGTAATCGTCGATGGACAGCGGGTCCGTGATGCCGATGCGCGCGAACGTCAGACGCTGCTGATTCTTGAGATACGGAATCTCATCGACGACGCCGACGTTCTTCTCATGCGCGCGGCCTTCGTGGAAGCCCGCATCGAAGAGCGAAGCGACGTCGTCCGCTTCGACGTTCGAATAACCGATGCGTCCGGCCGGCGTTTCTACTTCGACGAGCGGTTCGAGATAGAAGAGGCCGCGCGAACCGTTGCGCACCAGTTGCACGTCGAGGCCGCGCTTTTGCGCCTCGCTCACGACGGCTTCGGCGACGGCTTGCGCGCCCAGCGAGAGCGCGGCGGAATCGATCGGTACGTAAATGCGCGTCATGCCGTCACCTCCGCGACTTTCGTTTGCGCGGCGGCAAAAAGGCGATCGAACTTTGCGGGGGTCACGCGCGCGTGCAATTCGCCGTTCAACATCATCGACGGCGAGAGCGCGCATTGACCGAGGCAGAACACGGATTCGAGCTCGGTGTCCTCGGCATGACCGCTGTCGAAGCGGCATCCCGTATGCCCTTCGATGTGATCCTTCAACGCTTCCGTGCCCATGCTGCGGCACGCTTCCGCGCGGCAGAGCTGCACGGTCACGCGCGCGGGCGGAGCAGAGCGGAAGTGGTGGTAATAAGTGATCACGCCATGAACTTCGGCGCGCGAAAGCGACAGCGTCTGTGCGAGCGGTGCGATGGCCGTCTCCGGCACATAGCCGACTTCGTCCTGGATGGCGTGAAGAATGGTCATCAACGTCGCGCCTTGTACCGCGTGGCGACGCACGATCTCAGCGGATGCAGCGGCAGATAGCTGCGCATGTGTCATGGGGCTCCTCCATCACTCGGCATATGTTTTGTCGGTACATATTTGGATAGATATAATTGCGGGTGCCGAGCCGGTAAAAGAACAATAGGCGTCGTGATATATCTTGGCAATAGGATGGGGGAGTGCATATGGTGGACGTCGAATGCCGGGCCGAGCTGATCCTGCGGGACGCCGATGGCCGGGAAACCAATCTCAGCGCGGTTGTGCCGCTTCTGCAACTCGTCGCACAAACGGGCAGCATCGCGAATGCCGCGAGCGCTAAGGGTTTGTCCTATCGGCACGCGTGGGGTTTGTTGCGCGAAATCGAGGCGCGTCTGGGCGGCGCGCTCATCACCAAATCGCGCGGGCGCGGCTCGGTATTGTCCGAACTGGGCGAGTCGGTGTTGCGTGCGCAACGCGTGTGCGGCGAGCGCCTCGAAGCGCCCTTGCAGGCGGTGGCGAGCGACGTCGCCGCCGAACTGAACCGGCGTCTCGCGGGCGGCGTCAGCCAGGTGCGCATTCACGCGTCGCACGGTTATGCGGTCGCGGCACTCGTGCGCGCGCTGGGCGATCAGCGCGTGCCGGTCGAGATCAAGTATCGCGAGAGCGCCGAAGCAGTGAGTGCGCTCGCGCGCGGTGAGTGCGAACTGGCGGGCTTCCATTTGCCGGTCGGCGAATTCCGTTCTACCTGTGCCGACATCTATCGGCCGTTTCTGGACCGGAACAAGCATCAGCTCATCCGGCTCACGCGCCGCACTCAAGGCCTGTTCCTGCCGAAGGGCAATCCGAAGCGTATCTCAGGCTTGCGCGATCTCGCGCGTAGCGACGTGCGCTTCGTCAATCGGCAGCCGGGTTCGGGCACGCGCATGCTGCTCGATTTGTCGTTGCGGCGCGTGGGCGTCGATCCGGACCAGATCAACGGCTACGCGACCACCGAGCTCACACATTCGGCGATCGCCGCGTTCGTCGCAAGCGGCATGGCGGATCTCGGCTTTGGCGTGCAGCCCGCCGCTCATCATTTCGCGCTCGATTTCATACCGATCATCGACGAGGATTATTTCTTCGCGTGCGAGCGCGCGCGGCTCGACGAGGCGCGGCTTGCGTCCGTGTTGCGCATCTTGCGCAGCGAGGGCTTCAACGACAGCGTCGCTCATCTGGAAGGCTATGATCCGGCGCACTGCGGTTCTCTCGTCGATGTCGACGAAGGCTTGCGCGGCTGAAGTGAGCGCGTGCGAAAAAGCGGAAACACGCCGTAAGAGGGCGGGCGCGCGTAAAGCTGCCAGCGACGGCGAATTGGGTTAACCTAACGGTTCGCTGTCGACTTTACTGCCCCAGGCGCGATCTTCTCGCGCAACCTATTGCCATGAAACTCTCGTTGCTCGCTTGTTCCTCCGCCGCGCTCGTCGCTGGCGCGATCTATCTGGTTCCTGTCGCCTTCGCCCAGAATTCACCGGGTGTGCCGGGCGGCGTGCTGCAGGACCAATTCCGTTTGAACCAGCATCCGCAGATGCAGTTCGCCGCGTCCGCGCCGTCGGCCAAATTCCAAAATGGCGACAAATCGAGCATGCGTCGCCGTGGCGACAACGGCGATCCCAATGGCTGCAATCTGAAGTGTCCGCAGAACGGTTCGAACTAAGCGGAGTCGGAGCGCCGATGTCGCTTGGGAAAGCCACTCGGAGCGGGACCGTCGCTGTTCCAAGCTGCGGATCCGTTGATCGTTGATATAAAGCAGCAGTATTAGGACCGCTCTGATACGAACGCAGCGCATAGGCGCCTATTCTCTCGAATGTAGCGAAGGTGGTCTCTGTCCTCCCTATGTCTCTCAAGGATATTTGCCCCGCTTCGCGCGGGGCTTTTTTTCGCCTGTTTTTCGCCTGTCGAATGGCCAAAGAAAACCCGCGATGCTTGCGCGATCGCGGGTTTTGCGGGGGTGTTTTTGGTGGAGGCGGCGGGAATCGAACCCGCGTCCAGAAGCGCTCTACGAACAGTTCTACATACTTAGTTCTGTCTTTTGATTTAACCGGAACGACGCGGACGAACACGCTTCGTTACAGCGATTCACTAATTTTTCGACCACGGCGTCGTGACGCCACCGAGGCTTAACTGACGTATATGACCTCTCGCGGTATTGCTACCCTAGCCCGTCAGTGAACTAGCGAGAGGACGGCGGCCCTTAGGCTGCCAGTGCGAACGTTTCGTCGTTTGCAGTTACGATTTTCCCATTGATTAACGAGGTGACGGGTCCTCGGTATGCCCTGACCGCTTCACAACCCCTGTCGAAACCAGGTCGCCCCCAAAACGGAACTGGAATTATCCCACGAAAATCCATATGAGGCGAACGGCGCGATATTCAAGGCGCCGTTTCGCCCCGCGACTCACGCGATGTCGCGCAACAACTGCTGCAGTTCGTCCGGCGAATCGACGACATGATTCGCGTGCCAGCGGCGCGGCGGAATGTCGTCGCCGCAGTAGCCGTAGGCGGCCGCCACGGTGATCATGCCCGCCGCGAAGCCGGCTTGCACGTCGCGCAGATCGTCGCCGACATAGACAATGCGCTCCGGTGCGACATCCAGCAACTCGGCCGCGTGCAGGAGCGGCGCGGGGTGCGGTTTCGAGTGCGGCGTCGTGTCGCCGCAGACGAGGCACCCGGCGCGCGTGTCGAGCCCCAGCAGGCCGACCAGCGGCGCGGCGAACCGCGTCACCTTGTTGGTGACGATGCCCCAGCGCACGCCGCGCGCATCGAGCTGATCGAGTATCTCGGCGATTCCCGGAAAGAGCGTCGTCTCGATGCACAGATCGGCTTCGTAATTGGCGAGGAATTCATCCCGCATCGACGCGAAGTCGTGATGCTCGGGCCCGATCTCGAACGCGCCGCCGAGCAGACCGCGCGCACCCGCCGACGCGTACGGCCGCAGCGTTTCGAGCGGACGCATTTCGAGGCCGCGGTCATGCCGCATCTTGTTCACCGCGGCGACGAGGTCGGGCGCGGTATCCGCGATCGTGCCGTCGAGGTCGAACAGCACCGCCTGACACAGCCCGAGGCCGTCGCCTTCGGCGAGGCGCTGGGGCAGGGGATTCGTGTCTTCCGGAAGGGGCTTGGTATCGATGGTGCCCGTGGACAAGGGATCGTCGTTGGTCATGGTGTCAGGCTTCGCGGCGGCAAGCCATCATGTAGTTGATGCTCGTGTCGTTCGAGAGGCCGAAGTGCCGGGAAATCGGCCGATACGTGATGCCTTTGATGTCGACGGGCAAAAGCGAGGCGGCGCGCGCGAACGTGGCGAGTTCCGACGGCTTGATGAAGCGCGCGTAATCGTGCGTGCCGCGCGGCAGCATGCGCGCGATGTATTCCGCGCCGATGACGGCGAACAAATACGCCTTCGCGTTGCGATTCAAGGTGGAGAAGAACACCCAGCCGCCCGGCTTGACGAGCGCGGCGCATGCGGCGACAGTGCCCGCGGGGTTCGGCACGTGTTCGAGCATTTCCATGCAGGTGACGACATCGTAGGAAGCCGGTTCGCGCGCAGCGAGCGCTTCCGCCGAAATTTCCTCATACGCGACCTCGACACCACTTTCGAGACTGTGCAGATCGGCGACGCCGAGCGCGCTCGACGACAGATCGACGCCCTTGACGTTCGCGCCCCGCACGGCCATCGACTCGGACAAAATGCCGCCGCCGCAGCCGATATCGAGAACACGCTTGCTCATCAAATGCGCGTGCGCGTCGATCCAGTCGAGCCGGACCGGGTTCAGTTCATGCAGCGGTTTGAACTCGGCGTTCGGATCCCACCAGCGATGCGCGAGCTCGCTGAATTTCTGCAGTTCGTGAGGATCGGCGTTGATCATGTTCGGAATTGCCTTGTTTGAGTCGTGAATCAATTAGAACCGAGTATATAGGCGTCGCAATGGGCGGGCAAAAAGCGTCATGGATGAAGCCTACCTGAACCGACGGCTCATTAAACGAATGCCGCAAACGCTTCGGACATAAAAAAACCCCCGCCGAGGCGGGGGTTTGATCTGCGGCAATGCAACTCGATATTACTGCTGCGGTTGACGCGTCGTGCCGACAACTTCGACTTCCACGCGACGATCCGGTGCGAGGCAGGCGATAAGTTGCTTGTGGTTCTTCTGTTGGCAGGTACCCTTCGTGACCGGGTCGCGCTTGCCCTTGCCTTCCGTATAGATACGGTTGGCTTCGATGCCCTTGCTGACCAGGTAAGCCTTCACAGCTTGCGCACGGCGCAGCGACAGACGATCGTTGTACTTGTCCGAACCGATGCGGTCGGTGTAACCCGTGGCAACCACGACTTCGAGGTTCAGCGCGCCGATCTTCGATGCGAGATCGTCCAGCTTTTCCTTACCAGCCGGCTTCAGGACTGCCTTGTCGAAGTCGAACAGAGCGTCAGCTTGATAGGTAACCTTCTGGCTCTGGATGACCGGCGGCGGCGTGACTTGTGCCGGCGGCGTCGGTGCTTGCGCGACCAGCGCGCCATCGCACTTCGCGTTTGCCGTAGCCGGCGTCCAGAACGCGTCGCGCCAGCACAGTTCGTTCGTGCCGTTCATCCACACATACTCGCCCGTACCGTTCACCCAGTTATCATTCACGGCTTGTCGCGAGGCCGGCACGGACTGTGCCGAGGCCGATGCAGCCATAACTGCGGTAGCTGCAATGAACGCGAGCTTTGAAAGTTTATTCATATTTCTCCTCTCGAAATTGAGATTACCGCAGGTTTACTGCGAGCCTGTAGACGAAGACAAGTCATACATTGCTCGAAGTATAACATTCCCTACGGAACAAAACGCGCTGTATAGACTTCGAGCAGTGTCTAAGTTTGTGCGTTGGCATTTTGCCATATCGTTCCCTTGCAACGATAAAAATATCCCCGCACGCTGTACGCCCGCAACCTTATGTGGTGCATGCGCAACAAGAAGGGGACAGGAAACACTCAAGGCTCGAGAAGGCGCAAAACGTGCGCACTTTACGTGCCCGAATGCGATTTCCTGCGTGTTTTCATCGCGGGTACTCATTCGACTGGCAAAACATCGAGGCGGCATGATAGCCCGGCCGCGTGTCGAATTGACGGAAGACGTTCCCCAGTTTTTGTAAGTAATTGGTACAGCGTTGCGCATTGCGAAGTCCGCACGCATATTCCGGTTGGATTGTCCGAAACACACTGTATGTATACGGCAGTCGGGCGGGCGCGAATCTCGTGCATGGTAGAATCCTTTGATGCGCTGCGTTCGCACGCATAAAAAAGCATGCGCTGCATTTGCGGCGCGCAGTGTACGTCGGCTACGCGCCACGGCGGCCCATGTCGCGCGGCTGGCGGGCGAGTCTCGCGAAATCGTCGCGCGCGTTGCCGTGTCGCCGCTGCAAAGTTCAAGACACGGATAATGGATCAATTCGCCAAAGAGACTCTGCCAATCTCCCTTGAGGAGGAAATGCGCCGTTCGTATCTCGATTACGCGATGAGCGTGATCGTCGGGCGCGCGCTTCCCGATGTCCGCGATGGCTTGAAGCCGGTGCATCGTCGGGCGCTCTACTCGATGCACGAGCTGAACAACGACTGGAACCGCGCGTACAAGAAGTCGGCGCGTATCGTCGGCGACGTCATCGGTAAATACCATCCTCACGGCGACGCGTCCGTCTACGAGACGATCGTTCGCATGGCGCAGCCGTTCTCGCTGCGCTACATGCTGGTCGATGGCCAGGGCAACTTCGGTTCGGTCGACGGCGACAACGCCGCGGCAATGCGCTACACCGAAATCCGCATGGCGAAGATCGGCCACGAACTGCTGGCCGACATCGACAAGGAAACCGTCGACTTCGGTCCGAACTACGACGGCAGCGAAAACGAGCCGCTCGTTCTCCCGGCGCGCATTCCGAATCTGCTGATCAACGGTTCGGCCGGCATCGCGGTCGGCATGGCGACCAACATTCCGCCGCACAACCTGCGCGAAATCGTCGACGCCTGCCTGCATTTGCTGAATACGCCCGAGGCCTCGATCGACGAACTCATCGAGATCGTGCCGGCGCCCGATTTCCCGACCGCCGGCATCATCTACGGCGTGGCGGGCGTGCGCGACGGGTATCGCACGGGACGCGGGCGCGTCGTGATGCGCGCGACCACGCACTTCGAAGAGATCGACCGCGGTCAGCGCATGGCGATCATCGTCGACGAGATTCCGTATCAGGTGAACAAGCGCACGTTGCTTGAGCGCATCGCCGAACTCGTCAACGAGAAGAAGATCGAAGGCATCTCCGACATTCGCGACGAGTCCGACAAGTCGGGCATGCGCGTCGTGATCGAGCTGAAGCGCGGGGAAGTGCCCGAAGTCATTCTGAACAACCTGTACAAGCAGACGCAGTTGCAGGACACGTTCGGCATGAACCTGGTCGCGCTCGTCGACGGCCAGCCGAAGCTGCTGAACCTGAAGGAAATGCTCGAATGCTTCCTGTCGCATCGACGGGAAGTGCTGACGCGGCGCACTGTATACGAACTGCGCAAGGCGCGCGATCGCGGGCACGTGCTCGAAGGTCTCGCCGTTGCGCTTGCGAACATCGACGAATTCATCGCGATCATCAAGGCCGCGCCGACGCCGCCGATCGCGAAGCAGGAATTGATGGCGCGTCCGTGGGACTCGTCGCTCGTGCGCGAAATGCTCACGCGCACCGAGTCCGAGGCTTCGGGCGGCCGCGCGGCATATCGTCCGGAAGGGCTGAATCCGGCTTACGGTCTGCAGGAAGACGGCCTCTACAGATTGTCGGACGTCCAGGCGCAGGAAATTCTGCAGATGCGTCTGCAACGCCTGACCGGTCTGGAGCAGGACAAGATCGTCGGCGAGTATCGCGAAGTGATGGCGCAAATCGCCGACCTGCTCGACATCCTCGCGCGGCCGGAGCGAATTCGCCAGATCATCGTCGACGAACTGGGCCAGATCCGCACCGAGTTCGGCGACGACCGTCGTTCGCGCATTGAAATGAACGCGACGGAGCTCAACACCGAAGACCTGATCACGCCGACGGACATGGTCGTTACCATGTCGCATACCGGTTACGTGAAGTCGCAGCCGCTTTCCGAATACCGCGCGCAAAAGCGCGGCGGACGCGGCAAGCAGGCGACGCAGATGAAGGAAGACGACTGGATCGACACGCTGTTCATCGCGAACACGCACGATCACATGCTGTGCTTCTCGAACCGCGGCCGCGTGTACTGGATCAAGGTGTATGAAGTGCCGCAGGGCTCGCGCAACTCGCGCGGCCGTCCGATCGTCAACATGTTCCCGCTGCAGGACGGCGAGAAGATCAACGTCGTTCTGCCGATCAAGGAATTCTCGGCCGACAAGTACGTATTCATGACGACCGCGCTCGGCACCGTCAAGAAAACGCCGCTCGAAGCGTTCAGCCGTCCGATGAAGAAGGGCATCATCGCCGTCGGTCTCGATGAGGGCGATTACCTCATCGGCGCGGCGATCACCGATGGCGAACACGACGTCATGCTGTTCTCCGACTCGGGCAAGGCCGTGCGTTTCGACGAGAACGACGTGCGCGCGATGGGCCGCGAGGCGCGCGGCGTGCGCGGCATGCAGCTCGAAGACGGCCAGCACGTCATCGCGATGCTGGTCGCCGGCGGCGAGAATCAGTCGGTGCTGACAGCTACCGAGAACGGCTACGGCAAGCGCACGCCGATCAACGAGTACACGCGTCACGGTCGCGGCACGAAGGGCATGATTGCGATCCAGACGTCGGAACGCAACGGCCGGGTCGTCGCCGCGACGCTCGTCGAGCCCGAGAGCGAGATCATGCTGATCACGACGGCGGGCGTGCTCATTCGCACGCGCGTCTCGGAGATCCGCGAAATGGGCCGTGCAACCCAAGGTGTTACACTCATCAGCCTTGACGAGGGAACGAAGTTGTCGGGACTGCAGCATATCGCCGAGGCGGAAGCCGAGGCCGAACTCGAAGCGGAAGCCGGTTCGGAAGACGCTGCGGCCAGCCCTGACGACGCGGAAAATGATGAAGGCGGGGAAAGCGCCTGATATTTTTTGTGTCGCGGGCCTCTTGTTATCGCTTTTGAAAGCTCGGATTAGTTAAGCTGCGCGACGTGAGCTGGTTGTCGGCGTCGGAAAGACACGCAAAGCTCGTCGCCAGTGCTGAACTGGATATTTTTTACAGGGAGTAATGATGCAAGGACGTTTCAAGCAGTGGATGTTGCTGGCCGCTTTCGTGCCGACCTTCGCGATGGCTCAGTCGCTTCAGAACCAGGCGCCCGCGCAGACGGCCGCACCGGCAGCCGCAGCAGCACCGGTTGACCCGGCCAAGCAAGCCGCGATCAAAGAGCTGCTCGACGCGATCGACGCGCAGAAGCTGGTCGGTGCGATCGGTAACAGCGCGCAGATGCAATCGAAGCAACTCGTGCCGGCGATCCTCTCGGACGCGCTGTCCGAGAACAAGACGATGAACGACAAGCAGAAGCAAGCCGCCGTTCCGTCGCTGCAGAAGAACGCAGTGCCGAAGCTGGTCGATTCCGCTGGTCAGGTTTTCGCGACCGACGCATTTCGCAAGGACGCGATGCAGGCTCAGTACGAAGCGTATGCGAAGTACTACTCGACGGACGAGATCAAGGATCTGACCAACTTCTACAAGAGCCCGACCGGCCGCAAGTTCATCCAGGTTCAAGACCAGGTTGGCCGCGACGTCGTGAACGGCCTGATGCAGAAGTACATGCCGCAAGCCATCAAGGCGACGCGCACGCAAGCCGATCAGGAAGTGGCGAGCGTCAAGCCGAGCGCCAAGTAAGCTCGGCGACCTCGACCTGACGAAAATCCGCCGGCGGGGCTCACCGCCCCGCGCATTGGCGGGTTTTCCGGACAGTGCGATAATGGCTGTTTGCGCGCGAGCGCAAGCAGCCATTTCTTTTTCGGGCGTGAGAACGTGGTCTTCGTTGCATTTGCCGTGCAATTCGCGCCTGCCGAATCGGATTTCCGGGATCTCCAGATGCGCGTGTTCAATTTCTCCGCCGGCCCAGCCGCCATGCCAGAAGAAGTCCTGAGGCAAGCGGCTGATGAGATGCTCGACTGGCAAGGCAGCGGCATGAGCGTGATGGAAATGAGTCATCGCGGCGCGGAGTTCATGTCGATCCACGAGGCGGCGCTCACCGATCTGCGCGACCTGTTGAACGTGCCCGCGTCGCATCGCATCCTGTTTCTGCAGGGCGGCGGCATCGGCGAAAATGCGATCGTGCCCATGAACCTGCTCGGCAACAGGCAGACGGCCGACTTCGTCGTGACCGGTTCGTGGTCGACGAAATCGTTCAAGGAAGCGCAGAAGTACGGCACGCCGCATCTCGCGGCGAGCGGCAAGACCGAAGCAGGCTTTACGCGCGTGCCGGGCTTCAACGAGTGGAAGCTCTCGGACGACCCGGCTTACGTGCATCTGTGCTCGAACGAGACCATCGACGGCGTCGAAGCCTTCGAGATTCCCGATCTCGGCGATATCCCGCTCGTTGCCGACGCCTCCTCGCACATCCTGTCGCGCCCGATGGACATCGCCAAGTACGGCGTGCTCTTCGGCGGCGCGCAGAAGAACATCGGCATGGCGGGCGTGACCGTCGTGATCGTGCGCGAGGACCTGCTCGACCGCGCGCTGTCCATTTGTCCTTCGGCGTTCGAATGGAAGATCGTCGCCGAGAACAATTCGATGTACAACACGCCGCCCACCTACGCGATCTACATCGCCGGTCTCGTCTTCAAGTGGCTGAAGAAGCAGGGCGGCCTCGCGGCGATCGAGGCGCGCAACGTCGAGAAGGCCACGCTGCTCTACGACACCATCGATTCCAGCGATTTCTACGTCAACAAGGTCGAGCGCCAGAACCGTTCGCGCATGAACGTGCCGTTCTTTCTCGCCGACGAATCGCGCAACACCGATTTCCTGGTCGGCGCGAAAGCGCGCGGGCTGTTGCAACTGAAGGGCCACAAGTCCGTCGGCGGCATGCGGGCATCGATCTACAACGCGGTGCCGATCGAGGGAGTCAAAACTCTCGTCGATTACATGAAGGAATTCGAGCGCACAGGCGCTTAACAGCGACCACGCTCACTCAATCGCATAAGCTCAAGCACCGCATGGACGACGATCTCAATTCAAGACTCAAACCGCTGCGTGAGCGCATCGATGCGCTCGACGCGCAACTCATCGCGCTGCTGAATCAGCGTGCTTCCGTCGCGCTGGAAGTCGGCGAGGTGAAGAAGCATTTCAATGCGCCCGTGTTTCGTCCGGAGCGCGAGATGCAGGTCATCGCGCGTCTGCAGGAAATGAGCGACGGGCCGCTCGCCGATGAACACATCGCTTCGATCTGGCGCGAGATCATGGCCGCGAGCCGCGCGCTCGAACAGACGATCAGCGCTGCATTCCTCGGGCCGGTCGGCACGTATAGCGAACAGGCGATGTTCGAATACTTCGGGCATTCGATTCACGGCGTGCCGTGCCCGTCGATCGACGAAGTGTTCCGCGCCGTCGAGGCGGGCGCGGCGCAGTACGGCGTCGTGCCGGTCGAGAATTCGGCGGAAGGCGCGGTGTCGCGCACGCTGGATTTGCTGCTGCAGACATCGCTTTCGATCGGCGGCGAACTCGCGTTGCCGATTCATCACAATCTGCTGACCGCGTCCGGCGCGCTCGACGGCGTGAAGCGCGTGTGCGCGCATCCGCAAGCGCTCGCGCAGTGTCAGCGCTGGCTCTCGGCGAACGCGCCGCATCTGGAGCGCCACGCCGTGTCGAGCAATGCGGAAGCCGCGCGCATGGCGCTCGAAGATCCGACGGTCGCGGCCATTGCCGGCGATCGCGCCGCGACGCACTACGGCCTGGGCGTCGTGTTCTCGATGATTCAGGACGATCCGCACAATCGCACGCGCTTCGTGATCGTCGGCAAGCAGCCGACGGATTCGAGCGGCCACGATCAGACCTCGCTCATCGTCACGGTGAAGAACGAGTCCGGCGCGGTCTTCAAGCTGCTGGAGCCGCTCGCGAAGCACGGCGTTTCGATGACGCGTTTCGAATCGCGTCCCGCGCGCTCGGGCGCGTGGGAGTATTACTTCTATATCGACATCGAAGGCCATCGCGACGATGCCGCGGTTGCCGCCGCGCTCGACGAACTCGGTCGCAAGTCCGCGTTCCTGAAGATCCTCGGTTCGTATCCGCGGGCGCGCTGATCTGGCTCATCGCCGCTGCGAGCGTTCGCGGCGGCTCGTTTCACCCTGCGTCGGACGACGCGCTTTTACCCATGTCCCGTGGCTGCGTTCTCTTTCAACAAACTGGTTATTTTCGGCGTCGGTCTGATCGGCGGCTCGCTCGCGCGCGCGTTGCGTGAGCGCGCGGGGCTGGCGGGCCGCGTCGTCGGCGTGGGGCGCTCCGCCGCATCGGTTGCGCGCGCGCTCGAACTCGGCGTGATCGATGAAGCCGCCGCGCTCGACGACGACGCCGCGCTGGCAAGCGCGCTCGAAGGCGCCGACGTGGTGCTGCTCGCCGCGCCGGTCGCGCAGACCGGGCCGCTGCTCGCGCGCATCGCGCCGTTGCTCGACGCGCGGACCATCGTCACCGACGCCGGCAGCACGAAAACCGATGTCGTCGAGGCGGCTAAGCGCGCGCTCGGTGCGCGTGTCGCGCAGTTCGTGCCGGGCCATCCGATCGCCGGGCGCGAGTCGAGCGGCGTCGACGCGGCGTTGCCCGATCTGTACGTCGAGCGCAACGTCGTGCTGTGTCCGCTGCCGGAAAACGCGGCCGGCGACGTGGAGCGCATCGCGGCGATGTGGCGCGAGACCGGCGCGTGCGTGCGTCAGATGAGCGAGGCGCAGCACGATCGCGTGTTCGCGTCGGTGAGCCATTTGCCGCACGTGCTGTCGTTCGCGCTCGTCGACCAGATTCTCGATACACCCGACGCCGATCTGAAATTTTCGTTTGCCGCGGGCGGGTTCCGCGATTTCACGCGTATCGCGGCTTCGAGCCCAGAAATGTGGCGCGATATCTGTCTCGCGAACCGCGCCGCGCTGCTCGCCGAACTCGACGACTACACCGCCGTGCTCGCGCGCTTTCGCGCGGCGATCGACGCCTCGGATGGCGCGGCGCTCGAAGCGGCGTTCGCGCGTTCGCGCGTCGCTCGAAAAGAATGGCAGGAACGCGGCGGCATCAAGCCCTCGAACGACATCGCCGCCAAGTAAGCCGCGAAACAAGGACACACTATGGAACATCTCGATCTCGGACCTTTCTCCCGCGCGGCTGGCACGGTGCGCTTGCCCGGCTCGAAGAGCATTTCGAACCGCGTGCTGTTGCTCGCGGCGCTTGCGAACGGTGAAACGTCGATCACGAATCTGCTCGATTCCGACGACACGCGCGTGATGCTCGCCGCGCTCAAAAATCTCGGCGTCGCCGTGCGCGAAGACGGCGAGCGTGTGATCGTCGGCGGGACGGGTGGTGCGTTTCCTTCGAAGTCGGCGGAACTGTTTCTCGGCAACGCGGGCACGGCGGTGCGTCCGCTGACCGCGGCGCTGGCCGTGAACGGCGGCGAATATCGCGTGCACGGCGTGCCGCGCATGCACGAGCGGCCGATCGGCGATCTCGTCGACGGGCTGCGTCAGATCGGCGCCGCGATCGATTACGAGCTGAACGATGGCTTTCCGCCGCTCAAGATCCACGCCGCGAAGATCGCCATCGACAAGCCGATTCGCGTGCGCGGCGACGTGTCGAGCCAGTTCCTCACCGCGCTTCTAATGAGCCTGCCGGTCGTCGAGGGCCGCGATGGTCCCGTTACGATCGAGATCGAAGGCGAACTGATCTCGAAGCCGTACATCGAAATCACGATTCGTTTGATGGCGCGCTTCGGCGTGACCGTCGAGCGCGATGGCTGGGCGCGCTTCACCATTGCCGCCGGCGTGAGCTACAAATCGCCGGGCGCGATCATGGTCGAAGGCGACGCGTCGTCGGCGTCGTATTTTCTGGCGGCGGGCGCGATCGGGCACGGACCGGTGCGCGTGGAAGGCGTCGGGCGTTCGAGCATCCAGGGCGACGTCGGTTTCGCCGATGCGCTGAACCGCATGGGCGCGAACGTGATGATGGGCGAGGACTGGATCGAGGTGCGCGGCGTCGAATCGGACGACGGCAAGCTCGCGCCCATCGACATGGATTTCAACCTGATTCCCGACGCCGCGATGACGATCGCCGTGGCCGCGCTCTTCGCGAGCGGCACGACGACGCTGCGCAACATCGCGAGCTGGCGCGTGAAGGAGACCGACCGCATCGCCGCGATGGCGACCGAATTGCGCAAGATCGGCGCGACGGTGGAAGAGGGTGCGGACTATCTCGTCGTCACGCCGCCGGCGCAACTCACGCCGAACGCCGCGATCGACACCTACGACGATCACCGCATGGCGATGTGCTTGTCGCTCGTGAGTCTCGGCGGCGTGCCGGTGCGCATCAACGACCCGAAATGCGTGAACAAGACCTTTCCGGACTACTTCGACCGCTTCTCGACGCTTGTCAAAGCGTAACGGGAGCGCTGTACCGTGAAACGCGATGACTTCCACTTCCATGACCGCAATAACGGGCCAGAACGGCCAGACTCAATGAAACCAGCCCGTCCTTTCGACCCCACTCCAGTGATCACCATCGACGGGCCAACGGCGTCGGGCAAGGGCACGGTCGCCGCGATCGTCGCCGCGACGCTCGGCTTTCACCTGCTCGACAGCGGCGCACTGTACCGGCTCGCGGCGCTCGCGAGCATCCGCTACGAGGTGGAGAAGGACGACGCGCCCGGCCTTGCAAAGCTGATCGAAGCGCTCCACATCACCTTCCGCGAAGGCTGCGCGCAGCTTGACGGAACGGACGTCTCGGGCGAAATCCGCCAGGAAGAAGTCGGAAACCGCGCCTCCGCGATCGCCGTGCATCCCGAAGTGCGCCAGGCGCTCGTCGCGCGCCAGCGGGCCTTTCGCAAGCGCCCGGGCCTCGTCGCCGACGGCCGCGACATGGGCACCGTCATCTTCCCCGACGCCACGCTCAAGGTATTTTTGACTGCGAGCGTCGAGGCGCGCGCGGCGAGACGGTATAAGCAATTGATGCAAAAAGGTTTTTCTGCTAATATGGATGACTTGCTGCGAGATTTGCGCGCACGCGACGCCCGGGATATGAACCGGAGCACCGCGCCGCTCAAGCCCGCGGCGGACGCGAAGACGCTGGACACCTCCGGTTTGTCGATCGATCAAGCGGTCGAGCAGATCATTGGCTGGTACAGCGAAATTCGCGTGTAGCGAGTTGTGGTAAGTCGTAGTGAAGTAAGGTGCTCCGCCGGAAACGGAGCGTGTGTTAACCCTTTAACCCCGTATGGCGTTGCGCCTTACAGGTTCATCCCGAACCGCCGCGCGAAGGCCGTGCAAATATCGATTTTTATGTCCGACCTGCAAACCTCCACCCCGAATACCGAATCCTTTGCGGCTCTGTTCGAAGAGTCGCTGACCAAGCAGGACATGCGCGCCGGCGAAGTGATCTCCGCCGAAGTCGTCCGTGTCGACCACAACTTCGTGGTTGTCAACGCTGGTCTCAAGTCCGAAGCCTATATTCCGCTCGAAGAATTCCTGAACGACGCGGGTGAAGTGGAAGTGCAGGCGGGCGACTTCGTTTCCGTCGCGATCGACGCGCTGGAAAACGGCTATGGCGACACCATCCTGTCGCGCGACAAGGCGAAGCGTCTGGCTTCGTGGCTGTCGCTGGAAAAAGCGCTGGACAACAACGAACTCGTGACCGGCACGATCACCGGCAAGGTCAAGGGCGGCATGACCGTGATGGTCAACGGCATCCGCGCGTTCCTGCCGGGTTCGCTCGTTGACACGCGTCCGGTCAAGGACACGACGCCGTACGAAGGCAAGACGCTCGAATTCCGCGTCATCAAGCTCGATCGCAAGCGTAACAACGTGGTGCTGTCGCGCCGCGCGGTCATCGAAGCGACGCAGGGCGAAGAGCGCGCGAAGCTGCTCGAAACGCTGAAGGAAGGCGCGATCGTCGAAGGCGTGGTCAAGAACATCACCGACTACGGCGCATTCGTGGACCTCGGCGGCATCGACGGCCTGCTGCACATCACCGACATCGCATGGCGTCGTGTGCGTCACCCGTCGGAAGTGCTGTCGGTTGGCCAGGAAGTCACCGCCAAGATCCTCAAGTTCGACCAGGAGAAGAACCGCGTCTCGCTCGGCATCAAGCAACTCGGCGACGATCCGTGGGAAGGCATCTCGCGTCGTTACCCGTCGGGCACGCGCCTGTTCGGCAAGGTCACGAACATCACGGACTACGGCGCATTCGTCGAAGTGGAATCCGGCATCGAAGGCCTGGTCCACGTGTCGGAAATGGACTGGACGAACAAGAACGTTGCACCGTCGAAGGTTGTTCAGCTGGGCGACGAAGTCGAAGTCATGGTTCTCGAAATCGACGAAGACCGCCGCCGTATCTCGCTCGGCATGAAGCAGTGCAAGCCGAACCCGTGGGATGACTTCAGCCGCAACTTCAAGAAGGGCGACAAGATCAGCGGCGCCATCAAGTCGATCACCGACTTCGGCGTGTTCATCGGTCTGCCTGGCGGCATCGACGGTCTGGTTCACCTGTCGGATCTGTCGTGGTCGGAAACCGGCGAAGAAGCCGTCCGCAAGTACAAGAAGGGCGACGAAGTCGAAGCCATGGTTCTGGGCATCGACGTGGACAAGGAACGCATCTCGCTCGGCATCAAGCAGCTCGAAGGCGATCCGTTCAACAACTTCGTTGCAATGAACGACAAGGGCGCAATCGTCGACGGCGTCGTGAAGGCGGTGGACCCGAAGGGTGCGGTTATCACCCTGACGGCTGACGTCGAAGGCTATCTGCGTGCTTCGGAAATCGCTGTGGACCGCGTGGAAGATGCGCGTAACGTGCTGAAGGAAGGCGACAAGGTCAACGCGATGATCATCAACATCGATCGCAAGTCGCGTGGCATCAATCTGTCGATCAAGGCGAAGGATTCGGCCGAGCAACAGGAAGCAATGCGCGACCTGAAGGGCGACTCGAACGCCGCCGCTACCGGCACGACCAACCTGGGCGCGCTGCTCAAGGCCAAGCTCGACGGCCAGAACAGCTAAGCCCTCAACGGCAAGCTGAAGTATGACCAAATCGGAATTGGTCGCCCAGTTGGCGTCGCGATTTCCGCAACTTGTCCTCAAGGATGCGGATTTCGCGGTGAAGACGATGCTCGATGCGATGTCGGAGGCGCTGGCCAACGGTCATCGCATCGAGATTCGCGGCTTCGGCAGCTTCGGGCTCAACCGTCGTCCGTCACGTGTCGGACGCAATCCCAAGTCGGGTGAGAAGGTGCTGGTGCCGGAGAAATTCGTGCCGCACTTCAAGCCGGGCAAGGAATTGCGCGAACGCGTCGACGGCCGCGCGGGGGAACCGCTGAAGCAGTCGAATGACGATGATGCGGACGATCTCTGATCGGCCCGTATCCTTGACTGAAGATATCTTTCAGTTCGCGGCATCCGGCCAACCGGGCAATCGACCAGGAAAGCACCCTTCGGGGTGCTTTTTTTATGCGCGACGTTTTATGCTCGATCACCCTGCCGCGACGGGTGCGTTGTTTGCTAAAAATTTCATGCGGCGAGCTGGCGACTGCCGGCGCTCGGGAGCATCAATTACAATACCGGTCACTTTGACCTGGGTGTTCAACCGCGCAGGCCCCGCCGAAATGGAAGGGCCGTCTGGTGCAACCGCTCTTGCGAGACCCTACATGAAATTCATCGTCTGGCTGATCCGCGTTCTGGTATTCGTGTTGTTGCTGGTGCTGGCGCTCGCCAATACCCAGCCCGCGACGCTGAACTTTCTCGCGGGCTACGCGTGGCAGGCGCCGCTTATTCTTATCGGCCTCGCGTTTTTCGTCGTGGGATTGCTTGCGGGGCTCGTGTCCGCCGTGCCGGCGATGGTGCGCCTGCGCATGGAAAACGGGCGGCTCAAGCGCGAGTTGCGTGTCGCGCGCGAGACGCCGGTGGTGAAGGAAGAGCCGCCGATGCCGCCGCTCATCTGAACTTTCGCGCAAGCAGACACGTAACATTCAACGACTAATCGCATGGATCTAGACTTCTGGTGGCTGCTCGTCATCCCCGTCGCTTTCGCGCTCGGGTGGATGGCGTCCCGCCATGACTTGAAAGCGCTGTTGTCCGAAAATGCGAACTTGCCGCGCTCGTACTTTCGCGGCCTCAATTTTCTGCTCAACGAGCAACACGACAAGGCGATCGATGCATTCATCGAAGTCGCCAAGCTCGATCCCGAAACGATCGAACTGCACTTCGCGCTCGGCAATCTGTTTCGCCGCCGCGGAGAAACAGATCGCGCGATCCGCGTGCATCAGAATTTGCTGAGCCGCGCCGATCTGCCGGTCGCCGAGCGCGATCACGCGCTCTATGAACTCGGACAGGACTTCCTGAAGGCGGGCCTGCTCGATCGCGCCGAGGAAACGTTCAAGTCGCTCAACGAGGGCGAATATTCGCTCGGTGCGCAGCGCGCGCTCCTGACCATCTATGAGATCGAGAAGGACTGGCCGAAGTCGATTACGACGGCCGAGCAAATCGAAAAGATGGGCGCGCCGTCGCTGCATATGGAAATCGCGCATTTTCATTGCGAACTCGCGCAGGAAGCGTTGCAGCGCAAGAATGCCGATGGCGCGCGCGCCGAGTTGACGCTCGCGCTGGCATCGAACCCGGACAACGTGCGCGCGACCATCCTCGCGGGCGATGTCGAAGCGGCCGCGGGCAACGTCGAAGCGGCCATCGCGAACTGGAAGCGTGTCGAGGAGCAGAACGAGGCGTATTTGCCGCTCGTCGCCGAGAAATTGATGAAGGCGTATGCCACGCTCGGGCGCAGGGAAGAGGGCGTCGATCTGCTGATCGATTACGTGACGCGCTATCCGTCGAACGATTTGCTCGATGTCGCGTACAAACACGTTCAGGAGTTGCGCGGTCTCGACGCAGCACACGAACTCGCGCGCAAGCAGATGCAGAGCGCGCCGAATCTCGCGGGCATGACGCGTCTGCTCGAAGCGCAGGAGGCGGCGGCCGACGAGCCGCGCCGCGGCGAGCTCGAACTGATGCGTAATCTAGTGAAACAGCGCACCAAGAATCTGCCGCGTTATACGTGTCAAACTTGCGGATTCCGCGCGCGTCTATTCTATTGGCAGTGTCCCGGCTGCAGCGGCTGGGAGACGTACGCGCCGCGTCGCGTCGAGCCGATCACGAGCTCGGTCTGAGCCCGCGCGGCAAGCATGACATCGGGCGGCGCGCGAGTGCGCCGCTTCCGCCACCGGCATTTCAGGAACAACCGGAAAGCGTATGAAAGTGACCATCGTCGGCACGGGTTACGTCGGTCTCGTAACCGGCGCGTGCCTTGCCGAAATCGGCAATGACGTATTTTGCGTGGATGTCGATCCGCGCAAGATCGAAATTCTCAACAATGGCGGCGTGCCGATCCACGAGCCGGGCCTTCAGGAAATGCTGAGGCGCACGCGCGCGGCGGGCCGCATCCAGTTTTCCACGGACGTGAAAGCAAGCGTCGAGCACGGCGACGTTCAATTCATCGCGGTGGGCACGCCGCCCGACGAAGACGGCTCCGCCGATCTGCAATACGTGCTCGCCGCGGCGCGCAACATCGGCAAGTATTCGAACGGCTTCAAGGTGATCGTCGATAAATCCACGGTGCCGGTCGGCACGGCGCTGCAGGTGAAGCGCGTCGTCGACGAAGAGCTTAAGGCGCGCGGGCTCGGCGGTTCGGAGAAGCACGGCTTCTCGGTCGTGTCGAATCCGGAGTTCCTGAAGGAAGGCGCGGCCGTCGACGATTTCATGCGCCCGGATCGCATCGTGATCGGCATCGACGACGACCGCGCGGGCAACCTCGCGCGCGAGAAAATGAAGCGCCTCTACGCGCCGTTCAACCGCAATCACGAGCGCACACTGTACATGGACGTGTTCTCGGCCGAGTTCACGAAATACGCCGCCAACGCGATGCTCGCGACGCGCATCTCGTTCATGAACGATCTGTCGAATCTCGCGGATACCGTCGGCGCCGATATCGAATCGGTGCGGCGCGGGATCGGCTCGGACCCGCGCATCGGCTATCACTTCTTGTATGCGGGCTGCGGCTACGGCGGCTCGTGCTTCCCGAAGGACGTGCAGGCGCTCGCGCAGACGGCGCGCGAGAACGGCCACACGCTGCGTGTTCTCGAAGCGGTCGAAGCGGTCAATCGCGATCAGAAAGAAGTGCTCGTCAACAAGATTGTCAAGCGCATGGGCGAGGACCTGCGCGGGCGCACGTTCGCCGTGTGGGGCCTCGCGTTCAAGCCCAATACCGACGACATGCGCGAGGCGTCGAGCCGGCGCATCATCGAGTCGTTGCTGGAGCGCGGCGCCACGGTGCGCGGCTATGATCCCGTCGCGCGCGAGGAAGCGGAGCGCGTGTTCGCGCTCGATCTCGCGGATCGCCCCGACGAGCTGAAGCGTCTGCATTTCGTGAAGACGCAACAGGATGCGCTGACGGACGCGGACGCGCTCGTCATCGTGACCGAATGGAAGGAATTCAAGAGCCCGGATTTCTGGCACCTGAAGAGCGCGCTGAAGGCGCCGGTGATCTTCGATGGCCGCAATTTGTATGAACCGGAAGCGATGGCCGAAATGGGCATCGACTACTTTGCAATAGGACGTCCCCATGTCGAACTCGACCGCAACGGCAGCAGTAACTAAGGCCGATATTCCCGTCGTTCCGCTCGCGCGCATTTCAGCGGCGCGCGTGCTGGTTGTCGGCGACGTGATGCTCGACCGCTACTGGTTCGGCGACGTCAACCGCATCTCGCCCGAAGCGCCCGTTCCGGTCGTGCATGTGCAGAAGAAGGAAGACCGGCTCGGCGGCGCGGCGAACGTCGCGCGCAACGCGGCGGCGCTCGGCGCGCAGGCTGGTCTGCTCTGCGTGGTCGGTCATGACGAGCCGGGCGAGCGCATCGTCGAGTTGCTCGGCGAGAGCAAGGTCGCGGCGTATCTCGAACGCGATCCCGAACTTCTCACGACCATCAAGCTGCGTGTGCTGTCGCGTCAGCAGCAACTGCTGCGCGTCGATTTCGAAAACACGCCGAACCATGAAGTGCTGCGCGCGTGTCTCGAACGTTTCACCGAGATCCTGCCGCAGCACGACGTGATCCTCATGTCCGACTACGCGAAAGGCGGCCTCACGCACGTCACGCGGATGATCGCCGACGCGAAGCGCGCCGGAAAGCCGGTGCTCGTCGATCCGAAGGGCGACGACTGGGACCGTTATCGCGGCGCCACGCTCATCACGCCGAACCGCGCCGAGCTGCGCGAAGTGATCGGCCAATGGAAATCCGAGGAAGACCTGCAAGATCGCGTGACGAAACTGCGCGCCGATCTCGATCTCTCCGCGCTCCTGCTCACGCGCTCGGAAGAGGGCATGACGCTCTTCACCGAGAACCGGGTGCTGCACACGTCGGCCGAAGCGCGCGAAGTGTATGATGTCTCGGGCGCCGGCGACACCGTTATCGCAACGGTCGCGACCATGCTGGGCGCGGGTGTGCCGCTCGTCGACTCGATCGTCTATGCGAACCGCGCGGCGGGCATCGTCGTGGGTAAGCTCGGTACGGCGACCGTCGGCTACAACGAACTCTTCGCCTGACCTTACCTGACATAACGCCATGACTATCATCGTTACCGGTGCGGCCGGCTTCATTGGCAGCAATATCGTCAAGGCGCTCAACGAGCGTGGCGAGAACCGCGTGATCGCGGTCGACAATCTCACGCGCGCCGACAAGTTCAAGAATCTCGTCGATTGCGAGATCGACGATTACCTCGACAAAACCGAATTCGTCGAGCGCTTCAAGCGCGGCGATTTCGGCAGCGTGCGCGCGGTGTTCCACGAAGGCGCCTGTTCGGACACGATGGAAACCGACGGCCGCTACATGATGGACAACAACTTCCGCTACAGCCGCGAAGTGATGGACGCGTGCCTCGCGCAGGGCGCGCAGTTCCTTTATGCATCGTCGGCGGCCACATATGGCGGTTCGAGCCGTTTCGTCGAGGAGCGTGAAGTCGAGAAGCCGCTCAACGTCTACGGCTATTCCAAGTTCCTCTTCGATCAGATCGTGCGGCAAACGCTGCCGAAGGCGCAGAGCCAGATCGTCGGCTTTCGCTATTTCAACGTGTACGGCTCGCGCGAGACGCACAAGGGTCGTATGGCGTCGGTTGCGTTCCACAACTTCAACCAGTTCCGCTCGGAAGGCAAGGTCAAGCTCTTCGGCGAATACAACGGCTACGCGGCCGGCGAACAGACGCGCGATTTTATTTCGGTCGAGGATGTCGTGAAGGTGAATCTGTTCTTCTTCGATCATCCGGAGAAATCGGGCATCTTCAATCTCGGCACCGGACGCGCGCAGCCGTTCAACGACATCGCGTCGACGGTCGTGAACTCGTTGCGTGCGCTAAACGGCGAAGCGGCGCTGTCGCTGGCCGAGCTCGTGCAGCGCGGGCTGATCGAATACGTGCCGTTTCCGGACGCGCTGCGCGGCAAGTACCAATGCTTCACGCAGGCGGACCAGTCGAAGCTGCGCGCGGCGGGTTACGACGCGTCGTTCCTCACGGTTCAAGAAGGCGTCGATCGTTACGTGCGTTGGCTATTCGGCCAGCTATAAACGCGCATCGAGCCTCTCTAAACTGGGTCTCACGGTTGGCGCTGGTGCCGGCCGGTTCTTCACGGAGACTCAGTCATGTTCAAGCAAGCACTCTCGTCGATCGCCGCATTCGCGCTCATTTTTTCCATCGGCAGCGCGTTCGCGGCCGTCGACGTCAATACCGCCAACGCCGACGCGCTGCGCGGCATCAAGGGCATCGGTCCGGCAAAGGCGAAAGCCATTCTCGATGAACGTCAGGCGCACGGTCCCTTCAAGGACGCGAGCGATCTCAGCGCGCGCGTGAAAGGCATGGGCGGCAAGACCGTCCAGCGTCTCGAAGCGGAAGGGCTGGCGGTCGGCGCGACGAGCAAGTCCGCGGCGGTCGCCGCACCGCCGGGCGGCGCGAACTCGGCTGGCGCGACGGCGGTTTCGGCTTCCACGTCGGCCAAGCCGGTCGTCGTGAAGAAATAACGGAAGACCCGAGGCGCGCCCCGGCGCGCGGCGCGCCGTCGATCTCCTTCAGCCTTCGGATGTCTTGGGCTTCCCGTGGACGGTTTCCCCACGGGGCTTTTTGCTCGCGCGGGCGGCGCGCACGCGAAGCGGCGAATCTGTCATTGCGCTTTCGGCTGCGCCGGCAGTCCATCCGTGCATCAGGGGTGCGCCGGCATCGACGGAACCAGTGGGCTACAATCGACGAATCCCTATATCGAAATCCCCGCCACAGACGAGTCGTCCGTGGGGAATGGAATCCGCTCCGCATATGGCTTACATGACTATCGAAGACACGGTCGGCAACACGCCGCTCGTGCAACTCGTCCGCGTCGTGGACGATGAAATCCGCAGCCGCAACAACGTCGTACTGGCCAAGCTCGAAGGCAACAATCCGGCGGGGTCGGTGAAGGACCGGCCGGCTGTGTCGATGATCAGGAAAGCTGAAGAGCGCGGCCGCATCAAGCCGGGCGACACGCTGATCGAAGCCACGAGCGGCAACACAGGCATCGCGCTCGCGATGGCCGCCGCAATGCGCGGCTACAAGATGGTGCTGCTGATGCCGGAAGATCTGTCGATCGAACGCCGTCAGAGCATGGCCGCGTATGGCGCCGAGATCGTGCTGACGCCGGTGACGGGTGGCATGGAATACGCGCGCGATCTCGCCGATCAGATGCAGCGCGATGGCCGCGGCATCATCCTCGATCAATTCGCGAATCCGGACAATCCGCTCGCGCACTACGAAGGCACGGGCCCCGAGTTGTGGCGCCAGACCGAAGGCCGTCTCACACACTTCGTGTCGTCAATGGGCACGACCGGCACGATCATGGGCGTGTCGAAGTTTCTGAAAGAGCAGAACCAGGCGATCGAGATCATCGGCGCGCAGCCGGAAGAGGGCTCGCGCATTCCGGGCATCCGCAAGTGGCCGGAAGCGTATCTGCCGAAGATCTTCGATCGCAGCCGCGTGGATCGCGTGGAGAACGTGAGTCAGGCGGCGTCCGAAGCGATGGCGCGACGCCTCGCGTCGGTCGAAGGCCTTTTCGCGGGCATCTCGTCGGGCGGCGCGTGCGAAGTCGCGCTGCGCATCGCGCGTCAGGTGGAGAATGCGACGATCGTGTTCATCGTCTGCGATCGCGGCGATCGATATCTGTCGACGGGCGTGTTCCCGGCTTGACGCCGCGATTTTCGTTCGCGCTATGAGAAAACCCCGGCGTGCCGGGGTTTTTCATATTCAAAGACAACGCGAAGTTACTGCAAGTTCGCGCCCGTGTCGCCGGACATCATGCGCGCCTTCACCGCCTCGCCGAGCTGATACACCGCGAGCGCGTAGAAGAAGCTGCGGTTGTAGCGCGTCAGCACGTAGAAGTTTTTCAGCCCGAGCGTGTATTCGGTCGTGCGGCCGGGCGTGGGCAGATCGACGACGGTGAGCGGGGTCGGCGCTTCGGCGTCGATGTTCAGTCCCGGCTCGTTGAGCAGCATGCCGGCCTTCGTCAGTTGCGCGAGCGACCACTTCGGCTCCGGCGAGCCGTCGGCGGCGGCCTGCGCAATGCCCTGACTGCCGACATCGCCGGCAATGCGCCACACGACCGGGCGTCCCGGTTGCCAGCCGTTCTGTTTCAGGTAATTCGCCACGCTGCCGATGGCGTCCGCCGGGCTCGCGCGCAGATCGATGCGGCTGTTGCCGTCGAAATCGACCGCGTATTGCACGATGCTGCTCGGCAGGAACTGCGGAATGCCGATCGCGCCGGTGTACGAACCGAGCACGGACGTCGGGTCGATCTGCGAATCGCGCGTCCACACGAGCAGGTCTTCGAGATTCTTACGGAACGTCGCCATGCGCTCGACGCGGTTCGGCGTGTTCGGGTAATCGAAGGTGAGCGTGGTCAGCGCGTCGAGCGCGCGGAAGTTGCCCATGTACTTCCCGTAGATCGTCTCCACGCCGATGATCCCGACGATCACCTCCGGCGGCACGCCGAACTGCGCGGAGGCGCGCTGTAGCGTCGCCTGATTCGCGCGCCAGAACTTCACGCCCGCGTTGATGCGCACCGGCTCGATGAAACGCCCCTGATAGGCGCGCCAGTTCTTGGCCTGCGGCGTGGGCGACGGAAGAACCAGCTTTGCAGCGGTCGCCGAGTAGCTCACGCGGGCGAACAGGTCGTGCAGCGCGGACGAATCGAAGTCGTAGCGCGCGACCATGTCATTGATGAACGCATCGACATTCGGATTGTTCGCGTAGCGCTGCGGCACGATCTCTTCTTCGAACATCTGCCCTTGCGGCGTCGCGGCCTGCGGTTGCTGCGACTGCGCAAAGGCACTATTCCCGGAGAGAAAACCGAGCGCGCAGACGATGGACGCAACGAGGGCACGCGTGGCCGGCCTGGAGGAGGCCGTGAAGACAAACGGAGCAAACTGAAAATTCATAGTGTGCGTGGTTGGGGGCGGTTGGGGCGATGCCGATGCGCGAGCGGCCAAAACGCATGTGAAGTCGAATCGATCGCAACGATTCTCAACGGAACGCAACAGCCTGCAACATGCCGCGCGCAATCGCTCGGGCGGCAGGCGTCGGGGCAGTATAACCGACGCTTCGCGCCCGGATCGGCCATGTGTCCGGGCGAGAGCGCCCGTGCCGAACGGTGTGGTAACTTAACGTCAATTGCGCGAAACCTGCTCGCGTATGACAAAAAAGCACGAGACGAGAGCCGACGAAAAGCGGCATTGCGAGACATCATGGCTACCGGCTTCTACACCCATCCCGACTGCCTCCGGCACGACAACGGGCAATGGCATCCCGAATGTCCGGCGCGCTTGCAGGCGATCGAAGATCAACTGATCGCGAGCCGGATCGACTCGCTCATCGAGCGCGAGGAAGCGCCGCTCGCCGAGGAAGCCGATCTCGCGCGCGTGCATACGCAGGCGCATATCGACTACATCAAGAGCCGCACGCCGGAATCGGGCAGAAGCGAGCTCGATCCCGATACGTCGATGTGCCCCGAGTCCTATCGCGCCGCATTGCGCGCGGCGGGCGCGGCGGTCGCGGCTACCGATGCGGTCATCGAAGGGCGTTACGACAACGCGTTTTGCAGCGTGCGGCCGCCGGGCCATCACGCGGAGCCCGCGCGCGCGATGGGCTTCTGCCTTTTCAACAACGTCGCCATTGCCGCGCGCCATGCGCTCGATGTGCACGGCCTGCAGCGCGTCGCGATCGTCGATTTCGACGTGCATCACGGCAACGGCACGGAAGCCGCGTTCAGCGGCGATTCGCGCGTGCTGATGTGCAGCTTCTTTCAGCATCCGTTCTACCCGTTCAGCGGCGCCGACAATCACGCGTCGAACATGGTCAACGTGCCGTTGGCCGCGCGCACGAAGGGTATGCAGGTGCGCGAAGTCGTCGACATGATGTGGCTGCCGCGGCTCGAAGAATTCAAGCCGCAGATGATCTTCTTCTCGGCCGGCTTCGACGCGCATCGCGAAGACGACATGGCCAACATGGGTCTCGTCGAGGACGATTACGCGTGGATCACCGAGCAGATTCGCGGCGTGGCCAAGCGGCACGCGCAAGGGCGCATCGTGAGTTGTCTCGAAGGCGGCTATAACCTGTCCGCGCTGGGTCGCAGCGTCGTCGCGCATCTGCGGGTGCTGGCGGAAATCTAGCCGGGCGCGTGCGTGCGCGCGTAGTCGGCGCGCACCAGCGTCCAGTCGATCAGCTCGCGGATCACGCGCTCGCGGTCGAGATCGTTGAGCGTTTCGTGGGCGCTGCCTTCATGAATCGCGAGCGTGCTGTCGGTCGATCCCGCGTGGGCTTCGAACTGGCGGCTGCCGGCGGGATCGCAGATCGCGTCCGCGCTGCCGTGAAAGACGAGCAGCGGCAGTGCGATGCCGCCGCGCTTCGCCGCCACGCGCTCCATGCCGGCCAGAATCTGCGCAGCGGTGCGCGCCGGGACGGCTGCGTGAAGCACGAGCGGATCGCGCCTGTACGCCTCGACGACACCCGGCGCGCGCGACAGCAACGCCGGATCGATGCTGAAGGCGGCGACCCGCGGCGCGATCGTGCCCACGATGCGGCTCAGTTTCGCCTTCCAGCGCGGCGTGCCCACGCCGATCTTCAACGCCGGACTCGACAGGATCAGGCCGGCCAGCTTTCGCTCTTGCGCGCGCTCGGCGGCGTACAGCGCGGCGACCGTTCCGCCCATGCTGTGGCCCATCAGAAAGAGCGGTGTGGCGATGGGCGGCGTCGCTGCGCACGCTTCGAGCAGGACGTCGGTATCGCGCAGATAGTCGGTGAAGACGCGAACCCACGCCCGATCGCCCGACGATTTCCCGTGTCCGCGAAGATCGATGGCGATCAGCTCGATGCCCGCCGCGTTCAATGCGATCGCGAGCGCGTCGTAACGTCCCGCGTGTTCGCCGAGACCGTGAACGAGCGCGATCCGCGCTTGCGGCGGCTTCGGATCGGCGCCCGGCGCGGGCTGCCAGCGATGCAGAAACAGTTCTACGCCGTGTCGTGTGGTGACGGCGCTCGTCGAATAGAGGGTGCGTGACATGAGCCGGTAAATATCTCCAAGTTATTAGCCGCGCAGAAATCATTATTAAACAGATGTAACGCGTCCTGTAAAATCCGGGCGACGGTAACTAACAGCTAAGAACGAGCGGCGGCCGGCTGCGCGGGTGCGTTTCACCTGCCGAGCCTTCCGCCGTTTGCATTTCATGATCGAAATACGCAATCTTTCGCAGCGTTTCGCGGGGCCTCGGGGCTGGGTCGAAGCGCTGCACAACGTCAATCTGACGATTCCCGCCGGCGAAGTGTTCGGCATCATCGGGCGCAGCGGCGCGGGCAAGAGCACGCTCGTGCGCACCATCAATCTGCTGACGCGACCGAGCGAGGGCAACGTGATTGTCGACGAGCGCGATCTCATGACGCTCGGCAAGGACGATCTGCGCGCCGCGCGCCGCGACATCGGCATGATCTTTCAGCATTTCAATTTGCTGAGTTCGCGCACGGTGTACGACAACGTCGCGCTGCCGCTCGAACTTGCCGGCAAAAGGCGCGCCGAGATCGAAGCGGAGGTTTTGCCGCTGCTCGATCTCGTCGGCCTCTCGACGCACAAGGACAAGTATCCCGCGCAGATCAGCGGCGGGCAGAAGCAGCGCGTGGGCATCGCGCGGGCGCTCGCGAGCAGACCGAAAGTGCTGCTTTCCGACGAAGCCACGTCCGCGCTCGATCCCGAAACCACGCGCGCGATTCTCGATCTGCTGCGCAAGATCAATCGCGAACTCGGCCTCACGATCGTGCTCATCACGCATCAGATGGAAGTGATCAAGCAAGTCTGCGATCGCGTCGCGGTGCTCGACGCGGGGCGCGTGGTGGAAGAGGGCAAGGTCGTCGATGTCTTCATGCAGCCGCATCACGAAGTCACGCGCGCGTTGATCGGCGACGTGATCGCGCACGAGTTGCCGCCCGCAATGAAGGCGCGCGTCACCGAGCGGCTCAAGACCGGCAGCGGCCATTTGCTGCGGCTCGCGTTCACGGGCTCGGGCGTCGATCAGCCGATTCTCTCGGAGACGATCCGCCGCTACGAACTCGATTTCAACATCCTGCACGGCCAGATCGACGAGATTCAGGGGCAGGCGTTCGGCTCGCTCGCGGTGCTCGCGGGCGGTCAGCCGGTGAAGATCGCCGAGGCGATCGATTATTTGCGCTCGCAAGGCGTCGTGGTGGAGGAGTTGTCCCATGTTGAGTGAAATGTTCGACATGTTCGTCCAGTCGTTCTGGGAAACGCTGATCATGGTCGGCATCTCGGGACTCGTCGGCGCGGCCGTGGGTTTGCCGCTCGGCGTGCTGCTCTATCTGACCGATCGCGACGGCGTGCTGCAGAACATCGGCGTGAATCGCGTGCTCGGCGGCGTCGTCAATGCGGTGCGCTCGACGCCGTTCATCATTCTTCTCGTCGCGGTGATTCCGTTCACGCGGCTCGTCGTCGGTTCGTCGATCGGCACCGCGGCGGCCGTCGTGCCGCTGACCATCGCCGCCGCGCCGTTCATCGCGCGACTCGTCGAGACCGCGCTGCGCGAAGTGGATCGCGGACTCATCGAAGCCGCGCAGGCGATGGGCGCAACGACCCGCCAGATCGTCTTCAAGGTGCTGTTGCCGGAATCGCTGCCGGGTGTCGTCGCGGGCCTGACGATCACGTTCGTGTCGCTCGTCGGCTATTCGGCGATGGCGGGCGCAATCGGCGGCGGCGGTCTCGGCGATCTCGGTATCCGCTATGGTTATCAGCGCTTCCTGCCCGAAGTGATGCTCACCGTGGTCGTGATTCTCATCGTGTTCGTGCAACTCGTTCAGTCGTTCGGCGACTGGCTCGTGCGTCGTCTCAGTCACAAATAACCACTCAAGAAACCATGCAACGTCGATTCATTCTGAAGTTCGCCGCCGCGCTGCTGAGCGCAACGCTGTTCAACGGCGTCGCGCACGCCGAGGACGCCATCAAGCTTGGCGTGACCGGCGGTCCGCACGCGCAGATCATGGACGTGGTGAAGCAGGTCGCGGCGAAGAACGGCCTGAAGATCACGGTCGTCGAGTTCTCCGATTATGTGCAGCCGAACGCCGCGCTCGCCGCCGGCGATCTCGATGCGAACAGCTATCAGCATCTGCCGTATCTCGACGCGCAGGTGAAGGATCGCGGCTACAAACTCATCAAAATCGCCGATACGGTGACATTCCCGATGGGCATCTATTCGAAGAAGCTGAAGTCGTTGTCGGCGCTCGGCAACGGCGCGCGCGTCGCGGTGCCGAACGATCCGACCAACGGCGGCCGCGCATTGCTGCTGCTGCAGAAGCAAGGTCTCATCAAGCTGCGCGCGGATGCCGGCCTGAAGGCGACGCCGCTCGATATCGTCGAAAATCCGAAGAAGCTGAAGATCGTCGAACTCGACGCGGCGCAGATTCCGCGCTCGCTCGACGATGTCGACGTTGCCGCCATCAACACCAATTTCGCGATGGAAGCGGGTCTGAAGCCGAAGTCCGACGCGATCGCGATCGAAGATCCGCGCGGTCCGTACGTGAATATCATCGCGATTCGCGCGGCCGACAAGGACAAGCCGTGGGTCGGCAAGCTGATCGCGGCGTATCACTCGGCGGAAGTGAAGCAGTACATCGAAGGCAAATACGCCGGCGCGGTAATTACGGCCTGGTAATCGTTTTCATGGTCGTATTCGGGTTTTCGTGAATATAAATAGCACGATCGTTCGATAAAATTCGGCCCATACCTATTGCATAACGCCCCGACCCCACCCGCTTATGGAGGGGTAATCCGACGCGTCACTCGTATAATGACGCTGGGTTGACGTTATCGTAACTTTGGAGCGTGTGGATGAAAATTCTGGTGCCAGTCAAGCGCGTGGTCGACTACAACGTGAAGGTCCGGGTGAAGTCGGATAGCACAGGTGTCGATATCGCCAACGTGAAGATGTCGATGAACCCGTTCGACGAGATCGCGGTTGAAGAAGCGGTGCGTCTGAGGGAAGCGGGTGTTGCGACCGAAGTAATCGCTGTGTCGTGCGGCGTGACGCAATGTCA
>NZ_FCOJ02000008.1 GCF_001545035.1 Caballeronia glebae
CGCCTCAAGGGTTCGCTGCGCCGGGCTCCCGCCCGCCCTTGACCCGCACAAACACCCACTCTGAATTCAAAAGAGGCGGATTTTATTTGTTGGACATTTGTTCGATGCTTCGCTCGATCGCAAAACGTCGTTCGGCAATCGGCTGCGTCGAACGTATGCGACGCCGAAGGATGAGCGGACTAATGCTCCGTGCGTAAATCTCGCAACACCAGGCCTCTTTGCACCGTATTTCTCCGCCTATCGAGAATGGCGGGAAGGTGGTTTATCGGCCATGGAAACGGCTTTGGAGAGCGGCAAGAGTACTCTTGCGATTACGATGGATATTGAGCGGTTCTATCACCGCGTATCACCGCGATTTCTTCTGCGGCCGTCGTTCTTATCCTCTATCGGCCTTACCTTGACTCGGCAAGAGCGTCAGTTTACCGAGCGACTATTGACTGCGATGGCTACTTGGTACGAGGCAACGCCGGACTTCCAAATCCGCCCCGAGGGCGCCGTTCCGGTCGGGCTGTCTGCGTCAAAGATCATTGCAAATGTGCTTTTAACTGAGTTCGACAGAGCGATCGTCGAGAAGCTTGCTCCCGTCTACTACGGCAGGTATGTCGACGACATATTTCTAGTCTTTAACGCTGATGGGGCTGATCTTGGTGCACAGCGCGTCACCGGAAGAATCGCTACAGCGCTGGCACCGATCGTCAAAGTGAAGAAGAATGACGGAGGTCCGGACTCGCTGACACTGCACCTTCCCTATGCCAAAGACTCGGAGCTCATTTTTGCCGGGTCGAAACAAAAGATCTTTGCTCTTTCGTCCGCGCACGGCGCCGACCTCGTGCATCATATTCGCGATCAGATACGACAACAATCAAGTGAGTATCGCCTGTTACCAGCGGTCCCGTCTTCCGGGATCGCGATGGCCTCGCGAGCGCTGTTGGCCACGCCGAATGCGGCCCTGCAGGCGGACGCGCTGCGTAAAGCTGATGTCGTATCAGTACGCCGGCTCGGGTTCTCGCTGCTCCTTGGTGATATCGAGACCTATGCCGCAGACCTGCGCCCCAGCTCTTGGCGGTCAATTCGCGACGAGTTCTATGGGTTAGTTACTCGGCACATCGTCACCCCGACGGGATTTTTCGAATTCTTCGGCTACATCCCAAGAGTGTTCGGCTTGATGCTTAGCTGTGGCGACATCAAAGAGGCCAAGGATCTGATCACGGAGGTTTCAGCGATCGGTGCTCTGCTCGTGGAGACCACAACGCTTGGTGAGCCAGGCAGGAAGACGGCATTCGAGCTTTGCCTGCAACAGTACGCGTCGGCCATGCTGCAAGCTGGTCTCCAGGCCGCAACCATCAGATCGGTTCGCTTGACCCCAGGTTACCTTGGCGTGTTGAGAAAACTGAAGACCCTCAGTTCAACTTTGAGGGTACCGTCGAGCGTTGAGTCACTTCAGGTCTTGGTAATGCAGGTCCTGCTTGCGGACTGGGGGCGCCGCCCTTACAAGGAGTACTGGTTTCAAGATCAGCACACCGATGAGAAGGGACCGAAGGTCCCACGAGAGATGGAGGTTCGTCGCCAGCTCAGACTTGGGGCAATACGTCGGTTCAGGCTAAATGCAACCGATCTCAAGATTCCGCACTGGCCGGGCTTGGCTTTCCCAACACGGCCACTTCGCATCGATGAGATCGGACTGGTGGCGCCAGCTGTTTTGTCCGACCACAGTCTGTTTCGCAACGTGATAGGTTTTTTGAGGGGCGCAGAGGTTGCATCCAGACAGCGACTGGGATTCGCTCCGAATGAGGATTTGCCGATCTCTTACTTCTTCGCCGGCGGCAGGCCTAGGGACCGCGTGCGTATTGCTGTCACTAGCCGGGAGACTACGCAGGAACAGTGGACTGCCGCGGCGAAGAACAAGCATGATCGCTCCGCGCGCCGCTACGTCGCATTCAATGGCCTTATCAACCGCATACTGAAGGAGCCAATGCGCCCCGACTACATCGTCATGCCGGAGTTGAGCGTTCCGTTGCGATGGGCGCTCCGAGCCGCTCGCAAGCTCGCGACCAACGGCGTATCGTTGCTCACTGGAGTTGAATACCATCGAGATAGAGCGACAAAGAAGCTTAGAAACGACTGCCTCGTGTCGCTTACGACATTCTGGCCAGGTTATGCGAGCAGCGTCGTAACCTTGCAGCCCAAGTTCGAACCGGCTCACGGCGAGCGGCTTGAATTGAAGAAGCTGCTGGGCAAATCAAACATGTTGTATAAGCCAATAGGGCTGCATGCCAAGCCTACTGTATACGGCCATCGAGGCTTCTTCTTCTCCGTGCTGATTTGCAGTGACCTAACCAACATTTCACACAGAACGGAATTGCGTGGAAAGATCGACGCCCTGTTTGCACTCGAATGGAATCCCGACACAAAAACCTTCGCCTCGCTTGTTGAATCCGCAGCCAACGACCTGCACGCCTTCGTGATACAAGCGAACAATCGCAAGTATGGCGACAGTCGTATCAGGTCGCCTGCGAGCCAAGACTATGCGCGCGACGTGGTACAAGTCAAGGGTGGCGTGAGCGACTACTACGTGCTCGGCGAGATTGACTACCATGACCTCCGCGCCGAGCAGCGACGAAGGACCAAGAAGCCTCAGTTTAAGCCGGTACCAATTGGATACGTAATGTCGAAGTACCGTAAGTAGCCGAAGACTACGCGACGGACGATTGGGATGGCAGTTCTCGCGCTTATCATCTGTGGTAGGTCTTCGAACTCGACTGGCGCCGAGGCATAGGCGCGTTGCGCATTGAGCGCGGCGATCCCGCTACACGGCGGGCGTCAGCCCCACGTTAGAGATCAGGGGCAGAAAGGGATAGGCCTTGTCCGGCTACGGTGCATCCGGTTCGGGACAGTCTAATGCAGTCGAAAGGTAGACGAGTCTTCAAGAGCAGTACCTCTTGCTGCGGCCAGCATCTTGTTAGGCCGCGCCCGTACTATGCAGCTTCGGCGTGTCCAAGACGGCCGCCTTGGCTACTGCGCTACCTGCAACTCCTCGACAAGCTGATCCTTGGTTGACTGGTTAAAAGAGTCGCGCCGGAACCTCAGTTGCTCCAGAAGGAATGTGTTGGCAAGTTCGAACGAATCAAGGAGGGTGTACCAGTTCAACACGTAGCGCTTCATCCGAGGGTCATCACTTACTAGCCCCAGTTCGCCTCGAGCAATTTGTCCACGCATGCGGCTCTCTATCTCTGTATCAGCCGCCGATATTTTCCGGCCGATCAGGATCAATTCGAAGTGCATCCTTTCACTTCCGAATTCGGGATGCTTCTTGATTATCGTCGCGTAGTCATCGAGCTGGCGCAGATGCTTGATGTTAAGCGCGATGCCCGGACGCTTGATTTCGATGATCACGCAGCGATAAACCTGCTGGCCGTTGGGAGCGATCGTAGGAATACGACGCGCGAGAAAGAGATCTGTCTGACGTTGCGCACCCGCGATGTCGGCGACCTCGTCATCGACATCCTCCGCGCCGATATTGTTGATCTGCGGGATCTTGTTGCGCAGCTCTCTGGCGATCTTTGTAAATGTATCCTCCTCGGCGCCAAGCGTCTCATAGCCGGGTCCAAACAGCCACGTATTGTTCTCGATGATCTTTTGCAGATCCGGCGTTTCCAGAACATCGCGGTAGTGATCGTTCATAAGCGCCCGAAGCTTCGACGCCGCGGCCTGCCGGCGTTGAAGAATTTCGATAGTCGCAATTATGTTCTCAAGCGTTGTCTGCTTGAGTTGATCGGCGAGCGATTTCACCGACTCTTCGTCCAGATCCAGCACGCTGTTGAGCACGTCAAAGAGCGAGTCGTTCTCGTTGGAGACGGCAAGGCGGTCCAGCAGCCGGATGATGATTTTGCGCTGCTTCTTGCTGGCAGCATTGAATACCGAAGGGTCAGCAACGTAAATGGAAGTGACCAGCTCCTTCGTATTGATTAAGCGCCACGAGCGTTCTTCCGGCGGCAACTCCGCGTACGACGGAAACAAACCCTCCTCAACGTATTTCTCTACCTCCGCCGCTGCCTGTTTGCGGAGAAACCGCTCGTACAAAAACTGCGCCAGTTCACCCACCTGACGCAGAAGCTTTCTCCACTCGGTAGAGTTCGTCGTGTGGGCATCCGGTTGAAGCAAATCCTGAGCAGGTGCAAATGCATCTGCCCAAGAGGAGCTGATATAGATGCTCGTAAAAAAGCCCGCCTTGTTGTTGAGTGCGCTGAGCTGCTTGTAGACGATTCTCCCGAAGGAATCCAGCAGATACGTGTACGACTTTTCGGAGCTAGGCTTCTCGTTCCATCGAATCACCTGTACGTCGAACGCGCAAGAACCGACTGTAAAGCTCTGTTGCGTGATTTCGTGGCTCGGAACAGGAATCGACTGCTTATTTACTTTCAGTCTCTTCGATGGGTGCAATGCAAGAAACCAGCCGAACTCAACTGCGAACTTCGCACGCAATTCAGCCGCGACTGGAAGCTGGCAGGAGAACTCTGACAGTTCTACGAACGTGCCTTTCGCTTGTAGTCGCAGCGCCGGACACTGCGTTTCTTCGGAGACAAAACTGGCCTGGTAGTCCTTGATCGTCAAGGCATCAATGGCAATTCGTGCCTGACCGGTAGCAGACTTTGTGTTCCACGTCGCGAAACGGCAGATGCGATGAAAAGAGAGACGACCACGACCATGCGCACCATGCTGCCCCGCATCCTCGCGCTTGTGCGAGTCGTTGAAGCGGCCAAAAGTCTGCTTCAGCGTTGTCGGGTCAATACCATCGCCGTCATCCAGAACGGAGACAGCGGCCAGTGCGTGGAGGCTGTTGAATCGGACGTCCACCGCCACGACCTCAGCTTTGGCATCGAATCCGTTCCAGACGAGTTCGAACAATGGCTGCCACGGATCGATGCTCTTGAAATGTTTCTTGATGCCCTCGTTGCCGATCTCTGTAGTACCGGAGATGTCAATGTTTGTGGTCATGGTGGCACCCTGCGTATTGTCCTCGCTCCGCGTGCACGAGGTTGACGCAAGCTCGTAGGCCGGGTGGAATTCCACCCGGCCTACGAATTTCTACGTCCCCGGTGTTGGGTCGAAGGTTTCTGAATCGGCTCGTTGGCTGGTTCGTATTGTAGGAGGTTTCGTTAGACAAGTCAGTCACTACGCCGATGGTGCTCCCTGCACGCCCCCCGAGCTAGAAGCCCCGTCGACAAACCCGACGATCACAAAAACGCTTCGGCACTACCTGATGCCGCCGGCCCGCTCGTACTGCCCCATCGTCAGCGCTCGTGCCTTCGCCGTCGGCTTGACTCGAAGCATCTGCCCATCGTCTTTCGCAAAGTAGCCGACCACATATCTTTCGAGGCGCGCGTACTGCACTTCGTCCCCGGGCTCAAGCGGATCAAGCGCCCATCGTCCCTCGGCACGCAATTTCTCTACGTCACCGCGGTTACGGCAATCGAACACTACCCCGCACCCACCCGTTACCCTGCTCCACCGGTCCTGCACCAGATACACCTTTCGATCGGACGCGCTGGCATTTACCCGATCAGCATCGAAGAACAGCAGGCAATGGTGGTGATTGGCGTGATGTTCGCCGCCAGTTTCTGTTTTGCAGATGTAGTCGACCAGCCCATCGAACAGATCGGCATCCTGCCCCATGCGGTTACCAAAGAAGCGCTCGCGGTCATGAATTGCCTGCGCAATATCGACGCGCGCGCGCACTTCCCATACCGGATGGTACGCATGCGGTGTTGCAGCTTGCTGCTTGCTAAACGCACCCCAGGCGTGACGTGGCATGGCGTCTTCCGCAAACGCACTTGACTCGCCGTAAAACAGATCGAGGCGCAACGGTAAAAGACGCTTGTCCGCAGCACGCAACGTTTGAAGCGATGTTGAAATCGACTCGGCCTGAACCCTCAGGTTATCGTGTCTCTCCCATAGGCGCTTTCGCAGATTGCTCAATACCGCTGCAGTCCTGAGTTGGTTCGCGAAGTCGCTAAAAAGGTACTCATCGCGTTGCATCGCCATAGGTGCCGCGCTCACTGCTGTGAGTCGAATCTCACCTAGCGGGTGACGTGCGAAGCAATCAAAGAAAAGCTGCCAGTCTGGGCTATACGCATACCCCGGCCAATACAGGTCCATCCATTGATCACACCGTCGTACAAAGCTCGTATTGGGAGGCGACTGTTCATTGCTTAGCAACCACTCCATGAACGATGTCAGTTCATGAGCAAGCTGTCGGTATTCGCCTGGTTCCCAATGTCGTTGGTTCGAAGGTGCGAGACATTGCATTGCCGTTTTCAGTTTCATGATGATTATCCTTTTGATGGTTATCCTGGACAATTTATGCATGAAGGCAATAATTTTAGATCTTCAATTTCCAAATTGAAGAAAGAGATGTCGCTATGGTGGATGGCGCTATCGCTTGAGCGCATTGTTGTTTTATCTACTAGCGCAACTTTGTAGTGGGGACTATCGCTTTGGCTATGGATAGTCGATAAGAATTCCTAAAATAGCCAATATTTACTTTTTATAGATAATAACTAATGAAAGACTATCCTAATATAGGAGAAGGTAGTGAGCAGCCACCTCACAAGGCAACAAGGCCCCGTGAATTTATCAGAATTAGTCAACAGATTCCCTTGTTTGTTAGCATATCGAAATTTAAGAGTTATCCCGACAAACGGCTCTTTTCCACCACCTTACCGGTGCACGTAGAGACGTCGTAGCCGTTCGTTCGTGTCGCAACATGCCAGATCCGCCAATCCGTATCGAATGAGAGTGGTCCAATGACCACTCCTGCGTGAATATCCCTTTCGAATGTGACGTACTTCAAAAAGCCGCTCTCAAGCTGTCGAGGTACGAAAAGCGGTTAAAGTCTTCTACGAGCGCGCTACAGAGCTCGTCCTTTCGCTCCCATTCAGAGCACGACGCGTCGAGAAAAGCACGACCGACCCGGGCTCGAAAGTTGGACTCGTCCTCGTGATCAAACCGCGTTGTTTCCTTGTATTCCTTCCGATACCCCTGCCGCAGCCAGTCCCAGTTTTCTTCCGACACCCAGGCAGGCTTGTCGTCAGGCTGCGGTGGTTTTGGTTGCTTCACCGGGCCAACTGGGCCAACTGGGCCAACTGAGCCAACTGGACCAACTGGACCGACTGATCCACGCTGCGCGCGCGCGTCGGCGAATTCTTGACTCCCGGTGGCACTCCCGCGGAAGCTCATCGCTGCGCTATCGACATACGGTGGATACTGGATGCGAGCGTCGGCATACGGAACACCCGCATCCGCCACAGGAGACAAACCGAACTGTGCGCCATGGATAAATGGCGACGATGTGCCATTCGACGCCGAGCCGTATGCTGGATAGCCCGGAAAACTTCCAGGGAACCATTGGCCAGGCTTTGTTGCCGCCGGACCGAACGGTAGCCCGCCAGTCACATTGCCTACGCCGCTCGCTCCTACCGGTGCATTACGCAGACACAGGACGCTTGGGCTGTGAGGGCCGGCACCGGTTTGCTTGCTCGACAGCACGCCGACACGCTTTCGCGCCCGCTTGAGCGTTGTGCTCGAAATGCCAGCCGCGACGGCTAGAGATTCAACTTCCGAACACAGCATCGAACCGTTCGCGAGCACGTTCAGAAGGAACTCGGCTGCCCTTCCTAACTCGCCCCCCGGCATTTCCTCAGCATCACCTGCCGCCGATTTGAGGATTTCGTCGGCCGAACCCTCCAACAGTTCAGATGACCAGCCAATGCGCGATGTCTGAATCACTTTTCCGTCGACCTGCACCTCGACCGGTTGAATAAGATATTCAAATCCTCCGTCCGTCGAAGCAATATTCGTCTTTGCCCGCACCAGAACGCCGCGTTGAAGCCCATCTTCAGTCCTACCGCTGACTCTGGCTGCGATCAGGACCATTCTCGGCACGGCGCCGTATGCGAGACCGCCCATCACGCGTTCCAGCGGTGAGCGCCGCGAAGAACCCTTGCTGACATGGGTAAGGCAAAGAACAGCGCAGCCCACAGCCTCGGCAAAACGCACCAACGACTCCAGTGCATCACGCACAACCTGGTTGTTGTTCGTATTACCTGCCACGATCGACGTAACGGGATCGATAACAACGAGTGCGTAGCCACCTTTACCAATCAGCTTTTGCTGTAGCACACCCAGATCACGCTGGCAGTCGAACCTGCGCCCGCGCCCGCTGATCTCGGTTGTATTGTCAATTACCTCAACGTTGCGTAAATCAGCGCCCATCGCAGCCAGCCGCGGTTTGATCGTGTCCGCGACGCCGTCCTCGGTGACATACATCAACACCCGACCGGGTTCAGCACGGCTGCCGTCGGGCCACGTGCCGCCTGACGAAATCGTTGCCGCGTAGTACAGGGCTATCGACGTCTTGCCGGCGCCCGGCGTGCCGGCGAGCAACGACAACTTCTTCTTTGGCAAGAAACCTGGCAGCAGCCATTCCGTATTCTCGGCAACAACCTGGTTCGTGGAAATGATATTGATGTCCGCCGCTTCGGACGGATCTCGACGTGTAAGAAACATGCTTTACCTTCGCCCCTTAGCCATGCCCATTGCCGAAACGGGCAAAATACTGGCGGTTCAGACTGCCAGCTTTCGGCTGCCCACACCGCAGGAACTTGCGTATCGTCTCCTGCTTCGGCTTGAGACGCCCTGCCACGACTGCCTCATGAATTTTTTCGAGCAGCCAATCGTCATGGGGCGTGACCGGACTGCCAGCGTTTTTCCCGGCGGATGCATCGTGACCCGGCGCGACTGAAATGTGGTCGTCGGCATGCGCTACGCGATCGCCGACCATGGCGTCGTACTCCAGCGCGGTAGCGTCATGTTCCTGCGCAACCGGCTTACGGTCGCACGCGACTGCCACGCGAACGGCTGTACGACCCGACGCGACCGATACCAGCAGCCAGCCGATGATGGCAGCGCCTTCGAGCACGACCGTACACGCAACGCCTAGAATCAGTTCGAGACGGCTTTCGGTCGTGCCCAGCCAGGACGCGACCGTCAACGCGACCGGATCAGCGCGCAGAGTCGCGCGTAACGACTCATTGCGATCAACCCGTTCATTGCGCCGGTCTTCTTCGGCTTCGCGACGCTTCGCCTCGTCTGCCTCGGTCTTCAGCGCCGCAAGCTGCGCCGCCAGCGTCATTTTGCGAACCTTAAGGGTCTGGCAGTCGACCGCGCAGCGGCGCACTTCCGCACGTGCCACTTCGGCGCTGACCTTCGCAAAGTCTGGGGCGATCTCGGCGAGCGTGCGGGCTGGCCGCAAGTCCGTGCCGGAGGGGGCGACGAGGGCCGGCGCGCTGGCGACGCGCTTGTCGCCAGCGTGCCGCTGCGACACCACGAAGAACGTAACCTGACCGTACAGCACGACCACCAGGCTGACGCCCCATACCGCGGATGCAAAAGCACGCGACGGCACGTGGAGTGCGCTCCTGCGCATGGGCAACAAATGGACGTACACGACGGCCACGGCGCCAAGTGCGACGTTCATCACTTGCTCCACGAGCGTGCCGCCACGCTGCCAGCCCGCGTACGTTGCGATACCGAGTGACGCCGTGGTGGCCAACGATGCCGCAACCATCGGGAGCATCAGCAACGTGAATGGCTTGCCGCGAGAAACATGAAGCGGCGGAATTCCGATTTCGGGCCGGGCGGCCGAAGGAGGTTGAACCTGGGCGACTGCGTTCATATCGCCCTCCTGTCACGACGCATCGCGCGATTCAGCGCGCGATGCGATCCATGTATCGACCTCGGATTCCAAAAAACCAACCGAGCGTGCCGTAAGCTTGATCTTGCGCGGAAAAGTCGGGTCGCTCGCCATGAGCACGTACAGAGTCGCTCGCGACAGATTGGTACGCTCAATCAGTTGCTTCATGCGAAGGATGCGCAGTGCCTTATCGAGCTGGCGGACTACGGGAGTGGCGTCGACCGACAAACCGCCGTAATGAGGAATGGATTGCCGCGGAACGACATCTTGCACTTGCCTGGTCATGAGTTTCTCCGTCAGTGGTTGCGACGGACGAAGCTGTCTATCCTCGTCCGTCTTGTTCCGGCTAGCGCCGTGAGTGACGGAGAATGCGGGCGGAAGCGCTGTTCCGCGCAAGTGCTTTTTTACAGTTCCTGTTTGCCCTTATCTGGCGCTGGTCTCAGGCGTCTAGGGCGGAAGTATTCCGGTTAGGCGGAACTACGACCTTTTGATCGGTTTAGGAAAAGGGCTCGGTGTCCCCCTCTGTTCGTCGATCTGATTAATGATATTTCGAACCTGCCTGCCGGTTATCCCGAAATGCCGGGACGCAAGCATATTGTAATTTTTTAAGCCGCCGTTATATTTCTTTAGACAGAAGTCATACACCGCTTCGGGGTGAGCGACTTTTCGTCTACCGATGACGCTCTCGTTGCCGCCGGACGGCAACGCAGGCGTCCCCCGTTCTTGAGATGTCACGTCGCCCTCATCTCCCTCATCGCAGCGTGTGTCCGTATCGACATATGCGAGGCCGTTTCGCTCCAAGTACGCGATCGCCTGATCGCGTGGAATCAAGCTATCGATGCAAAGCCTCGCAACTGGGACATGATTGGCGTCAACCAGCACCAATCGACCAAGAACAAGCTCCTCTTGAAGTGCATTTTGATGACGCCTCATCACCGCGGCATGCTCCAACTTGCGCCGTTCGACCGTTGCCTCACTGACCAGAACGGGTTTCCACGCGGGCCGATCGCTCATGGCGCAATAAGCTTCCATAAAAGCCGCCGCGTCGCCTTCCGAAATCGGGTAACGCAGCGGTCGCCGCAAGTCCGGTAATATGAGGCTCAGCACACTGCGGTCCTCGTCAGTCAGGTCAAATCGGAATGTCCTTTCGACGACTTGATCGGGCGCGTATCCAGCCTCGAACAATCCAAGTGTTTTGATCTGAACATCTCCGTCATGCTCTGTAATGAGTTGCTCGAGGCGGCGGCCATCCTCCGAAATCAATACGCTTTGCAAGCACACCCCGGGAGGCAAATCTCCGTTGATTGCAGGCTCGGCCAGCGCATCGTAGAAAGTCACCAGTTTGCCTACGATGCAATCGATACCTTCGAGTCCTTCTTCTCCGGTCGGGCAAACCGTCTTCGCGATTGCCCTACAAAAGTCCCGATAATCGATCAGAAAATCGGATGGAAGTTTGACGGGGACTTGCATTGATGCACCGTTAGGTTGGGTCGTTGACTCAATCCAGTATAACGGGCGCGGATTTCGCGGTCACGCTGCCCAGAACACTCGAAAATCAACTCGGCACGAGTCAGAGCGACTTCAACGAAGACAGCCGCTCAACGCGCAAACGCTTGATGGCAATGGCTTTGGGACGCATCAGCTCTCGAACTCTCGCGCTTGCCGAACGTGAATTTTTTCGTCTGTTTCCGTATATCTGCGAGAGGCTCAAACCCATCACAGTCAGACGTGAACCGCATGCCGTCCTGACACGTACACAAGATCAGCTCAAGGAAAGGCTAATTGCGTACGCTTTCTCGAACAAGGTCCCAATACTGAGTCAGGTTCCCCGCCGGCAGCGGCGACAACGGAAGCACTCCTTGATCTACTGACGACTTAGTCCAATTCAAGAAATTGTAGCGATCCGGAGCACATCAGTCCCGGTCTTTAGCTTGTCTAGGTAGTCGGCCCACTTCTGCATCATTACGACCCTATCATCGATAAACCTCGTCCGGTTGTATGCCGTCCCGAGAGCATCGGAGACCTTGTGCGCAAGCTGATGTTCAATGACTTCACTTGGGAAACGAAGCTGCTCGTGCAGGATCGTGCGCGCCATCGCTCGAAAACCATGGCCCGTAATCTCTGTTTTGGTATCGAAGCCCATCCGCCTCAGCGCCGCGTTGATTGCTGCGCCGCTCATGGGCTTCTTAACGTCCCGTCCCGGAAATACGTATTTGCGTTGCCCAGTGAGCGCTTCCAGTTCGCGCAGGATCGCGACAGCCTGAGTTGCAAGCGGCACTAGGTGCTCGGTTTTCGTCTTGGAGACCGTGTAACGCCACTGTGCCTTTTCGAGGTCGAATTGCGCCCACTCTGCCGTGCGCAATTCACCGGGCCGCACAAAAAACAAAGGGGCCAGGCGCAAAGCACACTGGACAACGAACGTCCCCTGGAAGCCGTCGAAGGCACGTAGAAGACCGGCTACCTCGCGCGGCTCTGTGACAGACGCGAAATGGGTGTGTCGAGCGGCTGGAAGCGCACCACGGAGATCAGCACTGACGTCTCGCTCTGCCCGCCCCGTAGCCACGGCATATCGGAAAACCTGGCCGCAGTTCTGATGGACGCGGTGGGCGGTGTCGAGCGCGCCGCGGGCCTCCACCCGCCGCAAGACCGCGAGCACGTCAGGAGCTTTGATTTCCGCAATCGCACGGCCACCAAGCCATGGAAAGACGTCCTTCTCCAACCGACCCATAATTTTGTCCGCATGGGTAGTTGCCCACCCCGGTGACTGCCGTGCAAACCACTCACGTGCTACTGCTTCAAAACTGTTCGCGGAACGCTCGACTGTTGCCGCTTTCTGCACTTTTCGTTCAATACTCGGATCGACACCATTCGCAAGCAGCTTTCGCGCGGCGTCCCGACGATCACGCGCTTCCTTCAAGCCCACGTCGGGATACACCCCGAGCGACAGACGCTTCTCTTTGCCCCCAAACCTGTATTTCAGACGCCACCATTTACCACCAGCAGCCGAAATCTCTAGGTACATGCCACGCTCGTCGAACAAGCGATAGAGTTTGTCCTTTGGCTTTGCGTTACGAACGCCCACATCAGTCAATGCCATTTCTCACTCCTTGACGGGCACACCACGCGTTGCGCTTAGAAAGGCGCGAAGCTCGGCGCTTTCCGATGGACTAAGGTTCATACGGCGAGCGCCGATTCGAATCGACAGCGCGCCATCACTGTCTATGGAAAAGCGCATTGGAGCATCCAGCCGGGCGGCTTCGTCCCGCAACGTGGCACGCTCCTGCTTCCTCGCTTCGCCCGGATTAGTACCCTCGGCAAGTAAAGCCCGCGCCTCATCTCGCAGCTTCCTTGCTGCTGCAAGCGTAACGGTGGGATAGCTACCGAGCGATAGGCTTTTCTCTTTACCGCCGAAGCGGTACTTGAGTCGCCAGTATTTGCCGCCGCCCGAAGAGACGAACAAATACAAACCACCAGCGTCGAATAGCTTCCTTGGCTTAGCGGCGACGGCCGTGGAATTGATGATAGATTCCGTCAGAGGCATTTGGGGAATAGTGCAGCGGCAAGGTTTGGAGTTGCCCCTGAAGTTTTCCCCGTTGGGGGCAAGATGTCAATGGAAACGCCTAGACATCGCTGGAAATAAAAAACCCCGCGAGCCTTTACGGCTGCGGGGTTTCTAGACTTCCTTGGACATCATTGGATGTATTCTTGGTGGAGAGGAGGAGGATCGAACTCCCGACCTTCGCATTGCGAACGCGACGCTCTCCCAGCTGAGCTACCCCCCCAATGAATTAAAATTCTACCACAGCAAAATCGCCGTCAGGCAAGCCTTCGGACGATTCCGCGCACCGCTCACTTCTGCGGCGACCCAGCCAGAATCCACGCGACAACCATCTTGATATCCGCATCGTTCATCTTTGGATGCGAGGGCATCGGAATCGAACCCCACACGCCCGCGCCGCCGCTCTTCACCTTCTTTTCAAGCTTCGCGCTCGCCTGCGGATCACCCTTGTACTTCTCGGCAACCTGCTGAAACGACGGCCCCACGAGCTTGCGATCGATCGCGTGGCAACCCATGCACGCATTGCTGCGCGCGATCGCCATCGCATTCGCGGATGAAACGGGCTGCTCCGCAGCGGAGACACCGAAAGACGCGGCGAAGATCACCGCGCCAATAATCGAACGTACCATGCTCATTTCACCGTCGAAGCCGGATTGGCATTGCCCGGATGCACGTCCGAATTCTTCACGGGCGCGGGCGACTGCGTGTCCAGCGGACGCGACGTCACGCCCGAATCAGGCACCGTGCCGACCGTCGCTTCGGCGGGAGCCGGTGCGCCCGACGCGGAGACCGCGCTCGCATCCGATGCCGCGGCCGCTTCCAGCGCCTTCGCCTCTTCAGGCTTGATGTACTGGAACACCTTCACGACCTGTTCAACGCCCGGCACGCGCGCGGCGACGTCCGCGCCATGCGCGCCTTCGTCCGGCGTGACGAGTCCCATCAGATACACGACGCTGCGCTCGGACACCACCTTGTAAAAGTTCGCGCGCAAGTCCTTTTCGCCGACCATCGCGGTCTTCACGCGTCCTTCGAGGTATGAGTCGTTCGCGCGCGACGAGATCGAACTCGCGCCCTGAACCGACAGTTCGTTGACGATGCTGCCGACGTTGTTGATCTCGCGCACGACCGCTTCAGCCTTCGCCTTCGACGCGTCGTCCGGCACTTCGCCGGTCAGCAACACGCGCCGATTGAACGCGGTCACGTTGACATGCGCCGTATCGGGCACGTTCTCGTTGATCCGCGACATCGCCTTCACCTGAATCTCGCGGTCTTCGGTCTGCGCACCGAGCGTGCGGCGATCCGTGGCGATCAATGTGCCGCCGGCCGCCGCGCCGACGATCGCGAGCGCGCAGCCCTGCAACGTCAATGCGGCTCCCGACAACATGCTCACCACGAGCGTGGCTTGGGCCAGCGTCGCCTTGACGCGTGTCTTGTTCATCAACTCCGTTCCCCCTTTCAGTTTCAGTCGTCTCCGAGCAGCATCAAATCGATGCCGTCGCACAAACAGTGAATGGTCAGCAGATGGACTTCCTGAATGCGCGCCGTTCGATCGGCCGGCACACAGATGTGGATATCGGTTTCGGCGAGCACCTCGGACATCGCGCCGCCACCCTTGCCCGACAGCGCGATCACGATCATCTCGCGCCCGTGCGCCTCCTGAATCGCGGCGAGCACGTTCACCGAGTTGCCCGACGTGCTGATCGCGAGAAGCACGTCGCCCGATTGGCCAAGCGCGCGGACCTGGTTCGAGAAGATCTGCTCGAACGCATAGTCATTGCCGATGGCCGTGAGTATCGACGTGTCGGCGGTCAGCGCGATCGCCGGCAAGCCCGGGCGCTCGCGCTCGAAGCGGCCGATCAGCTGCGCGGCGAAGCGTTGCGCGTCGGCCGCCGAGCCGCCGTTGCCGCAGACGAGAATCTTGTTGCCGTTGGCGAGCGCGCCAAAGAGCGTGTCGACGGCGGCCGCGATTGGAACCGCCAGCGTGTCGAGTGCTTCGAGTTTGAGTGCCGCGCTGTCGCGGAATTGCTGTTGAATACGTTCGACTGACATCGACTCTCGATCATCGGCCGCGACCGGCGGCGGTATTGGGCTTGAACGCTCAAAGCGTCGGTTGTCGCGCAGTTTACCGCATGCATCATGCGATGAACCGCGCTCAGGCTTCGTCGGCGCGAAACGCATCGGGCAGCCAATGGATGCGGCCCGCATCGAACGCGACGACATCGAAGCGGCACGCAGGCAACGCGCCGCGCCAGGTCGCCAGGAAAGACTGCGCGGCAAGCACGAGGCGCGCGCGCTTTTTCGCATCGACACTTGCGGCGGCATTGGCGTAATGCCTGCTTTTTCTCGCCCGAACCTCGACGAACACGAGCGCGCCGTGTTCATCGAGCATCACGAGATCGATCTCGCCGCCGCGACACGTCACGTTGCGCGCGACGAGGCGCATGCGCTGCCGCTGCAGAAACGCGAGCGCGTGCGTCTCGAAAACATCGCCGAGCGTTTTGGACAAGGCTTCTCCATAAAAGTTGTCGGCGGGCCAATCGAATCGCGCATGGCAAAATGACGTCCTTTCCCTGGACGCCCGCGCTCATGCTTCAGATCTCCGAACTCGCCGCTGGGCAGAACTATCCGACAGGCGCGCTCTATGTCGTCGCGACGCCGATCGGCAATGCGGCGGATATCACCGTGCGCGCGCTTTACGTGCTCGGCCTCGCGGATCGCATCGCCGCCGAAGACACGCGCAACACCTCGCAACTGCTCGCGCGCTACGGCATCTCGAAGCCGTCGATCGCCGTGCACGAGCACAACGAACGCAGCGCCGCCGAACGCGTGATCGAGCATCTCAGAAACGGCGAGCGCATCGCGTGCGTATCCGACGCCGGCACGCCCGGCATTTCCGATCCCGGCGCGCGCCTCGTCGACGCCGTGCGCGAGGCGGGGCTGCCCGTCGTTCCGCTGCCCGGCGCAAGCGCGCTCACGACCGCGTTGAGCGCGGCGGGCGCGTGGGTGAGCGGCTTCTCGTTCATCGGTTTCCTGCCGACGAAGGCGAAACAGCGCGCCACGCAATTGCGCGCGCTCGCGAATCATCCGATGGCGCTGGTGTTCTACGAGGCACCGCATCGCATCGTCGATACGACGCGCGCGCTCGGCGAAGCGTTCGGCGGCGAACGGCAACTCCTGATCGCCCGTGAACTGACGAAGTTACATGAGAGCTTGCATCGCTGCACCCTGGCCGAAGGGCCAACGTGGCTCGAAGCCGATGCGAATCGTCAGCGCGGGGAATTCGTGCTGGTGGTGGAAGGCGCGCCCGAAGCGCAAGACGCCGACGACGCCCACGATGCGCTGCTCGCGACGCTGCTGGAAGAGCTGTCGGTGAAGAGCGCGGCGCGCATCGCGGCGACGTTGACGGGCGCATCGCGCAATGCGCTGTATGAACGCGCGCTCAAGCTTGCCAAGCGCGACGTAAGCGACGCAAGTGACGTAAGCGAAGAAGAATGAAAAACGGGCCGTCGCGAGACGGCCCGTCGGGGTTCTGCAAGGCGCGAGGCGAAATCAGTTCACGCTGTCGTCGGCGAGCGCCTGAGCCTGCTCTTCGCGCGCCACACGCGCTTGCTGCTGCGTGAGACCTTCGATCTTCACCTTCTGCGTGCCCGCGCCGCGCATGCCGAGCACCGCCGCGGCTGCGTACGAGAGGTCGATCACGCGTCCGTGCACATAAGGCCCGCGATCGTTGATCTTCACGACCACAGTCTTGTTGTTGGATTCGTTCGTCACGCGCACCCACGAAGCGAGCGGCAACGTGCGGTGCGCCGCGGTCATGGCGTTCATGTTGAACTTCTCGCCGCTCGCGGTCTTGCGACCATGGAACATGCGGCCGTACCACGAAGCCTTGCCCTTCTGCTCGAAGCTGCCGGCGTTCGGGCCGGTAGTGATCGGCTCGGCGTCAGAGAGCGACTGTGCCGGTTGAGCCGGCTTCTCGGCAGGCAGGGCGGAGAGGTGCGAATCGAACGCGAGCGGCGCCGCCGGGCGGGCATTGCTCGTGCTGAGTGAATTTGTGTTCTGAGGATTGGACGCGACATCGCCCGAACCCGGCGCGGCGCATCCCGCCAGCACGCCAACTGCTAGCAGGCTCCCCACATGTCGAATAAATCGAGCGTTCATAGATATATTTCAACGAAAAAAGGAGCAGCCGCGCTGCGCCAGTCGGCGCGCGCACGCTACTCGAGGCTTTGCCGTGCAAAGCAGAACGCCGTTCGATCAAGCGAACGGTGAACTGTGCTCGGATGCGGCGCACTCGTGCCGCAAACGCCCGGTTATTGTTCACGTCTGGCGCAACCTGTCCCCGGCAGCCTGACCAGACCCCACAAGCCGCCATCGAACGTGGCATCACATTCGTGCGCTGGTGAAACCATGTCAGCGCAGGAACGGCGGCGTAGGCCCCATCCGGCGCGATGGCTGCAAAAGCCATCTGGCAGACGCGCGGCGTCTGGCCGGACAAGACGTGTGCACCTACTGGAGGTGCTTGAATTGCAATTGCGAGGCTTTTGGCCCCCAACAGCGAACTGACGACGATTGTAAAAACGCACTAGCGTTTTCGCCTTCGTCTATTGACGGCATGGTTTGATCCATGCACAAGTAGAGGCATTATACAAAAAAAAAGGGGTTCGGCTCGCCGGACCCCGCGAATCGTCATTGATTTTCGCTATGAGCGTAAGAATTGCCGGTTTTTTGAGCATTTCGAGTGTCCGTTTCGGCGCCGTCGCACAGGTTGTGGCACCGGTACAATGAACGTTTTTACAGCCCTGCGTTCACCGACGTCAGTCATATGAAAGTCATTCTCGTTCCCGTGACGCCCTTTCAGCAGAACTGTTCGATCGTGATCTGCGAAGCGACCCAACGCGCCGCCATCGTGGATCCGGGCGGCGACATCGAACGCATCATCGCGGAAGTCGAGCGACAGGGCGTGGTCGTCGACAAGATTCTTCTGACGCATGGCCATCTCGATCATTGCGGCGGCGCAAAGGCGCTCGCGGACCACTACGCCGTACAAATAGAAGGACCGCATCGGGAAGATGCCTTCTGGATCGATCAGTTGGCCGCGCAGACTCAGCGCTTCGGCTTTTCGGATGCGGAGGCGTTCACGCCGGAACGCTGGCTCGCCGACGGCGACACCGTGCAGTTCGGCAATGAATCGATGGAAGTGTATTTCTGCCCGGGCCACACGCCGGGTCACGTCATATTCTTCAGCCGAGAACACAAGCTTGCGTTCGTCGGCGACGTGCTGTTCGCGGGGTCGATCGGCCGAACCGATTTCCCGCGCGGCAATCACGCCGAACTCATTCGCTCGATCCGCGAAAAGCTCTGGCCGCTCGGCGACGATGTCACCTTCGTGCCTGGCCACGGGCCGACATCGACATTCGGCGAGGAACGGCGCAGCAATCCTTTCGTGCGTGATGACGCGACAGCGGGTACGACAGCGTGAACGCAATTCCCGAAATCTACGTCAGCACCGACGTCGAGGCCGATGGCCCGATTCCCGGACCGCATTCGATGCTGAGCTTCGCGTCCGCGGCCTATACCGCCGACAAGCAGCTCATCGGCACTTTCTCGGCGAATCTCGAAACGCTTGAGGGCGCGACGGCGCATCCGGTTCAGGCGGCCTGGTGGAAAACGCAGCCCGACGCGTGGGCCGCATGCCGCAAGGACCTGCAGAAACCCGAGATCGCGCTGCCGGCTTATGTCGAATGGGTGGAAGCGTTGCCCGGCAAACCTGTGTTCGTCGCGTATCCGGCGGGCTTCGACTTCACTCATATGTTCTGGTACATGATGCGTTTTGCCGAGCGTTGCCCGTTCTCGTGGTCGGCGCTCGACATCAAGACGCTCGCCTTCGCGATGACCGGTCTGCCGTATCGCAAGGCGATCAAGCCGCGTCTGCCCAAACACTGGTTCGACGAGTTGCCGCACACGCACGTCGCGCTCGACGACGCGATCGAGCAAGGCGCACTCTTTTGCAACATGCTCGCGGACCTTCGGATCTCGCAGGCAAAGCTGGCCCAGCTATCGAGCGAATCCGGCGACGAGAGTGAAGGTAAAACCGCGCCATGAGGCCAATGCGTTAGGGAAACTCCCTCAGTGCAGCCGCATTTGCATTGCGTTTCTTTTCCGGCGCCTCTACTATTAGAGTCAATTCGCGACCGAACGGAGGCGCAGTTGACTCTCGATACATTCTCACAAAAAATCTTGCGTCTCCTGCAGCTGGACGCACGTCGCTCCGTTCAGGAAATCTCCGACCAGGTCGGCTTGTCGAGCACGCCGTGCTGGCGTCGCATCAAGGACATGGAGCAATCGGGCGTCATTCAGCGCTATACCGCGCTGCTCGATCGCGAAAAGCTCGGCCTTCATGTCTGCGCGCTCGCGCATATCCATCTGACGCGGCACACCGAAGGCGGCGTCGAGCAGTTCGAGCGCGAGATCGCCACCTGCCCGGAAGTCACCGAGTGCTACAGCACGACCGGCGAATCCGATTACATCCTCAAGATCGTCGCGCCCGATATCAAGGCCTACGACGCGTTTCTCCACGATCGCATCTTCAAGATTCCTGCCGTCGCGCAGGTGCGGACGAGCGTCGTGCTGCGCGAAATCAAGTTCGACACGCAACTGCCGCTCTGACGGGCGCGTTGAGGGCGACGTGTCGGGGCGGTGCTTCGGCGTCGCGGGGGCGCGAATCTCACGCGCTTCGACCTTTGCGTCGGAGCGCATCGAATCGTTCGCCTTGAGTTTCGCGGTCGTGTGCGTTGCGCCTTGCGCGGGCGGCATGACATCGAGGTTCAATGTCTCGACCGAAAGATCGGGTTGCGCAAACGCGTCGCTCACGCTCGGATGCAACGGCTATCGTGTTTGGTCAGCGCGTTCGCTCGCGCCGATCTGCAATGCAATGACCTTCCGGAACCGATACGAGCCTTTCGACGCGAACATGGGCATCGACGATTGTGAGGTCGCCCATTTTTGCCCGTGCGCAGTTCATGGACTTCGCGCACGCCGGCCGCACTGACGAAAAATAGCGCGCAAATCGTCGGCAGTCGTTTGATCGAGCGCTCTATGCCTCCCGACTGAACACCCCTTTTACAATCGAAAAACGGGACAAGCGCAGGCCGCTATCTGCGCCAGAATTCCAAATCCCGCCACGCTGCCGATAATCCTGAGCGCGACAACCGACGTAGAAGCCGCATCCGATCGATGCATGCCACGCGTTTCCAACCCGCGTCGCGAAGCGCACTCCTTCCGCGCGCGGACGATATAACGAGAAAGCCCATCCTTGGAAACGCGCGCGAATATCGCGACTGCCATCGCTCCGACCTTTACCGCGAAATATTCTGAAGGTTGACTGTGCCAGTGCCCGCGCTTCACAACATCTCGGCAACGACAGCGCCCCATCACCCGCAATCCGCCGAGGAAAATAACAATACGCCTTCACAACGGCGATGGTCTTAGTTATGGTCGGCGTCAAGTGCAGCGCTTGCGTGCTTTTTCGCAATGAGCACCATGAATTCCGAACGATAGTCCCGATCGAATGAACGCCATCGGCAATGAGTCTCGGCAGATGGAGCGAAGCCGGCTGTTTAGCGCGATGCTCTCGCAGCGGATTCTGGAACTACATCCGCTTTTCCACACCGCGCCATCGAAAGCGACATGTAATTTATCTCGACCTTCATACTTCGACGTTTTATCGGCCAGCACCTCGCGGCGCATTCGAACATCAAACGTAATTCCCGCAAATCACCGACCAACGCACACGCCCTGCTCGCAAAAAAGCGACCGTGCCACCGTTCACCGGACGTCGGAAATAAAAAAGCCGCGTCGTGAAACGCGGCTCTTTGAACGCATCATTTAGCTCGGACTTACTTGCCGATCAGAAAATTATCCCGATCTTGTCCGGCAATCCACTTTGGCGGCTTCCCGCGGCCCGACCACGTGCTGCCGCTTTCCGGGTCGCGATACTTCGGCGCCACGCCAGAACGGCTACGCGCGGCTTTCGCGCCTTTTGCACCCCGGCCGCCGGCGAGCTCCTGAAGCGTGATGCCATAATCCGCCATTTTCTGCTTGATCTCATTAAGCACTTCGGCGTATTCGCGCGACTTCGCTTCTTCAATCTGACGTTCGAGAGACTCGCGTTGAGCGAGGAGTTCCTTGTATGAAGGCATGGCAATTCCCTAAGTGGTTTGCTGACTTGCGAATCAGTGCGCTCGCTTTCAGTTATCGGTATAGCCTCGGACTGGCACGCAGATTAACACAGTTCTCAATAACGCGGCATGTGCGAATTGCCACCTAATAAAACTTTAGCAATTTTCCTCGTAACATCTGCCGAAAGCTCAGAAGGTTGCGGCCTTCATCGATCCGACGGAAGCATCGGCTCAAACATCGGTTCAAGCATCGGTGATGGCATCGGATGAAAACAAGACAATCGAATCGGCAGGAAAATTTCATCGGATGACAACTTGCTACCGTTTATTTGGCTACACGCCCCGTCGCGGGCTAAATCGGGCCGCAACGATTCGGATTTATCTCGTTCAAATCCTGTCTTGCCGCTCGAAACAATCGATTAGCGCGGCCTTCAAATGCTCCTTCGTCAGTTTTGGGTAATCGAATGTAAAACGATTGCGAGTACCGGCGAGAAGGAAATCGCACCCGTGCCGGTCTATCCCCAATAATCGGAGATTCTCCGGCCGGCCCGGGTAAGCATCGAAATATTTGCACAGCGATGATTCGTCCTCCGCCGAAAGCGGCCGCAGCGAATCGAGTTCTTCGCCGGCGAGCCATCCCATCGCGCCGAATCCGCCGATATACCGCATGCGTTCCAGCGACATCACCCAGAAAGAGAAATCGCCGAGTTCCAGATAACGCGCCGCATTCGGGTGATAGCGCAAATAGCGCCGCGCGAGTTCGCCGCTCTCTTCCGGCGCGGCGGGCGCGAAACTGCCGAGCATCGTGAGGCGCTGGCCTTCCAGCACGCCGCCGTCCGCGGCATGCGCAACCAGAAAGCCGGCGCGCGCATCGGCGTGAAGATTGCGCGTGTGCTCGGCAAGATGGCTGATGAGCAACATCGGCAGATGGCGCGCGGTGGGCGCGAACGGCAGCGCCGTCGGATAGGGAAAGCCGCGCGGCTCGCGCGAATGCGTGGCGAGCGTGCCTTCCGAGACGCGATGCAGCAGATGCAGCGGCGCTTGCGACGGAATGTTCATCCTTGCCTCGTGCAGTCGTGAATGGTCGGACGATGTTAATGCAGCAGGTGCGAGCGCGTCGCCTGGCCGTTCGATAGAATCGAAAACCTTCGCGTGCGATGGCAGCATGTCCGGTTGCCCTCGCATCCCGCGCAACTTCAAAGAACGGTTTTATTCGTGTCCGATTCGACCACTGCCTCCGCCGCCTGCGCCTCCAATCCGACGCTCGCGCTGCATCGCGGCCTCCCGCACGCCACGCGCGTACACGCACGCTACGCGACGATGGCCGTCTTCTTCATCGCGGGCATGATGTACGCGTCGTGGGGCGTGCACGTGCCGACCGTGCGCGACAAGTTCGCACTCAGTCCCGGCATGCTCTCGTTCGCGCTACTCGCGGTCGCGGTCGGCTCGATCTTCGCGATGCTCACGGCCGGATCGTGGATCGCGCGCGCCGGCACGCGCGCCGCATGCATGGCGGGCGGCATCACGATGATGATCTGCGGCGCGCTGATCCTCGTCACACCTTATTTCTGGATGCTGCTCGTCGTGCTCGCGATTTTCGGTTTCGGCATGGCGACGCTCGACGTCGCGATGAACGCCGAGGCCAGTGCCGTCGAGCAAGCCCTGGGGCAGCCGATCATGTCGTCGCTGCACGGCATGTTCAGCATCGGCGGCATGGCGGGCGCGGCCGCGGGCGGCGCGCTGCTCGCGCACGGACTCGCGCCCGCCGCGCATCTGGCGCTGGCTTCCGGCGTGAGCCTCCTCGTCCTGCTCGTGTCGATGCCCGCCGTGCTGCCGCACGTTCCGCATCACGACGAGCACGCTAAGGCGTCGTCGTCGAATCGCTGGCGTTCGGGCGCGCTATGGGCGCTCGGCGGCCTCGCGCTCATCGCGCTGATCGCGGAAGGCGCGATGTACGACTGGGCCACCGTCTATATGCGCGACATCGTCGAGGCCACGCCGTCGGTATCGAGCGCCGCCTATGCCGCGTTCTCGGGCGGCATGGCGGCGGGCCGCTTCGGCGGCGACGCGGTGCGCGCGCGTTTCGGTGCGCCGCAACTGATCTTCGGTAGCGCGGGGCTCGCGTTCATCGGCATGCTGATGGCGCTCGTGTTCCCCAACACCATCGTCACGATGACCGGCTTCACGCTAATGGGCCTCGGCCTCGCGAACATGATGCCGGTGCTGTTCGCCGCGGCGGCGCGCGTGGAAGGCGTCACGCCCGCGGAAGGGCTTGCGCAGGTCGCGGGTCTCGCGTACTTCGGCCTGCTGCTCGGGCCGGTGCTGATCGGCGGCGTCGCGCAGATCAGCAATCTGCCGATCGGCCTATGCGTCGTTGCCGCGTGCTGCCTGATCATCACCGTGATCGGCCCGCGCATTCTCCGGCGCTGGAAGATATGAAAAAGCGCGCGGCCCTTTCGGAACCGCGCGCTTCTCTGGACTTCGGAGAGTCCGAAGGAAATTACATCTTCACGACGTCGAGCAGGGTCTTCTTGCCGCCCTTGTAGTTGTAGAGCGAGATCACGCCGTGCTTCAGGTCGCCCTTCGAATCGAAGGTCGTCTCGCCGATCACGCCCTTGTAGTCCGTGTTCGGCATCGCTGCGACGATCTTCGCCGGATCGGTCGAGTTGGCGCGCTTCATCGCGTCGACGATGATGTACACCGCGTCATACGTGAACGGCGCGTAGATCTGGATCGGCTGGCCGAAACGCTTCTGGAACTTGTCCGCGAACGCCTTGCCGCCGTCCATCTTCTCCAGCGCCATACCCGCTTCCGAGCACACGACGTTGTCGGTCGCATCGCCGGCCAGATCCGACAGCTTTTCAGTACAGACGCCGTCGCCCGCCAGAACCTTCGCGCGCAGGCCGAGCTGCTTGGCTTGCTTGGCGAACGGGCCGCCGGTCGCGTCCATGCCGCCGTACATCACGGCGTCGGGGTTCTCACCCTTGATCTTCGTCAGAATCGCGCGGAAGTCCACGGCCTTGTCGTTGGTCGCGTCGTGCGAGATGACCTTCATGCCGAGCGACTTGGCGGTCTTCTCGAACTCGTTCGCAAGACCCTGGCCGTAAGCGGTCGAGTCGTCCACCACGGCGACGCTCTTCACCTTCAGGTTCTTCGCGGCGTAGTTGGCGAGCGCCGGACCTTGCTGCGCATCGGTCGCGACGACGCGATACGTCGTCTTGAAACCTTGCTGCGTGTAGGTCGGGTTCGTTGCCGACGGGGAAATCTGCACGATGCCCGCGTCGCTATAAATCTTCGACGCCGGGATGGACGTGCCGGAGTTCAAGTGACCGACGACGCCAACGACCTTGTCGTCGACCAGCTTTTGCGCAACTTGCGTCGCGGTGCGCGGGTCGGCCGCGTCGTCTTGCGCGTCGAGTTCGAGCGTGACCTTCTGGCCGTTGATCGTCAGACCCTTCGCGTTGATCTCTTCGACTGCGAGCCGCGCGCCGTTTTCGTTATCCTTGCCCAGGTGAGCAATGCCGCCGGTCAGCGGAGCGACGTGACCGATCTTGACGACCTGGTCGGCTGCTGCGGACGTTGCCAACGTAGCGAAGAGCACGGCTGCGGCGCTGATCGGCAACAGTTTGTGAAGCTTGGTGTTCATGTAAGTCTCCAGTTTCGGTCCCAAAAACAACGTAATCGCCCTGTGCCCCGTCTTTCATCACGATCGCTCAGTCCCGTGGACGACCACGCCGGATGCATCGTCATGCACTTGGCAAGTCCTTCCGGCAGGCCGTTCGTGGCGGCCGCCATCCGCACTGCGCGCAAGTGTAGGGTTGTCAAATTAATTTAGGGAAGTTTTTTAAGATAGTGGTGTCACTACCAATTAGCGGCCAGTTGTGATGCGCTTCCGTTTGTGGTGGTGTTCGCGTGAAGACGCCCTGTACATGCGGGTTTGCGCGAGATCGGCGCGCAAAGGTTTGGCCATGCATCAAGTTCGGCGGGCGCGCGCCGATAATCTCTGCCCGCCGGCAATTAACCTGTTTTTTAAAGCCCGGCTTTTAGCGAATGTTTAGATCGGCGCCTCTAAAAACCCGCCGCGCGTCAAAGCGTGTGCCAGCGGTGCGCGGACCTTCAGGGCGACTGAAAGGGAAAGCTGGCAAACTCACACGCCTGCGTTCTCACCAATACAAGGAGTTTGACGTGACCGTTTCCACGACTTCCCGCTGGATCGACATTCCGGCCGATGGCGACAGCTTCCAGGGCTACCTCGCGCTGCCCAAGACGGGCGCCGGACCCGCCGTGATCATCCTGCAGGAGATCTTCGGCGTGAACGGCCACATTCGCAGCGTCGCCGATCAATACGCCGCCGATGGCTACATCGCTCTCGCGCCCGATGTCTTCTGGCGCACGCAACCGCGCGTCGAACTGGGCTACGAAGGCGCGGATCGCGAAAAGGCGATGGAACTGCTGCAAAAGACGAAGCTCGACGCCGCCGTGGCCGACGTCGGCGCAGCGGCCAAGGCGCTGCGCGCGCTGCCCGAAGTGACGGGCAAGGTTGCCGCGATCGGCTACTGCTTCGGTGGCCGGCTCGCGTATCTCGCGGCGGCTGAAGGTTCGGTGGATGCGGCGGTCGCCTATTACGGCGGCGGCATTCAGAACGCGCTCGACAAGGCCGATCAGGTCAAGGTGCCGATGCAATTCCACTACGGCGAACTCGACGCGCACATTCCCGTCGACGCGGTGGATGCCGTGCGCCAGAAGTTCGCGGGCCGCAAGGATTCAGAACTGTATGTCTACGCGCAAGCCGATCACGGTTTCAACTGCGGCGATCGCGCGTCGTATAACGCGAAGGGGTCGGCGCTCGCGCACGGACGCACGCTGACCTTCCTCGGCGCGCATCTGTAAGAGAAGTCTCTGGCGAGCGCGCCGACGAGCGCGCTTGCTATATCAGCGCGGGCAATCCTTCGACGAGCAGAAAGGCGGCAAGCACGCCCAGCAATGCGCCGAACACGCGCAGTGCGTTGTTCTTGAAGTGCGTCGCGCAGGGAATGGCCCCGAGGAACAGCGCGCCAGCCAGCGCCATCGGGATGATCAGTATGAAGTCGCCGATCGTGAAGTACGTCGTCATGGTGCGTCTCCCTTCGTCCTGCTTCTGGCTTCATGGTCGCCTGCCGAAAAGCTGCATCGACGATTCGAGTATAGGCGGCGCCACCGAAGGCGTCGGCCGAACTTCGTGCGACGCGACACCACGACGATGTACGAAACCCTTACGCGACAAGCGCTTACGCGCGCTTTCTTTTAAGCGAACGCGGAAAAACCCTTAGTTTCGTCTTATTTCAGTCGGCTTTCGATTTCTCATGCATTTCTCATGCAACACCGCGCTCGCGCCGGTCGAGATACACGGCGCCCGCCAGTCCGACGAGCAGCAGCGCGCCGATCAGCCCGGCGACGCCCTTCCATCCGAACGCGGTCCAGAAGTGTCCGCCGTACGATCCGATCAAACTCGATCCGACGTAATACGCGAGCAGATAAAGCGCGGCCGCCTGCCCTTTCGCCTGGCTTGCTAGCCGCCCGACCCAGCCGCTCGCAACCGAGTGGCCCGCGAAGAAGCCGAACGTGAGGCACGCGATTCCCGCGATGATCACCGAGAGCGTGTTCGACAAGGTCAGCGCAATGCCGAACATCATCAGGACGAGACTCGCGATCAGCACGCGGCCGCGCCCGAAGACATCGGCCATTTTGCCGGACCACGGCGACGCAACAACGCCCGTCAGATACACGGTGAAGATCGCCCCGATCTGCGTCTGATTCAGTTGAAACGGCGCGCCCAGCAGCCGATATCCGACGTAGTTATAGAGCGTGACGAAGCTGCCCATCAGCACGAAGCCGATGAGGAACAGAAACGGCAAACCGCGATGCCGCAGATGCCCGGCAAGCGAGCGCCGATGATGCGCGAACCCGACGCCGCGCCTTGGCCTGAAGCGTCGCGACGGCGGCAGCAGCGAACGGAAAGCGAGCGTGGCGAGCAAGCCCAGCAATCCGATTCCGGCAATCGCGACGCGCCAGCCGAAGAGATCCGCGAGAATCCCGCTGATCACACGCCCGGCCATGCCGCCGATGGCCGTCCCGCCGACATATAGGCCCATCGCGAGGCCGAGCCCTTCCGGATGCACTTCCTCCGCAAGATACGCCATCGCGACCGCAGGCACGCCGCCGAGCGCGAAGCCTTCGAGCGCGCGCACGACGAGCAGCGCGTGCCAGTCCGGGAGCACGGCGGCGATCACCGTGAGCACCGACGAAGCAAGCAGCGAAAGCGTCATCAGCCTGTGGCGGCTCCAGCTTTCCGAGGCGAATCCCGCGATGAAAATCGCGATCGCGAGCGCCGCCGTGCTCACCGAAACCGCGAGCGCGCTGACGGCCGGACTGACGCCGAACGCCTTCGTGAACTCGGGAAGCAACGGCTGCACGCAATACAGCAACGAAAAGGTCGCATAACCGGCGAACAGCAACGCAAGCGAAGCGCGCCAGTAAGCACGCGAGCCGCGTTCGAGATACGGCGCGGCGTCGGCGGGCTGGTTTGCACTGGCATCCACGAATGAAGTCTCCGCTGAAAAACCTTCAACGATACGCCGATAACCAGAGTTTTGCCTGATACGACAGACGCATTCCCGCGACGATCTCCAGTAATTACAGCCAGTCGTCTGCGATCGGCAACACAACGAGGCGAATCGCGTCGCGCCGACGCGTCGCGATGCGCTAAAGTAAGAGCACAATCGTTCATGAAAGCCGCGCGTGCCGCGCTTCCCGCAACAAAGACGCGGCGATTGTCTGGTGCACGGGCCGTGAAAAGCTTGGTGCTTGGTGAAACATATGACCGGCGTTTCATTCCCAGCCGGCGCTGAAACGGGGATTCATCATGCAAATCGGTTCGATTGTCCGCTCCGTCCATATTGCCGTGCCTCAGGGCGCGCGCGGCATCGTCATGCGCATTCTCGGCGACATGGCGATGGTCGCCTGGTACGAGGGCGAGCCCGGCGTGACCAAACTGCTCAACACGGAGCCGTTCTTTCTCACAGACCTGATCGATACGGGCGATGTCGTGCGCCCGTCCAACACGGTCGTGCACTGAGAAGCGACGCGCAAGCAACGCGCGTCATTGCGGCACAATGCCGGGATGAACTCAATTCATCCCGATTCCCAGGGCGCGCCCGCCGACGACGCGCCGCCCTTCTCCGGCCTCACGCCCGAGTGCGTGCTCGATGCGCTCGACAGCGTGTTGATGCCCACGGGCGCGCGCACCGACGGCCGCCTGCTGCCGCTCAACAGCTACGAAAACCGCGTCTATCAGGTGGGCGTCGAGGACGGCCCGCCGGTCGTCGCGAAGTTCTATCGGCCGAAACGCTGGTCGAATGCGGCGATCCTCGAAGAGCACGCGTTCGTCGCGAGCCTCGTCGCGTGCGAGATTCCGGCGGTGCCGGCGCGCGTGCTCGAAGGCGCGACGCTGCACGAATTCGACGGCTATCGCTTTTCCATCTTCGAGCGGCGTGGCGGACGCGCGCCCGATCTCGATCGCAGCGACACGCTCGAATGGCTCGGGCGCTTCATCGGACGGATTCACGCCGTGGGCGCGGTCGAGCCATATCGCGAACGGCCGACGCTCGACATCGAAACCTTCGGCTACGAGCCGCGCGAGTTTCTGCTGACGCACGGCTTCATTCCCGCCAACGTGCGCGAAGCGTGGGAAACCGTCGTGACGATGGCGCTCGATGGCGTCGCGCAATGCTTCGAGCGCGCGGGCGACGTGCGGCATTTGCGTCTGCATGGCGACTGCCATCCGAGCAACGTGTTGTGGACCGACGCGGGTCCGCATTTCGTCGATTTCGACGATAGCCGCATGGCCCCGGCGATTCAGGACTTGTGGCTGCTGCTGCCCGCCGGCCGCGCCGATGCATCGCGCGCGCTAACCGATCTGCTCGCCGGATACGAAGATTTCTGCGATTTCGATCCGCGCGAATTGCATCTGGTCGAAGCGCTGCGCACGCTGCGGCTGATTCACTATTCGGCGTGGCTCGCGCGCCGCTGGAACGATCCCGCGTTCCCCGCCGCCTTTCCGTGGTTCAACACGCAACGCTACTGGGAAGACCGCATCCTCGAATTACGCGAACAAGTCGGCGCGATGCAGGAAGGCCCGCTCTGGCCCGTCTGAAATTTTTTGTGACATTCCCGGGCTGTCAGGTAATCGCAAAGCGTTGAAAAGCGCTTTCGGGCGTGTAATGATAACAATTCTCATTTGCTCGCGTTTCACCGATCGCCGCGCACCTGCTCGCGTCTAGCCGATCGGGGCGCGGCTTTGCCTGCCAACGCCCCAATTCTGGAGAGACGCGTGAACGCGCCTGAAACCCTCAATACGCCGCCGTCCGCGACGAGCGGCCCGACGCATTACCGTCCGCACGGGCGCCTTATCGACGATGCCGAGCAGTTTGTCCGCAAAAATCGCTCGCGCCGCTCGACTTTTTTGAAGTGGCTGCGCAAAGTGCATGGCTGGGTCGGTTTATGGGGCGCGCTGCTGGGCTTGCTGTTCGGCACGACGGGTTTTCTGCTGAATCACCGCGCGCCGCCGCTGCGCATCTCGACCGGCGAGCCGCAGGTTTCGCAAATGCAAATGCCGCTGCCCGCCGAAGGCTTCAAAACGCCGCGCGACATGGGCGCGTGGCTGAAGAAGGAACTGAAGATCGAAGGAAATCTCGGACGCGCGCGCAAAGAGCCGGCGCATCCGGTCGGCTGGGGCGACAAGAGCGCGATGCAGCCGGAGCAATGGTCGGTGACGGTGGCATCGCCGGGCGGCAGCGTGATGGCGGAGTATTGGGTCGGCAACAACTTCGTGTCGGTGAAGCGCACCGAAAACACCTTCCTCGCGATGATGACCAACCTGCACAAGGGCGTCGGCCTGAGCGTGGGCTGGGTGCTGCTCATCGATACGTTCGCGGGCAGCATCATCCTGCTGTCGCTCACGGGCGTGCTGCTGTGGACCGAGCTGAACAAGAAGCGCACGGCGGGCGTGGTGATCGTGGCTGCGTCGCTGATTGCGGCGATCGTTTGCGGGTTGATCTGAGCGCCGGGCAATGAACGCCGGGCCGCCGGTCACGCGGCCCGCTTCGCCTTTCCCTTGCGCGGGTTATGCCGCGTCAGCCACAGATAAAGCCCGCTCCCGAGCACGACGATCGTCAGCACGTCGAACGCGGCCCAGAAAATCTTCAGCGGCATCCCTCCGAAATCGCCGAAATGCAGCGGCTGCGAGCCGAGCAGCACTTTCAGATACCACGGCAGTTCGCGTGAATCCGTGAGCGCACCCGTCGATGCATCGACGAGCACGGGCCGCATGATCCGGCTCGTGAGAATGCCGTCGCCACGCATCCACACGGCATAGTGATGCGGGCTTGCAAAGCGCGTCCCCGGAAACGCGACGAACGATGGAATCATGTCCGGCGCGACGCGTTGCGCGGTGTTCACGGCAGCGTCGATGGAAGCGCGCACGACGACCGGCGGCTTTCCCCGATACGGCGCGACCATCTGCGCGAGCTGATCGCTGCGCCACGCGTCGAGCATGAGATCGGCGAGCGTGTTGATCGAGCCCGTCACGCCGACGAGGAGCGCCCACGCGAGCGTCAACATGCCGATGGCGTTATGCCAGTCGAGCCACACGATGCGCCGCTTCTTCTTCAGACGCACACGCCCCAGCCCGACTTTGCGCCAGAACGGCAGATACACGACGACGCCCGACACGATCGCCGCGAGAAACACGACGCCCATCGCGCCGAGAAAGAGCTTGCCGAAAAGTCCGGCGAACATGTCGACGTGCAACTTCAGCAGCACGAACTTGAGCGAGCCTTTGCCCGGCGGCATGCCGAGCGGCCGCGCTGTGCGTGCATCGACGGTCGTGCTGAGCGTATCGTCGGGCGGCGTGTCCGCCTCGGGCGCGGTGACGACGATGGGCTGAAGCGGATCGTCCGGCTCCCAGATCATGTATTGCGGCACGTGGTCGGGATGCTCGTTCAGCGCCGCGCGCAGCACCGCGTCGTAGCTCGCGCGCGCATTCGCCTGCGATGCGGGCAGCGCGGGCGCTTCGATCGCGTCGCCGGTGAGGATGTCCAGCTCGTGGCCGAACACGAGCGGCAAGCCGGTCAGACACAGCAGCAACATGAACGCCGTGCACACGAGGCTCGTCCAGCGATGCACGATCGACCACGCGCGAAACGCGCGCTGGCCCTTGTGACGTTTGTTCGCGGAAGAGCGTGAATCAGGCGATGCTTCGGCGCGAGCGGCTGCGCGCCGGTCATCGCCGGTCAGAAACTTGCCAGGCATTCGATGAAAACGTTGGGCTGAAAGAGGAAAACGGCTTTGCGCCGACTAGACCGCCCGCGCAAATGAGAACGATTATTATATAGATCCGACGTCCGCGCAGACCGCGTCTCGTCAGCTTTTTGTAATAAATTCAGACGCCGCAGGCTTCGCCCTTTCCCGCCACCTCGCGCGCCGCTTTCGCGCCTTCGACCTGCAACAGTTCGGGCAGCGACACGCCGTTCTTCGCCGCCGTCACTTCGGCGAGAATCGACACCGCGATTTCCGGCGGCGTCCTGCTGCCGATATAAATGCCCACCGGCCCATGCAGCCGCGCGAGTTCGGCCTCGCTGAGATCGAACTCCTTCAAGCGCTCGCGCCGCGCCGCGTTGTTGCGCCGCGAACCCAGCGCGCCGACGTAGAACGCGGGCGTTTTCAACGCTTCCATCAGCGCGAGATCGTCGAGCTTGGGATCGTGCGTGAGGGCGATCACCGCGCAGCGCTCGTCGAGTTTCATGTCCATTACCGTGTCGTCCGGCATGGTTCGCACGATCGTCGTGCCCGGCACGTTCCACTCCTCGGTGTATTCCTCGCGCGGATCGCACACGGTCACCTGATAATCCAGCCCAACCGCGATATTGCACAGATAGCGCGACAATTGCCCCGCGCCGATCACCAGCATGCGATAGCGCGGACCGTGAATCGTCAGGAGCCGGTCGTCGTCGAAGAGGACGCCGTCGGTGGCCTGCGCCGGTTCGAGGTGCGCGCGGCCGGTCGCCATGTCGAGCGTGCGCGCGACGAGCCTGCCGCTTTCCACCGCCGCGCACAGTTCGGCGATGCCGCTCGCCATCGTCAAAGGCTCCAGCACGAGTTGAATCGTGCCGCCGCACGGCAAGCCGAAGCGATGCGCCTCTTCCGCGCTGATGCCGTACTTCACCGCTTCCGGCTTCGTCTGCTCGATGCCCCGCTGCCGCACGCGATCGATGAGATCGTCCTCGATGCAGCCGCCCGACACCGAGCCGACGACGTGCCCATCGTCACGCACGGCAAGCATCGCGCCTTCGGGTCTCGGCGACGAGCCCCACGTTTTCACGACCGTCACGAGCAGCACGCGATGTCCCTCTTCGAGCCATCGCGCGCTGTTCTTCAGGACTTCGAGATCCACGCTGTCCATGATTTCTTTCCCTTTTCCTTCGCTTCCTGTGCTTCCTGCCCTTCCCCGCCGCTTTCGTCCCCGGCGGCCACATCCTGCGATTCCTGCCCGCCTTGCAACTGCGCACCGAATCGCTTGAAGAATTCTCCCGCGATCTTACGCGCCGCGCCGTCGACGAGCCGCGAGCCGATTTGCGCGAGCTTGCCGCCCACCTGCGCGTTCGCGGTGTAGCTGAGCTTCGTCGTGTCGGCTTCGTCGCCGGGTTCGAGATTCACGGTCGCGCTGCCCTTGCTGAAGCCGGCCGCGCCGCCCTGTCCTTCGAACACGATCGTGTAAGTATGCGGGGCGTCGATATTCGTGAGTTCCATTCTGCCCTTGAAACGCGCCTTCACCGGACCGACCGCCGCCGTCATCGCGACGTTGTACGCGTTCTCGCCATCGGCGTCGATGCTGTCGCAGCCGGGGATGCAGAGCTTCAGGATCGACGTGTCGTTCAGCGCTTCCCACGCGCGCGCCTGCGGCACGGGCAACGTGTGAGTTTCGGTCAGTTCCATTTCGTGTCTCCTTTGTGCCGTGACAGCGCAGCCAGTTCGGCTCCCACAGCGCCAAGGCTGTCGAGATTATGTGCCGCGAGCATCGCATCGACGTGGGGAAGGATCGCGCGCACGCCTCGCGCGCGCGGCGTGAAATCGGCGAAGCGCAACAGCGGATTGAGCCACACGAGCCGATGCGCGAAGCGCTTGAGCCTTTGCATCTCGGCATCGAGCACATCGATGGCTTCGTGATCGAGGCCGTCGGTGACGAGCAGCACCGTTGCACGACCGGCCAGCACGCGCCGCGCCCAGCGCCGATTGAACTCAGCGAGCGTCGCGCCGATGCGCGTGCCGCCCGACCAGTCCGCCACGCTCTGTCCGAGCGCGGCGATCGCGACATCGGGATCGCGTTCGCGCAAGGCGCGCGTTGCGTTCGTCAGTCGCGTGCCGAACAAGAAAACTTGCAGACGCTCGCGCGATTGCAAAAGCGCGTGGCAGAAGTAGAGCACGGCGCGCGAATAGGCGCTCATCGATCCGGAAATATCGAGCAGCAATACCAGCGGCGGCCGGCGCTCGACCGCCGCGCGATACTTCCACACGGTCCAGTCGCCGCCCGAGCGCACCGCATGACGCGCGCTCGCTTTCAGATCGGCGTGCGTGCCGCGCGAGGCCGCCTTCAGCCTGCGCGTCGGTTCGGTGGCGAGCGGCATGCGGTGCGCGCGAATCTGATGCCGCAGCGTGCGCCATTCGTCGGCACTGAGCGTGTCGAAATCGCGATGGCTCAGGCGTTCCTGCGCGCTGAACGTGATGCGCGCGTGCGCCTCTTCCGGCTTCGATTCCGCCGCCTGCGCTTTCGACGATGCCGCCGCGCGCGTCGCCAACGCATCGGCGAGACGGTTGTTGCGTCTGGGCGGCGGCATGCCGCTCTTCACCTTCGGCAGCAACAGCGCGCGCAGTTTGCCTTCCCAGTCGGGATCGCGCCAGAAAAGATCGAACGCGGCATCGAAGATTTCGCGCTCGTCGCTTGCGTGGACGAGCAGGCACGCGAGCGTCGCGCGCACATCGTCGCGGCGATTCAGATCGACGAAGCGCAGCGCATCGAGCGCATCGACCGCGTGCGCCGGCGACATGCCAAGCCCCGCGCCGCGCAGGAGCCTCACGAAATGCACGACGTTGCGCGCGAACGGTTCCATCGTCATGGCGTGGCCGAGAGACATTGCGCGAGCGTGCCGGCGTCCATGCGCGCGAGATCGTCCTGATATTTGAGCAGCACGCCGAGCGTGTTTTGCACCGATTGCGGATCGAGTTCCGTCACCGACAACGCTGCGAGCGCGCGGCACCAATCGATCGTCTCCGCCACGCCCGGCGCCTTGAACAGATCCAGCGTGCGCAGTTCATGCACGAACGCGACGGCGCGCTGCTGCAACGCCTGCCCCGCTTCCGGCGCGCGCGCCGCGACGATCGCCAGTTCGACATCACGCGCCGGATAGCCGATCCACTGATAAAGACATCGGCGCTTCAACGCATCGTGGACTTCGCGCGTGCGGTTCGACGTCATCACGACGAGCGGCGGCCGCGCGGCGCGCACCGTGCCGTACTCCGGAATCGACACCTGAAAGTCCGACAGCAGTTCGAGCAGGAACGCTTCGAACGGCTCGTCGGCGCGATCGATTTCGTCGATCAGCAACACGCGGCGCGCGTCGGGATTCGCGGGATCGGGCAGCAACGCCTGAAGCAGCGGACGCTTCAGCAGGAACTCGCTGCGATACAGCGAATCGTTCGACGGCGTTTCACCCGACGCCTCCGCGAGGCGCAGCGCCATGATCTGCCGCGGATAGTCCCACTCGTACAGCGCGCTCGCGGTATCGAGTCCTTCGTAGCATTGCAGTCGCAACAACGTCGTGCCGCACATTCCCGCCGCCGCCTTCGCGAGTTCCGTCTTGCCCACGCCCGGCTCGCCTTCGAGAAACAGCGGCCGCTGCATTTTCAACGCGAGAAAGAGCGCCGTCGCGAGTTCGCGATTCGCGAAGTACTGATGCTCGCGCAGACGCGCGAGCGTTTCGTCGATGGATTGCGGCGCGTCGTCCGGCATCGCGAACTAGAACGACATCGCGCGCTCGATCGCGCGGCCCGCGAGCACCGGAATCAGATGCGCCCGATATTCGGCGCTCGCGTGCATGTCGGCGTTCAACTCGCCGGGCGAGATCGTCACGCCGCGCGCCGATGCCACCGAAAAGTCCTTCGACAACGCCGCTTCCAGCTCTGCCGGACGAAACACCGACGACGCCGCGCCCGTCACGCCGACGCGCACGCCGTTCGCGAACTTCGCGACGAACACGCCGACGAGCGCGAAGTGCGAGGCGGGGTTGCGAAACTTCTCGTAGCCCGCGCGCTCGGCCAGCGGAAACTCGACGGCCGTGATGAGTTCGTCGGGTTCGAGCGCGGTCGTGTACATGTCGATGAAAAAATCGTCGGCGGCGATGCGCCTTCTGTCGGTCACGACCGTCGCGTTCAGCGCGAGCGCGGCGCTGGGATAGCACGCCGCGGGATCGTCGTTGGCGAGCGAGCCGCCGATCGTGCCGCGCTCGCGCACTTGCCGGTCGCCGATGCGGCCCGCGAGATCCGCGAGACCGGGCAGCGCGCGCTTCACATCCGCGTTCGACGCGACTTGCGCATGGCACACCGCGCCGCCGATCGTGAGCTTGTCGGCATCGAGCGTGACGCTTTTCATCGACGCGATGCGCGTCACGTCGATCAGCGCCGAGGGCTGCGCGAGACGCAGGCGCATGGTCGGCAAGAGGCTCTGGCCGCCCGCGAGAAACTTGGCGTCGCCGTTCGCGGTAAGCGCCGTGACGGCCGCTTTCGCTTCATCTGCTCTTCGATAGTCGAATGAATACATGGCGCTGGTCTCCTCAAGCGTTACGCATCGCGGTCCACACGCGATGCGGCGTTGCGGGCATCTGCAAGTCCTTCACACCGAGCGGCGCGAGCGCGTCGAGAATCGCGTTGATGACGGCCGGCGGCGAACCGATCGCGCCCGCCTCGCCGCACCCCTTCACGCCGAGCGGATTGTGCGTGCACGGCGTGCCTTTCGCGGTCTCGACGGTGAAGTTCGGCAGATCGATCGCGTGCGGCAGCGCGTAATCCATGAACGAGCCGGAGAGCAACTGGCCGGTGCTGTCGTCGTACACGCAGCGTTCGAGCATCGCCTGGCCGATGCCCTGCCCCAGACCGCCGTGCACTTGCCCTTCGACGATCATCGGATTGATCACGTTGCCGAAGTCGTCGACGGCCGTGAACTTCTGGATGCGCGTTTCGCCGGTATCCTGATCGACTTCCACTTCGCACACATACGCGCCCGACGGATACGTGAAGTTGGTCGGATCGTAGAACGCGTTTTCGTTGAGGCCCGGCTCCATCGTTTCGAGCGGGAAGTTGTGCGGCACATACGCGGCGAGCGACACGTCGACGAACGTCTTCGTGCGATCCGTGCCCGCGACGCGGAACATGCCGTTCTTGAACTCGATGTCCTCCACCGCCGCTTCGAGCAGATGCGCGGCGATCTTCTTCGCCTTCGCTTCGATCTTATCGAGCGCCTTCATGATCGCCGAGCCGCCGACCGAGATCGACCGCGAGCCATACGTGCCCATGCCGAACGGAATGCGCCCGGTATCGCCGTGAATGATTTCGACGTTCTCGATCGAGACGCCGAGCCGGTCCGCGACCACTTGCGCGAACGTCGTCTCGTGGCCTTGGCCGTGACTGTGCGAGCCGGTGAAGACGGTCACGGAGCCGGTCGGATGCACGCGCACTTCGCCTGCTTCGAAGAGACCCGCGCGCGCGCCGAGCGCGCCCGCCACGTTCGACGGCGCGAGCCCGCACGCCTCGACGTAGCACGAATAGCCAATGCCGCGCAGCCTGCCTTTCTGCTTCGATTCCTCGCGGCGCTTCGGGAAACCTTCGACGTCCGCGAGTTCCAGCGCGCGATTCAGGCACGCGTCGTAATCGCCGGTGTCGTATGTGAGACCGACCGGCGTCGCATACGGAAACTCGCGGATGAAATTGCGCCGTCGCAACTCGACAGGATCGATGTTCAACTCGCGCGCCGCCGTCTCGACGAGGCGCTCGACGACATACGTCGCTTCCGGCCGGCCCGCGCCGCGATACGCATCGACAGGCACGGTGTTCGTGAAGACCGCCTTCACTTCGGCGTAGATCGCGGGCGTCGTGTACTGGCCGGCGAGTAACGTCGCGTAGAGCACGGTCGGAATCGACGATGCGAACGTCGACAGATACGCGCCCATGTTCGCCGTCGTATGCACGCGCATGCCGATGAACTTGCCGTCGCGATCGAGCGCCAGTTCGGCTTTGGTCACGTGATCGCGGCCGTGCGCGTCGGACAAAAAGGCTTCCGAGCGCTCGGCCGTCCACTTGATCGGACGCCCGACTTTCTTCGACGCCCACGTCAGCGCGACATCTTCCGGATACAGGAAAATCTTCGAGCCGAAGCCGCCGCCCACATCCGGCGCGATCACGCGCAGCTTCGACTCCGGCAGCGACAGCACGAACGCGGCCATTAACAGTCGCTCGACGTGCGGATTCTGATTCGCGACGTAGACCGTGTAGCTCTCGTCGTGCTTCGAATAGCTCGCGTTGACGGCGCGCGGTTCGATCGCGTTCGGCACGAGGCGCTGGTTGACGATATCGAGCGTCGTCACGTGCGCGGCCTGCGCGAACGCGGCGTCGGTCGCGGCCTTGTCGCCGTGGCCCCAGTTGTAGCAGACGTTGTTCGGCACGCTGTCGTGCACGAGCGGCCGGCCCGCGTCCGACGCGCTCGCCGTATCGACCGTCGCGGGCAACTCGTCGTAATCGACCTCGATGAGTTCGGCCGCGTCCTTCGCCTCCTTCACCGATTCCGCGACGACGAGCGCGACCTGATCGCCCACGTGCAACACCTTGTCGTGCGCGATGACGGGATGCGGCGGTTCGTGCATCGGCGAGCCGTCGGTGCTGTGGATGAGCCAGCCGCACGGCAGTCCGCCGACGTTCTCGCCCGCCATGTCGCGGCCGGTGAAAATGCCGATCACGCCCGGCGACTTCAGCGCCGCCGCGGTATCGATGCGCGCGATCTTCGCGTGCGCGTGCGGCGAACGCAGGAACACGCCGTAGCTTTGCTGCGGCATCACGACGTCGTCGGTGTATTGGCCCGCGCCCGTCAGGAAGCGATAGTCTTCCTTGCGCTTCACGCCAGCGCCGATCAGTTTCTGTTGCTCAGGGGCATTCATCGCGGTCTCCTAGTAAAGGCGCGATTCGTCGTTTCGAAAAAGGATCGGAGTCGGGTCAGGCGCCGGCTTTCATGTCCCGCGCGCCCTGCAAGACCGCTTTGACGATGTTGTGATAGCCCGTGCAGCGACACAGATTGCCGTCGAGCTGTTCGCGCACTTCTTCTTCGGACAGATCGGGCGATTGCGCGGCCAGCGCGCTCGCGCTCATCACCATGCCCGGCGTGCAGAAGCCGCACTGCAGGCCGTGGCATTCCTTGAAGGCCGCCTGCATCGGATGAAGCTGGCCGTCTTTCGCCATGCCTTCGATAGTCGTCACTTCCATGCCGTCCGCCTGCGCGGCGAGGATGTTGCACGACTTGATCGCGCGGCCGTCGAGATGCACGGTGCACGCGCCGCACTGCGCGGTATCGCAGCCGATATGCGTGCCGGTGAGCCTGAGTTGATCGCGGAGAAACTGGACGAGCAGAAGATGCGGTTCGACGGTGGCGGTCACGGATTTCCCATTGACCGTCAGGCTTATGCTGAGCGCCATTTTTCACTGTCTCCTGGGTGAGGACGATCCAGCTTCGCGCCACGCACCTGCCATCTGCCGCCGTGAGCGTTCAGCCGGAATGGGTGTTATGTGATTGTGACAATGAGTAAAACACAAATCGGCGGGCGTCGCTATCGGCGCGAACGTCCGTCCCATATACACGGCATCGCGGCTGCAAAAGCAAAGCGCCGCCTCTCGGGCGGCGCTTCGCGTGAAACAGAAGGCGTTCAGTGCGTCACGGTCTCACGCTTCTTTCGCGCATCGTCGGCCGATGCAACGGCGTGCGGCGCTTTGAGCGGCGCGCGTCCGAGCACCGCGTTGCGGCGCGAATACAGGAAGTAGATCGCGAGGCCGATCACGAGCCACACCACGAACGCGATCCACGTCATTGCCTGAAGATTGAGCATCAGGAACAGGCACGACGCCACCGCGAGAACCGGCACGACGGGCACGCCGGGGCAGCGGAACGCGCGCGGCAATTGCGGATGCGTGCGGCGCAGGATCAGCACGGCGATGGACACCATGGAGAACGCGGCGAGAGTGCCGATGTTGATCAGTTCGGCGAGCACGTTGAGCGGCACGAGCGCGCCGATCAGACCGAAGAAAATGCCGACGAGCCAGGTGGTGAAGAACGGCGTCGAATAACGCGGATGCACCTTCGAAAGCCGCGCGGGCAAAAGGCCGTCGCGCGACATCGCGTAGATGATGCGCGTCTGGCCGTAACTCATCACGAGAATCACGGTGAGCATGCCGAGCACCGCGCCGAGATCGATGAAGCCCGCGACCCAGTTCTGGCCGGCCACCTGCAGCGCGAACGACACCGGATGCGGATTGTTCGCGAATTGCGACGACGGCATGATGCCGGTCACGACCGCCGCGACCGCCACGTAAAGCACCGCGCACACCGCGAGCGACGAGATGATGCCGATCGGCAGATCGCGCTTCGGATTCTTCACTTCCTCCGCCGCCGACGAGACCGAATCGAAGCCGATGAACGCGAAGAACATCACCGCCGCCGCGCCGAACACGCCGGACCAGCCGTTCGGCATGAACGGATGCCAGTTTGCCGGCTTCACATGGAACACGCCCACGGCGACCACGAGCACGACGACCGTCACCTTGATCGCGACCATGATGTTGTTCACGCGCGTCGATTCCTTCACGCCGACCGAGAGCAGCCACGTGATCGCCATCATCACGAGGAACGCGGGCAGGTTGAAGAACGTGACGTGGCCGGGCAGGGCGCCGGGCGCGGCGGACAGCGCGGTCGGCAGCGCAATGCCGAAGCCCGACAACAGCGATTGCAGATAGCCCGACCAGCCGACCGACACGGCGGACGTCGCGAGCCCGTATTCGAGCATCAGATCCCAGCCGATGATCCACGCGGCAAGCTCGCCGAGCGTCGCGTACGAATACGTGTAAATGGAGCCGGCGACGGGAATCGTCGACGAAAATTCCGCGTAGGCGAGAGCGGCGAAGGCGCATGCGATCGCCGCGATGATGAACGAAACCATGAGCGCCGGGCCGGCCTGCACAGCGCCGGTGCCGGTCAGCACGAAGATGCCCGTGCCGACGATCGCGCCGATCCCGAGGAACGTCAGATCGAGGGCGCCGAGCGTCTTTTTGAGCGACGTGCTGTGCGCGCCGGCCAGCATGTCCTCGATGTTTTTCTTGCGGAACAACGACATTACGATGAGTCTCCTTCTCGGCGCGCGCGAGCGGCCCTGCCACGGGAAAAACCCGCCATTTTATCGGAGACTGAAGGATCGCCCATCAATCGGGCTCGCAGCGTAATACTGCGGCGAATTTTGACAACCGGTCGTTTTTATCTTGTACGAGATAAAACCTATCCGGCGATTGCGGGATTCATATCGACGAGACGGTTGCTCATCACGTAGAAAGTCAGCTCCGCATTGTTGGCGAGCTTCATTTTCTCCAACAACCGCGCACGATAAACGCTCACGGTTTTAACCGAGAGCGATAAGGCGTTCGCGATATCCGTCAACCGCTTTCCCGACGCCAGCATGCACAGCGTCTGATACTCCCGGTCGGAGAGTTTCTCGTGCGGCAACCGGTCCGTGTCGAGCGAAACATAAGTCGCGAGCGCTTCGGCCATTTCCGGGCTCACGTATTTGCGGCCGGCGGCGACTTGCTGAAGCGCGCCGATCATCAGCGCGGGGTCCGCCGTTTTCGACAGATAGCCCGACGCGCCCGCCTTCAGCGCTCGCACCGCGTATTGATCTTCGCGATACATCGAGAACATCAGCACCGGCAGACGCGGACTTTCGCGCTTGAGACGCTTCAACACGTCGATGCCGTTGATGTCCGGCAGCGAGATATCGAGCATCGCGACATCGGGCGAACGGCGCGCGGCGAGCGCGAGCGCCTGCATGCCGGTCTCCGCCTCCAGCACTTCGGATGCAACGCCGCGTTCCAGCAGCAATTGCGCGACGCCGCGGCGCACGATGGCGTGATCGTCGGCGAGCAGGATTCTGAGCATCGCGGCGGCCTCAGGCGTTGACCAGGCCGAGCGTGAACAGGCCGGAGCGCGCAGCGGACCACGGAAAACGCGCGCTCACGCAAGTGCCGGCGGGCTTCGCCGCAGCGACGCGCAGCGTGCCGCCAAGCGCCTCACAGCGCGCGCGCATGCCGGAGAGCCCGAAGCGCCCGCTCTTGCGACGCGCCGCCGCGCCGATGCCGACGCCATCGTCCTCCACGAGCAGGATCACGCCGTGTGCGTCGAGCGCGACAGACACGCGTGCGCGCCCGGCGTGCGCATGACGCGCGACATTGCCGAGCGCTTCCTGCATCACGCGAAAGAGCGCGAGCGACATGTCGTGCGACATGCGGTCCAGCCGCGCGTCGTCGGGGCAGGAGAACTCGACGGCGATCGCCGTGCGCGCGCCGAAGCCCGCGATCCAGTCGGCGAGCGTGGCGGCGAAGTTTGCGTCGAACGTCGGCGTCTGCAGCCCTTCGACGATCCGATGACTCGTCTCGCAGACATCCGCGAGCGCCGCGCGCGCCTGATGCAGCGCGTCGCCGAGGGCGGCGGACGCATCGGCGGGCAGCCAGTGTTCGGCACGCGCGAGTGCGATGTTGGCGACGGTGAGCGCCGCGCCGCTCGCATCGTGGAGATCCTGCGCGAGCGCCCGGCGCGCGCGCTCTTCCGTGGCGGCGAGCAGCGCGGCAAGTTCCTGAACGCGGGCGGTGAGACGCTGAATCTGATGATCGCCCTTGAGTTTGGCGTCGATCAGCGCGGAATAGGGCGAGGCAAACGGGGCGCCGGAGCATTCCGGCGCCGGTGACGGAACCGCGCGCAGCCGGGCGCGGCGAATCGGGTTCTCATCGAGCGTGATCGTGGCCGACGGGTTCATTCACTGTCCTCGCTTTGAGCGCAACTGGAGCTACGTCCTCGGGCGGTCTCACGAGCGGCGTAACCGAATTTACACTCTGTAACATCGTTGACGGACGGCGAGGTCACGTGCGCCGTCTCAACGTATGCGCATCATATCTCAAAAATATGATAAATCCGTGTCCTACAAGGCTTCGGCGGACGAAGTTCATGTCGTTTGCCAAGTCCGCTGCGCATAATGCGTAGGAAAAACACCTACTGACGGCCGCCAATTTGTAACAGCGTCGTTCGCGCCGTCATTTCGTCGGGGCGAAAAAAAACCGGAGCGCGAAGCTCCGGTTTCTTTGAACGCGACGTAACACCGGTTTAGCCGACGAACGCCTTCTCCACGACATAGTGGCCAGGATGATTGTTGCTGCCTTCCTGGAAGCCCAATGAGTCGAGCAACTCGCGCGTGTCGCGCAGCATGTGCGGGCTGCCGCAGAGCATCACGCGGTCGTTTTCGACCGAGAACGGCTCGACCGCGAGATCCGCGAACAGCTTCTTCGTCTCGATCAGATCGGTAATGCGGCCGCGGTTCGCGAACTCCTCGCGCGTCACCGTCGGGTAATACACGAGCTTCTCGGACACGATTTCGCCAATATGCTCATGCGCCGGCAAGTGCTCGGTGATGAAGTCCTTGTACGCGAGTTCGTCGACGAAACGGCACGTGTGCGTCAGCACGATCTTCTCGTAGCGGTCGTAGACGTCCGGGTCCTTGATGATCGACATGAACGGGGCCAGGCCCGTGCCGGTCGACAGCAGCCACAGCGTCTTGCCCGGCAGCAGATTGTCGGCCACGAGCGTGCCCGTCGGCTTCTTGCCGATCAGCACGGAATCGCCCACTTTCAGGTGTTGCAGGCGCGAGGTGAGCGGGCCGTCGGGAACCTTGATGCTCAGAAATTCGAGATGCTCTTCGTAGTTCGCGCTCGCGAGGCTGTAGGCGCGCAGGAGCGGCTTGCCGTCGACTTCGAGACCCACCATCGTGAACTGGCCGTTCTCGAAGCGGAACGCGCTGTCGCGGGTGCAGGTGAAACTGAAAAGCGTGTCGGTCCAGTGATGGACGCTCAGAACGGTTTGAGAATTAAGGTTGCTCATGGCTTCTTGAACTGTGCTCTAACTGTGCGAAAGCGGGTGACGCTCTGACGCTCACGGCTGATTGCCGGCCGATGCCACACCGGGGCGGCGTTGAAAACAAAGCGCGCTACAAAGGCGCGACGAGGGCGCTGCGCTGCCCGAACAGGACGATCGAATGTGAAGGTCGCCGATCGATCCGAAACCCGCGATTCGCGGACAGCGTTTTCACGCTGCGCCACGCGTGAACTTCGCGCAAAAACCAGACAGCCCGGCGCAATCGGCTATTTTAACCCGATAGTCGTTTCGCGGTCCGCACGGCGATAAGGCGGCAAAGGCGCGCACGCGCGCCTCGTGGGCGAACGTGCGTGCTGAAGAAATGCGTATTCGGCTGGCTGCACGTCCGGTGGCCGGCATCGGCGGGGCTCGCAATCGCTGCCGAAAAGCCTCCGAGCCCGCATGATAGCAACGGATGCCGCGCCTATCCCGAAATACCCTTCTGGCAAAAGGCTCGGCGCGGTGTCAGATGCGCTGATCCGTCGACGGTTTTTCCCACAAATTGATGCCGCCTTCCTGCGCGTGCTGATCGATTTCCGCGAGTTCTTCCTTCGTGAAATCGAGATTCTTCAACGCGCCGACGTTCTCCGCGACCTGTTCCGCCCGGCTCGCGCCGATCAGCACCGAGGTCACGCGGCCGCCACGCAATGCCCACGCAAGCGCCATCTGCGCGAGGCTCTGGCCGCGCTTCTGCGCGAGTTCGTTGAGTTTGCGCACGTGCGCGAGGTTCGCATCGCTCAGATGCTCCTGCTTGAGCGACCCGCCGCCCGGCTTGTTGACGCGCGCGTCCTGTGGCACGCCGTTCAGATACTTGCTCGTGAGCAGACCTTGCGCGAGCGGCGTGAACGCGATGCTGCCGGCGCCGACATCGTCGAGCGTGTCGAGCAGTTCCTCTTCGATCCAACGGTTCAGCATGTTGTACGACGGCTGATGGATCAGGAGCGGCACCTTGTGCTCGGCGAGCAGCTTAGCCATTTCGCGCGTTTTAGCCGCCGAATACGAGGAGATGCCGACATAGAGCGCCTTGCCCGAATGCACGGCCGTCGCGAGCGCGCCGGCGGTTTCTTCCAGCGGGGTGTCGGCGTCGAAGCGATGCGAATAGAAAATGTCGACGTAATCGAGCCCCATGCGTTTGAGACTCTGATCCAGGCTCGCGAGCACGTATTTGCGCGAGCCGCCGCCCTGGCCGTATGGGCCGGGCCACATGTCCCAGCCGGCTTTGGACGAGATCAGCAACTCGTCGCGATACGGCCGGAAATCGTCCTTGAAAATACGGCCGAAGTTCGCTTCGGCGCTGCCATACGGCGGGCCGTAGTTGTTCGCGAGATCGAAATGGGTAATTCCCAGGTCGAACGCGGTGCGCAGAATTTCGCGTTGCGCGGAGATCGGCGTGGTATCGCCGAAGTTGTGCCACAAACCCAGCGACAACGCAGGCAATTTCAACCCGCTCTTGCCGCAAGTGCGGTATTGCATCTGCGTGTAACGCTCGGACGCTGCTTCGTAGGCCATGACGGATTTCCTCTGCGGATTGCGAATTGAACGGACTGGAACGGACAGCACACGAGCGCGCGGCGAGCGCTTCGCGCGTGCCTGCCAAGGGCGTCAATGGTAAGCCAATCGGGGCTGAGCGCGCACGGCACGCGCCGAAGTCCCGCTATTCGGCATCGGCCGGCTGGCGAGCGAGGGAACGATCGAACGCGATCCCGGACAAAAGCAGATTCCGTTTCAAGGTTCTTTAAGGTTTTCTACCCATGGATTCGATCGACAGACTTCGCCCCGCCTACGACTCCTTCAGCGCGATCGCCGTGACTTACGGCATCGATATTCTGCTGGCGCTCCTGATTCTCGCAGTCGGCTGGTGGATTTCGAACGCCGTCGCGAACGCACTGCGCCGCACGCTCGCCCGCACGAACGTCGACGCCACACTCACGCCCGTGCTCGCGAGCCTCGCGATGTGGGCAATACGCGTCGTCGCCATCGTCGCGGCGCTCGGCAAGTTCGGCATCGCCGCCGCCAGCATCCTGACCGTGCTCGGCGCCGCCGGCCTCGCCATCGGTCTGGCGCTTCAGGGCACGCTGCAAAACATCGCGGCCGGCCTGATGCTGTTGCTGCTGCGGCCGTTTCGCGTGGGCGATTACATCGAAGGCGTCGGGACGACGGCCGGCACGGTCAACGAGATCGGACTCTTTACGACGCGCCTCACCAAGGCCGACGGCATCATCATGTACGTGCCGAACAGCCTGATCTGGGCGAACGCCATCACGAATTACAGCGCGAACGATCGCCGGCGCGTCGTCATCAACTTTCAGGCGCAGCACGGGCTGAAGGTCGAGCATGTGATCGAGGAAATGCGCAAGCTGATGAGCGACGATGCGCGCATCGTGCAGGACGGGCCGTCGGCGCCGTGGGTCGCCGTGACCGATTACACGGACACCGGCGTCAAGTACAACCTCGGCGCATGGACGAGCAGAAGCGATCACCAGTACGTGATGGCCGACCTTCTGCGCAAGATTCAGCCGTACACCCGCGAGCAGGCTCAAGCGGCGCAAGCAGCGTGAGTGGAGTGGACGTGCGCGCGCAGACCCGCTAACCTGACGCGCCTTCCAGATACGAGATCACGATATGACCCGGGCGATTTCCGTTGCGCTGCTTGTCGGCGGCGTCGTGCTGCTCTATTTCGGCGGCCAGTCGTTTCATTCGCTCTCCAACGACGTTGCGCGCTTCTTCACGGGCTCGCCCACGAACAAGACCATCTGGCTGATCGCGGGCGGCATCGTCGCGTCGCTCGCGGGGCTGATCGGCCTCGCGATTCCATCCAGACGCTGAACGTTCAGTCGAGCGGCACTTCTGGCTTCGACGCCGAGCGCGTGCCGGGCAGCGCCACGTTGCTCGCGCCGCGATACGTGAACACGAGCGAGAACTTCACCCGATCGGTGAGGTTCTTGCCCGCCGAATGCAGCGTGTTGCAGTGGAAAAACACGACATCGCCCGGTTCCAGCACGGGCGACACCGCCGTGCGGATCAGCGCGGCGTTCTCGGGCAGATCGGAGCGGAAGAATTTCGCTTCGTCGAAACGATCCGACGTGAACGGCAGTTTGTGCGAGGCCGGCACGAACCACAGCGCGCCGTTTTCCACCGTTTCGTTGCCGAGCGCGACCCACGCGGACACGAGGTCGTCGCGTTCGAACGCCCAGTAGCGCACGTCGCGGTGCCAACCGGTCAGGCTGCCGTAGGCCGGATGCTTCGTCATCATGCAGTTGTGATGCGCGCGCGAAAGATACGGCGTCTCGCCGAAATACAATTCCATCCAGCCACGCACTTCCGGCGATGTCGCGAACTCCGCGTACAGCGGATGCCGCGCATAAGCGTCGAGCAGACGGCGCACGGTGTGTCCGCCGGGCGCGTCTTTCGAATCGGGCGCGCCGGGATATTTCAGATCGGCCTCGAATTCCAGCGGTGCGGCGGCCTCGGCGAGTTGCTGGCGCGCGACCTCGCGCATCGCGTCGCAGCGTTCTTTCGAAACCAGCCCTTTCACGATCACGTAGCCCTTTTCACGCAGCTCGTGCACTTGGTCTTTTTTCGATTTCAGAAGGTTTTGATCAGACATTTCAGTTCTTGCCTCCAACGGCTTTCGATTTTATTCATGCCGTCGACGCTATATCCGGAATTGGGGCGAATACGGCGATTGTAAATCCGAGAGCGCGGGAAGGCCCGTGCGGCAACGCATCGGCCGGTTTTTATCAGCATTCGCTTCATAAACCGGCAGGGAAAACGCGGACTTACCCGGGTAATACGCGTCATGTACATTGGGTTGCATCAATTCGGTGCAACTTCGCCTGTGCGGTTGAATCGAATCGTTGAACTCCATTTTTAAGACGACTATCGTCGAGTTTGCCTCCACGCAATCGACCCTCTCCCGCTGACATGAACCACCGAATCGCTATCGGACTTACTCGCGTCGCCGCGCGAGCCGCGCGTCCCGCGCGCCGCGGCATGATCCGCGCGTTGCGCCATCACTCCACGCGCACGCAACTGCTCGCCGAGCAACTGAAGAACGTGCATCCGGTCGACGGCATCCGGTCGTGGTTCCGCGGTTTCTTCTTCAATCTGCGGGTTCGCGCGGCCTCGCGCCGCGTGTCGTTGCGCGCGCTGTTGCGCCGTCCGGTGCAGTTGCGCGCGCCCGTGCCCAAACCGAAGCCGGACGCGCCGACGAGCCGCCGTCCGCGTCGCGTATCGGCGAGCAGCGCCGGCTGGTACGCATTCGCGACCCGCTGAGCCGCTCGATCGCTCACTTACGCTCAGTCTCGTCGAGCGTCGGATAGTCGGTGTAGCCTTTTTCTCCGCCGCCGTAGAACGTCGCCTCGTCGGGCGAGTTGAGCGGCGCGTTCACCCTGAAGCGCTCGACCAGATCCGGATTCGCAAGATACGCGCGACCGAAAGCCACAGCGTCGGCTTCGCCTTCCTCGATGCGCGCGTTCGCTTCCTCCGCGGTGTACTCGCCGCAGACGATGATCGCGCCATCGTAAGCCTCGCGCAGCGTCCGTCGATAGTCTTCCGAAAGCGGCGCGCCGCCGGCCCAGTCGCCTTCCGCCAGATGCAGATACGCGATGCCGATGCGCTTCAGCTCGCGCGCCAGATGCAGCGATGACGCTTCGCCCTCGTCGTCCTGCAGATCGAATCCGGTGAAGTTCGGCGAAATGCGGATGCCCACGCGATTCGCGCCCATCACGCTCGCCACCGCCTCCAGCACGTCGACCACGAGCCGCACGCGATTCTCGATACTGCCGCCGTAGTCGTCCGTGCGGTGGTTGGTGCCCGTCGCCATGAACTGATGCAGCAGATAGCCGTTGGCCGCGTGCACCTCGATCATGTCGAAGCCGGCACGTTGCGCGCGATGCGCGGCATCGACGAACTGCAGCACGATGCCCGGCAACTCGCTGGCTTCGAGCGCGCGCGGGTCGTCGGCATCGGTCATGCCGTAGGAACCGTCGTCGTGCTTCACGAACACTTGCGTGTTGCGCGCGCGGACCGCGGAAGGCGCGACCGGCGGCGCACCGCCTTCCTGAAGCGATCGATGCGACACGCGCCCGACATGCCACAACTGCGATGCGATACGCCCGTGCCGCGCGTGAACCGCGCCCACGACGGCTTTCCATCCGGCTTCCTGCGGATCGGAATAGATGCCCGGCGTCGCGAAATAACCTTGACCTTGCCGCGAAATTTGCGTCGCCTCGGTCACGATGAGGCCCGCGCCCGCGCGCTGCGCATAGTAATGCGCGTTCATTTCGCTTGGCACGTCGCCGGGCTGAGACGCGCGGTTGCGCGTGAGCGGCGCCATCACGACGCGATTCGGCAGTTCAAGATTGCCGATGGTGACGGGGGAAAGAAGCTTGTCGTACGGCATGGCGGCTCCGTGAATGATCGGTATTACCAACCGATGCAGCCGCAAGAAACGCGCCGCGCGCGGCGAAAAAAAACCGGCAAGCGCGATGCTTGCCGGTTTTTGTCCTGCTCGTTGCGCAGGTGTGACGTTACGCCACGCTGGCGACCGGCTCCGTGCCGGCTGCTTCCGCGAGGATGAGCGCCTTGTCGGTGGATTCCCAGGAGAATTCCGGCTCTTCGCGGCCGAAGTGACCGTATGCCGCCGTCTTTTCGTAGATCGGACGCAGCAGATCGAGCATTTGGATGATGCCCTTCGGACGCAGATCGAAGTGCTCCAGAACGAGCTTGGTGATCTCGGCATCCGACACGCGGCCCGTGCCGAACGTGTTCACCATCACCGAAGTCGGACGCGCGACGCCGATCGCGTACGAAACCTGGATCAGCGCGCGCGATGCGAGACCGGCCGCGACGATGTTCTTCGCGACATAACGGCCGGCGTACGCCGCCGAGCGGTCAACCTTCGACGGGTCCTTGCCCGAAAACGCGCCGCCGCCGTGCGGAGCCGCGCCGCCGTAGGTATCGACGATGATCTTGCGGCCCGTCAGACCGCAGTCGCCCTGAGGACCGCCAATGACGAAACGGCCCGTCGGGTTCACCAGGAACTTGATGTCGCCCTTGATGAGTTCCTTCGGCAGCGTCGGCTTGATGACTTCTTCGATCACCGCTTCGCGCAGTTGCGGCAGGTCGATGTCCGGCGAGTGCTGCGTGGACAGCACGACGGTATCGATGGAGTGCGCGCGGCCGTCGACATAACGCACGGTGACTTGCGACTTCGCATCCGGACGCAGCCAGGGCAAGCGGCCGTCGCGACGCAGATTCGCCTGACGCTCGACGAGACGATGCGACAAGTGGATCGGCAGCGGCATAAGTTCGGGCGTTTCGTCGCACGCGTAGCCGAACATGAGTCCCTGGTCGCCCGCGCCTTGATCGAGATTATCGTCGTGCGCCTTGTTCACGCCTTGCGCGATATCCGGCGATTGCTTGTCGTAAGCGACGAGCACCGCGCAGCCGCGATAGTCGATACCGAAGTCGGTGTTGTCGTAACCGATGCGCTTGATGGTGTCGCGCGCAACCTGGATGTAATCGACGTTGGCGGTGGTCGTGATTTCGCCCGCGAGGACGACGAGACCGGTATTGCACAGCGTTTCCGCCGCGACCCGCGAATATTTATCCTGCGACAGAATGGCGTCGAGGATAGCGTCGGAGACTTGATCGGCGACCTTGTCCGGGTGGCCTTCGGAAACGGATTCGGAAGTAAAGAGATAGTCGTTTGACACGCTTCAGACTCCAATAAAGTACGGTTGAGATTCACGTAGCCGACTTCGTTTGGAGTCTGAAGCGGCGACGCTTTAGCGGATGTCTTTCCAGGTCGGAGTCTTCGAAAGATAAGACGACTCCGACCCGCTTCGCCCCGCAAGTTGTCCATTAACTCGGCGAAGGTTTTATTATACCGGTTTCCTTAGTTTTCACAGAATTGACGCTTTGACTTCCTTGGTTCCGTTTCACTCGTCCGCCCGCCGGAGCGAGTCATGCTAGGTCGCATCGGCGTGGCGCTCGCCATCGGCTTTCTCAAGTTCCTTGCGCTCATTCCGTACGGCGTCACCGCGCGTTTCGGCGACGCTCTCGGCTGGCTGCTCTATCAGATTCCGAGCCGCCGCAAGCGCATCGTCCATACGAACCTGAAGCTGTGCTTCCCGGAGTGGTCCGACGAAAAGCGCGAGGACATCGCACAGCAGCACTTCCGTCACGCGATCCGCAGCTATGTCGAGCGCAGCGTGCAGTGGTTCGGCTCGGCGAAAAAGCTGGAAAAGCTGATCGAACTGGATAGCGCCGTCGATCTCTCGGACCCGGATCTTCCGCCCACGCTCTTTCTCGGCCTGCATTTCGTCGGCATCGAAGCGGGCTCGATCTTCCTGAACTATTCGCTGCACCGGCAATGCGGTTCGCTGTATCAGCCATTTTCGAATCCGCAAATCGAGGAACTCGCGAAAACGCAGCGCGCCCGCTTCGGCGCCGACATGGCGAGCCGCGCCGACAGCGCGCGCGTCGTGCTGCGCTGGCTGCGCGATCGCAAGCCCGTGATGCTCGGCGCGGACATGGACTACGGCATGCGCAACTCCACGTTCGTGCCGTTCTTCGGTATCCCGACGTGCACGCTTACCGCCGTCGGCCGGCTGGCGAAGGCGGGAAAAGCGCAGGTCGTGCCGTTCATCGGCGAGGTTTTGCCGAACTACAAGGGTTATCGGCTGAAGATCTTCGAGCCGTGGGCGAACTACCCGACCGGCGATGACGAAGCCGACGCGCGCCGCATGAACGCGTTTCTGGAAGAGCAGATTCCGCACATGCCGGAGCAATATTATTGGGTGCACAAGCGCTTCAAGACGCGCCCGCCGGGTGAGCCGGGCTTCTATTGACGGTTGAACGGCGCGAAACGCGGCAGCGCGGGTCACATACAATAGCGGCCATGAAACTGAAATTCACAAAAATGCAGGGCGCGGGCAACGACTTCGTCGTGCTCGACGGCTACACGCAGGCGCTCGATTTGTCCGCCGAACAGGTGCGCGCGCTCGCGAACCGCCATTTCGGCGTGGGCGCGGATCAGTTGCTGCTCGTGGAAAAGCCGACGATCGACGGCGTCGACTTCAAATATCGCATCTTCAATTGCGACGGCGGCGAAGTCGAGCACTGCGGCAACGGCGCGCGCTGCTTCGTGAAGTTCGTGCGCGACCGGCGTTTGACGGACGCATCGACGGTACGCGTGCAGGTCCAAAACGGCGTCATCACGCTGACGATGCAGGAAAACGGCGAAGTCGTCGTCGACATGAGCATGCCGGTGTTCGATCCGCCGAAAGTGCCGTTCGACGCCCAAGGGCTCGAAGGCCGGAAGGACGGCAACGACACGCTCTGGCCGCTCGACGTGAACGGCGAAGCACGCTGGATTTCCGTCGTGTCGATGGGCAATCCGCACGCGGTGCAAATCGTCGATGACGTCGAGGCGTATCCGGTTCTGATCGAAGGTCCGCTCGTCGAACGTCACGCGCGCTTTCCGAAGCGCGTCAACGCGGGCTTCATGCAGATCGTCGATCGACATTCGGTGAAACTGCGCGTCTACGAGCGCGGCGCGGGCGAAACGCTCGCGTGCGGCACGGGCGCGTGCGCGGCGGTGGCTGCCGGAATTCGCCGCGGCCGGCTCGATTCCCCCGTTCGCGTCGAGACGCACGGCGGCACGCTCACGATCAGCTGGGACGGCGCGAAGAACGAGACCGCCGCGCTCTTCATGGCCGGACCCGCCGCAACGGTTTTCGAAGGCGAGATCGAGCTCGATCGCCTCGTCTAACGCATATACGTCACCATGAATCCACGCGAAGTAGCCGACTACCTGCTCGAAAATCCCGATTTCTTCGTCGAGCACGCGGAATTGCTCGGCACCATCCGGCTTTCGAATCCGCATGGCAAAGCGGCCGTGTCGTTGCAGGAACGCCAGATGGAAATGCTGCGCGACAAGAACAAGCAGCTTGAACGGCGTCTCGCGGAACTGCTGCGCTACGGCCACGAGAACGACGGCATCTCGACCAAGTTCAATCGCTGGACCGTGCGCGTGATCTCGCAGCGCGATCCGTACGCGTTGCCCGCGACCATCAGCAAGGGTTTGTGCGAAATCTTCGACGTGCCGCATGCCGCGTTGCGCGTGTGGGATATCGACGAAGCGTATCGGCAAGCCGATTTCGCGCGTCAGGTGGGCGAGGAAGTGCGCATTTTCACGAGTAGTCTCGCCGCGCCGTACTGCGGCGTGGATACCGGCTTCGCGGCCGCGCAGTGGCTGGGCGAGGCGAATTCGGCATCGGCGACGGTCGCGCCGAGCGACGGCCCGTCCGACATCGACCGCAAGATCGAATCCGTCTCGCTCATCGCGCTGCGCGATCCGCAAGCCGGGCCGGATGCGCCGAGCTTCGGCCTGCTCGTGATGGGCTCGCCCGATCCGCGCCGCTTCCACGAGGGCATGGCGACGGACTTCCTCACGCAGATCGGCGCGCTCGCGAGCGCCGCGCTGTCTCGCTTGCTGCCCCACTGAACATGAACGCCGCAGACGCCGCCCAGCCGGAAGGCGCGATCGCCGCCTATCTCGCGATGCTCGAACATCAGCGGCATCTCTCGGAACACACGCTGCGCGGTTACACACATGAGTTGAGCGAGTTGCGCGCGCTCGCGAAGGATCGTCCGCTCGAATCGCTGACGCCCGCCGATATTCGTGGCGCGGTCGTGCGTGCGCATGCGGGCGGTCTGTCGTCGCGATCGATTGCGCATCGGTTGTCGGCGTGGCGCGCGTTCTATCGATGGCTCGCCGAGCGCGTCGACATGCCCGCGAATCCGGTCGCGACGGTGCGCGCGCCCAAGCGTGAAAAGACGCTTCCGAAGGCGCTCTCCGTCGATGACGCCGCGAGGCTCATGGACGCGCCGCAAGCCGACACGACCGAAGCGCTGCGCGATCACGCGATCCTCGAACTGTTCTACTCCTCGGGACTGCGGCTCGCGGAACTGGTCGGGCTGGACGTTCGCCACGTCGATACGGGCGAACACAAGTCCGAAGGCTGGATCGATCTGGAAAGCGCCGAAGTCACGGTCCTCGGCAAAGGCAAGCGCATGCGCCGGGTGCCGGTCGGCAGCAAGGCGGTCGCGGCCTTGCGCGCATGGATCGCCGTGCGCGACGAATTCGTCAAGCTCGATCCGCACGCGCTGTTCCTCTCGGTGCGCGGCAACCGCATGGCGCCCGGCGTCGTGCGCGAACGCGTGAAGCGGCTCGCGCTCCTCGCGGGCATTCCGTCGAACGTGCATCCGCACGTGTTGCGGCATTCGTTCGCCACGCATGTCCTGCAATCGAGCGGCGATCTGCGCGCGGTGCAGGAACTGCTCGGCCATGCGAGCATCACGGCCACGCAGGTTTATACATCGCTCGATTTTCAGCATCTCGCCCGCGTCTACGATGCGGCGCACCCGCGCGCAAAGAAGCGCGATTGATCCCGACAGCGCCTCGCGCGCTGCACATATCTCCGCAATGAACACAATCACGCTCAAGCCGGCGAAGGACAAATCGCTCGTCCGCCGCCATCCGTGGATTTACTCGAACGCCATCGCGCGGATCGACGGCAATCCATCGCCAGGCGCGACAGTCGTCGTGCGCGCGGCCGACGGGCGCTTTCTCGCGCGCGCGTCGTACAGCCCGCATTCGCAGATTCGCGCGCGCGTCTGGACGTTCGACGAAAGCGAGCCCATCGATCACGCGTTCTTCAAGCGCCGCGTGCAGCGCGCAGTCGCGCATCGGCGCACGATGGTGAAGGACACCGGCGCGACACGCCTCATTTTCGGCGAAGCGGACGGCTTGCCGGGCCTCATCGTCGATTACTACGTCGCGGATGACGGCGCGCACGCGCAGCTCGTCTGTCAGTTCATGGCGACGGGCGTCGAGGCGTGGAAAGAGGCCATCGTGCAGGCGCTCGTCGACGCGACCGGCTGTCCGAACGTCTACGAGCGCTCGGACGTGTCGATCCGCCAGAAGGAGGGACTCGAACAGACGACGGGCGTGCTCGCCGGCGACGCGCCGCCCGAGACGCTCATCACGAACGAGTGCGGCGTGCGCTATCACGTCGACGTGCGCCACGGCCACAAGACGGGCTTCTACATCGATCAGCGCGACAACCGCGTGCTCGTCGCGCAGCACGCGCAAGGCCGCGAAGTGCTGAACTGCTTCTGCTACACGGGCGGATTTTCGCTCGCTGCCCTGAAAGGCGGCGCGACGCGCGTGGTATCGGTCGATTCGTCCGGCGAAGCGCTCGCGCTCGCGCGGGAAAACGTGCTGGCCAACGGCTTCGACGCGGAAAAGGCCGAATGGCTCGACGCCGATGCCTTCAAGACCTTGCGCCGTCTCTACGACGAAGGCCGCCGTTTCGACCTGATCGTGCTCGATCCGCCGAAGTTCGCGCCGTCGAAGGAAACCGTCGATCGCGCCGCGCGCGCGTACAAGGACATCAACCTGAGCGGCTTCAAGTTGCTGCGTCCGGGCGGGCTGCTCTTCACGTATTCGTGCTCCGGCGCGATCGATTCGGACCTCTTTCAGAAGATCGTCGCGGGCGCGGCGGCGGACGCGCGCGTCGATGCGCGCATCCTGAAACGTCTCGGCGCGGGCGTCGATCATCCGCTTTTGACGGCGTTCCCGGAAGGCGAATACCTGAAAGGGCTGCTGTTGCAAATCGCCTGATCGCCCCAATTTGCGTGCGATCCCTCGCGGCACGGAGCGCAGAAGCGTCGGCTTGACAAATATGTTTCAATAACCGACTGAGCGCGATTCACGTACACAGACAAGGACACAGGCGACACCATGATTCCCGTAACCATTCTGACCGGCTTTCTGGGCAGCGGCAAGACCACGCTGCTCAAGCGCATCCTGAACGAGAAGCACGGCATGAAGATCGCCGTGATCGAGAACGAGTTCGGCGAAGAGAACATCGACAACGAAATCCTCGTGCAGGAAACGAACGAGCAGATCATCCAGATGAGCAACGGCTGCATCTGCTGCACGATCCGCGGCGATCTGGCGCGCGCGCTCGAAGACCTCGCGAACCGCAAGAAGGCGGGCACGCTCGATTTCGACCGCGTCGTGATCGAAACCACCGGCCTCGCGAATCCGGGTCCGGTCGCGCAGACGTTCTTCATGGATAACACCATCGCCGACGAATTCCTGCTCGACGCGATCATCACGCTCGTCGACGCGAAGCACGCGAATTCGCAGCTCGATCAGCACGAAGTGGTGCAGCGTCAGGTCGGCTTCGCGGATCGCCTGTTCGTCACGAAGTCCGATCTCGTCTCCGCCGACGACCTCGAAGCGCTGAAGCATCGCCTGCTGCACATGAATCCGCGCGCGGCGATCAAGGTCGTGAATTTCGGCGACGCCGACATCAAGGAAATCTTCGACCTGCGCGGCTTCAACCTGAATTCGAAGCTTGAGATCGATCCGGACTTCCTCGCCGAAGACGATCACGCGCACGATCACGATCATGACCACGCGCACGACGACGACCACGATCATTCGACCTGCGGTCACGATCACAGCCACGATCACGAGCACGGACATCATCATCACGCGCACCACGACGACAAGATCAAGTCGTTCGTGTACCGCAGCGACAAGCCGTTCGATCCGAACCGCCTCGAAGATTTCCTCGGCGGCATTCTGCAGATCTATGGCGAGCGCCTGCTGCGCTACAAGGGCGTGCTTTTTATGAAGGGCGTCGATCGCAAGGTCGTGTTCCAGGGCGTGCATCAGATGATGGGCAGCGACCTCGCCGGCAAATGGATGCCGATCGAGAAGAAGAACAGCAAGATGGTGTTCATCGGCATCGAGCTGCCGAAAGATCTGATCACCGACGGCCTCGACGCCTGCCTCGTGAAGTAATCCGGCATGCATCTCGCTTGGATTGCGCGAATCACGCGGGGCAAAAACAGGCATTGAAGCAAAACGCCGCCGCGAATGGTTCGCGTGCGGCGTTTTTTATGTTCGACTTTCTATCCGGGTATGTAGTCGCGCCCACGCACCGTCATCGCTTTTTGCACGTCCAGGCGTTATATTTTTGAAATTCCGGCGCGAATCGACAGGGTTTTCCGTGGGTTTCGTCAGAAATTGCGGTTCAGTTACAATACAGCCCCACTGGAGAAGGGCAGTTCCGTTGAATGCGCGTCGTTCGGGCGTTCGGCCAGCGGATCTTGGGAGAAGGGATGTCCCGTCGGGACGATGCCTCGATTTGCCGGGGGAAGGCAAATCAAGTCAAAGCACCGGGGCCGGAAATCCCGGGCCATGCGAATGCGCCCGGTCGTTCGGAGCATCATCCAATATCGGTTTCCAGAGGAGTTCGGCCCCGCATCACGCGTCGCGTACCGATGCACTGCATGCGGGTAACGCAAGTGCGGGCGTTGCGAAGACATCGCCCTACATTGAAGAAGCAAGCTGATGACAACGAAACTCTTGACCGAAGCCGAAATCCTGAAGATGAGCGAGAAGGACTACATGAACGCGGAGCAACTCGCCTTCTTCAGAAACCGGCTCGAACAGCTACAAGCGGACATTCTGAAGAATGCCGGCCAGACGACCGAGAACCTGCGTGAAACGGTGATCGTGCCGGACCCGGCGGACCGCGCGACCATCGAGGAAGAGCATGCGCTGGAATTGCGCACGCGCGACCGCGAACGCAAGCTTCTGAAGAAGGTGCAGCAGTCGCTCGCGCGCATCGACTCCGGCGATTACGGCTGGTGCGAAGAAACCGGCGAACCGATCGGCATTCCGCGCCTGCTCGCGCGCCCGACGGCCACGCTGTCGCTCGAAGCACAGGAACGCCGCGAACTGCGCCAGAAGCTGTTCGGCGACTGAAATCGCTGTCGGCCAGGCGAGCGTCGCGGGACCGCCCGCCACGGGGAAGGCGCCGCCGCAAAAAGTTGTACTGAGGCAGTCGGATCAGCAGAAAGGCACCCAGCGAAAGGGTGCCTTTTTTGCTTTCCACCGCGTAAAAACGACGAGCGTCGACACCGAACGCCTTGATAAATCTGCCGACGCCCTAAAATGAACCCGACGCGCGCCGCGAAAGCTTGATCGCGGCAGGCGCGAGCGCGGCGCCGTCCGCTCTGAGGCTTATGCCCGGACGGAACCCCGCGCCGTGCACTCCATCGAATTCTCGACTGCGCGGCGGCTTTAACCCATCGACCAAGCTGCCCCGCGTCCCTCTGGTTTTCACAAGGAACGCACATGGAACAATTTCACGGCACGACCATCGTCTCCGTGCGCCGCGACGGCAAGGTCGCGCTGGGCGGCGATGGTCAGGTGACGCTCGGCAACATCGTCATGAAAGGGGGCGCGAAGAAAGTGCGCCGCATCTATGGCGGCAAGGTGCTGGTCGGCTTCGCCGGCGGCACCGCGGACGCGTTCTCGCTGCTCGACCGCTTCGAAGCAAAGCTCGAAAAGCATCAAGGCAATCTGACGCGCGCCGCCGTCGAACTGGCGAAGGACTGGCGCACCGATCGCATGCTGCGACGCCTCGAAGCCATGCTGATCACGGCCGACAAGGACAGCACGCTCATTATCACCGGCAACGGCGACGTGCTCGATCCGGAACACGGCATCGCCGCGATCGGCTCGGGCGGCGCCTACGCGCAGGCCGCGGCGCAGGCGCTCATGGAGAACACCGATCTCTCGCCGCGCGAAGTCGTCGAAAAGGCGCTGACCATCGCGGGCGACATGTGCATCTACACCAATCACAATCGCGTCATCGAGACGATCGAATAAAGGACCTTTGCGATGACCACAATGACTCCCTCCGAAATCGTCTCCGAGCTCGACAAGCACATCATCGGCCAGGGGCGCGCGAAGAAGGCGGTTGCCGTCGCGCTGCGCAACCGCTGGCGCCGTCAGCAGGTCGCCGAGCCGCTGCGTCAGGAAATCACGCCGAAGAACATTCTGATGATCGGGCCGACGGGCGTCGGCAAGACCGAAATCGCGCGGCGGCTGGCCAAGCTCGCCGATGCGCCGTTCATCAAGATCGAGGCGACCAAGTTCACCGAAGTCGGCTACGTGGGCCGCGACGTGGACAGCATCGTGCGGGATCTGATCGAGATTTCCGTGAAGCAGACGCGTGAATCCGAGATGAAGAAAGTGCGCACGAAGGCGGAAGATCGCGCGGAGGACCGTATCCTCGACATTCTTCTTCCGACCGCGCGGCCGGTCGGATTCAGCGCGTCGAACGCGCTCGAATCGAGCGGCGAAAGCGGCGACAACGCCACGCGTCAGACCTTCCGCAAGCGTCTGCGCGAAGGCGCGCTCGACGACAAGGACATCGAGCTCGATGTGGAAATGCCGCAAGTCGGCATGGACATCATGGGTCCGCCGGGCATGGAAGACATGACCGAGCAGATTCGCTCGATGTTCGCGAATATCGGCGGCGGCAAAAAGGCGCGCCGCAAGGTCAAGGTCAAGGAAGCGCTCAAGCTGCTCACCGACGAAGAAGCCGGCAAGATGCTCAACGACGAAGAGGTCAAGAGCCGCGCGGTGCAGAACGTCGAGCAGAATGGCATCGTATTTCTCGATGAGATCGACAAGATCGCGTCGCGCAGCGAGACGGGCGGCGCCGAGGTGTCGCGCGCGGGCGTGCAGCGCGATCTGCTGCCGCTCGTCGAAGGCACGACCATCAACACGAAGTACGGGATGATCAAGACCGATCACATCCTGTTCATCGCGAGCGGCGCGTTCCATCTCGCCAAGCCGAGCGATCTGATTCCCGAGCTGCAAGGGCGTTTTCCGATCCGCGTCGAGCTGGATTCGCTGTCCGTCGGGGATTTCGAATCGATCCTGAATTCGACCGATGCGAGTCTCGTCAAGCAGTACAAGGCGCTGCTCGCGACGGAAGGCGTCGAACTCGACTTCGCCGACGACGGCATCCGGCGTCTCGCGGAAATCGCGTTTTCGGTGAACGAGAAGACCGAGAACATCGGCGCGCGGCGGCTTTATACGGTGATCGAGAAGCTGCTGGAGGAAGTGTCGTTCGCGGCGGGTAATCACGCGGCTCAACCGGTGCGGATCGACGCGGCGTATGTGGAACGTGCGCTCGGCGATGTGGCGCAAGACGAGGATCTGTCGCGCTACGTGCTGTAACGGCGGCGGAATCGTCCACGAGAAACCGGGCTGCGAGGCCCGGTTTTTTTCGTCTGCCGCGTTTGGCGCGGACGAAAAAAAGCCCGCCTAGGTTGGCGGGCTGAATCCATATCAGGAGGAGACATGGAGGAGACAATTCCAATCATACACAGGCACTTGATGCGACGCAATAGAAATTTCGGTAAAAACCCCTATGGCGTCTCTCTGTGGTATCTGTGCGTCACTTTTCAGATTTGTCCTGCCGATGACAGAGCAAGAAACGGCGCGTAACCTCAGTGGGCCGGCTCTACAGTGGTCACGTACCCGAGAGCCATGAGGTCGTCATGAAAACCGTCACCGAATCCGTTTTTTCATCTGATGAAAGCCGCTGGCAGGCAGTCGTCGATCGCGACGAGCACGCCGACGGCGCATTCTTCTTCGCCGTGCGCACGACCGGCGTGTTCTGCCGGCCGTCGTGCGCGTCACGTGCGCCGCGTCGCGAGAACGTCGAATTCTTCCCGACGACTGACGCCGCCGTCGCCGCCGGATATCGCGCATGCAAGCGCTGTCAGCCGACGAGCCTGCCGCGCGAACTGGCGATCGTCGAGCGCGCGTGCAAGGTGCTCGACGCCGATCCGCAGCAACGCATGACGCTCGCGCAATTGAGCGAGGCCGTTCACGTGAGCCCGTTCCATCTGCAACGCCTGTTTTCGCGCATCGTCGGCATATCGCCGCGTCAGTATCAGGCGGCGCAGCGTGCGGGCGTGCTGCGCGACGCGTTGCAGAGCGGCCGCGACGTCACGCGCGCGACGCACGACGCCGGTTTCGGCTCGCCATCGCGCATGTACGAGGCCGTGCCCGCGGAACTCGGCATGACGCCGTCCGCGTACAAGCGTCAGGGCGCGGGGCTGACCGTGCGTTACGCGACCGCCGCGACGCCGCTCGGCACGGTGCTCGTCGCCGCGACGGACAAAGGCGTCTGCAAGATTGCCTTCGGCGACGATGCGCCTACGCTCGTCGAACAGCTCGCGGCCGATTTCGCGCAGGCCGCGCGCATCGAGGATGCCGCGAAGATGGAGCCGTTCGTCGCGCAGATTCGCGCGTATCTGCAAGGCACGCGCGAGCGTTTCGACTTGCCGCTCGACATCGGCGCGACCGCATTTCAGCGGCGCGTGTGGGACGCATTGCGGCGTATCCCATACGGTCAGACGCGCAGTTACACGGAGATCGCCGAATCGCTCGGCTCGCCGCGCGCGGTGCGGGCGGTGGCGAATGCGTGCGCGTCGAATCCGGTGGCGCTCGCGATTCCGTGCCATCGCGTGATCGGCAAGGATGGCGCGATCGCGGGCTATCGCTGGGGCACGCCGCGTAAGGAGACGCTGCTCGAAACCGAGCGCGCGCGCAACGAAACCAACAAGGTTGCATGAAGCACGGGCGCTCGCCGTCGACATGACGCGCGAGCGCTTCGATCTCCCCGCGAGCCGCTCGAACCGGCTCCGAAGCGCGCCGCCGCGCATCCCGCGAAAAGCCCGCAACCCCTTGTCCGGTCTGGCCTCAAGCACGGCTTACACTGAGATGTTAAAGTGCCCGCTACTCCAAAAATACGACCGCGCGCAAGCACTCGCGCTCCTCGCAGAAAGCTTCAATGCCAAACAAGAATTCCGCTCACCCCAAGGCCAGCGCTTTCGAGCGCAGGCTTGCCGCGCTCGCGTCCGGCCCGCATGCCGACGCGTTGCGCCAAGGCTTGCGGGGCATCGAAAAAGAAAGCCTGCGCGTGACGCCGCAAGGCAAGCTGGCGATGACGCCGCATCCGCGCGCGTTCGGCTCCGCGCTGACCAATCCGCTCATCACGACCGATTACTCCGAGGCGCTCGTCGAGCTCATCACGCCGGCCGAATCCGACGTGGCGGTCACGCTGGACCGGCTCGACGCGTTGCATCGCTTCGCCTACGCGCATATGGGCGACGAGTTGCTGTGGAACAACTCGATGCCCAATTCGCTGCCGCCCGAGGACGAGATTCCGTTCGGCTATTACGGCACGTCGAATATCGGTACGTTGAAGACCGTGTACCGGCGCGGGCTCGCGCTGCGTTATGGCCGCACGATGCAATGCATCGCGGGCATTCACTACAACTATTCGCTCGATGAAAACGTATGGCGCGCGTGGCAGGCGCTCGACGCAACGAGCACGCTATCCGCGAAAGATTTCCAGTCCGAACGCTACTTCGCGCTCGTTCGCAATTTTCGTCGCACGAACTGGCTGCTGATGTATCTGTTCGGCGCGTCGCCGGCGTTGAACGGGCGCTTTGTCGTCGGCAAGACGCATCATCTGGAAACGCTCGACGCCGACACGTTTTATCTGCCGCACGCGACCAGCCTGCGCATGAGCGATCTCGGCTATACGAACAATCCCGCGCAGGCCGCGTTGCTGCCGAGCTACGACAATCTCGACGCCTATCTCGACGTGCTCGCCAAGGCCGTGAGCGAGCCGTATGCGCCCTATGAAGCCATCGGCACGCAACGCGACGGCGAATGGGTTCAGATCAACACGAACGTGCTGCAGATCGAAAACGAGTTCTACTCGACCATCCGCCCGAAACGCGTCGCGCATTCGGGCGAGCGTCCGTTGCATGCGCTGGCGGAGCGCGGCGTGCAGTACATCGAAGTGCGCTGCCTCGACATCGATCCGTTCGCGCCGACGGGCATCTCGCTCGAAACCGCGCGCTTTCTCGACGCGTATCTGCTCTATTGCGCGCTGGAAGACAGCCCGCTGCTGCCGCCCGACGCGAGCATCGAGGCGAACGGCAATTTCAGCACGGTGGCGAAGGAAGGGCGCAAGCCGGGTCTCACGCTGCAACGCGACGGCGCAAGCGTGCCGATGCAGCAATGGGCCGAAGCGCTCTTCGATGCAATCGAACCCGTCGCGAAGACGCTCGATGCGCTCAACGGCAACGAGGATCACACACGCGCGCTCGTGGCGCTGCGTCCGCGACTCGCCGATGCGTCGCTCACGCCGTCCGCGCGCGTGCTGCAGACGATGCGCGACAAGCGGCTAAGCTTCGACGAATTCGCGCTCGAACTCAGCGCGCGTCACGCGGAAGGCTTCCGCGCGCGTCCGCTTTCCGTCGCTGAAGAGCGCGCGATGGACGAACTCGCGGCAAAATCGCTGGTGGAACAGGCCGTCGTCGAAAGCAGCGACACCGAAACGTTCGACGCGTTCGTTGCGGCGTATCAGGACTACAAGCTGAATCCCGCGAACGCGTAGTGCTCGTTCCATCGCGTTGAGCAGTTTTTTCCGCATGGGCGCCCCTTCCCTTCGGCAATGTTTGCCGGCTTATGCAACAGAGGGAAACGCGTCATCACGTCATCCGATTTGACGGGTCAAAATATGGCCGACTTTTCGACGATCGGGGGAGCAATGAAAAAGAAGTTCTTCGCCGCCGCCGCGCTGGGGGCTGTGTCGCTCGCGCTGCTGAGCGGCTGCGCGCAGGACCAGGTCAGCAGCACGACGATGGAGCAGGCCACGCAACCGCTCACGTGCATGAGCCGCACCGAATGCGACGCTTGGTGGGCGCGCGCCCAGGTCTGGGTGACGAACCATTCCGAGTACAAGTTGCAGACCGTCACCGATTCGATCATCCAGACGGCGGGCCCGTCGAGCGGCAAGCGCGCGCTCGCGTATCAGATCACCAAGACGCCGACCAACGAAGGCACCGCGACGATCGGTTTCGCCGCGCACTGCGACAACCCGCTCGGCTGCCAGCCCAATCCCTGGCAGGCGGGCGCCGACTTCAAGCAGTTCATCAAGAACGGCCCGGGACTGCGCAGGACCGAGACGCCGCAAGCCACGCAGCAGGCCGCGCCTGCGCCGGGCGGCGTGCAGGTCAGCCCGCTGGATCAACCGGTCCCGCTCAATCTGGAAAACCAGCCGGGCCAGTCGCTCACGCCGGTCACGCCTCAATAGTTCAGTGTCCCATCGAGGCTGACGCGCCCTTTCTCGGCCGCGTCAGCCAGACCATCGCGGCCAGCACGAGAAACGCATAGAACGAAATGCGGAAGAAGTCGTTGGTCGACATCATGTACGCCTGCGCCGACACCACGCGATCCAGTTGCGCCGTCAGCGCCTGGCCCGACAATCCGAGTCCCGAAAGCAGATCCGAATACGCGCTCGTGCCGGCCGAATAAGGCGTGACCGATTCGGCGAGACGCGCGTGATGCCGGATCATGTCGTTTTCCCAGAACGTCGTGCTGACCGCCGTGCCGATCGCGCCCGAAAGCGTCCGCAGAAAGTTCGACAGACCGGCCGCGCCCGCGAGCCTTTCGTCGGAAACGCTGGAGAGCGTGATCGTCGTCATTGGCACGAAGAAGCATGCGACGCCGATGCCCTGAATCAATCGCGGATAGATGATCTGATGGAACGGCGTATCGAGCGTGAAGGTCGAGTTCCAGTGCGAGACGAACGCGAACGTGATGAACGCGAAGCTCGCGACCACGCGCAAATTGAGCCGATGCATGTTCTGCCCGATGAGCGGCGAGAGCACGAGCGCGAGAATCCCAACCGGCGCGGTGGCGAGACCGGCGAGCCACGGCGTATAGCCGAGCACGGTCTGCAGCCACAACGGCAGCACCACGACCGAGCCGAAAAACGCGAGAAAGCCGAGCGACGTGATGAGCACGCCCATCGCGAAATTGCGGTCGCGAAAGAGCGAGAGATCGATCACCGGCTCCTTTTCGGTCAGTTCCCACGCGAACATGAACGCGAGCGACACCACCGACACGACTGCCAGTGTCACGATGAAATTCGAGCTGAACCAGTCGTGGTCCTTGCCGAGGTCGAGCATCATCTGCAGGCTCGCGACGCCGATCACGAGCAGCGCGAGCCCGACGCCGTCGATGCGCTGCTGCGTCGTCTTCGTCTCGTGGCCGCGCAGCAGGAAGTACGCGATGGCCGCCGAAAACACGCCGATCGGCACGTTGATATAGAAGATCCACGGCCACGTGTAGTTGTCGGTGATATAGCCGCCCATCACCGGGCCGAAAATCGGCGCGACGATCACGGTCATCGCCCAGAGGCCGAGCGCGAGGCCGCGCTTTTCGGGCGGATAACTGCGCATGAGGATGGTTTGCGACAGCGGAACCATCGGGCCGGAGACGAGGCCTTGCAGCAGCCGGAACGCGATCAGCGACTCGAAGTTGTGAGCCAGCCCGCACAGCGCCGAAGCGATCGAAAACAGCAGCACGGAGATCGTGAAGAGCTTGACCTCGCCGACGCGCCGAGCGAGCCAGCCGGTCAACGGCACCGCGATGGCCGAGGCCACCGAGTACGACGAGATGACCCACGTTCCCTCGCTCGTCGCCACGCCGAGATTGCCGGAGATGGTCGGCACCGCGACGTTGGCGATCGACGTGTCGAGCACTTCCATGAAAGTGCCGAGCGCGAGGCCCATCGTCAGCAGGGCGAGGATGCCGCCTGCGAGCGGCACGGGCGCGGGCGGCTTGGCGGGCGTGCCCGCGGCGGATGGTGACATCGTCGGTTCTCCGGCGTGCGGGCGGTCGAAACGCGCATCCCACGCAATCTATTTCTTGTCGAGGCATTCTCTGCCCAGACAGTGAAACGGGCGCAGGGAATGCGGGTTTAACCCGATAAATCAGGGTAAGTCGTCATCCAGCAGACATGGCGCGCAATCTCCCATCGGCGTATTGCCGACGATCCGCGCGAGCATCGCGATCAGCAAATCCAGCTCCGCGCGGTTGAAACCGCGCAACTGCTCGTTGAGCACGGCCGCGCCGATCATCGGCAAACGCGCCGCCGCGTCACGGCCGCGCTCGGTCAGGCTCAGGTCGACGATTCTCCGGTCCACTTCGCTGCGCGCCCGGCTGACGAATCCCTTCTTTTCGAGCCGGTCGAGCATGCGCGTCATCGAGCCGCTGTCGTACGAAAGCTCGCGCGACAGTTCGAGCGGCGTGCGCGCCCGTCCCGACGCAAGCAGCAGGATCACGCCGATTTGCGGCGACGTGAGATCGAGCGGCTTCAACGCCTGATCGGTTCGCATGACGAGCACGTTGCGCGCCTTCGCGAGGTAGTAGCCAAGACTCGTTTCGAGCTGAATCGTGGCGGGATCGTAAAGCGGTTCGCTATTCATCGACATCGATCAAACGGCTGATGCAGGGTTGCGACACGACGCCACGTCTCCATAAGACAACAGTTGCGAAAAAGCAATCAGCAGTATCTTGAAAAGTAGTTGCACAGTCAATATTATTCTATGCAACGAGTTACGCGCTTCATGCGCCGCCCGAGACCATGTTCTGACCGCCAGCCGTCGCTCGCCGACGCCCGAAGGACCTTTCCGATGACCCGCTTTGTTCGTACCGCCCGCCGACGCTTCGGCCCCATCAGCAGCCTGATCGCCAACGCCTCCCGTCACTTCGTTCCGCCGAAGTTGAGTTCGTGGAAACTCGCGTTGTACCTGATCGTGTTCCTGCTGCCGGGCGGATCGTTCGTGGTGCTGGGCATGGGATGGTTCGAGAACCGGCAGCGGCGCAAGACGGCGTCCGCGCCCGCGAAAGCGCAGACTCGGCCATTGCTCGCCGCGCCGTGCTCGCCGTGTCCCGGCGGCGGCGCCAGCGGCGCGTGAGTCTGGTGCGTGAGTCTGGCGCATGAGTCTCACCGTAACGCGTCGTAACCGATTCCTCCCGCCGCGTAACACCCGCCTTACGGCGAACCCGTTACGCTAACGTCTGCCTGACGGGCGCGTATCGCATGCGCCCGTCGCGTTCCGTTACCATTTCGGCTTGCCGCGTCCGTCATATCGAACGACGCGTCGCCGACAGGAATTTCGACAAGCAGATGCCGTATCGCCCCGCCTTTTCCGCTCCCGCCGTCGCGCGCCTGACTACGACGGCGCTCGCCGCCACGCTCGCGATGTTCATCGCCGGTTGTGTGGTCGGGCCCGATTATCAGCGCCCCACGACGACGATCCCCGCCAGTTACAAGGAAGCGCCCGAAGGCTGGAAAGTCGCTCAGCCCGCCGACCAGTCCGACCGCGGCACCTGGTGGACCATCTATCAGGACGAGCGCCTCGACGATCTCGAAGGGCGCCTGAATCAATCGAACCAGACCATCGCGCAGTACGCAGCGGCATACCGACAGGCGCGCGCGCTCGTCGGCGAGGCGCGCGCGGCGTATTTCCCGATCATCGGCGCATCGGCGTCGGGATCGCGTTCGGGAACGGGCGCGGGCAATCGGTCGACCAGCAGTTCCAGCTTCGGCCAGCAAGGTTCGGTCAATAACCAGTTGAGTCTGGCGCTCGACGCATCGTGGGAACCGGACTTGTGGGGCAGCGTGTCGCGCACGGTCGCCGCGCAGAAAGCCGGTCAGCAGGGCGCCGCCGCCGATCTCGCCAACGCGCGCCTGTCCGCGCAGGCCACGCTCGCGCAAACCTATTTCCAGTTGCGCTCGCTCGACGCGCAGCAAAGGCTCCTCGACGAAACCGTCGCGGCCTACGAGCAGTCGCTCAAGCTCACGCAGAATCAGTACGCGCAGGGCATCGTCGCGCGTTCGGACGTGATCCAGGCGCAGACGCAGTTGCAATCGGCGCAGGCGTCCGCAATCGACAACGGCGTCGCGCGGGCGCAGTTCGAGCACGCGATCGCGGTGCTCGTCGGCGAGCCGGCTTCCACGTTCTCGATTCCGCCCGTTCCGCTCGACGCGACGCCGCCCACCGTGCCCGTGCAGATGCCATCCGCGATGCTCGAACGCCGGCCGGACGTCGCGTCGGCGGAGCGCAAGGCGGCGGCGGCGAACGAGCAGATCGGCATCGAGATGGCCGCGTATTTCCCGACGCTCACGCTCTCGGCGCAGGGCGGTTTCGAAAGCTCCGTGCTGTCGCAATTGCTGCGCGCGCCGTCGCGTTTCTGGACGCTCGGACCGGACATCGCCGCGACCATCTTCGACGGCGGCCTGCGTTCCGCGCGCACCGAAGCCGCGCGCGCGACTTACGATCAAAACGTCGCCACCTATCGGCAGACGGTGCTCACCGCGTTCCAGGACGTCGAAGACAATCTCGCGTCGCTGCGCATTCTGGAAAAGGAAATCGTCGTGCAGCAGCAGGCCGTCGAATCGGCGCAGCAAGCGCTCGCGATCATCAACAATCAATACAAGGCGGGAACGGTCGCGTATATCAGCGTGCTGGCCGCGCAGACCACCGCGTTCATCGCGCAGCAGAAGCTCGCGAACATCGCGGGGCAGCGGATGGTTTCGTCGGTCGGACTCGTGAAGGCGCTCGGCGGCGGCTGGGATGTCGCGCAGATGGATCGCGAGACGGGCGCGGTGCAAGCGCCCGCCGCGGCTGCGTCCGCCGCGAGCGCCACGCAAACCGCCAATCGCTGATCCTTAGTACTTAACGGTCAGCGCATGAAGGTCAGCGCGACCGTATCCGGATCGGTATGGCGGCCGAGCAGGTTGAGCAGACCCGCGAGGTTTTCCCGCTGATCCGGCGCGGCCGTGGCGGTGCCCTGGAACGACGTCGATTCCTGCGAGATCGCGCCATTGCCGGTGAGCATCAGCGGCCCTTTGCTGGTCGAAAGATCGATCGTCGCGGACGCGCCCTGCGCCTGCATCGCGACGCGATACGAGCCGAGCGGCTTTACGCGAGAGACGCGCGAAGCCATGTCGTCGAGCGTGACGACCACTTGCCCATACGCATTGCGGTTCAGCAGGCGGAACTCCGTCCAGGAGAGCCGCACGCTGCCGTCGAAATCGAGCGTATTGAACGGCGTGCCGAGTCCCGAGAGCAGCGTCGCGGGCACGGCGATCTGGCCCGCGGTGATCGTTGCGCCGCGCGTGGTGGCGTCGACGATGACCGCATCGGGCATCGCCTCGGTCTGACGCATTGTCATGTGTACGCGGCCGGTGAAGAGCGGCAGGAAGGCCGTCGTCCATTCGATGCGCCCCGGCAGCAGCGTCGCGCCCGCGCCGTCGCTGCCCGCCGCGAGCATCAGCGTGGCCGAGCCGCTCCACAGCGATCCCGCCGGATCGACCAGGTTCACGTGGCCGCCCGTCGCCTTCGAGAACTGCGGCACGATCCACGCGGCGGGCATCATCGTGAGCAGCGTGCCGCCAATCGAAATCACGATCACGAAGAGCGCCGGCAACGCGAGCCGGAATCGTCGCGTCCAGTAACTCATTTCGCGCCGGCCGGTTGCAGCGATGCCGTCAGATCCACCTGGCCGTCCGGCTTCAGCGCCGTGACGTGCGCCTCCGATACCTGCACCTTGAACTGCTTGCGCGCGTCGTCGAGCCACGCCGTCCAGTTCGGGAACGATGCGTTCTTCAGCTGGATCTGCACGGCCGCGCCGATCACCTGCACCTGCGTCGGCTGCATGCCGTTGTCGCCGAGCGACTTCGTGAGCGCATCGCGCAGCGCGGCGCCGGTCGGCATCACGCCTTCGGCGGCGGGCGCGAGCGAGCGCGCGTCGTTGGCCTGCGCGGTCATCGTCGCGAGCTGGCGCTGCATCGTCGGCAGCGTGTCGCGCAGCCGCGCGCGGCCTTCGTAGGCGGGCGCCCACAGCACGAGATACACGAGCAGGAGCCCGAGCGCGAAGCCGCCCCACATCAGAATGGTCTTCTCGCGCGGCGTGCGCGCTTCCCAGAATTCCGACAGGGAACGTCCGATTTCCGCTTTCATTGGCCGCTCCTGATCATCCATTTGCCGGTGTTGGTGTCGATCGAACCGTTCAGGCCGTTCGCGGCGAGGCGCTTCGAAAGGTCGGGATCGACCTTCGTCTCCGGCTTGAAGGTCACTTCCAGATGACGCTCGCGATAATCGAGCCCGGCAACGCTGTTGACCGGCACGGGACCGAGCGAGCGCGCGAGGCCGTCGGCGAGCGACAGGAAATCCGATGGCGACAGCTCGCCCGACGCCACGCGCAGGCGATCGAGATTGCGCGTCATCTGATCGGGCGCATCGAGCACGACGGTCGTCTTCGGGAATGCGTTGAGCAGCAGCTCGGTTTCCTGCGCGGCGATCGCGTCGCGCTGACGCGCGAGTTGCAGCCATTGCACGTTGATGCCGATGACCGATACGACGATCGACGCCGCCACCAGCGCGATCGGCACGCGCAGACGCCGCATCGTCGCGCGGTCGAGGCGCCACGGCTGCGCCGCGAATTCGAACTGGCACAAGTCGAAGCGGCACGCGAGCGCGTTGCGCGCGAGCGCCTCGAAGGTGATCGGATGCGCGCCGGCGACGGCGGCCGCGGCATTGCGCGACCCGGACAGGCGCGGTTCGTCGCCGGGAAGATCGGCGAGCGAATAGAGCGTCGCGGGATGATCGCCCGCGAGCGCGGCGAGAGTCGGCTCGATCGAATCGGCGGGCAGCGCGAGACCTTCGCCGAGCGCCGCGCGTTCGCCACGCGCAATCGCGATCTCGACACGTTGCACGCCGGACGCGGCGGGCGCGGACACGGTCATCTCGCCGATCAGCGCGGGCGCGGTCGACATGACGTGACCGAAGAGACCCACGATGAACGGCGTCGGCGGCGCTTCGGTTGCAATGCCTTCCCCGGCTTCATCGACGGGCGCGGCAGCCGGAACCGGCAGACAGCGCATCGCGGGAACGGCCTTCACGTTGCGATGCCCCGCGCCCGAAAACGCGCCGATCACGAAGCGAAACCAGCCGCGATCGATCACGGCGACGACGCGCTTGTCGTCGGCGAGCGCGACCGGATCGACGGCGATGTGGCACGTCTGCGGATCCTGAATCAGCTGATCCTCGACGACGTTCGGCAACGCCTGCCGCAGACGCGGCCCTTTGAGCGGCGGCAACGAGGCGGCGAGCAGAAGCGTGTCGCGCGCGGCGACGATCAGCACCGTCGCACTCGCGCGCGGCAACAGCCCGAGCGCCGCGCGGCCGACGCGTTGCGGCTCGCCGCGCTTGTCGAGCAGCAGAAACGGCAGATCCGGCAGATACCACTCTTCCGAGCGCACCGCGGGATCGCGCGGCGGTAACAAAACGATCAGTGTGCTCAAAGGCCACTTCCTCTCATCAAAAACAGCGCAGCGTTTTCACAGCGCGTCGCGCGTGTAGACGATGCGCGTCGTATGCGTCGTCGGATCGCGATACACGAGCGTCGTGCGCTCCAGTTGCGCGCGTTCATGTTCGACGCGCCCGTGGATCACGAAATACTTCGTGGTGACGTCCATCTCGTTCGGATCGATCGAGACCGTCTTGACGCCCGCGCCGGTCAGCGCGAGCTGCACGTTGCCGACGTCGTGAAAGAACACCGTCTCGCGGCGCGCGACGAACGCCTGTCCCTGCGACAAATTCATGCCCGGGATCAGCGCGGCAATCACTTCGGCGGGCGCGGTGTTCATGTTCACGGCGCTCGTCGTCGGCAGCACGGTGATGAACGGCCTCAGCTTCGCGACCGCTTCCGCCGAGAAACCGGGCACGTCGAGCAGCGAATCGACGGTGATCATCTGCAAGGGCGCGACCGGCGCGTTGCTGTCCGCGTCCTTCAGGCCGGGATCGTCGGTGAAGTTGCCGCCGCCCGTGCCGCCGCTCTGCGCGATGGCCGCGAGCGTCGTCGACTCGTTGTTCTGGCCGCTCGCCATGGTCGAATTGTTGCCCGTCTGCGTCTGAAAGCGTGTCGCGGAACGCGCAAGGCCGGCGCGCATCTGCAGCGCCACCGTCTTCGCGAGCGATCCGTTGATGCCGAGCATCGTGAGCAGCCGCTGAAACGCCTGAATCTGCGCGACGTTGATGGTCAGCACGCCGGGCGTCGGCGTCGACACCAGATTGCGCAGGTTGAACTTGGCCTGCGCGTCCTCGATCGAGCCGGACAGATACGTCGATGCGCCTTGCTGCGCGCGCACTTCGCCGATCTGCCCGAGAAAATCCGACAGTTTCGTCCGCGCGATCGGCACGCCCCACACGCCGCCGAGATACGTGACCGTCGGCGAGGTATCGGCTTCCGAGCGCAGGATGAGGCGCGTCCAGTCGAGCGCGCTGCGCGAAATCCACTGCGCCTGCGCGAGCAGCCGCTGATTCTCGATGCGGCGAATCTGCACTTGCTGACGCCAGAGCATGCCCGACACGAGAATCGCCGTGAGCGACACGACCAGAAGCGCGCTGATGATCGCGACGCCGCGTTGCTGTTTCCGTTTCAGGGCGCGCATGTTCATTCTCCGACCAGAAACACGCGAGTGATCGGCGTCGCCAGCGTGCGCGCGCCGACCGCGACCTGAACGCCCGACACCGCGCGCGCCAGCGGCGCGTTGCCCAGTTGCGGCACCTTCAGGTTGTTGTCATTCTGGTTGATCTGCGAGAACACGTCGGCCATGCGCGTCGTCCAGCCCTTTTCCGGAATGTAGACGCGCGTCGCGAGCGATGCCACGCCGCCCATCAACGGAATCGAGCTCCAGCCGTCGCCCGAATCGCCCGATTGCAAAGCGCGCCGCACTTCGCCGACGTTCGACAGCGGCGGCGACGCGAAGCGGACGATGCGCCCGTTCGACAGCCGGTAGCGCACCACTTGCAGACGCGGCGCCGTGCCCGGCGCGAACACGCCGCGCACGATCTGCAGCGAGCCGTTGCCGATCTGCACGGCGGGCTGGCCGGCTTCGTCGTCGGTGGCGGCCTGGCGCGCGTCGATGCGCATCTGGTCGAACAACTGCGCGACGATGCGCTCGTCCTGCATCGCATTTTCGATGGTCGCGCGGCCGCGGATGACGGAGTCGAGCCCGCGCCACGACAACACCGCGAGCACCGCCAGAATCGCGATCGCGATCAGCATTTCCAGCAGCGTGAAGCCGCGCTGCCGGCGTGCGCGAAAAACGCCGCGCTCAGAGCGAACGGTTCGTTTCATTCGCCACCACCGTGACCATTTGCGCCAGATAACCGGAGCGTCCCGGCATCGAAACCAGCATCTCCACGCGCCGGAAGATCGGATTGGGCGTCTGACTCACGCGCTGCGTGCACGAGAGTTTCAGATTGCCCTGCGAGCAGTCGAACGTGCGGGAACCGATCTCCGGAAACTGATGCGAGAGCCTGAGTTGCGCGAGTTCGTTGTCCGCGCTCCAGCCCGCGAGCAGCCGCCGATGCAACTCTGCTTCGCCCGTCGCGAGCGAGCCGACCGCGCGCACCGAAGCGGCGAGCGCCACCGCGATGATCGCCAGTGCGACGAGCACTTCGATCATCGTGAAGCCGCGTTGATGTCGGCGACGTTGGCGCATCACCGCACCTGATAGCGGCCATTGCCGCTGCCGACGATCGTCACGCGGCCCACCGCCGAGAACAAAGTGATTTCCATGGGCGAGTCGATGGCCTCGGTGCCGAATACGAGCCGGCCCGCCGTTTTGTCCGAGTCGAGGAACTGGATGGATACGCCGGTCACGCCGCCTTCCCATTGCCGCGGACGAAGCAGTTCGTCGCGCAACGGACGCCAGCCGTCTTCCGTACGGATATCGAAGCGGAAGCCGCCGTCGATAGGCTGCCACGCGATCGGCCGCGCGCGCACCTGCGCTTCGTCGCCCGCGGATTCGAACAGCAGCGCGAGACGCTGCGCCTCTTCGTTGAGATCGGTGCGCGGGTTGCGCGTCAGTTGCAGCGACGCGAGCGACACGAGCAAGCCCGCGATCACCAGCACGACGAGCATTTCGAGCAGCGTGAAGCCCGCCTGACGCCGCGCCGATGAATGCCCGTTCACGATCTATACCGCCAGACTTACTGCCACGAGCCGACGTCGGCATCGTTGCCTTCGCCGCCGGCCTTGTTGTCCGCGCCGTAGCTGAACACGTCGACTTCGCCGTGCACGCCCGGATTCAGATATTGATACTGGCCGCCCCACGGATCGGCGGGCAGGCGTTCGAGATAGCCGCCGTCCTTCCAGTTGTTCGGCACCGGCTCGGTCGTCGGCTTTTCGGTCAGCGCGCGCAGGCCTTGCTCCTGCGTCGGATAACGGCCGTTATCCAGGCGATACAGCTTCATCGCCTGCATGATCGTGCCGATGTCCTGCTTCGCGGCGACGCGGCGCGCCTCGTCCGGGCGGCTCATGATTTTCGGCACGATCAGCGCGGCGAGAATGCCGAGAATCGCGATCACGACCATGATTTCTATCAGCGTGAAGCCGCGCTGACGGCGTCCTTGCGCCTGAGCTTGTTGAATTCGCACGCGGCGTTGGGTCCACAATTGCATGACTGCTACCTCTTGAATTGAAATATCGTTTCCGGGACCTTGCCCGGTGATTGAAAAAATCGCGCGGCTTCGTGTCTTTCCGAAGCCGCCGGTCATTCTATCGATCTGCTTTCGTCGCGTGATTCGGCTGCAAGCGAGACATCGCGTCGCGCCTCAGCGTACCCAGATCGTCGGCCCGGGCGGATTCTGCGGCAGGAAGATCTCCGATTTCACGCCGTTGCGCTCGATGATGATCGAGCGCGCGCGCACTTCCGAGAGCTTCACGCCTTGTGCGAGCGGACCGCCCAGCGACACGGCTTTCGCCGCCTCGCCGCCGTAGCTCACGATGGCCGCCGCGCCGCCCTGCAACGCGAGAATGCCGAACAGATGCACATCCGAATTGGCCTGACGTTCCAGCCGTCCGCCGAAAATGGTCGCGGCCTGCTCGACCGACGGCGCGCGCGTCGCGGCCGCGCCGGGCAGCGGCGCGGTTTGACGCGACGTCAGCGCGACGACCCAGTACGTCACCGTCACGCAAAAGAGCGCGAGCGCGGCAAGCGTCAGCAAGCGAGTTTGAAGGACGTTCATCACTGCACCAGATTATTCAGTTCGATGATCGGCAACATCACCGCGAGCACGATCACCAGCACGATGCCGCCCATCGCCAGAATGAGCAGCGGTTCGAGCAGGCTCGTCAGGAACATCGTGCGCCGTTCGAGCTCGCGCGCTTCGCCTTCGGAGGCGCGATCGAGCATCGTGGTGACGTCGCCGGTGGCCTCGCCCGAGCGGATCAGGTGGACGAGCACGGGCGGAAACGTCCTGGTGTTGCCGAGCGCGCGCGACAGCGACGAGCCTTCGCGCACGCGCACGATGGCGTCGTCGACGTTCTCGCGCATCGCCGTATTGCTGAGCGTCTCGCCCGCGGCCTGCAGCGCGCGCAGGATCGGCACGCCGGCGGCGGTCAGGATCGCGAGCGTGCTGGCGAAGCGCACCGTGTTGTAGCCGCGCACCAGCTTGCCGACGAGCGGCGCGCCGAGCAGCCAACGGTCGAACGACATGCGCGGCCCGGGCCGCGCGAGGATGGTTTTCACCAGCCACGCGAAGATCGCGACGCCGATCAGCATCGCCCACCAGTAACTTCGGACGAAGGCCGAGAGCGCCATCATCATGACCGTGAGGAACGGCAGCGTCTGCTTCGTGCTCGCGAACACGTTCACGACTTGCGGCACGACATAACTCAGCAGGAACGCGACGATGCCGAACGCGATCAGCGTGACGATGCCGGGATACGTGAACGCCAGAATGATTTTCTGCTTCAGCGCGTTACGCTGTTCGATGTAGTCCGCGAGACGCGACAGCACGAGGCCGAGCTTGCCGGTATGCTCGCCCGCCGCGACGAGCGCGCGGTAAATCTCGGGAAAGTCCTTCGGATGCTGCGCGAGCGCGTTGGCGAACGAATGGCCGCCGAGCACTTCCGCGCGGATCGCGGCCATCAGTTCGCGAATGTAATCGCGCTCGGACTGCTCGGTCAGCACCGCGAGCGTCTCGCCGAGCGGCAAGCCGGCGATCAGCAGACTCGCGAGCTGGCGCGTGAGAATCGCCTGCTCGCGCTGCGACAGACGCCGCCCGAGCGACAGGCGGTGCTGACGCTCGCCGCGCGTGCGCGTGCCCGCCGCCTCGACGATGAGCGGCGTCAGACCTTGCGTGCGCAACTGGCTGCGCGCGGCGCGGGCGCTGTCGGCATCGAGCACGCCTTTTTGCGTCTTGCCCGCGTGATCGATCGCCTCGAAACGGAATGCCGGCATCTGCTTAGTCTCCGCCCGTCACGCGCAGCACTTCTTCCAGCGACGTCACGCCGGCCGCGAGCCAGCGGTCGCCGTCCTCGCGCAGCGTGCGCATGCCTTGCTTGCGGCCCGCGTCGAGAATCTCGGCATCCGCCGCATTGCGATGGATGAGCGGACGGATCGTCTCTTCGATCAGAAGTAACTCGTAGACCCCGCGACGGCCGAGGTAGCCCGACTGGCCGCATCGCTCGCAGCCGACCGGATGGTAACGCTTCGTGCCGTCTTCCTCGACGCGCTCTTCCTTGCACACCGGGCAGAGCTGGCGCACGAGCCGCTGCGCCAGCACGCCGAGCAGCGACGACGCGAGCAGATACGGCTCCACGCCCATGTCGGTGAGACGCGTGACGGCGGAGGCGGCGTCGTTCGTGTGCAGCGTCGCGAGCACGAGGTGGCCGGTGAGCGAAGCCTGCACCGCGATCTGCGCGGTTTCGAGATCGCGAATTTCGCCGATCATGATGATGTCCGGGTCCTGCCGCAGAATCGATCGCAACGCGCGCGCGAAGGTCATGCCGATGCGCTCGTTCACCTGCGTCTGACCGATGCCCGACAAGTCGTATTCGATCGGATCTTCCACCGTCATGATGTTGGTGGTCGTCGTCTCCAGACGCGACATCGACGCGTACAGCGTGGTCGTCTTGCCGGAGCCGGTCGGCCCGGTCACGAGCACGATGCCGTGCGGGCGGCCGATCAGCTTGTCGAAATCGACGAGCGTGTCGCGCGCCATGCCGAGCGTTTCGAGATTCAGGCGCTGCGCGTCCTTTTCGAGCAGACGCAGCACCGCGCGCTCGCCGTGACCGGTCGGCAGCGTGGAAACGCGCACATCGACCGGACGGCCGCCGACGCGCAGCGTAATGCGCCCGTCCTGCGGCAAACGTTTCTCGGCGATATCGAGCTGCGCCATGATCTTGATACGCGAGATCAGCGCGCCGTGCAGCGCCTTCTTCGGGCGCACGACATCGCGCAACGTGCCATCGACGCGAAAGCGCACCACCGACGCATTCTCGAACGGCTCGATATGAATATCCGATGCCTGTTCGCGCGCCGCCTGCGTGAGAAGCGCGTTGATCATGCGGATGATCGGCGCGTCGTCCTCGGATTCGAGCAGGTCCTCGACTTCCGGAATGTCCTGCATCAGACGCGACAGATCGACTTCGCCTTCCACTTCGCCGACCACCTGCGCCGCGCTGCCGTCGTTGCGCGCGTAGGCCGAGTTGATTGCCGCGGCGAGTTCGTCGGCGGGCTTGCGCAGGATCGACAGCGCGCCGAAATTGCGCGCGACTTCGGCGAGCGCCGCGTCGGTCGTGCGTTCGCTGATCCAGACTTCGATGCTGTCCGCGTGCTGATGCGCGAGCAGAATCTGCCCGCTGCGCGCGAAGCCGTAGGGCACGAGCCGGGCCGCCAGCGGCGACGCCGCGGTGCCCGCGCTCTCGACTGCATCGTTGACCATGCTCACGGACGTACTCCCGTCGCGGCGTTGCCCGGCATGGCGTTGGTCGCGCCGTTGGCCGGAAGCGCGTTGGTTGCGCCGTTCGGGGCCGCCGGATAAGTGCTCTGCGGCGGCAGCATCGATTGCGGCGCGGTTTGCGTGGGTTGCGGCGCCGGGCCGGCGTCCGGATTCTGCGGCAGCGTCGTGCTCGGGCCGGGACCGCGCGTGGTGTCGCTCCAGTCCAGCAGATTTTGCGCCGGCGGTCCACCGCCTTCGCTCGGACCGAGCGGCTTCGGCGGCATCACCGGCACGTTCTGATCCTTGATGATGCGGTTATCGGTCGTCGAACCATATTGCTGCTGACGCAGATAGTCGTAACGCGTGTTCGCGATCTGCGTGGCCGTCGACTGATCGCGCACGATCACCGGGCGCAGGAACACCATCAGGTTGGTCTTCGTGCGCGACTTGCCCTCGCTGCGGAACAGGCTGCCGATGAACGGAATGTCGCCGAGCAGCGGAATCTTGCTGTTGTTGTTGTTGTACTGATCCTGCATCAAACCGCCGAGCACGACGATTTCCCCGTCGTCCGCGAGGATGGTCGACTGCACCGAGCGCGTGTTGATCGTCACGCCGCCCGGATCGTTCTTCGTAGTTGCATCGACGCTCGAATCTTCCTGATAGATCTGCATCTTGAGCACGCCGCCGTCCGTGATCTGCGGTTTCACGTGCAAGGTTACGCCGACGTCGCGACGGTCGAACGTATTGAACGCCGTGACAGAAGTCGCGGCGTTGGCGGTCGGCGTCGCGTAGGAACCCGTCACGACCGGCACGTTCTGGCCGACGACGATCTTCGCTTCCTCGTTGTCGAGCGTGATCAGGTTAGGCGTCGAGAGGATGTTCGCATCGGCCGAGGTCGAGAGCGCCTGCAAGAGCCCGCCCAGACCGAACAGGTTGCCGAAGCGGTGCAACAGGCCGATGTTCAGGCCTTGCGCGAGCAGCCCGCTGGCCGCTGTGAGCGCAGAAGGATTCTGCGCGATCACGTTGCCTTGCAAGGTCAGGTCGACGATGTTCGTATTGCCGGCGCCGAAGCTCGAACTGCCGTACAACGCGTTGTTGCCGCTGTTGGAAAGCAGCGCGCCCTGCCACTGAATACCGAGATTCGAGCCGCTCGTCGCGGAAAGCTCCACGATCAGCGCTTCGATGTACACCTGCGCGCGGCGCGCGTCGAGCTGATCGATCACGGATCGCAGATTGCGATAGACCGGATCGGGCGCGGTGATGATCAGCGAGTTCGTCGCCGCGTCGGCCTGGATCATGCCGCCGCCCTGCTCGTTGCCGGACTCATTGTCCTTGTTCGACGAGAAGCTCGAATCCTTGTTGCCGGTGCCGCCCGACATCGGGTTGTTGCCGCTGCCCGAACTGCTGCCGCCGAGGCCGCTCGGCAGAGGCGGCGTGCCGGACGTTCCGGTGGACATCGACGAACTGCCGAGCCCGTTGCCGCTCTGACCGAAGGCATTCGAAGTGGAGCCCGAGGTGTTGTCCGAACTTCCGCTGCCCTTGCCGAGCATGCCGCGCAGCGTCTTGGCGAGGCGCGTCGCGTCGGCGTTGCGCAGCGCCACGACGTGCATGTTGCCCGGCTGCGAGGTGGGAGCGTCGAGCTTCAGCGCCAGTTGCTTCGCCGCGGCGAGGCGCGCGCTGCTCGATGCGCGGAACATCAGCGAATTGGTGCGGGCGTCGGGCGTGACGGTGACTTTCAGCGTCGCGTCCGTGCTGCCGACCGCGCCGGGATCGAGCAGCTTGTTCATCTGTTCCGCGACGTCGAGCGCGTTGGCGTTCTTCAGCGTGACGATGTCGACGGAGCGGCCCGCCGCCGTATCGACGCCCGCGATGATGCCCGCGATGCGGCGCACGTTATCGGCGTAGTCGGTGATAACGAGCGTGTTGTTCGCCGGATACGCCGCGATCGTGTTGTTCGGCGAGATCAGCGGGCGCAGCACCGGCAGAAGATTGTTCGCCGATTCGTTATGCAACTGAAAGACCTGCGTGATCACCTGATCGCCGCGCGCGGCCGGCGCATTGCCGACATACGTGGGCACGCCCTGCAACTTGGCGTCGGCTTCGGGCACGACCTTCAGGACGCCGTGATCCTGCACGAGCGCGAAGCCCTGCATGCGCAGCGACGACTGAAGCGTCTTCAGCGCCTGTTCCTCCGGAACCGAATTCTCCGAAACCAGATTGAGTTGCCCCTTGACGCGGGGATCGACGATGATCGTTTTGCCGGTAGCGGCGCCGATCGCTTTCGCGACCTGGTCGATATCCGCATTGACGAAATTCAACGTCACTTGCGCGTGCGCGGCTTGCGCGACGATAAGTCCCGCCGCCAGCATTGCCGTCGCCAGACGACGCAGGGCCATAGGTTGTCTTCTCATGGATGTGATGTCAGCGCCGGGTCTTCTGAGCCCGGCTGAGGCAGCGCCGCTCGTCAGCCGAGAGCGCTGCCAACCGCGGTGTGGGACGGGCGAACCCGGCCCCTCGCGATCATTTTAAAAAATATGACGATAACAGCTTTATGTAACGAAATTGTTCCCAATCCGTTCCAGAAAGGTTGCCCTTTGGCTGCCATGTGCGACACAAAATCCAGCGCTCTCAAGCTTTCGAATAACTTGCCGATAGACCGTATCTGGGCGGTTCCGAGAGTCGGCCGATGCGCGCGGGAGCCGAATTGTACCCCGTCCTGAAGTCTTATTATTCATACATTTAGGACATATCTGACTGACGGGGACGAGGCCCTCGTGCGCACGCTTTCTTCTGGACATCGAAGGAGCGTATGTCTGATAGCCAACTTATGGCCGGAATCGTCAGCCGGTATGATACGGTCGGTTCCGCATTCCGGGCGGTTACAAAAAGGGTGGGTTTTCCCCATGCCACCCCGGCCGCGGGCGTTGATTTGTTGACGTTGGCGCCAAGGCGCCGCAACGGCGGCATGACGTTCCGCGTGTGTGCGGATGGAGCAGAAAGAAGATGAAGAGAACATTGCGACTGCTGGCGATATGCGGGCCGCTCTTGGCGGCCGCCTCCGCACGCGCAGACTGCTTCGACGAAGCCGCGAAGTATCAGAAGGTCAATCCGCTTATCTTGCGCGCGATCGCGTGGCAGGAATCGCACAACAAGCCCGACGCCATCAACAAGAACGCCAACGGCTCGACCGACTACGGGCTGATGCAGATCAACTCAATTCATCTCAATACACTGGCTCAGTACGGCATTTCGAGCGGCACGCTAATGGAACCGTGCAAGAGCGTATATGTGGCCGCGTGGCATCTGCGCCAGAAGATGAACAAGTATGGCAACTCGTGGCAGGCGGTCGGTGCTTACCATTCCGAAACACCTGCGCTGCGCGACAAGTACTCGGCGCAGATCATTGAAATCCTGCGTCGCTGGAAACTGCTCCAGGCCACGCGCTGATCTTCCGCCGTACGCATTCCGCAAGCGCGCCGCGCCCGGCGCGCATTTGATGCAAAATCCCCTATTCGATCGCCCGCGTCGCCCGAACGGCAGCGCGGGCTCGCGCTCGCGCGCCCCGTTCCCTGTCACGCTCCATTGCGATGAACCAAATGCCCTTGCCCATTACCGTGCTATCGGGATTCACCGGCGCGGGTAAAACCACGCTCGTCGATACCTTGCTCGCCAACGCCGAAGGTCTGAAGCTCGGCGCCGTCACGTTCGGCAAGGCCGCATCCGGCGCGGTTCGCGAAACCACCGAACTGCCCAACGGCTGCCTGCTTTTGACGCTCGGCGACCGCTCGATGGACGCGCTCGAAAGCGCGATCAACTGGATTGCGGAACAGCAGCGCTTCGATGCGATCGTCGTCGAAGCGTCGGGCATCGCCGAACCGATGACCATCGCCGAGCATCTCGCGTTCGGCGACGACGACGACGCGACGCTCGCGGGCCACGCGCATCTCGACACCTTCGTCACCGTCATCGATGCCGCGAGCTTCCCGCGCGATTACGCTTCTTCGGATTCGCTCGCCGAGCGCGGTCTTTCGCAGGAAGGCCACGCCGACGAAGAAGACCCGACGGTCGCCGAGACGCTCATCGAACAGATCGAGTTTTGCGATGTCATCGTCATCAACAAGATCGATCTCGCCAGTGCGGATGAAATCGAGAAGATCGCGCGCATGCTGCACGGTCTCAATCCGCGAGCGCATCAGATTCAGGCGCAATCGGGCAACGTGCCCTGCGGCGATGTGCTGAACACCGGCCGTTTCGATTTCGATGCAACCGCGAGCGCGCCCGGCTGGCTCGCGATTCTGAACGGCGAGCATGCGACGAGCGATGAACCCGATGCATTCGGCGTGGGCCATTTCGTGTATCGCGCGCGCCGGCCGTTTCATCCCGAGCGCCTGTGGAACCTGCTGCATCAGGAATGGCCCGGCGTCCTGCGCGCGAAGGGCTTCTTCTGGCTGGCGACACGCAGCGATGTGGGCGGCTCGCTGTCGCAAGCGGGGGGCACGGTTCGTCATGGTCCGGCGGGGATGTGGTGGGCTGCGCAGGATCGCAGCGAATGGCCGACGGACGACCCCGAGCTCGAAGCAGAAATCGTCGCGGAATGGTATGGCGATCCGGATGACAACAGCATCGGCGATCGCCGGCAGGAGCTGGTGCTGATCGGCCTGGACCTCGATCCCGCCGCATGGCAGGACAGGTTCGACGCTTGTCTGCTTACCGACGATGAATGGGCGCTCGGCCCCGACGCATTGCAACGCCTCGCCGATCCGTTCCCCGCGTGGGACGTGGAAGACCACGATCACGATCACGATCACGGCTCCGATTGCGATTGCGACGATCATCGGCATTGATGCGCCAACGAATGAGCAGCCGAAAAAAAACCCGCCAAAGGCGGGTCATGTACAACTGGCTACCTTGAGTAGCCGCACAATCGGCAACATGCTTACCGCTTGTTCACTGCATCCTTGAATGCCTTGCCAGCCGTAAACTTGACCGTCTTCGCGGCCGGAATCTTGATGGACTCGCCGGTCTTCGGATTGCGGCCGGTGCGCGCTGCGCGCTTTCCCGAGCCGAAGCTGCCGAAGCCGATCAACTGCACTGCGTCACCTTTCGAGACAGCCTTCTTGATCACTTCGAGCAACGTGTCCAGCGTTTCGCCGGTTTGAGCCTTGCTGGCGCCGGTCTGCGCGGCTACGGCGTCGATCAGTTCCTGTTTGTTCATTAAGGTTCCTTTATCAGTTTAGGTTGACACGAACAGCGCGAACGCGCCGATTATACGTGCGCAAGCCGTGCAGTCGAGTAGGGACGGCCTTCTGGCGCGCCTCCCCGACGAATCGGCGTTGTTGCGCGCCATCTCACCGGCATTGCTTCGCTTCGTCGCCTTCGCGCCGCCTCTATACGCGGCGCTTGGTATGATAGCGCAGCGCAAACCCAATCAGCATAAGGGTTTCAAAGATTTACCCTTATATTTTCGAGGCTCCCGGCCGTTTTTTTTGGCGTAGAACAACTGGGTGCGATCCATGCTACGCGAGCTGATTATCGAATACGGCCTGCCGTTGGTTTTTGCCAACGTTCTGCTGGAGTGCCTCGGCTTGCCGCTCCCAGCCTTGCCCACATTGGCTTTGACGGGCGCGATCACGGTCTCGGCGAGCTTCGCATCGGCGTCGGTTGCGGGACTTGCCTCCGGCTTCGCGTGGGGACCGCTCGTTGCTATCGTCGTCACGGCCAGCGTCGCCGCGCTCATCGGCGACACGCTCTGGTTCTGGCTCGGACGCCGCTACGGCAGCCGCGTGCTCGGCTTCATGTGCAAGCTCTCGATCTCGCGCGATACCTGCGTGAACCGCAGCCTCGACTTCTTCGGACGCTTCGGCGTGCGCATTCTCGCGGTCTCGAAGTTCATCCCCGGCTTGTCGACGCTCGCGATTCCCGTCGCGGGTGCGACCGGTATCGGCTTCGGCAGCTTCCTTCTGTATGACGCGCTCGGCGCGTTGCTGTGGTCCGGCATAGGCGTCGCGTTCGGCGCGATATTCGCGGATCTCGTCGATCGCGCGCTCGCCTGGCTCGACCTGTTCGGGCGCGGCGTAGTCGCGATCGCGGTCGTCGCGCTCGCGCTCTATCTCGCCGTGCGCTGGTGGCAGCGCGTGTCGCTGCTGCGCAGGCTACGCATGGCGCGCATCGATATCGCGATGCTGCGCGCGCTGCTCGAAGGCGAGCCGCCACCGCTCGTCATCGACGTGCGCCGCCGCGAACGTCGCGCGATGGACCCGTTTGCCATTCCCGGCGCGCTGCTGCTGCACGACGACGCCGCATCGCAACTCGCCGGCATCGCGCGCGATCGCAAGCTCGTGACCTACTGCGATTGCCCGAGCGAAGTGTCCGCGGCGCTCGCCGCCAAGGAACTGATCGCGCACGGCTTCACCGACGTCGCGCCGCTGCTCGGCGGCCTCGCGGCATGGCGCGCGGCGGGCTACGCGCTCGATCCGCTGATGATCGAAGACGCCGCCAATGGCGCGGCGCCGGCCATCGCCAAGTCGTCTTCCGCTTGATGTTTTTCTGATCTTTCGCATGACCGAATCCCTGCTTTTCGCGCCGCACGATCTTCCCTCGCGCTGGCGGCATAGACACGTTTTCACTTTTGTCGATACGACGTTCAGCGCCTTTCTTCCGCTCTGGCGACGCTGGCGCGACGACGAAGCACGTTGCGAGCGTCTGCATGTCGTTGCTATTGCGCAGCTAAATGCGCTGAACGATCCGCCTTCGACCGACGATCCATCGCCACTTGCCGCCGAACTCGCGCGCGCGTGGCCGATGCGCGTGCCGGGCGTGCATCGGCTGGAGTTCGACGAAGGGCGCGTCGTGCTGACGCTCGCCATCGGCGATGACGCGCAAACGATGCTTTCGAAGCTCTGGTTGCGCGCCGACGCGTTTCATCTCGAAGCGTCCGACGATCCGCGCAAGCTGTGCAAGACGCTCGCGCGTTTCGCCGGCGACGCCGCGACGGTTTGCGCGAATGCATCCACGGCGCTTCGTCCGGTCTTGCGGCGCGCGCTGGAATCGTCGGGTTTCGAATGCTCGCCCGACTTGGCGGACGCGCCGCTCGTCGCACGTTTCGCACCGCGCTGGCGTGTGCGTCGCCACGAACCGCCGCTGCCTTGCGACGCGAGCGCGCGCGAAGCGATCGTCATCGGCGCGGGGCTCGCGGGCTGCGCGGTGAGTTCGCGGCTCGCCGGGCGCGGCTGGCGCGTCACGCTGATCGATCGTCACGCGGTGTCCGCGCGCGATGCATCGGGCAATCCGGCGGGCGTGTTTCATCCGATCGTCTGGCGCGATGACAGCGTGGCCGCACGCCTCACGCGCGCGGCATTTTTGTACGCGTTACGCCGATGGCGCGCGCTCGAAGATGCGAGCCACGACCTGTATCGGAGCGGCGCGGGCCTGCTTCAGATCGCCGATACGCCCGAAGACGCCGATGCGCTCGCCGCCGCCATCGCGCGTTTCGCGTATCCATCGGACTACGTGCAGCCGATGACACGCGACGATGCAGCGCGCATCGCGGGCGTCGATGTCGCGCGCGGCGGCTGGTTCTTTCCGCGCGGCGGAGCGATCTCGCCCGCGTCCGTGTGCGCGGCGCAGCTCGCCGATGCTTCGGCCCGGATCGTGCCGCGCATGAATACAGACGTGGCGCGCATCGAACACGATGGCCGCATCTGGCGGACGTTCGACGCGGGCGGCGGCGAGATCGCGAGCGCGCCCGTCATCGTGCTCGCGAATGCGCACGATGCGATGCGGCTCGCCCACCTCCACGGCGAACCGACGCGCAGCGTGCGCGGCCAGCTCACCGTGCTCGACCGAGGCGCGCTCGATGCTTTGCGCGTGCCGGTGATCGGCGAAGGCTACGCGGTGCCGCTCGGCGCGAACGGCACGCTCATCGGCGCGACTTACGACATCGACGATCCCGATCGCGACATCCGCAAAGCCGGACATCGGGAGAACATTGGACGCGTCGCGGGCATGCTGCCGGATCTCGCGCTCGCGCCGACGCACGTGCGCGCGGGCCGGGTCGCGTTCCGCTGCGTGACGAGCGATCGCATGCCGATGATCGGCCAGCTCGCTGACGAAAGCGCCGCACGCCGCGCCGCGCGTGAGCTATCGGGCGCGTGGCCGCTCGACTTGCCGCGCAAGCCGGGGCTTTACGGCGCGTTCGCGTTCGGCTCGCGCGGACTCGTCTGGGCGACGCTCGCGGCGGAGTTGATCGCCTCGCAAATCGAAGGCGAACCGTGGCCCATCGAGCGCGAGCTGGCCGAAGCCATCGATCCAGCGCGCTTTTTGCTGCGGGCGCTGCGGCATGGAGAAATCGAGTCGGCATAGTTGTCCCCGGCACGCTGTGGATAAGCCGTCGAATTGCATGTGAAAGTCGTGTGTACGCGTTGTGCACGTAAACGGGACAACTTGGGCTTTCGGTTTACGCGGCCAAAGTTGTTCCAAGTTGGCCGCACGGCTCCAACATGTTTACGGCTGGCTTCTGCTTTCTCCAAATGATTGAATTGAAAGACAAAAGCGGTGTTATCCACAGAAAAGATGTTGCTTTGTTAACTACTACTACGTTTATATACAGTAAACCTGTAAACACCTGAAGGCGGGGTCATCGGGCAGCCGCACACCCAAATCTCCGAGCGCCGTGAGTCAAGCGACCGGTCAGCTTTCCATCGAGGTTCACGCTGGGCAGTCGCTTTTACTTCATAAGAATCATGAGTTTGGTCTTTCTGTCAGGGAACCCGAGGTATGGCACAATCGCGCTTCTTCCTGCGTCGCGCCATTTTCAAGATGGCGTCCGCTTCAATGGAACGATGGTTGCGCGCCAAGAATCTGATCAACGAAGCCGCGCCGTCGTTTGCTGCGTTCGGGCCGGCATCCGAGCGGGCGCCGCATGCGTCCCCCACGTCACACCGACCGGAGATCCCCGGTGCGACGTCGAGGGCCTGCGCGGCGTCTCGCAGCCAGCCGAACGCGTCGTCTAATTCGTGCACGGTTCGACCGTGACGCCGTGTTCGTTCGCATTTCGATTCGCCTGAATGAACCAACGCTCGCATAACCGGGCGGACGCGCCTCGCCCGCGAGCGCGCGCTGTCGATGCGAGTCACGCAACGAAGGAGAAGCCCATACGATGAATTCGGCATTTTCATTTCTGCCCGCCTGGCCGCTCGAACCCGATGCCATTTTCTGGGCCGGTCTCGCGCTCGTCACGGCGGGACTCGCTGGTGAGCTGCTGTGGCGCGCGTGGCGCTTGCCGCGCATTACCGGTTTCGCGGTGATCGGGCTGATCGCCGGCAACGCGGGTCTCGGCGTGATCGACGCGAGCGCGGCCGGCCTGTCGCGCCCGCTGCTCGATGTCGCGCTCGGGCTCTTGCTCTTCGAACTGGGCGGGCGGCTCGATTTGCGCTGGATCCGCCGCAATCCGTATCTGATTTTGTCGAGCATCGCCGAATCGACGCTCACGTTCGGCCTCGTGCTGATCGCGCTGACGCTCGTCAACGTGCCGTTGATGCCCTCGATCGTTATCGCGGCCATCGCGATGGCCACGTCGCCCGCGATGGTCATCCAGCTGAAGACCGAACTGCGCGCGGAAGGCCAGGTCACGCAGCGCCTCATGACGCTGACGGCGCTCAACAGCATGTACGCGGTGGTCGTCGAGAAGCTCGCGGCCGGCGTGCTGCATCAGGAAATCTACGGCAACGCGTTCGCCACGATCGTGCAGCCGCTTTATCTGCTGATTGGCTCGCTCGTGCTCGCGTTCCTGCTCGCGCGGGCGTGCAACCTGCTGGCGCGGCGCTTGCCCCCGAACGACGAGCATTCGTTCGTCGCGCTTTTCGGACTCGTGCTGCTGGCGATCGCGGTCGCGCACATCTTCAAGCTGTCGACGATTCTCGCGCTGCTCGCCGCCGGCATCATCGTGAAGAACGCCGATGAACGGCCCCAACTGTGGCCGTCGCACTTCGGCTCCGCCGGTTGGCTGCTCACCGTCATTTTGTTTGCGTTGACGATGACGTCGTTTCACTGGCGCGACATCGCGCTCGGCGGCGTTGCGGCAGTCGGGCTGATCGTTGCGCGTTTCGTCGGCAAACTGGTCGGCGTGCTGATTTTCGCGAAACCGAGCGGGCTCGACTGGAAGCAGGGCGCGGCGCTCGGCCTCGCGCTCACGCCGATGTCCGCGCTCGCCTACGTGCTCGTCGACGACATGTACGTGCTCTATCCGGACTACGATCCGACGCTGCGCGCGATCGTCATGTGCTCGATCGTCGTGTTGCAGATCGTCTCGCCTTTCGTGGTGTACCGTAGCCTGTCGGCGGTGGGCGAGCGGCGCGAATGAGCGCGCCCGTCCTGCTCAAGCATTGATCTTTCAAGAGGCGCCATGGCACTCGAACCTTTCATCAACTCCGAACCGTTCACGTTCGGCGTCGAGCTGGAGATCCAGGTCGTCAATACGCACGACTACGATCTGACCCGCGCCGCGTCGGACCTCATGCGTCTCATCAAGGACGAAAAGATTCCGGGCAACATCACGCCCGAGATCACCGAAAGCATGATCGAGCTGTCGACCGGCATCTGCACGACGCATGAGCAGGCCGTCACCGATCTTCGCAAGATCCGCGACGTGCTCGTCGCGGCGGCGGACCAGCTCAACGTCGGGCTTGCCGGCGGCGGCACGCATGCGTTCCAGCAATGGAGCGATCGCCAGATCTACGACGCGCCGCGCTTTCAGTACATCTCCGAGCTGTACGGATACCTTGCTAAACAGTTCACGGTTTTCGGCCAGCACGTTCACATCGGCTGTCCCGATCCGAACAGCGCGCTCTTCCTGCTGCATTCGATGTCGCGCTACATCCCGCATTTCATTGCGCTTTCGGCGTCGTCGCCCTACATCCAGGGCGTCGATACCGGGTTTCACTCCGCGCGTCTGAATTCGGTATTCGCTTTTCCGCTGTCGGGGCGCGCGCCCTTCGTGCTGACCTGGGATGGTTTCGAGGAATATTTCTCGAAGATGGTGAACACGGGCGTCGTCAACAGCATGAAGGACTTCTACTGGGATATCCGGCCGAAGCCCGGCTTCGGAACGATCGAAGTGCGCGTGATGGACACGCCGCTGTCCGTCGACAAGGCCGCGGCGATCGCCTGCTACATTCAGACGCTGTCGCGCTACCTGCTGCTGGACAAGCCGCTGACGCCGCGCGAGGACGATTACCTCGTCTACACGTTCAACCGTTTCGAGGCGTGCCGCTTCGGGCTGGAAGGCACGTGCATCCATCCGCAGACGGGCGAGCGGCGGACCATCGGCGAGGACATTCTCGCGACGCTCGACGTGCTCGCGCCGCATGCCGAAGCGCTCGGCTCGCAAGCCGCGCTCGCTGAGGTAGCCGCCATCGCGCGCGGCGTGAATGACGCGACGTGGCTGCGCGGCGTGGTGGAAAAGGAAAAATCGCTGCACGAGGCGGCCAGGCAGCAATGTCTGCAATGGCGCAAATAACGCGACGCTTGCGCTGACGCCAATCAGCGGATCGTGAAGAAAGGCCGCTTCGAAGCGGCCTTTCCTCTTTGGTCCGTATGAAACATGTGCATGACGAGCAACGCGAATAACGCGCTCGCCACAACGTTTGAAGAAGAACCGCTTCGATGTTACTAAGGTTTACGGCGAAGAATCCGTAAACATCCGTAATAGTAGTTAGCACGCCTCGGGCATTGATGTGGAAAACGTCAAAAAGAGGTGCAGAGTCAACGCGCTAGCGAGATGATAACCATGTGGAGCGCGTGACCGTCGCGACTGAAGTTATGTACAACGGAAGGGCGTTCGACGCGGCGGTGGTGTTATCAAGAATACGTCCACAAACAAAGAAGACGTTTTTCCACGGGTTATCCACAGTTCTGCGTGGATAATTAAGGTGTACGTTTGTTCTATGTCGCTTAGAATGGCGACTTTGCTGGCGTAGCGTTATAGTCGGCAGGAAAACAGCGCCACGAGCAGGACCATAAGAAGGCGCAAAACGTAGAGGGTTGCAATGTCCCCATTCAGGCACCGCTAAATGGCTTGGCACGCCTGAATTTTGAGACGGCGGGGACCGAGAACGAAGTGCAGTTCGCAAGGGATTAGGTGTACTTTTCTGCGAGCGGGGTTTCGGACTAGGTGTTCGCGGCGGTTTGCGCGAACGTGCCGTCAAAACACATAAGCGGAACAACAAGCGAAAGACTATGAGTGAAGGCGTTTACGGAGAGCAGGCGACGGGGCGGGTGACCCACGGCCTGCTGAGGCTAAGCACCGCGATGCGTAGCCAGGCATGGGAATGGGCGGAGGGCGCGGGGCTCACGCCGACCCAGGGTGAAATTCTCGTGCTGCTGATGCAGCGCAAGGGGGCGATGCGCCTCGGCGAGATCGCGCGTGAAACGGCGTTGACCGCCGCCACGACGAGCGATGCGGTGAGCACGCTCGAAGGCAAGGGTCTCGTCGAGAAGCGTCGCGCGCTCGACGACGGCCGCGCGCTCGCGGTTCGTCTGACCGCGCGTGGCCGCACGGCCGCGAAAAAGGCGCTGCAATGGCCGGACTTCCTCGCGAAGGCGGTCGGCACGCTGCGCGCGGACGAGCAGGTGGCGTTCTATCGCACGCTGCTGAAGACGATCCGTCAGCTCGAATCGCAGCAGCAGATTCCAGCGCACCGCATGTGTCTGTCCTGCTCGCATTTCGAAGCGAGCAAGAATCCTAAGAAAGCGCCGCATCACTGCGCGCTTTTGCAGATCGACATGGCGGACACGGATCTGCGTCTCGACTGTTCGGTATACGAAGAAGCCGACGTCGCGACGCAAAAGAAGAGCTGGAAAATCTTCGCCCAGGTCGCCTGATCGGGGCGGACGGCGTAAAAGCCGTTTGGCGTCATCCGGCGCTGTGGGGTCGCGACGAGTCGGGTTAGACTGTGCCCGTCGCGCCTCGCCGCGAGGCGCGGCTCGTCACAACTTCGTTCCGAGCCAAGCGCAGTCGACCTACGGAAAGCCGCCGATGAAACATGAAGTCCTGGCGATTCGCCACGTCTATTTCGAAGATCTGGGCAGCCTCGAACACGTGCTCGGCGATCGCGGCCATTTTGTGCGGTATCTCGACGTCGGGCGCGGCCGTATCGATGCGCCCAATCCGCTCGATCCTTCCTTGCTCGTCGTCCTCGGCGGCCCGATCGGGGCTTACGAGGACGCGGATTATCCGCATCTCGCGCCGCTGCTTTCGATGCTCGAAAAGCGCATCGCGGCAGGTTTGCCGACTATTGGCATCTGTCTCGGTTCACAACTGATCGCGCGGGCGCTCGGCGCGCGGGTGTATCCGTCGGGCAAGCTGGAACTCGGCTGGTCGCCACTCACGCTCACCGACGCGGGACGTGCTTCCGCGCTGCGGCATCTCGAAGCCGACGGCGCGCCCGTGCCCGTCTTCCATTGGCACGGCGATACCTTCGATCTCCCCGAAAACGCGACGCTGCTCGCCTCCACGGACCTGTGCGCGCATCAGGCATTCACCTGGGGCGAGCACGTGCTCGCGCTACAGTGCCACCCGGAAGTGCTCGTGGAACGCTTCGAAAGCTGGCTCGTCACGTATCCGGGCGATATCGCGAAAAGCGGCACGACGGTCGCCGCGCTGCGCGAGGAAACCGCGCTGCACGGCGCGAACCTCGAACGCGCCGCCCGCGCGATGTTCGGCGAGTGGCTCGACCGGTTCGCCGTGAACGCACGCTGAAGGTGTGATGGTATGAACCATTCGCGCGGCCGGTGTTTCTGCGCGTAACGGCTCGCGGTGCTATTCTCGATCGCTCCTTTTCCAGCGACGAGTCACCGCCATGAGCGCGTTGTTCACTCCCACGACCTTACGCAATCTCGAACTCCCGAACCGCATTTTCGTATCGCCGATGTGCCAGTACTCCGCCGAGCGCGGCGAGGCCACGGCATGGCACATGATCCATCTGGGCCAGCTCGCGTTGTCGGGCGCGGGCATGCTGTTTATCGAGGCGACCGCTGTCGAGCCGGACGGACGCATCACGCCCGGCGATCTCGGTCTTTGGGACGATGTCACCGAGGCCGCGCTGCGTCCCGTGCTCGCGGCGATCCGCCAGTATTCGAAGATCGCCGTGACGATGCAGTTGTCGCACGCGGGCCGCAAGGCATCGAGCCACAAGCCGTGGGAAGGCGGAGCGCTGATCCCCGTGGCCGATGGCGGCTGGATGACCTACGCGCCCTCCGCCATCGCGCATAAGCCGGAAGAAACGCCGCCGCTCGCGCTCGACGCCGCCGGCCTCATCCGCGTGAAGGAAGCGTTCGTCGCGTCGGCGAAGCGGGCCGCGCGGCTCGGCATCGACGGCATCGAGGTGCATTGCGCGCATGGTTATCTGCTGCATCAGTTTCTGTCGCCGATCGCCAATCAACGCACCGACGAATACGGCGGCTCGCGCGAAAACCGCATGCGTTATCCGCTCGAAATCTTCGACGCCGTGCGCGCCGCGTTCCCGGCCGACAAACCCGTCGGCGTGCGCGTCTCCGCGACCGACTGGGTCGAAGGCGGATGGGGCATCGAAGATACGATCGCGTTCGCATCGGAGTTGAAGAAGCGCGGCGTCGACTGGGTCGATGTATCGTCGGGCGGCGTCTCGTACTTGCAGAAGATTCCGTTGTCGTCGGGCTATCAGGTGCCGTTCGCGCAGGCCGTGAAGGAGGCGACGGGCGTGAACACAGTCGCAGTCGGGCTGATCACGGAGGCGAAGGAAGCGGAGGAAATCGTCGCGAGCGGCAAGGCGGATTATGTAGCGATGGCGCGCGCGATGCTCTACGATCCGCGCTGGCCGTGGCACGCGGCCGCGGAGCTGGGCGCGACGGTCACGGCGCCGCCGCAGTACTGGCGCTCGCAACCGCGCGACCAGAAGAACCTCTTTGGCGAGATCACGATCGGTCAACGCTGAACGTTGTACGCATCTCCCGGACGGTTGAGCATTCGCGCGCCGGGAGTGTAGGATACCGGTGTGTTGAACGCGAGCGTTCAACGGAGCGAACGCGGCGGCATCGAAGCCACCGCGTTTTTTTTGTCCCGATGTTCATCCCCGATCGCGCGGGAGCGAAGCGTTATTTAAGGATTCGTTCGATGAGTTCACGCAGGGTCACCGTTCGCCGCTCCGGCGTGCACGGTAAAGGCGTGTTTGCCGTGAAGCCGATCGCCGCGGGCGAGAAGGTGATGGAGTACAAGGGCGAGCGCATTTCGTGGAAGGAAGCGCTGCGCCGTCATCCGCATAATCCCGACGAGCCGAATCACACGTTCTACTTCGCACTCGACGACGGCCACGTGATCGACGGCAAGATCGACGGCAACAGTGCGAAGTACATCAACCATTCGTGCGCGCCGAACTGCGAGGCCGAGGAAGTCGAAGGGCGCGTGTTCATCCACGCGCTGCGCGACATCGAGGCGGACGAAGAGCTGAACTACGATTACGGGCTCGTCATCGACGGCCGCATCACGAAGAAGCTCAAGAAAGAATACGAATGCCGATGCGGCGCGAAGAAATGCCGCGGCACGATGCTCGCGCTGAAGAAGGAAAAAAAGAAGAAGTAAGCCGCGTATGACAATCTGAAAGAGCCACGATCGAAGCCAGGCGAACGTGGCTCTTTGTCATTGCGCCGCCGGCTTTTCTTCCTTCAGCGGCATGCGCACGATGAAGCGCGCGCCGCCTTCGGGCGCATCTTCGTAGTGCACGGTGCCGCCATGCAGCACCATGATGTCGTGAACGATCGCGAGTCCGAGACCGGCGCCGCCTTCCACGCTTTGTCCGTCGCCGCGGAAGAAGCGCTTGAAGAGATCCGGCTGCTGATCCGGCGGCACGCCCGGGCCGTTGTCCTCCACGACGACTTCGCCGAAGCGGCGGCCGTTCGCGTCGATCAATTGCGTGACCGACAGCGTGATGCGCGCGCCTTCGACGCGGAATGGCGGAATGTACTTGAGCGCGTTGTCGATCAGATTCCCGAGCACTTCGCGCGTGAGCACGAGATTGCCGCGCACGATCAGCGGATGCTCGTTCTCGGGATCGTCGAGGCGCTGGAAGCCGAGATCGACGGTCGCGGCGAGTGCGCGCGGCACCCATTCCGCGCCGGTTTCGAACGCGAGCGCGGCGAGATCGAAATCGGTGAAACGCGCCGCCTGCTCGCCCGGCTCGGCGCGCGCGAGCGAGAGCAATTGGTTCGACAGCCGCACCGCACGATCCGCCGATGCGCGCAATTCCTTCACCGCTTCGATGGCCTTCGCGGGATCGCGCGAGTTGAGCGCTTGTTCGGCGTGCAGCTTGACCGCCGTCAGCGGCGTGCGCAGTTGATGAGCGGCGTCGGCGATGAACTTGCGTTGCGCATCGAGCGCGCTTTGCAGGCGCACGAGCAGGGCGTTCATCGCGCTCGTGAGCGGGCGGATTTCGCGAGGCACGTAAGTCTCGTCGACGGGTTCGAGCGAGATGTGCGTCTGCTGGTTGAGCGCGTCCGCGAGATCGGTGAGCGGGTTCAGTTGCTGATTCACGACGCGCCACACGATGACCCATCCGGCGAGCAGCAGCAGCGCGAGCGGCATCATGATCGCGATGAGAAATTCCACCGCGATCCGGTATCGCGAACCGACGCGCTGCGCCACTTCCACGACGATCGGATTGCCCTTCGGCTGCGGCACGCGCACTTGCGCCGCGCGCACGGAGACGCCCTGAAAGTGCGTCTCGAAGACGTAGGCGTAGTGAATGCGCCGCACGTTGCTGCCGGTGAGCGGCAGATCGGGTTCCCCGGCGATTTCCTCGTCGCCGGTGCTGATGCGGTAGATGAGCTGCTCGACGGGATCGGAGAACATCGCCTGAGCGAGCGGCGGCACGGTGACGGGCGCGTCGACGCCCGCGAGCTGGATTTGCTTGGAGATGGCCGTGGCGAGATCCGCGAGCGAGCGGTCGACCACATGTTGTGTGTATTGCCACGCGAGCCAGTACGCCATGAGGCCGGACATCAGCGCGAGCAGGGACAGCGGCGCGGCGAGGCGGCGCAGCAGCGTGCGCCGCAGACTCGGGGGCACCGGCGTCTCGGCGGCTTTCGATCGCGCCAGATCGAGCCAGTCTTCGCGGGCGAAACGCTGATCGCCCGCGCGGCGAGTGGGAAATCGCAAGGCGTTTTACGGCAGGAGCATTACGCCGCTTGCCGGATCTCCTGAAGCAGATAGCCGAAGCCGCGAACCGTCACGATTTCCACGCGCGTGTTTTCGAGTTTCTTGCGCACGCGATGCACATACACTTCGATGGCCGTATCGCCGAGATCGCCGCCGAAGTGCGTCAGATGATCCTGCAACTGCGCCTTGCTCACGACGCGGCCGTGACGCAGCAGCAGCATTTCGAGCACTGCGAATTCGCGCGGCGAGAGTTCGAGCGGACGTTCGTCGTTGAAGATGCGGCGATCGACGCCCGACAGTCGCAAGCCGCCCAGCGAGACTTCGGGGCGCGGCACGTCGCCGTGCGGACCGCTGCGGCGCATCACGGCGCGGATGCGCGCTTCGAGCTCTTGCGGTTCGAAGGGCTTCAGCATGTAGTCGTCGGCGCCGCTGTTCAGGCCTTGCACGCGGTCATGCAGTTCGTCGCGCGCGGTGAGGATAATCACCGGCGTGTGGCGATTGCCCTGGCGGAAACGCGAGAGCAGCGTCATGCCGTCGATGCCCGGCAAGCCGAGATCGAGAATGACGAGTTCGTGGCGGTTCTGCGCGAGCGCCTGTTCGGCGAAGATGCCGTCGTGCACCATGTCGACCGTGAAGCCGGATTGTTCGAGGCTGCTTTGAATGCCGCGCGCGATGGGGCGGTCGTCTTCGATCAGAAGGATTCGCATGGAGTCGCTCAGTACAATGGGTTGAGCTCAAGCGGGCGGGGCGGTCGGCGACATGGTCACATGCGCGACTTTGCGGCGCGGGCTTCGAGCCGGTTGAAAACTCACATCTCATGCGGCGTGCGCGGCCCGTTTTCTGACGCCGCGAGCGGCCGTACACCGAATGTATTTCTGCCCGGACATGGCTGTCATCTCGATCGACGACTCGAAGCCGCGTTCAACTACCGGCGCGGCCGCTCCCCGACTAATGGCGACGAACTCAGCCTTTGCAGAGAAGCGAGCGCGTTGTCCAGGCCCTATGCGCTGCTGATTGTACAGCGTCAGTCCGGCCAGCCGCCCGAGCGACGGGACAACGCAGCGCGCGCCGTGAAGGAAGCTTACGGTCGATTCAAGAATGGTAGTCGAGACTGAAAGGTTGCTGACGGCGAAGCTTTCTTTTAGCTGTTCGAATGCTTGCGTTTATGTCGATTTCCCGGCATTGCGAGCGAAATGTCATCTTTCGCGATGTCATGATTGGTAACACGCACGTTACTTTGTTTGTCGCTGAAAGCAATTCGTCAAACACGCGTGAAACGGCCCCTTTGTGCGAGGGGTTTGTGAGCGCACCCACGCCAATGCGATAAAGTCGCACTCACCACGGCTCACGCGCATATCCGCCTCATGCTCGAACTCGATCATTTCGACCTCGCCCTGCTCGACGTGCTGCAACGCTTCGGGCGCGCCACGCATCAGCAACTGGGCGAGCAGGTGCCGCTCTCGCCGTCGCAGATCGGGCGGCGTTTGCAGCGGCTCGAAGCGACGGGTGTGATCGAAGGATATCGGGTGGTGCTGCGGCCGGAGAAGCTCGGCCTGGGCGTGACGGCGTTCACGAGCCTGAAGCTTAAGCATCACGGCGATTCGATCATCGAGCAGTTCCAGCAGCAGATCGAAACGCTGCCCGAAGTGCTCGAATGCCACGCGACCGTGGGCGACGCCGATTATTTATTGCGCATCGTCGCGCCGGATCTGAACGCGCTCTCGGGCTTCGTGATGAAAAAACTGATGCGCGTGCCGGGCGTCGACAGCGTGCGTTCGAACATCGTGCTGACGACGTTCAAGCGCAACGGCCCGCTGCCGCTTTCTCACTTGGCCGACGACGCCTCGGGACTGAGCAGATCGACGTAAGCGAGCGGCACGAGATCGGTCTGCGCGACGCCCAGACGCGCGAACATCGCGTGCGCTTCCTTTTCGCCGCCGGCTTCGTCGTCGTCCTGGCCGAGCACCACTTCCAGCTCGATGAAATCGCCGAGGCCGTCCACGCGATCGAGATGAATGCGCGTGCGCCCGACAAGAAATACATGCCGCTCCTTCGAGACGATGCCGCGCGTCGTCAGCGCCTGCGCGAGCAGCGCGTGCATCGCTTCGGGATTCGTCACCGGGCTGCGCGAGTAATACGAGACTTTCGGCCCACCGCGGTCGTCGCGCTGATAGAAGATCAGCTCGGACGGCGTGCCGTCATCGAACTGGCGCAGCTTGAGGCGTCCCGTGGGCACGTCGTAGAAAAAGTCTTGCTGGCGGAAAACCAGCGGCGCGTCGGGAGCGAGCGCGGCCGCGCGTTCGCGCAGTTCCTCGAATTGATGCGCGCGCGCCTTGATTTCGATGTTACGTGCCATTAAGACTCCTGGAACACGGTTGGATGGATGAGCGAAGGATCAGCCTAGCAAACAATCCGTGACGCTCGCTCGAATAGCCTTGCGCGCGGCTCGGGGTTTCCACTTAGATGTCGTTTCAAACGGCCCATTGCGCGTCGATAAGCCGCAGCGCCGCCGCGATGGCCGGTTCCTCGCGCCGCTCCGCCAGCGCGACGAACGACAACTGTGTCGGCACCGTGACGCCTTCGACGATCGTCAGCGCGTGCGCATGCGCTTGCGCGAGCGCGATCGAATCGCGTGCGAGCGACAAACCCACGCCCGATTTGACGAGATCGAGCATGGACGGCTCCTGATCCACTTCCGCGACGATCACCGGCATTGCGCCCGCCTCGCGGAAGATGCGCGACAAAAGCCGGTTGTGCGCGGACTCCGGCGGCGTCCAGATCCACGGCAGCTTGGCGAGCGCGGCCCAGTTGCGCTTGCCCTTGTTGACGCGGTGATGCCAGCCCGCCGGCGCCAGCACGCGATACAGAAAAGGCGTGAGCCTGACGACATGAAAGCGCTCGCCGTCGCGCGTGCCGTCGATGACCGGATCGCCGATGTAATAGCCGACGTCCAGTTCGCGCGCCTTCACGCGCTCCAGCACCCAGCCCGACATGCCGTGCCGCAACGACGTCTCGATGCGCGGATGCGTCTCCACCAGTTGCCGCAAAAAGCCGCCGAGCCGCAGAAATTCAGGATCGAGAATCGTGCCGATGCGCAGCATGCCGCTGACTTCGTGACGCAGCGCGGCAGCGGCGCGTTGCACGTCGGCGGCGGCGGCGAGCGCGCGTTCGGCGTGCGGCAGGAGCGCTTTGCCGTCGCGTGTCAGCAAAAGACCGTGCGATGTCCGCGAGAACAACACGACGCCCAGCATCCCCTGCAGGTTCTTGATTTGCAGGCTGACGGCGGGTTGCGTGAGATGCAGTTTCGCCGCGGCGCGCGTGAGGTTGCCTTCGCGTGCGACGGTGATGAAGGCGCGCAGGAGGGTGTAGTCCATCGGCTGATATTAAAGCTTCTTATATCCCAATTGAACATATCTCATTGGATTCGGCGGCGCATCCGGCAGTACGCTCGGGTAATTCGGCAATGAGATGCCCGTAGCGAAGTAAAACACTCAGCGACGCCGCGAAAGACGGCGCACATCGGAGACAAGAGATGAAACAAAACGCGCGCAAGCTGGAAGGCGAATTCGACTACATCGTCGTCGGCGCGGGCACGGCCGGTTGTGTGCTCGCGAATCGCCTCACCGAAGATCCGGACGTAAACGTGTTGCTGCTCGAAGCGGGCGGCAAAGACGACTATCACTGGATTCACATTCCGGTCGGCTATCTGTATTGCATCGGCAATCCGCGCACGGACTGGCTCTACAAAACGCAGGCGGAGCCGGGTCTCGAAGGGCGCGCGCTTTCTTATCCGCGCGGTCGCGTGCTCGGCGGATGCTCGTCGATCAACGGCATGATCTACATGCGCGGCCAGCGCGAGGACTATGACGACTGGGCGCATGTCAGCGGAGACCCGAACTGGTCGTGGGATTCGGTGCTGCCTGTGTTCAAGCGCAGCGAGGATCATCACGGCGGCGGCGATCAATGGCACGGCGCGGGCGGCGAATGGCGCGTCGAGAAGCAACGCCTGAAGTGGAAGATTCTCGAAACCTTCGCGCAGGCCGCGCAGCAAAGCGGCATTCCGGCTACCGATGACTTCAATCGCGGCGACAACACCGGCGTCGGTTATTTCGAAGTGAATCAGCGCGGAGGCATTCGCTGGAACGCGGCGAAAGCCTTCCTGCGCGAAGCGATGAAGCGTCCCAATCTCACGACGATCACCGGCGCGCACACGCAACGTCTCGTGTTCGAGGGCGCGCGCTGTGTCGGCGTGGAATATCGCGGCGGCGACATCGATTACGTTGCGCGCGCACGTTGCGAAGTGATTCTTAGCGCGGGCGCGGTGAATTCGCCGCAGATTCTCGAACTCTCGGGCATCGGCAATGGCGCGCGTTTGCAGCGCCTCGGCATCGATGTCGTGAAGAGTCTGCGCGGCGTCGGCGAAAATCTGCAGGACCACTTGCAATTGCGCATGGCCTACAAGGTCAACGGCGTACGCACGCTCAATACTTTGTCCGCGCATTGGTGGGGCAAGCTTTTCATCGGCATGCAATACGCGTTGTTGCGTAGCGGCCCGATGTCGATGGCGCCGTCGCAACTCGGCGCGTTCGCGAAGTCCAATCCCGACGATGCATCGATCACGCGCGCCGATGTCGAATATCACGTGCAGCCGCTGTCGCTCGAACGCTTCGGCGAGCCGTTGCATGCGTTCAATGCGTTCACCGCATCCGTGTGCAATCTGCGGCCGACATCGCGCGGCAGCGTGCATATCGAGTCGCCGGATGCGCATGCGGCTCCGTTGATCGCGCCGAATTATCTGTCGACGGATCGCGACCGGGAAGTCGCCGCGAATTCGTTGCGCCTCACGCGACGTATCGCCGGCGCGCCCGCGCTCGCGCAATATGCGCCCGAAGAGATTCTTCCGGGCATCCAGTTTCAGACGCAGGAAGGACTCGTCGAAGCCGCGGGCAAGGTCGGCACGACGATCTTTCATCCGGTCGGCACGTGCCGCATGGGAACGGACAACGACCCGGGCGCGGTCGTCGATAGCCGGTTGCGCGTGATCGGCGTGCGCGGCCTGCGTGTGGTCGATGCATCGGTGATGCCGACGATCACATCGGGCAACACGAATTCGCCGACGCTCATGATCGCCGAGCGCGCGAGCGACATGATCCGCGAAGACCGTCGCGGCATCGAAGCGCAGGAAGTGATCGCCACAGCGCTCGCGTGACGGATCGATGAATCGCGCGCCTCACATGTTGAGATGACACGTGCATGGCGCGCGCATGACACGAATACATCGATGCTTATTCGCCGCGTGAATAAGCATTCCGCATGCCCTCATTGCGTGCACGTTCCCAGACCGCAAGTAATTCGTTAGTAAGTGCAAATCCCAATGATTGCGCTGCATCATTGGCGCGACAATGGCCCCGGAATTAGTGATGCTCGGCATGCCACGTGCACACTTTGTGCGGCCGCAACAGCGGCGCGCGAAGCAAAGCAGTACCGGAATGGAGACAACGTTCGGGTGCGCGCGGAAAGAAAAAATAAGGCGCAGGCGAACGGAGTTTGCCCAGCGTCTCACTTCGCATGGAAGGGGACATGATTCTCGGCGACACCATTCTTGAAACGCGAGGACTCACGAAGGAATTCAAAGGCTTCACGGCCGTGAATGGCGTGAACCTGCGCGTTCGCCGCGGTTCGATCCATGCGCTGATCGGACCGAACGGCGCAGGCAAGACCACCTGCTTCAACCTGCTCACCAAGTTTCTCGAACCCACCGCGGGTCAGATCGTCTTCAACGGCACGGACATCACGCGCGAGCGCCCGGCGCATATCGCGCGGCGCGGCATCATTCGCTCGTTTCAGATTTCGGCCGTATTTCCGCATTTGACGGTATTGCAAAACGTGCGCATCGGTTTGCAGCGGCAATTGGGCACGTCGTTTCATTTCTGGCGCAGCGAGCGCTCGCTCGACGCGCTCAACGACCGCGCGATGGATCTGCTCACGCAAGTCGGCCTCACCGATTTCGCCGATACGAAAACCGTCGAGCTTTCCTATGGCCGCAAGCGCGCGCTGGAGATCGCGACCACGCTGTCGATGGAGCCGGAACTCATGCTCCTCGACGAACCGACGCAAGGCATGGGCCACGAGGATGTTGACCGCGTGACGGCGCTCATCAAGAAAGTATCGGCGGGCCGCACCATTCTGATGGTCGAACACAACATGAACGTGATCGCGGGCATCTCCGACACCATCACCGTGCTTCAGCGCGGCGAAGTGCTGGCCGAAGGCAGCTACGCGGAAGTGTCGAAGAATCCGCTCGTGATGGAAGCCTACATGGGCAGCGCCGATGCGGCGCTCACCGGAGCGCATGCATGAGTACGATCGTGGAGGAGCGCCGCTCGCGCGAGGCGAACGGCGCGGCGGGGAATGTGCCCGCGCTGGAAATCTCGGGCTTGCAGGCGTGGTACGGGGAATCGCACATTCTGCACGGCGTGGACCTCAAGGTGAATCGCGGCGAAGTGGTCACGCTGCTCGGGCGCAACGGCGCGGGCCGCACGACCACGCTGCGCGCCATCATGGGTTTGACCGGCCGCAGAACGGGTTCGATTCGCGTCGCGGGACACGAAACCGTCGGGCTCGCCACACACAAGATCGCGCATTACGGGGTCGGCTATTGTCCGGAGGAGCGCGGCATTTTTTCGAGTTTGTCGTGCGAGGAGAACCTGCTTTTGCCGCCGATGATCGGCCAGGCAAAGAACGCGATGTCGCTCGACGAGATCTACTCGATGTTCCCGAATCTGAAGGAGCGCCGCGCCAGCCAGGGCACGCGTCTTTCGGGCGGCGAACAGCAGATGCTGGCCGTCGCGCGCATTTTGCGCACGGGCGCGAACCTGCTTCTGCTCGATGAAATCTCGGAAGGCCTCGCGCCGGTCATCGTGCAGACACTCGCGCGCATGATCCTCATGCTGAAGTCGCGCGGCTACACGATCGTCATGGTCGAACAGAATTTTCGTTTCGCGGCGCCGCTCGCGGACCGCTTTTACGTGATGGAGCACGGGAATATCGTCGAGCATTTCGGCGCGGGGGAACTCGAAGCGAAGATGCCGGTGCTGCACGAATTGCTCGGGGTGTAATCGATCTCCGGCAGGGCACATCGGAAAGGGCAACACCAGTAACACCGCATCAAATCAAAACTCATGGAGACTGGAATGAAAAAGAAGACCCTCGCGCGCCTCTCTAATCTGTGCTTTGCGGCTGCGGCGGCGAGTGTGGCGGTGATGAGCACAAGCGCCAGCGCTGCCGACAGCAACACCGTGAAGATCGGTTTCGTCACCGACATGTCGGGCCTCTACGCGGACATCGACGGCCAGGGCGGCCTCGAAGCCATTCGCATGGCGGTCGCGGATTTCGGCGGCAAGGTGAACGGCAAGCCGATCGAAGTCGTTTATGCGGATCACCAGAACAAGGCGGACATCGCGGCATCGCGCGCGCGTGAATGGATCGACCGCGACGGCGTGAACGTGATCATCGGCGGCACGAACTCGGCGACGGCGCTTTCGAGCGCGCAGGTCGCGGCGGAGAAGAAGACGCCGTACATCAACATCGGCGCGGGCGCGGACAACCTGACCAACGAGCAATGCTCGCCATACACGGTCCATTACGCGTACGACACGATGGCGCTCGCGAAAGGCACCGGTTCCGCGGTGACGAAGCAGGGCGGCAAGACGTGGTACTTCCTGACCGCCGACTACGCGTTCGGCAAGGCGCTCGAAAAGAACACCGCGGACGTCGTGAAGGCGAACGGCGGCCAGGTGCTCGGCGAAGTGCGTCATCCGCTGTCGGCGTCGGACTTTTCATCGTTCCTGTTGCAGGCACAGGGATCGAAGGCGCAGGTGCTCGGCCTCGCGAACGCGGGCGGCGACACGATCAACGCGATCAAGGCCGCGAAGGAGTTCGGCATCACCAAGTCGATGAAGATCGCCGCGCTGCTGATCTTCATCTCCGACATCCACTCGCTCGGTCTCGAAACGACGCAAGGTCTCGTCGCCACGGATAGCTGGTACTGGAACAAGGACGACAAGACGCGCGCGTGGGCGAAGCGCTACTTCGACAAGATGAAGAAGATGCCGGGCAGCCTGCAGGCCGCGGATTACTCGGCGGTCACGACGTATCTGAACGCCGTGAAAGCGGCGGGCACGACCGACAGCGACAAGGTCATGGCGCAGCTCAAGAAGGCGAAGATCGACGACTTCTACGCGAAGGGCTACATCCGCGAGGACGGTTCCATGATCCACGACATGTACCTGATGGAAGTGAAGAAGCCGTCGGAGTCGAAGGAGCCGTGGGACTACTACAAGATCACCGCGACGATTCCCGGCGATCAGGCGTTCGGCACGAAGGCGGAGTCGCGCTGCAAGCTCTGGAAGTAAGCGCTCGGTAGTGCTTTAGCGCGTTCGCGCGGCGGCGGCCGGTTGGGTCGCTCGCCGCCGCAACCGCGTCAACACGTTTCTGACGGCAGGTTCAATGGAAATTTTCGGCATTCCACTCGCCGCGATGATGAGCCAGCTGCTGCTCGGGCTGGTGAACGGCTCGTTCTACGCGATCCTGAGCCTCGGGCTCGCGGTGATCTTCGGCTTGCTCAACGTCATCAACTTCGCGCACGGCGCGCTCTTCATGATGGGCGCGATGCTCGCATGGATGGGCTATTCCTATCTCAACGTCCCTTATTGGGTGATGCTCGTGGCGGCTCCGATCGTCGTCGGGCTGTTCGGCGTGGTCGTCGAGCGTTCGATGCTGCGCTGGCTCTACAAGCTCGATCACCTCTACGGGCTGCTGCTCACGTTCGGCCTCACGCTCGTTATCGAAGGCGTGTTTCGCTCCATTTACGGTTCGTCGGGGCAGCCTTACGACGTGCCGTCGCTGCTTACGGGCGCGACCAATCTCGGCTTCATGTTCCTGCCGAACTATCGCGCGTGGGTGGTCGTGGCGTCGCTCGCGGTGTGCTTCGCGACGTGGTTCGTGATCGAAAAGACGCGTCTCGGCGCGTATCTGCGCGCGGGCACGGAGAATCCGAAGCTCGTGGAGGCGTTTGGCATCAACGTGCCGATGATGATCACGCTGACCTACGGTTTCGGCGTCGCGCTCGCGGCGTTCGCGGGCGTGCTCGCGGCGCCGGTCATTCAGGTTTCGCCGCTGATGGGCCAGTCGATGATCATCACGGTGTTCGCGGTCGTGGTGATCGGCGGCATGGGTTCGATCATGGGCTCGATTCTCACGGGCCTGCTGCTCGGCGTGATCGAAGGCTTCACGCGCGTGTTTTATCCGGAAGCGTCCGCGACGGTCGTCTTCGTCATCATGGCGATCGTGTTGATGATTCGCCCGGCAGGACTCTTCGGCAAGGAAAAATGATGCAGAGAAAAGCGCTCTACGGCCTGTTGCTGATCGGCCTGATCGTGGCGCCGTTCGTCGGCGTGTATCCGCTGTTCATGATGAAGGTGCTGTGCTTCGCGCTCTTCGCGGCCGCGTTCAATCTGCTGATCGGCTATACGGGGCTGCTGTCGTTCGGCCACGCGATGTTCCTCGCTTCCGCGGGTTACGTGGCCGGCTACGCGATCCAGACGCTCAACTTCACGCCGGAACTCGGCGTGATCGCGGGCACGGCGGCGGCGACGCTGCTCGGCCTGGTCGCCGGTCTGATCGCGATTCGCCGCCAGGGCATCTACTTCGCGATGGTCACGCTCGCGCTCGCGCAGATGGTGTACTTCGTCTTCCTGCAGGCGCCGTTCACGCACGGCGAAGACGGTCTGCAAGGCATTCCGCGCGGCAAGCTGTTCAACGCGATCGATCTCGGCAGCGACATCACGCTTTACTACGTCGTGCTCGTCGTGATGCTGCTCGCGTTCGCGCTGATCGTGCGCGTCGTGCATTCCCCGTTCGGACAGGTGCTGACCGCGATCAAGGAAAACGAGCCGCGCGCGATCTCGCTCGGTTACGACACATCGCGCTACAAGTTGCTCGCGTTCGTGCTGTCGGCGGGACTCGCGGGCTTCGCGGGCGCGATGAAGACGCTCGTGCTCGGCTTCGAAACGCTCGGCGATGCCTACTGGACGATGTCGGGCCTCGTCGTTCTGATGACGCTCGTCGGCGGTATGAGCACGATGTTCGGCCCGCTGCTCGGCGCGGCGATCATCGTCGCGCTGGAAGACCGGCTCGGCGATATCGGCAGCGGCATTGCGCGGCTTACGGGCGTGGCGTGGTTCAACTCGCTGGGCGAATCGGTGACGATCGTGACGGGCATTATCTTCATCGCGTGCGTGCTGGCGTTCCGTCGCGGGATCGTCGGGGAGATCGTCGCGCGGGTTCGGCCGCTGCAAAGCTGAAGCGATTTAGTTGGAATTGCGAATTAATAGGGGCCGCCGGAGAAGCGCGCTGTATTGCAAGAAATACGCCCCGTTGAGGTGCTTTTATGCACCACTAGGGTAAATGCTAGGTTGCCTGGCACTGTTGCGTTCTTTAACATGCGTCCTAGTTCTGTTGCACCCAGATTTTTGAGGTGGAGAACGAGGAGACATGAGGCACAAAGTGCCCGACCGAAAAGCGCTGTTGGATGATTCCAACAGCGCTTTTTTTATTGCCCATCGATAATACGAATAAAATCTCGCGAGGCATTTTGAGGCGGGGTTTTCCCGAGGGTTTTGGGCTTTACGCGGTGACGTTGGAAACGCGTCTCAAAAACAACACCGAAGCGCGTTCCAAACCCTTCAAAACGCTTGCTGGCCGGCGCTTTCGTCCGCTAAACTGCATTTCCCGACCCGTTGGTCGGCGATTCGAGCGGGCGCGAATAACGCGCATATTCGCAGGCGGCTTTTCACGCGAAACACGATTTACGGGGCGCAAATCAATGAAGTTGGCTTTACGCGGCAAGGCGGTCGCAATGGCCGTCGCGGCATTATCGGCGGTAATCAGCAATCAGGTTTTGGCGGACGTGAAAATCGGCGTGACGGTTTCGGCAACGGGTCCGGCGGCCTCGCTCGGCATTCCGGAGAAGAACACCGTCGCATTGCTTCCCAAGGAAATCGCGGGACAGAAGGTGGAATATATCGTCCTCGACGACGCCACCGATTCCACTCAGGCCGTGAAAAACGCGCGCAAGCTGACGAGCGAAGATCACGTCGATGCGCTCGTCGGTTCGACGGTCGTCCCCAATTCGCTCGCGATGACCGACATCTCCGCTGAAACCCACACGCCGATGATCTCGATGGCCGCGGCCGCGAGCATCGTCGAACCGATGGACGCGAAAAAGGCGTGGGTCTTCAAGACGCCGCAGAACGACATCCTGATGGCCACCGCGATCGCGCAGCACATGTCGAATCACGGCGTGAAGACGGTCGCGTTCATCGGCTTCTCCGATGCCTACGGCGAGAGCTGGTTCAAGGAATTCTCGAAAGCGGCCGATCTCGCGAAGTTGAAGATAGTCGCGAACGAGCGCTTTGCACGCAACGACGCATCCGTGACGGGCCAGGTGCTCAAGATGATGTCGCAGAACGCGGACGCGGTGCTGATCGCGGGCGCGGGCACGCCGGCCGCGCTGCCGCAAAAGACGCTCAGGGAGCGCGGCTACAAGGGCAAGATCTATCAGACGCACGGCGTCGCCAATAACGACTTCCTGCGCGTGTGCGGCAAGGATTGCGAAGGCACGTTCCTGCCGGCGGGTCCGCTGCTCGTCGCGGAGCAGTTGCCCGATAGCAATCCCGTGAAGCAGGCCGCGCTCACGTACAAGAAGGCATATGAAGGCGCGTATGGCGCGGCCTCGGTGTCGACCTTCGGCGGGCATGCGTGGGACGCGGGCCTCATTCTGCAACGCGCGATTCCCGTCGCGTTAAAGAAAGGTCAGCCGGGCACGCAGGCGTTCCGCGAAGCGCTGCGCGCGGCCATCGAAGAGACGAAGAATCTGCCCGCGTCGCACGGCATCTTCAACATGAGCGCGAACGATCACTCGGGACTGGATCAGCGCGCGCGCGTGATGGTGGAGATCGTCGGCGGCAAGTGGAAGCTCTCGGGCAACTGACGGCAAGCGCATGTGAGCTGATCCGAAGAACCAAGGCGCGTCGTTTCGAACGCGCCTTTTTTCTGCGCACGATGAGAGAGCATCGAAAAAGAGAAGAGGGCGCGAAGCCCCGCGGATCGCACAGGCGCCGTCAGGGAAAACCTGCCTTGGCGCGCAGTATGGCGGTCAATAAATTGGGGCGGCTCAGGGGTCCGTTCACCTATAAAACGGCCTGCGTTGCCCCGTGAAGGGCCGATCGCAAGGCATGCGACGAAGCGAATACGCAAAGAATTCGCAAGGAGCATGACGCCGCGAGCGGAGTGGATAACAACTCGCAGCAGCGCACCGAATGGTGCAAGTCGCGTTTGGAGACAAGCAATGAAAACGAAGAAGGCATGGATCAAGACGGGCATCGCGCTCGCTATCGCGGGCGGCATGTTCGCGGGGGCGGGCGCGGCGTTCGCCCAGGTGAAGATCGGCGTGACGCTCTCGGCGACGGGACCGGCCGCATCGCTCGGGATTCCCGAGAAAAATACCGTCGCGCTGTTGCCGAAGGAAATCGGCGGGAAGTCGGTCGAGTGGATCGTGCTCGACGACGGTTCCGACACGAGCCGCGCCGTGCAGAACACGCGCAAGCTGATCGATGAAGATCACGTCGATGCGATCGTCGGTTCCACCGTGACGCCGAATTCGCTCGCGATGATCGACCCGGCCGCCGCGGGCAAGACGCCGATGATCTCGATGGCCGCGTCGGCCGCCATCATCGCGCCGATGGATGCGAAGAAAGCGTGGGTCTTCAAGACGCCGCAGAACGACGCGCTCATGGCCGATGCAATCGCGAGCTACATGGAGAAGCACGGCGTGAAGACGGTGGGCTTCATCGGCTTCGCGGATGCCTACGGCGACGGCTGGTACAACGTGTTCAACACGGCGGCCGCGGCGCACAAGCTGAAGATCGTCACGAACGAGCGCTATAACCGCACGGACACGTCCGTGACCGGCCAGGTGCTGAAGACGATGGGCGCGAATCCCGACGCGGTGCTGATCGCGGGCGCGGGCACGCCGTCCGCGCTGCCGGCGAAGGCGCTGAAAGAGCGCGGCTACAAGGGCAAGGTCTATCAGACGCACGGCGTCGCCAACAACGACTTCCTGCGCGTCTGCGGCAAGGACTGCGAGGGCGAGATTCTCCCCGCCGGTCCGGTGCTCGTGACCGAGCAACTGCCCGATAGCAATCCGGTGAAGAAGTCGTCGGCGGCCTACAAGGAAGCCTATGAGAAGGCATACGGCGCGGGCTCGCTTTCGACCTTCGGCGGCCATGCATGGGATGCCGGTCAGATGCTTCAGCGCGCGATTCCCGAAGCGCTGAAGAAGGGCCAGCCGGGCACGCCGGAATTCCGCGAGGCACTGCGCGCTGCGCTGGAGAACCTGAAGGATCTGCCGGTGGCGCACGGCATCATGAACATGACGCCGACCGATCACAACGGCTTCGACAATCGCGCGCGCGTGATGGTGCAGATCGTCGACGGCAAGTGGAAGCTGTTGAACGACTAGCGTCGTGGAACGCGTTCATCGCGCGTTCGTGTTTCTTATTTTCAAGATGAACGAGCGGCGCACCGGCAACGGCGCGCCGCTCTGACCATATTTCGGCGGCTGTCGTCGAGCCGCCTGTTTCACAGAAGCCCCGAAGAGGAAGTATGGACTTATCGATTGCGGCGATCCTCGCGCAGGACGGGATCACCACGGGCGCGATCTACGCCTTGCTCGCGCTCGCTCTGGTGCTCGTGTTCTCCGTGACACGCGTCATTTTCATTCCGCAGGGCGAGTTCGTCGCGTATGGCGCGCTCACGCTGGCCGCGCTGCAGACGCAGAAGCTGCCGGCCACTTGCTATCTGCTCATCGCGATGGGCGTAGGCTGCTTCGTCGCCGAACTTGCGGGCATCCTTCGGCATCCTTCGCGATATCAGCGAATCGGGCGCCTGCTCGCCGTACTGGCGGGCAAATATCTGCTGTTTCCCGTCGCGGTGTGGGGCGTTACTCAGGCTGCTTTCGCGCAGCCTTTGCCGATGATCGTGCAGATTGCGCTGACGCTTCTGATCGTCGTGCCGATGGGACCGTTCGTCTATCGCCTCGCGTATGAGCCGATTGCCGAGGCGAGCACGCTGTTGCTGCTTATCGTGGCCGTCGCCGTGCACTTCGCGATGGTCGGCCTCGGGCTCGTGATGTTTGGCGCGGAAGGCTCGCGCACGACGGCCTTCTCCGACGCCAACTTCAATCTCGGCAGCGTGTCGATCTCGGGGCAGAGCCTGTGGGTCGTCGGCACGGCCGTGGTGCTGATCGTCGCGCTGTACTTTTACTTCGATCGATCGATCTCCGGCAAGGCGTTGCGCGCGACGTCGGTGAATCGTCTGGGCGCGCGGCTCGTGGGCATCGGCACGACGCAGGCGGGGCGTTTGGCGTTCACGCTCGCGGCCGGCCTCGGCGCGCTCTGCGGCGTGCTCGTGGCACCGATCACGACGATTTATTACGACTCCGGCTTCCTAATCGGCCTGAAGGGTTTCGTGGGCGCGATCGTCGGCGGTCTGGTGAGCTATCCGCTCGCGGCGGCGGGATCGATCCTGGTCGGCTTGCTCGAATCGTATTCGTCGTTCTGGGCGAGCGCGTACAAGGAGGTGATCGTTTTTACGTTGATTATTCCGGTCCTGCTCTGGCGCAGCCTGGCGAGCCCGCATTCGGACGAGGACGAGGAGTAAGCCGATGAAATTCCTGCATCGATATCGATTTTTCTGGGTTTTCCTGCTGGTCGTGTTCGCGTTGCCGATCCTGCCGGGAGCGGTCGCCGTGCCCGAGTACTGGATCACGCTGCTGAACTACATCGGCCTCTATTCGATCGTCGCGATCGGGCTCGTGCTGCTGACGGGCATTGGCGGAATGACGAGCTTCGGCCAGGCCGCGTTTGTGGGCGTGGGCGCGTATGCGACCGCCTTCCTGACGACGCGCTACGGCGTCTCGCCGTGGCTCGCGCTGATTGCGGGCGTCGTGCTGACTGCCTTCATCGCGCTGCTGCTCGGGCTCATCACGATGCGCCTGTCCGGGCACTTCCTTCCGCTCGGGACGATCGCGTGGGGACTGTCGCTGTTCTATCTGTTCGGCAATATGGATCTGCTCGGCAAGTACGACGGCATCAACGGCATTCCGGTGCTCAGCGTCTTCGGCTGGCAACTCGAATCGGGACGCAGTATCTACTACCTGATTTGGGTCGTCGTGCTGCTCGCGGTGATTTCTGTTCAGAATCTGCTTAACAGCCGGCCGGGTCGCGCTATTCGCGCGCTGCGTGGCGGGGGCACGATGGCAGAGGCGATGGGAATCAATACCGCGTGGATGCGCGTGGTCATCTTCATCTACGCAGCGGTTCTGGCGGCCATTTCCGGCTTCCTGTACGCCCATTTGCAGCGGGCGGTGAATCCGACGCCGTTCGGACTGAATCACGGCATCGAGTTCCTGTTCATGGCGGTCGTCGGCGGCGTTTCGCATGTCTGGGGTGCGATTCTCGGTGCGACGATCCTCACCGTTCTTCAGGATTATCTGCAAACGCTGCTGCCGAAGTTGCTTGGCGCGAACGGTAATTTCGAGATCATCGTTTTTGGCGTGCTGATGGTGCTCTTGCTGCAGTACGCGCGGCAGGGCGTTTGGCCTTTCGTCGCGCGCATCTTTCCTCGCGGGCCGCGCGCACACGTTTCCGATCGCGGCGATTCATTGCCGCGGCGCAGCAAACCGACGGCAGGCGAGCGCTTGCTGGTTGTCGACAATGCGCGTAAACAGTTCGGCGGTCTAGTCGCAGTCAACGACGTGAGTTTCGAAGTAAAGGCGGGCGAGATCATTGGTTTGATCGGACCAAATGGTGCGGGCAAATCCACGACGTTCAATCTCGTGACGGGCGTGCTTCAGGCGACGAGCGGCGCTATCAGTTTTCACGGCGAACGCATCGAGAAGCTGACTTCACGTGAAATCGTCAAGCGGGGAATCGGGCGGACATTTCAGCACGTCAAGATGCTTCCGGGGATGACGGTTTTGGAGAACGTCGCGATCGGCGCGCATTTGCGTGGCAAGACCGGCGTTTGGCGCAGCGTCGTGCGTCTGAATGCGGCAGAAGAAGCGCGGCTTATGTCCGAGGCCGCGAAGCAAATCAAGCGCGTCGGTCTGGAGAAACATATTTATAGCGAGGCTGGCAGTCTCGCGCTCGGCCAGCAGCGGATTCTCGAAATCGCCCGCGCGTTGTGCTGCGACCCGACGCTGCTGTTGCTCGATGAACCGGCTGCCGGATTGCGGTATCAGGAAAAGCTTCAACTGGCGGACCTGCTGCGAAAGCTTCGGGCAGAAGGAATGAGCATTCTGCTGGTAGAGCACGACATGGACTTCGTGATGAATCTGACGGATCGGCTCGTGGTAATGGAATTCGGCACGAAGATCGCCGAAGGACTGCCGAAGGATGTTCAGAAAGATCCGGCGGTGCTCGAAGCATATCTAGGCGGGGTGGAATGATGGCGAACGAATCGAACGCGGTGGGCGATCCGATTTTGCAAGTGGAGGGTTTGTCGGTGCGCTACGGCAAAGTCGAAGCGTTGCACGATGGCAAGCTCACGGTCGGGGCGGGGCAAATCGTTTCGGTAATCGGACCGAACGGAGCGGGGAAGTCGACGCTGCTCAACGCAATCATGGGCGCGTTGCCGCAGACGGGACATGCCAAGGGCCTCGTGCGCTATCTCGGCGAGGACGTCTCGGCCGTGGCGATCGAGCGTCGTGTTTCACGTGGAATGTGTCTCGTGCCGGAGAAGCGCGAATTATTCGCGACGATGGCGGTCGAGGACAACCTTGTGCTCGGCGCTTATCGGCGTAAGAAGGCGGGCGAGCGAAATTATCTCGATCAACTCGATCACGTGTTCGAGCTTTTCCCGCGGCTCAAGGAGCGACGGAAACAGGCAGCAGGAACATTGTCGGGAGGAGAGAGGCAAATGCTCGCAGTGGGCCGCGCGCTCATGGGGAAACCGCAACTTCTCATGCTCGACGAGCCGAGCCTCGGACTCGCCCCGCTAATCGTGAAAGAGATCTTTCACATCATCAGCGCGCTGCGTCAGACGGGTGTTGCAACGCTGCTAATCGAGCAGAACGCCCGTGCCGCACTTCAGATCTCGGACTACGGCTATGTCCTTGAGACGGGCGAGTTCGCGCTCGAAGGGAATGCGGACGCGCTTCAGCACAATCCGCAAGTCATCGAAACCTACCTTGGTCTGACGAAAAAAGTCGCATAGCTCCTTCGATGTTTCGGTCGTTCGATGGCGTGTTTCACGTGAAACACGCCATTTTTTTCGTCCTCGACCAGTCGTTCGAATCGGGGGCGGGAAGAAGCCGTTATAATTCAAAGCTATTCTCTCTTCAGGTTCGTGTCGTTCGCACACGAGATCTCAATGCTTTATCCCACAGAATTTGATGTGATCGTCGTTGGCGGCGGTCACGCGGGCACTGAGGCGGCGCTCGCCTTGGCGCGTATGGGCTGCAAAACGCTGCTTTTGACCCATAACATCGAGACGCTTGGCCAGATGAGCTGCAATCCGTCGATTGGCGGGATCGGCAAAGGCCATCTCGTCAAAGAAGTCGACGCGTTAGGCGGTGCCATGGCAGCGGCCACGGACGAGTCGGGCATTCAGTTCCGCATCCTGAACTCGTCGAAGGGACCGGCTGTCCGGGCGACGCGCGCGCAGGCCGATCGTCTGCTTTATAAGCAGGCAATCCGTCATCGGCTCGAAAATCAGCCGAATCTGTGGCTGTTTCAGCAGGCGGTGGACGATTTGATGGTCGAAGGCGATCGCGTCGTCGGTGCTGTCACACAGGTCGGTCTACGGTTTCGCTCTCGCGCCGTGGTCTTGACGGCGGGCACTTTCCTGGACGGGAAGATTCACGTCGGCCTTAATAACTACGTCGGCGGCCGTGCGGGCGATCCGGCTGCCGTGTCTCTTTCGGCGCGTCTGAAGGAATTGAAGCTGCCGCAAGGCCGCCTCAAAACCGGCACGCCGCCGCGAATCGATGGCCGCACGATTGATTTTTCGAAGCTCGAAGAGCAACCGGGCGATCTCGATCCGATTCCAGTGTTCTCGTTTTTGGGCAGGGTGGAGCAGCATCCGCGTCAGATGCCGTGCTGGGTCACGCATACGAACGCCAGAACGCATGACATTATTCGCTCCGGGCTTGATCGCTCGCCCATGTACACGGGCGTTATTGAAGGCGTGGGGCCGCGCTATTGCCCCTCGATCGAGGACAAGATTCATCGCTTTGCGTCGAAAGATGCTCACCAGATTTTTCTGGAACCGGAAGGGCTGACCACGAACGAGTTTTATCCGAACGGCATCTCGACGAGCCTTCCGTTTGATGTCCAGCTCGATCTCGTGCGCTCGATGCATGGCTTGGAGCACGCTCATATCCTTCGCCCGGGATACGCGATCGAATACGATTACTTCGATCCGCGTGCGTTGAAGGCGTCGCTTGAAACGAAAGCGATCAATGGCTTGTTTTTCGCCGGACAGATCAACGGAACGACAGGCTACGAAGAGGCCGCCGCGCAAGGTTTGCTCGCGGGCATTAACGCCGGCCTCCAGGTGCAAGGCAAAGACGCGTGGTCGCCGCGCCGCGATCAGGCGTATTTGGGCGTTCTCGTTGATGATCTTGTGACGCGCGGTGTGTCGGAGCCGTATCGAATGTTCACGAGCCGCGCTGAATACCGTCTCTCGCTGCGCGAGGACAACGCAGACATGCGCCTGACGGAGATCGGCCGTGAGTTGGGCGTAATTGATGACGTCCGATGGGACACGTTCAGCCGCAAGCGCGACGCTGTTTCACGTGAAACACAGCGCCTCCGTTCGACGTGGGTCAATCCCAAGACATTGCCGGCGGAAGAAGCGACCGCATTCCTGGGCAAACCCATCGACCACGAGTACAGCTTGGCCGATCTCCTGTGCCGTCCGGGTATTTCCTACGACGGAATTTGTGCGTTACGCGACGGCCTATGTGCTCCGGACGCGCCCTTGGCGGACGATCCGGTCCTGGTGAGCCAGATCAAAGAGCAGATTGAGATCGGTGTGAAGTATCAAGGCTACATCGATCGTCAGGCCGATGAGATCGTGCGAAACGGCGCGCATGAAAACACGCGCTTGCCTGAAGCTCTGGACTACAACGAGGTCCGTGGCCTGTCCTTCGAGGCTCGCCAGAAGCTGATCCAGCACCGACCTGAAACCATTGGTCAGGCATCGCGTATCTCGGGCATTACGCCGGCCGCGATTTCACTTCTGATGGTGCATCTGAAGCGCGGCGCAGGTCGCCGCGGCCGCAACTCAGCCGGCGAGGATTCAGCGACCAGCAATCCGGCGGCGGTTCAATGACGGAGCGTAACCAATCTTTGCCGGCAACGCTCGAAGAGGGCGCCGCCGCGCTCGGACTCGCGCTTTCGTCGTCGCAAAGCCAAAAGCTGCTCGATTACGTCGCGCTGCTCGGTAAATGGAACTCCGTCTACAACCTGACGGCGATCCGCGACCCGCAGCAGATGATGATCCAGCACATTCTGGACTCTCTCGCGATCGTTCCCGCGGTTTCCGCGCGTAATCCGGCGACAGCGCTGGACGTGGGTTCCGGCGGCGGTTTACCCGGCATCGTCCTGGCAATCGCACTCCCGGATTTGCGTGTCACGCTGAACGACATCGTTCACAAGAAAAGCGCTTTTCAGTCGCAGGCGAAGGTGCAGTTAGGTCTGAACAATCTATCTGTCGTGACGGGGCGTGTTGAGAGTTTACGTCCGGGTATCGAAGTACCGGAAAAATTCGATGTAATCGTGTCTCGTGCTTTCGCAGAGCTCTCCGATTTCGTTACACTTGCGCGTCATCTGGTTGCGGACAAGGGGCGGATTCTGGCAATGAAAGGCGTAAAGCCCGACGCCGAAGCCGCACGAGTGCCGGCGGGCGCCACGGTGCTTGGCATCGAGCGTCTGAACGTGCCGATGCTCGACGCCGAGCGGCATCTCGTCGAGATTGCCGTGGAGCCGTTATGACGGTCCGTTGAAGAGTTTTCATCCGCCATTCCAGGCATGCTGATCTTCTGACAGCGAAGAAACGAGGACACAAAACGATGGCAAAAATCTTCTGCGTCGCAAATCAGAAGGGCGGCGTTGGAAAGACCACGACAGCGGTCAATCTCGCGGCGAGCCTCGCGGGGCTGGGTCAGCGCGTGCTGCTGATCGACCTTGATCCGCAGGGCAACGCGACGATGGGTAGCGGCATCGACAAGTCAGCGTGCGAGAACACCGTCTACGAAGTGCTCGTCGATGGCGTGACACTGCGCGAGGCGCGCACGCGTCCGGAGGCGCTCGGTTACGACGTGCTGCCGGCCAACCGCGAACTCGCGGGGGCAGAGGTCGAACTCGTGGGTGTGGAGAACCGCGAGCGCATCCTTCGTGCCGCCATCGCCGAAGTAGTCGATGACTATGACTTTGTGCTGATCGATTGCCCGCCGGCGCTTTCGCTGCTGACGCTCAACGCGTTGTGCGCGGCGCACGGCGTGGTAATTCCGATGCAGTGCGAATACTTCGCGCTGGAAGGGCTCTCGGACCTCGTCAACACGATCAAGCAGGTTCACGCGAATCTGAATCGCGACTTGAAAGTCATCGGCCTGCTGCGCGTCATGTTCGATCCTCGGATCACGTTACAACAACAAGTGTCGGATCAATTGAAAGAGCACTTCGGCAGCAAATTGTTCGATGTGGTGATCCCGCGCAACGTGCGTCTTGCCGAGGCGCCGAGCTACGGGCTGCCGGGCGTCGTGTTCGACAAGTCGTCGCGCGGTGCCCAGGCATATATCCAGTTCGGCACGGAAATGATCGAGCGTGTGCGCGCGCTCGACGTCAACTAAGCAAACCCACTCGATGCGGCAGGAACGCCGATGGAGGAACCGAAATGAGCGCTGTAATGAAGAAGAAGGGTTTGGGCCGAGGCCTGGATGCATTGCTCGGCGGCAGCGTCGACATTACGGAAGCCGTGCGCGGTGAGGGCGCACCCTCGGTGTTGCCGCTCGACAAGTTGCAGGCCGGCAAGTATCAGCCGCGCACGCGCATGGACGAGGGCGCACTTCAGGAACTCGCGGCGAGCATCCGCGCGCAAGGGCTGATGCAACCGATCCTCGTGCGCTCCGTCGGCGGCGATCGCTATGAAATCATCGCGGGCGAGCGACGTTTCCGCGCCGCGCGCCTCGCCGGTCTCGACGAAGTTCCGGTACTCGTCAAGAACGTGCCGGATCAGGCCGCGGCCGCGATGGCGCTGATCGAAAATATCCAGCGGGAGGACCTGAATCCGCTGGAAGAGGCACAGGGCATCCAGCGCCTGCTCGACGAGTTCAGTTTCACGCACGAACAGGCAGCCGAGGCAGTCGGCCGCTCGCGCAGCGCCGTGTCGAACCTACTGCGTCTTTTGAACCTCGCCACGCCCGTCCAGACGATGCTCCTCGCCGGCGACCTCGACATGGGCCACGCACGCGCGCTGCTCGCCGTCGACGCGGCTACCCAGATCCAGCTGGCCAATCACGTCGTCAATCGCCGCTTGTCGGTGCGTGAAACGGAGCGTCTCGTCGCGGCGACGACCAAGGAAGCGCCTGCGACAAAAGCGCGCGCCGCAAACGACGGCGGACGTGATACGCGTCGTCTGGAAGAAGAGCTGTCGGATCTGCTTTCGGCCAACGTGAAGATCAAGCTGGGCGGAAGAGGGCGCGGCAAAGTCACCATCGATTTCGGCGATCTCGACTCGCTCGAAGGCATTCTGACGAAGCTGCGCGGCAGCATCGAAATGCCGACTCCCACGGTCTGATTCACGCGCATCTTGTCCGAATTCGACGTTAAACGCACACGCTCCGACTTTCTCGCGCGTATCTGGAGAGCCGTCTCGAAAGAGCCGGTTCTCGCGATCCTCGTCTTCGCGTTCGTCGTGCTCCAGATCGCCCATCCACGGCCTTGGATGTCGCTGCCCGGTCTCGTCGACTGGCAGACAGTGCTCACGCTCGCCGGTCTCCTGATCCTGACCAAAGCCATCGAATTGTCAGGATTCCTGATGTGGGCCGCGCATCGGCTAGTGCACCACATTCACGGCGAGCGCACCCTGGCGCTGCTGCTCGTGGCGCTCGCCGCGGGTCTCTCGACCGTGCTGACCAACGACGTCGCGCTTTTTGCCGTCGTGCCGCTCGCCTTGTCGTTGCACAAACTCGCGCCCTTGCCGATCAAACGACTCGTCATCGTGATCGCGCTCGCGGTCAACGCAGGCTCGATTCTCACGCCGCTCGGCAATCCCCAGAACCTGTTCCTCTGGCAGACGAGCGGCGTCGGCTTCCCGGCCTTCGTGTGGGCGATGCTGCCGCTGTGCGCCGCGTTGATGGCGCTGCTCGGCATTGTCACGTTCGCCATGTTCCGTGCCGAGCCGCTCGATTTGTCCGGCGATGCCGACGAGCATCGCGTCGATCGCGTGCTGTGCGGCGTGAGCGTGCTCGCATTCGCGGCGTTCGTGGCGCTCGCCGATGCGCATCATGCCGGCCCCGCGCTCGCCGTCCTCGCGCTCGTCTTCTTGTTATGGCGCCGTGAGGTCGTCTTCAAGATTGACTGGCTTTTGCTGCTCATCTTCGTGATGATGTTCATCGTGCTGCGCAGCGCGGCTGCGTTGCCGTCGATTCACGCCGGCATTGCTCATATCGGCGTCGGCACACCGATGCGCGCGTATGCGGCGGGCGCCTTGCTGTCGCAGGCGATCAGCAACGTGCCGGCGGCCATCGTGCTTGCGGAATTCTCCAAAGACTGGCGTGCGCTCGCGTTCGGCGTGAGCGTGGGTGGTTTCGGCATCGCGATCGGCTCGCTGGCGAATCTCATCGCCGTCCGGCTCTCGGGTGAAAAGGGCATGTGGATGCCATTTCACATGGTGTCGATCCCATTCTGGATCGTGGCAATGGCAATCGGTTGGGCGCTTATTTGACGCTCGGCCGGGGCTCCGGCATCGGCTGAAAATCTCCTTGCAATTGCAAGGAAAGTCTCGCTTTTGAGACCGATTTTTAAGGTTCGTTTCCGTGGTTTTTGACGCGCCTAAACTATTGAATCTGTGACAACAATCGCTTACAATCGCCCGGATTTATCAGCTAGGCCACCTCGAAAGCGCAGCGAAAGCGCAGGGTGATTTTCCCGGACTTTTGGTGGAAGGTGGGAACACGGTGCGAGAGGAAAATCGAGCGCCGGACGCTCACGCAACCGGCGATGAAAACGCCCCCGGAAATCAGCCGCGCCGTTCGTCGAGCGAGTCGTGGGATGCCGAAGCGCAAGATAACAATATCGTTCCGCTCACGCGGGACCAGGCACAAAAGCTGTTTGGGCCCGAGGTGAGTCGTCCATCGCGTGTCACGCCGTTCAAGGTGGTGGCAGCGCAAATGGTTTTGTCCCTGGGTGCGACGCTACTGTGGTGGCTGTTCTACAAGCCGCCGGGCGATGCTGCGCTGTCCGCATTTCTGGGGGGAGCAATCTGCTGGGTGCCGAGCGCCTTGTTCGCCTCGCGTCTGAAGGCAAAGAGCGGCGCGGAGACGATCATGAGTTGGATGATCGGCGAGGCGCTCAAGATGGGAGCGACGATCGCCATGTTCGTGGCGGTCGCGTACTGGTACAAGAGCGCGTTGTGGTTGCCGCTGCTCGTCACGTACATCGTCGCTCTGAAGACTTACTGGGTTGCAATGGCGCTTCGGTGACGATTCTTGACGTCACAGGTAAGTGCCCGCAGCGCGGGTTGTAAGTAGCATCACATATGAACAGGTGCGGACCGTGTACCGCACCCGGACCTCTCGACCCGGAGCCGCAACGCGAAGCGGTGGCTCGGAGACGACAGGCAGCGAAAGATTTTTGACAATTTGGGTGGCTTTAACGATATGGCAGCTAGCGAAGGAACGCACGCTCTGGATCCGTCCGAGTACATTGCGCACCACTTGCAGAATCTTTCCACGCACGCGCAGACGTCGATTTTCGACATCCACGTCTGGAATCTCGACACGTTGTTCTGGTCGATCGTGTGCGGTCTTGTAACCATCCTCATTCTCGGCCTTGCGGCGCGCAAGGCGACGTCCGGCGTGCCCGGCCGTTTCCAGTGCGCCATCGAGATGCTGGTCGAAATGGTCGAAGACCAGTCGAAGTCGATGATCCACGGCAGCCGCCGCTTCATTGCTCCGCTGGCGCTGACCGTGTTCGTCTGGGTCGCCCTGATGAACGCGCTCGACTTCATCCCCGTGGATCTGCCGGGCCGCGTGATCGGCTGGCTGGGTCTTTCGGAAGTCATTCCGCATCATCGCATCGTGCCGACGGCCGACCTGAACGGTACGCTCGGCATCGCGCTCGGCGTGTTCGCGCTGATGATCTACTACAACATCAAGATCAAGGGCGCTGGCGGCTTCGTGCACGAGCTGCTGTCGGCTCCGTTCGGCGCGCATCCGCTGCTGTGGATTCCGAACCTCGCGCTGAACATCATCGAGTTCGTCGCCAAGACGGTTTCGCTCGGCATGCGGCTTTTCGGCAACATGTACGCCGGCGAACTGCTGTTCCTCCTGATCGCCCTTCTGGGCAGCATGTGGACGTTCGGTGCGGACGCTTCCGTGCTCGGTTTCCTCGGTCATGTGGTCGCGGGCACGGTTTGGGCGATCTTCCACATTCTGATCGTGCTGTTGCAGGCGTTCATTTTCATGATGCTGACGCTGGTGTACCTCGGCCAGGCGCATGACACACACTGACGCGTGACGGCACGTTCCGGAATCGTTCAGGTTTTAGGTTTTCGTTTTTTATAAATCCAGTTCCAAAGTCTTTAATCAAAGGAGTGATCATGCAAGCTTTCATCGCCAACATCCAGGGTCTGACCGCCATCGGTATCGGCATCATCATCGGCCTGGGTGCAATCGGCGCCTGTATCGGTATCGGTCTGATGGGCGGCAAGTACATTGAAGCATGCGCCCGCCAGCCGGAACTGATGAACCCGCTGCAGACCAAGATGTTCCTGCTGGCTGGTCTGATCGACGCGGCGTTCCTGATCGGCGTTGGTGTGGCAATGCTGTTTGCGTTTGCGAACCCGCTGCTCTCGAAGCTCGCAGGCTGAGGTTCCTCGGAACTGTGCGTCTGACTTTTAAAGACGCCTGAACGGAACGGGTGAGGCGCTGATCGAGCTCAACAAGCCGATGAGCGCCTTTTAACCGTTTCACCTCCGATCAAGCAACGTTTAAGGAAACACCGTGAATCTCAACGCAACCCTGTTTGCGCAAATGGTCGTGTTTCTGATCCTCGCGTGGTTCACGATGAAGTTCGTGTGGCCGCCGTTGATCAACGCCCTCGACGAGCGCTCGAAAAAGATTGCCGATGGCCTCGCCGCCGCCGACAAGGGCAAAGCGGAACTCGAAGCAGCGCACAAGCGTGTCGACCAGGAACTCGCGCAAGCGCGCAACGACGGCCAGCAACGCATCGCCGACGCCGAGAAGCGCGCCGCCGCAGTCGCAGAAGAAATCAAGGCCAACGCCCAGGCCGAAGCCGCGCGCATCGTCGCGCAAGCCAAGGCGGACGCCGACCAGCAAGTCGTGAAGGCTCGCGAAACGCTGCGTGGCGAAGTCGCGGCGCTGGCTGTGAAAGGCGCTGAGCAGATTCTGAAGCGCGAAGTCGATCAGAAGGCTCATGCCGATCTGCTGAATCAACTCAAAACCGAGCTCTGATCATGGCCGAACTTGCAACCATCGCTCGTCCTTACGCAGAAGCGCTGTTCCGCGTAGCCGAAACCGGCGATCTCGCGGGCTGGTCCACCTTCGTCGAGGAGTTGGCACAGGTTGCGCGTCTGCCCGAAGTGGAAACGGTCGCTTCGAGCCCGAAGGTGAGCCGCCAGCAAATCGTCGATCTCCTGCTCGTCGCAGTGAAATCGCCGCTCGCGCAGAGTAATGCTCAGGCGAAGAACTTTGTCGGCATGCTTGTCGAGAATCATCGACTCTCGCTGCTGCCGGAAATCGCCGTCCAGTTCGACGAATTGAAGAACGCCCGTGAAGGTGCTGCCGATGTTCACATCGTGAGCGCATTCCCCCTCGAAGGCGAACAGTTGAACGACCTCGTTGCTAGCCTCGAACGCAAGTTCCAGCGCAAGCTGAAAGCGGACGTCGAAGTCGATCAGTCGCTGATCGGCGGCGTTCGCGTGACGGTTGGCGACGAAGTGCTCGATACCTCGGTCCGCGCGCGCCTCGCCAGCATGCAGACGGCTCTGACCGCCTAAACGTTTATTAGGCGATCAACCCGTGTCTCTAGCTGGCACGCAACAGAATTGACTATCAGGAGCGAATAATGCAACTCAATCCCTCTGAGATCAGCGAGCTGATCAAGAGCAGGATCCAGGGCCTTGAAGCGAGCGCGGACGTTCGCAACCAGGGCACCGTGATCTCCGTGACCGACGGTATCGTGCGTATTCACGGCCTGTCGGACGTGATGCAGGGCGAAATGCTCGAATTCCCGGGCAACACCTTCGGCCTCGCGCTGAACCTCGAACGTGACTCGGTCGGCGCCGTTATTCTCGGTGAGTACGAGCACATTTCGGAAGGCGACATCGTCAAGACGACGGGCCGCATTCTCGAAGTGCCGGTCGGTCCGGAACTCATCGGCCGTGTGGTCGATGCGCTCGGCAATCCGATCGACGGCAAGGGCCCGATCAACGCAAAAGCAACCGACGCAATCGAAAAGATCGCTCCGGGCGTGATCTGGCGTAAGTCGGTGTCGCAGCCGGTGCAAACGGGTCTGAAGTCGATCGACTCGATGGTGCCGATCGGCCGTGGCCAGCGCGAGCTGATCATCGGCGACCGTCAGTGCGGCAAGACCGCGGTGGCCGTCGACGCGATCATCAACCAGAAGGGCAAGGACCTGTTCTGTATCTACGTCGCGATTGGCCAGAAGGCTTCGTCGATCATGAACGTGGTGCGCAAGCTCGAAGAAACCGGCGCGATGGCGTACACCATCGTCGTGGCGGCTTCGGCTTCGGAATCGGCCGCGATGCAATACCTCGCGCCGTATGCCGGCTGCTCGATGGGCGAATACTTCCGCGACCGCGGGCAAGATGCGCTGATCGTTTATGACGACTTGACCAAGCAAGCGTGGGCGTATCGCCAGATCTCGCTGCTGCTGCGCCGCCCGCCGGGCCGCGAAGCGTATCCGGGTGACGTGTTCTATCTGCACTCGCGTCTGCTGGAGCGCGCGGCTCGCGTCTCGGAAGAGTACGTCGAGAAGTTCACCAACGGCGAAGTGAAGGGCAAGAGCGGCTCGCTGACGGCGCTGCCGGTCATCGAAACGCAAGCCGGCGACGTGACCGCATTCGTTCCGACGAACGTGATCTCGATTACCGACGGCCAGATCTTCCTGGAAACCGACCTGTTCAACGCCGGTATCCGCCCTGCTATCAACGCGGGCGTGTCGGTGTCGCGCGTGGGCGGTGCGGCTCAGACCAAGGTCATCAAGAAGCTGTCGGGCGGTATCCGTACCGACCTGGCGCAGTATCGTGAACTGGCTGCGTTCGCGCAGTTCGCGTCGGACCTCGACGAAGCCACCCGCAAGCAGCTGGAGCGCGGCCGCCGCGTGACGGAACTGCTGAAGCAGCCGCAATATCAGCCGCTGCAAGTGTGGGAACTGGCTGTCGCGCTGTTCGCGGCCAACAACGGCTATCTGGACGATCTCGAAGTTTCGCAAGTGCTGGCGTTCGAAAAGGGCTTGCGCGAATTCCTGAAGGCCAGCCACGGCGATCTGATTAAGCGCATCGAAGACAACAAAGACTTGTCGAAGGACGACGAAGGCGCACTGCATGCCGCGCTGAAGGACTTCAAGAAGTCGGGCGCTTATTGATCGGGATAGAGAAGTAACGCGCGATGTCATCGGGCATCGCGCGGCTTCGATCAAGGAGTAAGCAATGGCTGGAATGAAGGAAATTCGCGGCAAGATCAAGAGCGTGCAGAACACGCGCAAGATCACGAAAGCGATGGAAATGGTCGCCGCATCGAAGATGCGCCGTGCCCAGGAACGCATGCGTTCCGCCCGTCCGTATGCCGATAAGGTCCGCGCGATCGCATCGCACATGAGCAAGGCGAACCCGGAGTATCGCCATCCGTTCATGGTCGAGAACAAGGGCGCGAAGACGGCCGGCCTGATCCTTGTCACGACCGACAAGGGTCTGTGCGGCGGCATGAACACGAACATCCTGCGTGCGTCGCTCGTCAAGATCAAGGAACTCGATCAGAGCGGTGTCCAGCTCGAGGCTTCGGCGATCGGCGGCAAGGGGCTCGGCTTCCTGACTCGCCTGAAGGCCAAGGTCGTGTCGCAAGTCACGCAATTGGGCGACACGCCGCATCTGGAAAAGCTGATCGGCGCGATCAAGGTGCAGCTCGACCTGTATTCGGAAGGCAAGATCAACGCGGTGTACCTCGCGTACACGCGCTTCATCAACACGATGAAGCAGGAAGCGGTGATCGAGCAGTTGCTGCCGCTGTCGGTGGATGATTTCGACGCGAAGGACGAAGACGGCGTTACTCCGAAGACCTCGTGGGATTACATCTACGAGCCGGACGCGCAAAGCGTGGTGGACGAGCTTCTCGTTCGCTACGTCGAAGCGCTCGTCTATCAGGCGGTCGCGGAAAACATGGCGTCGGAGCAATCCGCGCGCATGGTCGCGATGAAAGCCGCGTCGGACAACGCGAAGACCGTGATCAACGAACTGCAGCTCGTGTACAACAAGAGCCGCCAGGCCGCGATTACGAAGGAATTGTCGGAAATCGTCGGCGGCGCCGCAGCGGTCTGATTTTGCTGACCGCGTGAAAGAACACAGTATCTAAAGGAAATGCGATGAGTACTACTGCTTTGGTAGAAGGCAAGATCGTACAGTGCATCGGCGCCGTTATCGACGTGGAATTCCCGCGTGCGCAAATGCCGAAGATCTACGACGCGCTCATTCTGGAAGGCTCGGAACTGACGCTGGAAGTCCAGCAACAGTTGGGCGACGGCGTGGTGCGTACCATCTGTCTGGGTGCGTCCGACGGTCTGCGCCGCGGCACGATTGTCAAGAACACGGCCAAGCCCATCAGCGTGCCGGTCGGCAAGCCGACGCTCGGCCGCATCATGGACGTGCTCGGCCGTCCGATCGACGAAGCGGGCCCGATCGAATCGGAAACGTTGCGCTCGATCCACCAGAAAGCGCCGGCGTTCGAAGACCTGTCGCCGTCGACCGAACTGCTCGAAACGGGCATCAAGGTTATCGACCTGATCTGCCCGTTTGCAAAGGGCGGCAAGGTCGGTCTGTTCGGCGGTGCGGGCGTGGGCAAGACCGTGAACATGATGGAACTCATCAACAACATCGCGAAGGAGCACGGCGGTTACTCCGTGTTCGCCGGTGTGGGTGAGCGTACCCGTGAAGGGAACGACTTCTACCACGAAATGAAGGACTCGAACGTTCTCGACAAGGTCGCGCTGGTGTACGGCCAGATGAACGAGCCGCCGGGCAACCGTCTGCGCGTTGCGCTGACCGGTCTGACGATGGCCGAGCATTTCCGTGACGAAGGTCTCGACGTGCTGTTCTTCGTCGACAACATCTATCGTTTCACGCTGGCGGGTACGGAAGTGTCCGCTCTGCTCGGCCGTATGCCTTCGGCAGTGGGTTATCAGCCGACGCTGGCTGAAGAAATGGGCAAGCTGCAAGAGCGTATTACGTCGACCAAGACCGGCTCGATCACGTCGGTTCAGGCCGTGTACGTCCCTGCGGATGACTTGACCGACCCGTCGCCGGCTACGACCTTCGGCCACTTGGACGCAACCGTCGTGTTGTCGCGTGACATCGCATCGCTGGGTATTTATCCGGCAGTGGACCCGCTCGATTCGACCTCGCGTCAGATCGACCCGCACGTGATCGGCGAAGAGCACTACACGATCACGCGTGGTGTTCAGCAGACGCTGCAGCGCTACAAGGAACTGCGCGACATCATCGCGATTCTGGGCATGGACGAACTGTCGCCGGAAGACAAGCTGTCGGTCTCGCGCGCGCGCAAGATCCAGCGTTTCCTGTCGCAGCCGTTCCACGTCGCTGAAGTGTTCACGGGTTCGCCGGGCAAGTACGTGCCGCTGAAGGAAACGATCCGCGGCTTCAAGATGATCGTCGAAGGCGAGTGCGATCATCTGCCGGAGCAGGCGTTCTATATGGTCGGCACGATCGACGAAGCCTTCGAAAAGGCCAAGAAGATCCAGTAAAGGTCGGGTGTTTTTCCAGAGGACGCCAGCGCGAAGCGTTGGCGTTCACGAATGACACTGACCCAGGAGTCGACACAAATGGCAACCATCAAGGTAGACGTCGTCAGCGCGGAAGAGCAGATCTTCTCGGGCCAGGCGAAGTTCGTCGCGCTGCCGGGCGAAGCGGGTGAGCTGGGCATTCTGCCGGGCCACACGCCGCTCATCACGCGCATTCGTCCGGGCGCGGTGCGCATCGAGGCGGAAGACGGCTCGGAAGAGTTCGTGTTCGTGGCCGGCGGGATTCTCGAAATCCAGCCGGGCGTCGTGACCGTGCTCGCCGATACCGCCATCCGCGGCGCCGATCTCGACGAAGCGAAGGCAGAGCAGGCGAAGAAGCGTGCCGAGGAAGTGATTCAGAACAACACCTCGGAGCTTGAGTACGCGACCGCGCAAGCGGAACTCGCATACGCAACGGCTCAACTCGCGGCGATCCAGCGTCTGCGCAAGGCGCACGCGAAGCACTAAGCGAGCGACGCGCCTCAAGCAGCGTTCAGCAGTTCAAAAGAAGCAGCCTTCGGGCTGCTTTTTTTTTATGCTCCTAATCGGCAAATCGCGCGGGTAAATCTGCATATCGGTTATGTGGCGCTCACGCCATTTTGGGTAAGCCATTGATTCGAGGCGTGTTTTGGCGACTGCGTGAAACCCGCATTGCGGGGAAACACTCAATGCCCGCACGCGCCTTGCGATGCACAATGGCCTCCAATCAGCCTTCATCGGGCGGCGATTCACATTGGCGGAGACCATCGATGGCAACAGAACCGACCCAGGCCGGCGCGCAGATCGAACCGCGCGACGGTCTTTCCCATGTTCGCGGCGCGACGGACATCCCACTGAGCGACGCGACCGTTTCGCGCCTGCTTCTCGAAACCGCCGGCCGATTCGCCGATCGCCCGGCTGTCGTGTTCCGCGAGCAGAACATCCGCTGGACGTGGCGCGAGTTCGCGCATCAGATCGACGTACTCGCGAGCGGACTGCTCGCGCTCGGCATTCAGGCGGGCGATCGCGTCGGCATCTGGTCGCCGAACCGCATCGAATGGCTGCTCACGCAGTTTGCGACCGCGCGCATGGGCGCGACGCTGGTCAACATCAATCCGGCGTACCGGCTGTCCGAGCTCGAATATGCGTTGAACAAGGTCGGCTGCAAGGCGATCGTCGCGGCCGAGCAGTTCAAGTCGTCGAAATATCTGGAGATGCTGCAAACGCTCGCGCCCGAACTCGCTCGCGCCGAGCCGAACGCGCTCGACGCCGCGAAGTTGCCCGACCTGCGCGCCGTGATCCGCATGGGCGCGGACAAGACGCCCGGCATGCTCAATTTCGACGATGTGATGCGCATCGGCCGCGAACGGCTCGATGCGACGCCGCTCGACGCGCTCGAAGCGAAGCTGAGCGCGGACGAGCCGATCAACATCCAGTTCACGAGCGGCACGACCGGCAATCCGAAGGGCGCGACGCTCACGCATCGGAACATCGTCAACAATGCGCGCTACATCGCGATCGCGATGCGCCTGACCGAGCAGGATTCGCTGTGCATTCCGGTGCCGCTGTATCACTGCTTCGGTATGGTGCTGGCCGTGCTCGCGTGCGTATCGACGGGTTGCACGATGGTGTTCCCCGGCGAAGCGTTCGATCCCGGCGCGACCCTCGCCGCCGTTCACGAGGAACAATGCACCGCGCTACACGGCGTGCCGACGATGTTCATCGCCGAACTCGATCACCCCGACTTCGCGAAGTACGACCTGAGCCGTCTGCGCACGGGCATCATGGCGGGTTCGCCGTGTCCGATCGAGACGATGAAGCGCGTGGTGTCGAAGATGCACCTGAGCGAGATCACGATCGCGTATGGCATGACGGAAACGAGTCCTGTGTCGTTCCAGAGTTCGACGACCGATCCGCTCGACAAGCGCACCACGACCGTCGGACGCATACAGCCGCATCTGGAAGTGAAGATCGTGGACGCGCTGGGGAGCATCGTGCCGGTCGGCGAAACCGGCGAACTCTGCACGCGCGGCTACTCGGTGATGAAGGGCTACTGGGGCGACGACGCGAAGACGCGCGAGGCGATCATCGACGGCTGGATGCACACCGGCGACCTCGCGACCATCGACGCGGAAGGCTATTGCAACATCGTCGGCCGCCTGAAAGACATGCTGATTCGCGGCGGCGAGAACATCTATCCGCGCGAGATCGAGGAATTCCTGTTCCGTCATCCGAAGGTGCAATCGGTGCAGGTGTTCGGCGTGCCGGATCAGAAATACGGCGAAGAAGTTTGCGCGTGGATCGTGGTGCGTCCGGGCGAGCAGGCGAGCGAGGACGAAATCCGCGAGTTTTGTCAGGGGCAGATCGCGCACTACAAGATTCCGCGCTATATCCGCTTCGTCGACGAATTGCCGATGACCGTCACCGGCAAGGCGCAGAAGTTCGTGATGCGCGCGCGCATGGTCGACGAACTGAAGCTCGCCGAGGCCAAAACCGCCTGAAATTCGGCGCGGCCGATTCCATGAAACGACAAAGGGAGCGCTGCGGCGCTCCCTTCTGTCATGGGACGAAACGTTCGAGCTTTGCGTTGCGCAAAACGCAAACGTTTGTCCAAGCGAAAAAAAAGCGGGCCTGGAGCCCGCTAAAAACCACACGCTACGGGGTTAGCGCGAGGAGACCAAACGTGGGATGTTTCGAATGCCTTACATTCGAATAACGACCCCAACACCGATGTCCCAAATATGAGAGCTTCGGCCACCAGCCTGCCATCGGATCGCGTTGTTTTCACACGAGGCAACCCGATACATCCGTGTTGAAACCGTTTGAACAGATTGTGGGCGAATTGATTCCGGATCGCCGTAACAAAGTGTTTCAGGTTGTAACCCGCGTCCCATAAGGCTCAGGGGAAATTTTCTCGCGCGATTCTCCTGATTTTCACGGATATATTGTCTGTTATTCCGATCATTAATTCGATCGGCCTCGCGCGACACCCAAATACGGATTTTCGGACTCATGCGATTATTCTAGTTTTTCGCGAAAATCGAACGTGCGGACGCATGAAATCGATGCGCAATTTTTCGCCGCAACCAATATCGCCGTCACAACCGCTATGGAGACACGCATGACCATTGACGCAGCCTTGCTCCGCTACTACAGCGCCGTCGAGGAGGCTTTTCCGGCGCTGCCGCCCGACGCGGAAGCGCGAGCGATCCGCGAGCGCTTCAGCAAGGTCGCTCAAGCTTACGCCAGAGAGCGCGACGAAGCCGTGACGGCCGACGATATCCAGCTCGACCTCGAAGGCCGCACGCTGGCCGCGCGCATCTACAAGCCGAAACACGCGCGCGGCCCGCTGCCGCTGATCGTGTACTTTCACGGCGGCGGTTGGGTGGTCGGCGATCTCGACACGCACGATGGGCTCGTCGCACGGCTTGCGCGCGATTCGCAATGCGCTGTGGCAAGCGTCGATTACCGGCTGGCGCCCGAGCATCCGTTTCCCGCGCCGTGCGAAGACGCGTTCGACGCGCTGATCTGGCTCGCCGAGCATCGTTCGCGGCTCGGTTTCGCGACGGACCGGCTGGCTGTCGGAGGCGACAGCGCAGGCGCGCACCTGGCGCTCGTCGCGGCGCGCGGCGCCAACGAGCGCGTGGCTGGCATCGTCGGCTTGCAATTGCTGCTCTATCCCGTAATGCGTCGTCAGTTCGAGAGTCCGAGTTGCATCGCCAACGCGAACGGTCCGGGTCTCACGAACGACGAAATGAAGTGGTACTGGACCCAGTTCCTGTCGGGCGAAACGCCGCGCGAGCATGACGTGCGCGCTTTTCCGCTCGCCGAGCCGTTCGAGCGCACGCCGGCGCCCGCGATCGTGGTCGCGGCTGCCTTCGATCCGCTCTACGACGACGCCGTCGAACTCAAACGCTTCCTGGAAGCGAGCGGCGGCCGCGTCGAGATGATCGACGCGCGCGACATGACGCACGGATTTGGCCGCATGCATGGGCAGTCGGAGGCGGCGCTGGGCTGGCTGCGCGGGATCGGCGAGCGCGCGGGCGAGTTGCTGCGCGCCGGGCGCTGAGCGTTACTTCAGCCACTTGTCGTACACGGCCTGGAACTCGCCCGACGAACGGGCGAGATGCAGCCACTGATCGACGTATTGCTGGAACGGCACGTCGCCGCGCGGCAGCAGATACGCCTTCTCGCCGAACTGGAACGGTTTGTCGGGATGCACCGAGCACAAACCGGGGTTGAGCTTCTGCTGGAGCAACGTTTCGGAGGCGTCCGTGACCATGACGTCGGCCTTGCCGTCGAGGATCTGCTTGAAGATCGTCACGTTGTCCGGATACTCGATCAACTGCGAGTGCGGAAAGAACTGCTTCGCGAATCGCTCGTTGGTGCCGCCCGGATTCACGATCGTGCGCACGTTCGGCTGATCGATCTGCGCGACGGTCTGATATTTCTCCACATCGTCGCAACGAACGATAGGAGTCTTGCCGTCTTCCATGTACGGCGCGGTGAAAAATGCGCGCTTCTGCCGTTCTAGCGTGGTCGAGACGCCGCCCACGGCGATATCGCATTTGCCGATGAAGTCGTTCATCAGGTTCGACCACGACGTTTTCACATACTCGGCCTTCGCACCGAGCGACTTCGCGAGACCCTCCGCCAGATCGATGTCGATGCCCTCGAACTGCCCGTCCGCGCGCAGGAAGGAATACGGTTTGTAATCGCCCGTTGTGCAGACGCGCAACGTGTGACGCGCGAGGATGTCGTCGAGGCGAGAGGGCGCCGCGACGGGCGCGGACGCGGCGGGCTTCGCGCCCGCGACGGCGCCGGCCTGAATCGTTTGAGCGTGCGCCGCGCTCACAAGCGCGAGCGACATCACAAGGGCAGCGGCGGCGAAACTGACAGACGTGCGTTGCATCGATTCTCCTGGTTCTAGTTGTGTAAGCACGTCGATCATAACGAGGGCAACGGCCGCCCGAAACCCGGCCAAACGACATAGGCCGCGCGACATCGCACCGCCCGAATTGCCGGGCTCAGTCGGCGTAAACGTTCGACCGCTCCGGTAGAATGGGCGATTCTCTGCCTTAAGCATCGAGCGACGTGGCACACACTCTTCTGAACGACACCTTCCTGCGCGCGCTGCTGCGCGAGCCGACCGACTACACGCCGATCTGGCTCATGCGCCAGGCAGGACGCTATCTGCCGGAGTACAACGCGACGCGCGCTCGCGCGGGCAGTTTTCTCGGCCTCGCGAAGAATCCGGATTACGCGACCGAAGTGACGCTTCAGCCGCTCGAACGCTTTCCGCTCGACGCCGCGATTCTCTTCTCCGACATCCTCACGATCCCCGACGCGATGGGCCTCGGCCTTAACTTCGTGCAGGGCGAAGGTCCGCGTTTCGAGCGCACCGTGCGCACCGAGGACGATGTGAAGCGCCTCGCCGTGCCGGACATCGGCGCGACGCTTTCCTACGTCACCGACGCCGTGAGCCAGATTCGCCGCGCGCTCACCGACGCGCAAGGCCGCCAGAAAGTGCCGCTGATCGGCTTCTCCGGCAGTCCGTGGACGCTCGCGTGCTACATGGTCGAAGGCGGCGGCTCGGACGACCATCGCACGGTCAAGTCGATGGCTTACTCGCGGCCGGACCTGATGCATCGCATCCTCGACGTGAACGCGCAAGCCGTGACCGCCTATCTGAACGCGCAGATCGAAGCGGGCGCGCAGGCCGTGATGATCTTCGACACCTGGGGCGGCGCACTCGCGGACGGCGCGTATCAGCGCTTCTCGCTCGAATACATCTCGAAGGTGGTCGCCGGTCTGAAACGCGAGCACGATGGCGCGCGCGTGCCGGTCATCACATTCACCAAGGGCGGCGGACTGTGGATCGAGGAAATCGCCGCGACCGGCGTCGATGCGGTCGGTCTCGACTGGACCATGAATCTGGGCCGGGCGCGCGAGAAGGTCGGCTCATGCGTGGCGCTGCAGGGAAATATCGATCCCAGCGTGCTGTTCGCGCCGCCGGCGTCGATCCGCACCGAAGCGCGCGCGGTGCTCGAAAGTTTCGGGAATTTCCCGGGCCACGTTTTCAATCTGGGCCACGGCATCTCGCAATTCACGCCGCCGGAGAGCGTCGCGGAACTGGTCGACGAGGTGCATCGCCATAGCCGTGCGATGCGTGCGGCGCAGGCCGCTCGGTAACATGCGTTCGAAAGCCCGCTTTACGGACGCGTGCTGCGGCGCAATATCGGTGCGCCCAGGCACGTAATCAGCGACGGGACGATTCCGTCCGGATCGCCCACGTCAGGCGGCGCTCCCCGATGTCAAGACCGAACTTATGCACAATTTGTTCGCTGCGGCGCGCCATCAGACGTATGGCCTCCGGGAACCAATAACATGTCGCTATATGTGCTTTAAGCCAATGATTTTTAAGCATTTTCGAGAGCTTTGTCCGAAATGTGGGTTAGCGCACATAAGGGATTCGTGACATTGTTTGCGGCGATCACGGACGCACTTCTCAACAAAGTTATCCACAGGCCTGTGGAAAGCATCGGAAATCCAAAAATAATCGGCGGCTTACAGACGATTCTGATGTTTCACTTTAACTTCCCCCGGCTCAAGTGCGTCCGAGTGCCGAACCGTGATACGCGGGGCCGCGCGCGGTGACGAATCTTTTCGTGCGCGTCGCCGTCGATCAGCCGATGGCTGTGCTGTTCGATTACCGCTACACGCTGGCGGACGCGCCGGTCGTCGGCATGTTGGTGCAGGTTCCGTTCGGGCGACGCGAAGTCGTCGGGCTGATCTGCGAAATCGCCCATTCAAGCGACGTGCCCGCCGGCAAGCTGCGCGACGTCACGTCAATTTGCGACAGGTGTGCTCCGCTGTCCGAAGCCTGGATCGCGCTGACGAGCTTCGCCGCCGATTACTATCAGCGCGGTCTTGGCGAGGTCGCGCTGCCGGCGCTGCCTCAGGTACTGCGTGACGCCTCGCGCTGGGATCGTCTGTTCGCCGTCGAGCCGCATTTCCGGATTCTCCCGGGTGGCCGCGCGCAGCTTCCCGACGCGCTGCCCGCACGCGCCAGCGCCCTGCGGCGTCTCGCCGATGCCCTCGCGGAACAGCCGTCGCTGGCCTTGTCCGATGCCCGCGCGCTGCATCCCAAAGCGAGCGCGACCTTCGACGACTGGCTCGCGCACGGCTGGATCGAAACGGTGACGGCGAACATCGCCGAGCATGATGCGAACGCGCCAGCGCTCCCGACCGGCGCCGCGCCGCTGCCGCTGCTCACGGACGAGCAACGCGACGCCGTCGATGCCATTTCCGGCGCGCGGGAATTCGCTCCGTTTCTGCTTCACGGCGTGACGGGCAGCGGCAAGACCGAGGTGTATCTGCACGCGCTCGCCGCGCTGCTCGCCGCCCGGCCGGACGCGCAGGCGCTCGTTCTGGTTCCCGAAATTAATCTGACGCCGCAATTCGAAGTGGCATTTCGCGCGCGTTTCGCGGCGCTCGCGGACGGTTCGATCGTCACGATGCACAGCGGCCTCGCCGAAGGCGAGCGCGCGCGCAACTGGCTCGCGGCGCACACGGGCAGCGCGCGGATCGTGCTCGGCACGCGTCTCGCCATCCTCTCGTCGATGCCGACGCTTGCGATCATCGTCGTCGATGAAGAGCACGATCCCGCGTACAAGCAACAGGAAGGCTTGCGCTATTCCGCGCGCGATCTGGCGGTTTATCGCGCGAAGCAACTGGATATTCCGGTCGTGCTCGGGTCGGCAACCCCATCGCTCGAAACCTGGTGGCAGGCGGAACAGGGCCGATACACGCGGCTCACGCTCACGCGCCGCGCCGTTGCCGACGCGGCGCTGCCGAGCGTCAGGCTCATCGATCTGGAAGAGGAGAGACAGCGTGGCCGCGCATCGGTCGATGGTCTCGCGGGGCCGCTGATCGCCGCGCTGAAGTTGCGTCTCGAACGCGGCGAGCAAAGTCTCGTGTTTCTGAACCGGCGCGGCTATGCGCCGATTCTGTCCTGCGACGCGTGCGGCTGGGTCGCGGGCTGTCCGCGTTGCAGCGCCTATGCCGTGCTGCATAAGCCGGAGCGCGCGCTGCGCTGCCATCATTGCGGCTGGGAATCGCGCATTCCGAAGTCGTGCCCGGAGTGCGGCAACATCGATATCGCGCCGATGGGCCGCGGCACGCAGCGCGTCGAGGAGACGCTCGCGAGCGTGGTGCCGGGCGCGCGCGTGTTGCGCATCGACGCCGACAGCACACGTCGCAAAGGCAGCGCGCAAGCGCTTTTCTCCGATGTCCACGCGGGCGAAGTCGACATTCTCGTCGGCACGCAGATGATCGCGAAGGGCCACGATTTCCGGCGCGTGACCCTCATCGGCGTGCTGAACGCCGACACCGCGCTCTTCTCCCACGACTTTCGCGCGAGCGAGCGGCTCTTCGCGCAACTGACGCAGGTGAGCGGGCGCGCCGGACGCGCGGGCTTGCCCGGCGAAGTGATGATCCAGACGCGCTATGCGCGCCACGCGCTGTATCAGGCGCTAGGGCGGCAAGACTATGTGGGTTTCGCCAACTCGACGCTCGCCGAACGGCGCGACGCCCGCTTGCCGCCGTTCGTCTATCAGGCGATGTTGCGCGCCGAGGGCCGCACGCTGGAGGCAGCGCTCAAGTTTCTGGAGGAAGCGGCGGCGGCGTTCGCGCCTTTGCCTGGCGCGGATCGCGTGACTGTGTACGACGCGGTGCCGCTCACCATCGTGAAAGTGTTCAATGTTCACCGCGCGCAACTGCTGCTGGAAAGCGCGTCGCGGGGCGCGCTGCAGGCTTCGCTGCACGCGTGGCAACCGGTGCTGCGCTCGCTCAGGGGCGTGCTGCGGTGGAACGTGGAAGTCGATCCGCTCGACGTCTGAGTCAGGCTTCGCTTCGGGGAACGTCGCTGGCCGCGAGTTCGTCCCGGCCGGAAGCATCATCGGACCGATGCACGTGCGGCGACGCGCCTCGCACGAACAATACGACGCACACCGCGAACATCGTCCAAACGCTGGTCACCACCATCCAAGTGCTCATGTTCCCCGTTCTCCCCGTAACCGCGGTGCATCGACCGCGAAGGCAGCGCCGTCTACGGCGCATAGCGTTTATATCGGCGCTGCCGGGGTGATTACTTAGGGGCAATCCCAAAAATTCCGGATTAGGGAAAATACTAGGCGACAAGCGCCATCCGCCAGTCGGCGGTGCACCGCTCAAAGCCTTGTGCCACAAGGGTTTCATTGTGGTGCAACCCTAGCGAAAATCTCGGTTGCACCTTTTAAATCAGCGGGGTACGATTCGCCAACTTTTTAGGTCTCTGGCCGGGTAGAAACGACCGGCAAACGAAGGAAATATGGCGAGCACAACCCTAGGCGTGAAAGTCGACGATCTGCTGCGTTCCCGGCTCAAAGATGCCGCGACGCGCCTCGAACGCACTCCCCACTGGCTGATCAAGCAGGCGATCTTCGCCTATCTGGAGCGTATCGAGCACGGTCAGCTTCCGCCCGAACTGTCGGGCGCGAACGGCGCGTCGGAAATGGCCGATGCCCCTTCCGTCGACGGCGACGAAGAGGGCGTCCTGCACCCGTTCCTCGATTTCGCGCAGAACGTGCAGCCGCAATCGGTGTTGCGCGCTGCGATCACGGCGGCGTATCGCCGGCCGGAGCCTGAGTGCGTGCCGTTCCTGATCGGTCAGGCGCGTCTGCCTTCGAATGTGGCCGCGGAGACCGAAAAGCTCGCGACCCGGCTCGTCGAAGCGCTGCGCGCGAAAAGCTCGGGCGGCGGCGTCGAAGGGTTGATCCACGAGTTTTCGCTGTCGAGTCAGGAAGGCGTCGCGCTGATGTGTCTCGCCGAAGCGCTTCTGCGCATTCCCGACCGCGCCACGCGCGACGCGCTGATTCGCGACAAGATCAGCAAGGGCGACTGGAAATCGCACATGGGCCAGGCGCCGTCGCTGTTCGTGAACGCGGCGACGTGGGGTCTGATGATCACCGGCAAGCTCGTGACGACGAACAGCGAAGCGGGCCTTTCGTCGGCGCTGACGCGTCTGATCGGCCGAGGCGGCGAGCCGCTGATCCGCAAGGGCGTCGATATGGCGATGCGCCTGATGGGCGAGCAGTTCGTCACCGGCGAGACGATTTCCGAGGCGCTGGCGAACAGCCGCAAATACGAGGCGCGCGGTTTCCGCTACTCGTACGACATGCTCGGCGAAGCTGCGACGACGGAAGAAGACGCGCTGCGCTATTACGCGTCGTACGAGCAGGCGATCCACGCGATCGGCAAGGCGGCGGGCGGGCGCGGCATCTACGAAGGCCCCGGCATTTCGATCAAGCTCTCCGCGCTGCATCCGCGTTATTCGCGCGCGCAGCAGGAACGCACGATGAACGAGTTGCTGCCGCGCGTGCGCTCGCTCGCGCAACTGGCGCGCCGTTATGACATCGGCCTGAACATCGACGCCGAGGAAGCCGATCGTCTCGAAATCTCGCTCGATCTGCTCGAAGCGCTGTGCTTCGATCCGGAACTCGCGGGCTGGAACGGCATCGGCTTCGTGGTGCAGGGTTATCAGAAGCGCTGCCCGTTCGTGATCGACTATCTGATCGATCTCGCGCGCCGCAGCCGTCATCGTTTGATGATTCGCCTCGTGAAGGGCGCGTATTGGGACACGGAAATCAAGCGCGCGCAAGTCGACGGGCTCGAAGGTTATCCGGTCTATACGCGCAAGATTTATACGGACATTTCGTATCTGGCGTGCGCGAAGAAGCTGCTCGGCGCGCCGGACGCGGTCTATCCGCAATTCGCGACGCACAACGCGTTCACGCTTTCCGCGATCTATCACCTCGCGGGGCAGAACTACTATCCCGGCCAATACGAGTTCCAGTGCCTGCACGGCATGGGCGAGCCGCTCTATGAAGAAGTCACCGGCCGCGACAAGCTCAACCGTCCGTGCCGCGTCTACGCGCCGGTCGGCACGCATGAAACGCTGCTCGCGTATCTCGTGCGCCGTCTGCTGGAGAATGGCGCGAACACGTCGTTCGTGAACCGCATCGCCGATGAATCGATTCCGGTGAAGGAACTCGTGCGCGATCCGATCGACGAAGCGCAAGCGATCACGCCGCTCGGCGCGCCGCACGCGAAGATTCCGCTGCCGCGTCAGTTGTACGGCAACGAGCGCTTCAACTCGATGGGCCTCGATCTGTCGAACGAACATCGGCTGGCGTCGCTGTCGTCGGCGTTGCTGGCGAGCGCGCATCATCCGTGGCGCGCCGAGCCGATGCTCGAAGGCGGCACGATCATCGAGAACGGCAAGCCGGCGCGCGATGTGCGCAATCCGTCGGATCTGCGCGATCTCGTCGGCACGGTCGTGGAAGCGTCGCCGGAGCAGGTGAGCGCGGCGATCGCCAACGCGGTCGCCGCCGCGCCGATCTGGCAGGCGACGCCCGTCGAAGACCGCGCCGATTGCCTCGCGCGCGCCGCCGATCTGCTCGAAGCGCAGATGAACACGCTGATGGGCCTCGTCGTGCGCGAAGCGGGCAAGTCGCTGCCGAACGCGATCGCGGAAATTCGCGAGGCCATCGATTTCCTGCGCTACTACGCGTCGCAGATTCGCGCGGAATTCTCGAACGACACGCATCGCCCGCTCGGTCCGGTGGTGTGCATCAGCCCGTGGAATTTCCCGCTCGCGATCTTCATGGGCCAAGTTGCCGCCGCGCTCGCCGCGGGCAATCCGGCGCTCGCGAAGCCCGCGGAGCAAACGCCGCTGATCGCCGCGCAAGCCGTGCGCATTCTGCGCGAAGCGGGCGTGCCGGCGGGCGCGGTGCAACTGCTGCCGGGCAATGGCGAAACGGTCGGCGCGGCGCTCGTTGCCGATCCGCGCACGCGCGCCGTCATGTTCACCGGTTCGACGGAAGTCGCGCGCCTCATCAACAAGACGCTTTCCGAGCGACTCGATCCGGACGGCCGTCCGATTCCCTTGATCGCGGAAACCGGCGGCCAGAACGCGATGATCGTCGATTCCTCGGCGCTCGCGGAGCAAGTCGTCGCGGACGTGCTGCAGTCGTCGTTCGATTCGGCCGGACAGCGCTGCTCGGCGCTGCGCGTGCTGTGCCTGCAAGACGACATCGCCGATCGCACGCTCGAAATGCTGACCGGCGCGATGAATCAGCTCGCGCTCGGCAATCCGGACCGCCTGTCGGTGGACGTCGGCCCCGTGATCGACGCCGACGCGAAGCGCGGTATCGACGCGCACGTCGCCGGCATGCGCGACAAGGGCCGCAACGTCACGCAACTGCCGCTGCCCGACAACTGCGCGCAGGGCACCTTCGTGCCGCCGACGCTCATCGAGCTCGACAGCATCGACGAACTCAAGCGCGAAGTGTTCGGACCGGTGCTGCATGTGGTGCGATACCGCCGTTCGAACCTTGATAAACTCCTCGACCAAATTCGCTCGACGGGTTACGGCCTCACGCTCGGCATCCATACACGTATCGACGAAACCATCGCGCATGTGATTTCGCGGGCGCATGTCGGCAACATCTATGTGAACCGCAATGTGATCGGCGCCGTGGTCGGTGTGCAGCCGTTCGGCGGCGAAGGGTTGTCGGGCACGGGTCCGAAGGCGGGCGGCGCGCTGTATTTGCAGCGTCTCTTGGCCAAGCGCCCGACCGGTTTGCCGAAGTCGCTCGCGAGCACGCTCGTCGTCGATCAGGTTGCGTCGAAGGACACGCCCACTGCCGCGCTCACCGCATTGCGCGACTGGACCATCGGCGAACGCGATCCGCAGACGGCCGCGCGCTGCGACGGTTATCTGCAGCACGTGATGGCGGGCGCGACGACGGTGCTGAGCGGCCCGACCGGCGAGCGCAACACCTACACGCTCGGCGCGCGCGGCACGGTGCTGTGCGTGGCGGCGACAGCGAGCGGCGCGCGCGCGCAACTGGCCGCCGTGCTGGCGACGGGCAACAAGGCGTTGTTCTCCGGTTCGGCGGGCGAGGAACTCGCGGCATCGCTGCCTGCGTCGCTCAAACCGTATGCGATGGTCAGAAAAGCGGCGGAAGATTTCGACGCCGTTTTGTTCGAAGGCGACAGCGATGAACTGCTGTCGCTCGTGAAGGAAGTCGCGAAGCGCCCGGGGCCGATCGTATCGGTGCAGGGCGTGGCTGCGGGAGCGTTTGCCGACGCTGGCCACGACGGCGAAGACTACGCGCTCGAACGTCTGCTGACGGAACGCTCGGTGAGCGTGAACACGGCGGCGGCCGGCGGCAATGCGAATTTGATGACGATCGGTTGAGACATCCCTCGAACGCTCGATTCAAACGAATTCAAACAATCGGCAGCAGGCACGGCGATCCCGGCACAAGCTGCCATCCACACTGGAACCAGGAGAAGCTATGAAGCACACGATGACCAAGCTGGCGGCAGCCATGACGCTCGCCGGCCTGTTCGCGGGGACGGCGGTCGCACAACAGGCAGACGACGTGAAGGTCGGCTACGCCGGCCCGCTGACCGGCGCGCAGGCGCACTACGGCAAGGACATGCAGAACGGCATCACGCTCGCTGTCGAAGACTTCAACGCCACGAAGCCGGTGATCGGCGGCAAGCCGGTGCGCATCGTGCTGGAATCGGCGGACGATCAGGCTGACCCGCGCACGGGCACGACGGTGGCGCAGCGCCTCGTCGACGACGGCATCAAGGGCATGCTCGGCCACTTCAATTCGGGCACGACGATCCCGGCATCGCGCATCTACGCGAACGCGGGCATTCCCCAGATCGCGATGGCGACGGCGCCCGAATACACGACGCAAGGCTTCAAGACGGCCTTCCGCATGATGACCTCGGACACGCAGCAAGGCTCGGTCGCGGGCGAGTTCGCGGTGAAGAATCTGAAGGTCAAGAAGATCGCGATCGTCGATGACCGCACGGCTTACGGCCAGGGTCTCGCCGACCAGTTCGAGAAGGCGGCGAAGGCGGCGGGCGCCACGATCGTCGACCGTGAATTCACGAACGACAAGGCCGTCGACTTCAAGGCGATTCTCACGAAGATCAAGTCGACCAATCCGGACCTCGTGTACTACGGCGGCGCCGATTCGCAAGCCGGCCCGATGGTCAAGCAGATGAAGACGCTCGGCTTCCGCGCGCCGCTGATGGCGGGCGAAATGGTGAAGACCGACACGTTCCTGAAGATCGCAGGCGACGCGTCCGACGGCACGGTGGCATCGCTCGCCGGCCTGCCGATGGACGAAATGCCGGGCGGCGCGGATTACTCGGCGAAGTACAAGAAGCGCTTCAGCGAAGACGTGCAGACGTACTCGCCGTACGCCTACGACGGCGCGATGGCCATGTTCAACGCGATGAAGGCGGCGAACTCGACGGACCCGGCGAAGTACCTGCCGTTGCTCGCGAAGACCGACATGCAGGGCGTGACGGCGAAGCACCTGTCGTACGACTCGAAGGGCGATCTGAAGAACGGCGGGATCACGCTGTATAAGGTCGTCGGCGGGAAGTGGACGACGCTGCAAAGCGTGGGCGGCAAGTAAGCGCTCTCAGCCAAGCTGCCAAGCTGAAAAAAAGCCTCGTGATTCAGGTCACGAGGCTTTTTTGTTTTGTGCGTCGCGTTTCTCGCCCGTCACCATCGCGCGGACGAGATTCTCCCGCGTCCACACGCTCATCAGCACGGCCGCGGCCACATGCACGCAAACGCAAACCTCGACCGCGATGGCTAGCCACGCGTGAATCTCCTGAGGCCAGTCCTCGCCCCAGAACGCGTCGAGCCGCATGATCCAGCCGGACACCGCGAGCGCGAGAATCAGAAACCACAGGACGAGCGCCATCAAAGCGCCGAGCGGATTGTGCGACACGTGATGGATCGGCTTGCCCTTGGTCAGCGATCTCAGATAGTCGAAGAGATGCGAGCGCGTCGGCCACCACGCCGAAAACCGCGCGTGACGCGAGCCGACGAAGCCCCAGACGATGCGCGCGAGAACCAGCCCCGCCGCGATATAACCCAGCAGCCGATGCGTGGAATCCGTCGGCCCGAACAGATTCCACAAGACGATGCCCGCGACGGCCCAATGCGTGAAACGGACCCAGATATCCCAGACTTTCACGGGCGTCGCCATCCAATAACGACGCTTATTCGACTTCCGACTTCACGACTGCCAGCGTTTTCGTGTCGTAATAAATCTCGACCTTCTTGCCGTTCTTGTCGTGGCCGTAGATTTCGTAGCAGTTGCCGTCGACCTTGAACTTGCGAATCTTGTAGCCCTGCGCTTCAAGCTGCGCCTTGGCATCCGACTCCTTCATCCATTCGCTCTTCGGATGCGCCGCGCAGTCGGCCTTCGCGAACGCCGCGCCCGAAAAACCCAACGCCAATGACAACGCCAGAACCTTAAGCATCGCTAACTCCCGGTGGTTTCGAACTGGCTACTCTACTGCCACCGGAAGTGCGTCGCAAGCAGATTGAAAGTTTGTCCTTTAGCGCTGGCCTTGCTGGCGAATTTGTTCGAGTGTCGCGCCCGGCGTGCTCTGATCCTGCGGAATGCGAATTTCGATCACCGCGGGCAGGCCGGAATTGCGCGCCCGCTCGAACGCAGGCATGAACTGCTCCGTCGTTTCGACCAGCTCGCCGTGTGCGCCGAACGCGCGCGCGTACGCGACGAAGTCCGGATTCGTGAGCTCCGTTCCATGCACGCGGTTCGGATAGTGCTTTTCCTGATGCATGCGGATCGTGCCGTACTGCGCGTTGTTCACGACGATGAAAATCACCGGCAGCCGATATTGCATCGCCGTGGCGATTTCGTGGCTCGACATCATGAAGCAGCCGTCGCCCGCGAACGCGATCACCGTCCGGTCCGGATACAGCGACTTCGCGGCGATCGCGGCGGGCACGCCGTAGCCCATCGCACCGCTCGTCGGCGCGCACTGCGACCGGAAATGCCGATACGAATAGTGCCGATGCAGCCACGTCGCGTAATTGCCCGCGCCGTTGGTCAGAATCGAGTCGGCGGGAATGTTCCCAGCGAGCTGACGCATGATTTCGCCGAGCTGGACATCGCCGAGCATCGGGCGCGGCTTGCGCCATTCGAGATACGCGGCGTGCGCGGTTTCCGCCTCGCCCTTCCACGCGATGTCGGACGGCGGCTGCAGCGCGGCGAGCATCGACGCGATCTCCGGCATGCCCGAGACGATGGGTAAATCCGCACTGTAGACGCGCCCGAGTTCCTCCGCGCCCTGATGCACGTGGATGAGCGTCTGCTTCGTCTTCGGGATATCGAGCAGCGTGTAGCCGCCCGTCGTCGATTCGCCCATGCGCGGGCCGAGCACGAAGAGCACGTCGGCATCGCGCACGCGCGCGGCGAGCGCCGGATTGATGCCGAGGCCGACATCGCCCGCGTAATTCGGATGCTCGTTGGAGAGCGTGTCCTGATAGCGGAACGCGCAGCCCACCGGCAGTTTCCATTGCTCGGCGAAGCGCGCGAAGTCCTGCGTCGCCTCCGTGGTCCAGCCGCTGCCGCCCGCGATCACGAACGGCTTCTTCGCGTGCGCCAGCAATTCGCGCAGGCGTTCGATCTGCGCCGCCGAGGGCGACGCCGCCACGCGCTGATAACGCGGCGCGGGCGCTACGGCGTCGATGGTTTCGGTGAGCATGTCCTCCGGCAGCGCGAGCACGACCGGACCCGGACGGCCCGACATCGCGGTGTGAAACGCGTGGCTCATATATTCAGGCACGCGGCGCGGATCGTCGATCTGCGCGACCCACTTCGCCATCTGCCCGAACATGCGCCGATAGTCGATTTCCTGAAACGCCTCGCGATCCATGTGATCCCGCGCGCATTGGCCGATGAGCAGGATCATCGGCGTCGAATCCTGAAACGCGGTGTGCACGCCGATCGACGCGTGCGTGGCGCCCGGACCGCGCGTCACGATCGCCACGCCCGGCTTGCCCGTCAGCTTGCCGACCGCCTCGGCCATGTTCGCCGCGCCCGCTTCGTGGCGGCACACGATCGTCTGAATTTGCGAGGTTTCGTCGCGCAGCGAATCGAGCACGGCCAGAAAGCTTTCGCCGGGCACGCAGAACACGCGCTCGACGCCGTGGTCGACGAGCGCATCGACGACGAGTCGCGCGCCGGTTGTTTGATCCTGTGAGGAAGGGACAGCGGACGTCATGCGAAGAGATCTCCTTTGATTGTCCGGCGCGGCCGGAATGCGCCCAGGCCGTGGGCGAATCGCCCTAAAGCTTACGCCGTCGCGCCCACGCGCGGAAACGGGCGAAGCGGAATCTTTTTCCGGCGACCGCGCGCGCTCGCGACGCGCCGCCCATTTCCATCAGCCGAAATACCCCTTTTTCTCACCCCTTATCCAGCGATGGACGAGGGCTCAAGTTCGCAATAATGGCTTCACTGAAAAGCGGGCACGGCAAAGAGTCAAGCGGCCCGCTGGCTATAGATCGCAGTTTCACCTCATCGGGGGCAGGTTTGAACATTCGTAAATTCATCGGCGCGAACAGCCGAGACGCACTGCGCCAGGTTCGTGAAGCGCTCGGCCCCGATGCCGTGGTGTTGTCCAATCGCACGCTCGACGACGGCTCCGTCGAGATCGTCGGCGTCGCGGACAGCGACATCGCGTCGATCTCGCCCGCCGCGAAGGAACAGGCAGTGCGCTCGGCCGGCACGTCGCGCGCCGCGCTGGCGGCCGCCGCCGCCGCGATGCCGGTGAAGCAGTCGGCCGCGAATCCTTACGCGAGCGGCGACGTGTTTTCGTCGGTCTTCGGCGCGAACACCGACGCCGACGATGAAGCCGGGTTCACGCACGAACACGAAGCCGCATTCGGCGACGAAGCGCCGCGCACGATGGGCGATTCGAATCCGTGGCTGATCGAGCATGCTAAGCGCATCGCGCAACAGGCGTCGATGCCGTCGAACCGTCCGCTGACGGCGTCGGCCGCGATCGCACGCGGAATGGGCGTGCCGGTTGCCGTGGCCGCGCAGGAGCCGCGCGTCGAAAAGACCGCCGAATCGGCCAAATACGCGATGCGTCAGCAAACGAAGCGCGCGGAAGCAACGGTCGAGCAGAAGGTCGAAACGCCCGACTGGGCGCGCGAAGCCGCGCAAGTCGCCGCGCGCCGCGCCGCGCAGAAGATCAACACGAGCGCGCCGCACGCCGAGGCGCCGGCCGCGAACGCCGCGCCGGCAAGCGCTTTCGAAGGCTTGCCCGCGAACGCGGCGGCTGTCGTCACCGAGGCGATCCGCGCGCGCATGGAGCAGGTCGTCAACGAAACGGTGATGAGCGAGCTCTCGTCGATGCGCTCGATGATGGAAGAGCAGTTCTCCGGCCTTCTGTGGGGCGAGCGCCAGCGTCGCAATCCGACGGGCGGCTTGCTGACGAAGCGTCTTTTCTCCGCCGGTTTCTCCGCGCAACTCGTCCGCATGATGGTCGACAACATGCCGGAGATGGAGAACGTCGAAGGCGCGCTCGAATGGGTGCAGCAGGTACTCGAATCGAATATTCCGGTGATGGACAGCGAAGACGCGCTGATGGAGCGCGGCGGCGTGTTCGCACTGATGGGCCCGACGGGCGTCGGCAAGACGACCACGACGGCGAAGCTCGCGGCGCGCTGCGTGATGCGCTTCGGCGCCAGCAAGGTCGCGCTGCTCACGACAGACAGCTACCGGATCGGCGCGCACGAGCAACTGCGCATCTTCGGCAAGATTCTCGGCGTGTCGGTTCACGCGGTGAAGGACGCCGCCGACCTGCAACTCGCGCTCTCGGAGCTGCGCAACAAACATATCGTGCTGATCGACACGATCGGCATGAGCCAGCGCGATCGCATGGTCTCGGACCAGATCGCGATGCTGTGCGGCGCGGGCCATCCGGTGCAGCGCATTCTGCTGCTCAACGCGACGAGCCACGGCGACACGCTCAACGAAGTCGTGCAGGCCTACAAGAGCGCGGCGGATCAGCCGCCGCTCGCGGGCTGCATCCTGACCAAGCTCGACGAAGCGACGAATCTCGGCGGCGTGCTCGATACGGTGATCCGCTACAAGCTGCCCGTGCATTACGTGTCGACCGGCCAGAAAGTGCCGGAGAACCTGTACGTCGCGACCAAGCGTTTTCTCATCAAGAGCGCGTTCTGCATTCCGCGCGACAACTCGCCGTTCGTGCCGCAAGACGAAGAAGTGCCCGCGCTGCTGTCCGCATTGTCCGCGCGCGCCACGACCGAACTGCATGGGGTGCATTTTGGATAAGTTCGTGCTCGACCAGGCGGAAGGTCTGCGACGGCTGCTCACGCGCGCCGGTTCGCGCGTGGTGGCGATCGTGGGCGGTCCGGCGGGCATCGGATGCACGTCGGCGGTGGCGAATCTCGGCGCGGCGCTGTCCGTGCACGGCAAGGATGTGCTCGTGATCGACGAGCATCGGAACGCGGGATCGGTCAGCCGGCTCGTCGGCATCGAAGACGCGGGCGCGCTCGCCTCGGTGATCTCGGGCCGCCGCATGCTCACCGATGTCGTCGAGCGCACGCCGTTCGGCTTCTCGCTGATCGCCGCGCCGCGCGACGAACGCATCGTTCACGATGCCGCGCAATGCCGCGCGTTGCTCGACGGCCCGGCGGACATCGTGCTGATCGATGCACAGCTCGATCGCCACGGTGCGCTGTCGTCCCTCGCGGCGCAGGCGCATGACTTTCTGATTGTGACGCGGGTGGCCGCGTCGGCGATCACCGAGGCGTATGCGTGCATGAAGCGTCTGCATTACACCCATGCGATCGGCCAGTTCCGCGTACTTGTCAATCACGTGCAGAACCCGGCCGACGCGGCGGTCGCGTTCGACAACCTGTCGGGCGTCGCGAGCCGGTATCTGGCCGTGTCGCTCGTGCAGGCGGGTTATGTGTCCGAGGATGCGCGCGTCGCTCGGGCGAAGGAGCTTTCACGCTGCGCAGTCGAAGCGTTCCCGGCCACGGCCGCGGCGCGCGACTACCGCGCGATTGCGGCGGAACTCCTGCACTGGCCGATGCGCCCCGCGCCATACATGCGCGCGGCGGATGGCCAGGCAGACGCGCGAAATCCGGTTAGCGACTCTGTACAGGGCGCGCGGGAGGCGTCGCATCGTGCGGCTGCGCTTCACGACTTTGCATTCAGCAGCACGGCGTCGATGTGATCAAGATAGGTGACCAAGATGTATAACGCCCAAGGCAAACTCTCGCAGTCGGACGTGCTGACGAAATACGCACCGCTCGTTCGCCGGCTGGGGCTTCAACTCGTCGCCAAGATGCCGGCGAGCGTCGATCTCGACGATCTCATCCAGGCCGGCATGATCGGTCTCCTCGACGCGGCAAGCCGCTACAAGGAAGATCAAGGCGCGCAATTCGAAACCTACGCGAGCCAGCGCATTCGCGGCGCGATGCTCGACGAGCTGCGCGCGAACGACTGGTTGCCGCGCAGTATGCGCAAGACTTCGCGCGAGGTGGAATCGGCGGTGCACAAGGTCGAGCAGAACCTCGGCCGTTCCGCGAGCGAGATGGAGATCGCCGAGCACATGAAGATGCCGCTTGACGAATATCAGTCGATGCTCCAGGACTTGCACGGCAGCCAGTTGATCTATTACGAAGACTTCGACCGCTCCGCCGACGACGAACCGTTCCTCGACCGCTATTGCGTCGATCGCTCGGACCCGCTTTCGGCGCTGCTCGACGACAGTCTGCGTGGCGCGCTGATCGAAGCCATCGACAAGCTGCCCGAGCGCGAGAAGCTCCTGATGAGCCTCTACTACGAACGCGGCCTGAACCTGCGCGAAATCGGCGCGGTGATGGAAGTGAGCGAGTCGCGCGTATGCCAGTTGCACAGCCAGGCGGTCGCGCGTCTGCGCACGAAACTGCGCGAGCAGGAGTGGACGGGCGTCGCGGCCTGATCGACGAAGCGGGGCCGCTCAGTTCGTTTCGAAGTCCCGCGTCTCGGCGAAGACGGTTTTCCCTTCGCCGAGACTTTTTGCCCGATACATCGCGCGGTCGGCGGCGCGCAACACGGCGGTCATGCCGGATTGATGCGCGGACACTGCGCTGGAAAGCAGGCACGCGCCGATGCTCGCCGATACCGACACCGGCCGATCCTGCACCGACGTGATTGCGTCGAGCACAGAATGGATGTTGTCGGCCACCGACAGCACCTCCGCCCGGTCGCGCACCTGATGCGCGAGCACGACGAACTCGTCGCCGCCCAGACGCGCGATGGTGTCCGACTTGCGCATGCGCTTTGCGAGCGATTGCGCGAAGGCTTGCAGAAGCAGGTCGCCGACGGCATGGCCGTAGGTATCGTTCACTTCCTTGAAGCCGTCGAGATCGATCAGAAGGAGCGCGCTGGCGTGATCGCCATTGGCTTCGGGCGCGGTCATCGCGTGATCGACGATCTTTTCGAGCGCGTACCGGTTCGACAGACCCGTGAGCGGATCGGTCGATGCCTGACGCGCCAGATCGCGATTCGCGTTGCCGAGCCGATCGACGAGCACGCTCAAATACACCGATGCGCCCAGCACGCTCAGCCCCAGCCCGATCGCGGCGGGCAGGTTCGCGCGCCACCACGGCTGCCAGATCGCCATCGCCATGACGATGATGAGCGCCGTCGCGCACGACACGGCGAGCGTACGCTTGCCGTAGCGGCATCCCGAACCGATCAGAAACCAGAACATCACCCAGATGAGCGGCAGCGCGATTGCGCCGCCCGCGGCGAGCGCGAGCCCGAGCAGCGTCTGATCGGCGATGGTGGTGACGGTGAGACGCTTCTCCGAAGGCGCGCTCATGCGGCTCACGATCAGAAGCGTGATTCCACCGTAAGCAACGTAGAGCGCGACGAGGCGCGTGACCAGCAGTGCATCGTGCGAAGGGCGCAGCCACGCGAAAATGCCGTAAGCCAGAAGAACCGCCGCTCCCATCCAGACCCGCAGCGTGGCCTGCTCGCGTTCGGGATTCCGGTGCTCGGACCATGCGAAGGCATAAGCCCGGCGTGCCGGTTGATGCGCCTGCTCCATACTGAACCCCTGGATGGTGATTTCTTTCTTTTATCTTGCTGTTATGTACTGCGGCCCCGTCGCGCGGCATCGGTTGAATGGCGTTGTATCGAGTTGCGTCGAGTTGCACCGAGCGAGCGATCCGCTATTTTGCAACGTTTTGCGAAGACGCTGTGTTTCGTGTATGAACGGCTTTCGAACTACTTTTGCTGATTCACGGCGATGCGCGACGAATCCATTTCTTTGACTGCCGAATGGCTGCCGATTTGCAATAGCGAAGACGTGCCGGAAGGCGGCGTGCGTGGGTTCATCGTCGCCGACGAGCGCATTGTCGTGTGGCGCGACAGCATCGGCGCGGCGCATGTTTGGCGCGATTACTGTCCGCACCGGGGCGCGCAGTTGTCGCTCGGGCACGTGATGCGCGATCAGATCGTGTGTCCGTATCACGGCTGGCGTTACGACATCGAAGGACAGTGTTTGCGGATTCCGTCGAATCCGTCGTTGCGTCCTTCGAAGCGCGCGTGCGCGACGACTTTCGTGTGTGAGGAGAAATACGGTGTCGTATGGATGTGCTTCGGTGAGCCCGCCTATGCGCTCGATTTCTTTCCCGAAGCCGCGATTGCCGGTGGCCGGCGAATCAACCTCACGCCGCAGACGGTGAAGTCATCGGCGCCGCGCATCGTTGAGAATTTTCTGGATATGGCGCATTTCTCGTTCGTGCATGCGGGCATTTTGGGCGAAGAGACGCATACGGAAGTGCCGGATTATGAAGTGGTCGCGAGCGCTGAAGGTCTGGAAGCGCGGCAATGCCGATACTGGCAGCCCGCTGGAATGCCGGGGCAAGGCGGCGGCGCGATGATCGATTATGTGTATCGCGTGAAGCGGCCGTTGATCGCGAGTCTCACGAAGATGGCGTCGGGCGGGCAGGGCGCGCTGCATATCATGCTGGCGGCGTCGCCGGTTACGCAGACGGAGACGCGCGCGTGGCTCGTTTCCATTCACGAGGACGATTCCACGCATTCCGATCAGGCGCTTTACGACTTCAATATGGAGATCCTGATGCACGACACGCCAATCGTGGAGTCGCAATGGCCCCGGCGTCTGCCGCTCGATCTCGATGCGGAGTTGCATCAGAAGTGCGATCGGATGGCGGTGGCTTATAGACGGTGGCTGGCGGGGATGGGGTTTGGGTGGGGGACGGTGAGGGGCGAAGCGGCTGAGTCGGATATTGTTGGGGAGGGCTGAGTCGTCGAAGCGGGCGATCAAGGCGCCTTGATAACTGGATGTCACTCGCTCCAGCTCTGGTGTCCCAACGGCAGAGCGTTCAACTCAGCGCGCGACTCGCGCCATTGTGGCCAGTACTGGTCGATCAGTGCGACAAAGCGACCGCTGTGTGTCGGCTCTAGCAGGTGCAGCATCTCGTGCAAAACGACATACTCAACAAGATCCTTGGGCTTCTTCACCAATTCGGTGTTGAGACGGATGTTGCCTGCGCGGTGATTGCAGCTGCCCCACTTGGTCTTCATGCGTTGCAAGAAGTAGCTCGAAACGTGCACACCGAGCTTCGGCTCCCATTTGGCGATCAATTGCGGCACCAGTGCATGCATCAAGGACTTGTGCCAGGCGTGCATCACCTCGGCGCGTTTGGCTAGGTCGTGGCCCGGACGCACCGAGAGCGTGATGCGCTTGTGGTCCAGCTTGACGAAGGGCTTCACGTCCACCTCCACCACGGTCATCAGGTGGCGGCGGCCCCATAGCTCGTGAGTCTCACGCTCACGGAACTGGCGCGGTGTCTCGCGAGCCTGGGCTTTCAGCGTTTTTTGCTGCTGGCGAATCCACGCGAGCTTGGAGATCGCATAGGCCCGCGCCACTTCCGTGCGGGTACTCAGCGGCGCCACCAAGGTCACGCGCCCCTCGGGAGGGTGCACGGTGAGGTGCACGTTCTTTACGTCTTTGCGGATCAGATCGATCCGTAGCGGACCCAAGGTAATCTCTTCGCTCATCAATATCCTGGCTGGTTCTTGATAATCTCGAAGATGGCCATGGTGGCGGCCTTGTTCCTCTTCATGATCGGGTAGATGGCGTTCAGCACCTGGGCCTCCCGCGTGGAGTCGCCTTTCCAGCCTGCCGGCGCTTTTTCACGAATAGTCTTGTCAAGCATCAGTGCCAAAGCCAGATACTCGTCGCCATAGGTTGGCGTAGGTTCCGCAGCGGTGTTTTCCGGCACAGCGGCGGCCAGCACGCTGGGTAAGTTGTTGTAGAGAACGCCCGCCTCCTTGTTGCCATGCAGCGCGGTCGGCAGCTTCTTGCTGTCTTGCTCTTGATTGCTCAATTTCTTGGCCAGAGCCTCGGCGTCCTTCAAAAACTGCTCGTAGCTATCGGTGTCGTCACGTTTCTGCTGAATCAGGTCTTCCAGCAACGTGGACATCTGCTCGTAGTACTTCGGGTCGGTCAACTGATCTCGGATGATGGTCTTGCGAACGTTGTTGATGATGCCTTCCGCAATCGCGTTACGTGACAGCTTGCCCTTTTCGTTGAGTTTTCTGGCAATTGCATCGTGGATGCCCGTCTCGATGATCAGTTCGGTCAAGGACAGCGAACTCAAGTCGCCCAGCAAATCTGCCGGATCGGCCTGGATGTATGTGTCAATGAGGTGACGCATGTCAGCTTCGAAGGGCTTCGTGTCCAATTCTTCGCCAGAGTGATTCTTGATCGCAGCGCGCACCTCGCTGTAGAAAGCCGTTTCCTTCTCGAAGATCTCGATTTGCGGCGCGCTGTAGCCTGCTTCATCCAAGTTCTGTGCCAGATCTGCATAGGCACGCACGTAGGCTGCCACTGCCTTGTAGAAGGCAATGCGCAGCGGTTCAGTGTCGTCCAAGGCAGCGGCGTCTGCCGCATTGCCGCAGAAGTAATGAATGTGCTGCTCGATACCTTGCGGTTGCTTGACCGGCGCACAAAGGTAGATCAGCCCTTCGCGTGCCGCATCGAGCTTGGCCTTGCCCTCGTCGCGCCAGTCCTTGACGATCGGGTTGCCGTCGTCGCCACAGGACTCTGTGTCCAGCTCATCCGAGGTGTAGACCGCAATCGCGTCCTGCACCTTGCTGAACAGCTCCTTGTAGTCGACTATGTAACCGTAATCCTTGTCCTCGCCGTCCAGCCGGTTCGTGCGGCAGATAGCCTGGAACAGGTTATGTTCTCGCAGCTCGTTGTCCAGATAGATGTAGGTGCAGCTGGGCGCGTCGAAGCCGGTCAGCAGCTTGCTCACTACGATCAGCAATTTCAGGTTGGCCGGCTCCTCGATAAACCGGCGCTTCATCTCTGTCTCGTACTGCGTGGTGGTCTGTTTCGCCTTAAGCACGTGCCGGGTGTACGTGTCGAATTTGTAGCGTTCGTCACTGTCCTTGGGCTCTTGCGAGATGGCGTTGTGCTTCGGCTCAAACGACGTGATGATGCCGCAGTGCTTGCCAAAGTTCGTGTTCTGAAACAGCCGGTAGTAGTGGCAGGCGTCGTAGATCGAGGCCGCCACCAGGATGGCCGTGCCGCGATCGTTGTTTAGCCTGGGCCGAACGCCAAAATCGTGAATGATGTCCGCCAGGATGCGCTGCTTGCGCTCGCCCGAGCTCATTAGCTCTTCGAGCGTGGCCCACCGTTTGCGCAGCATCGACTTCTGGTAGTTGTTGAGGCCCTTGGCGGCCTTCTCGAACCACTCGTCCACCGCTTTGGGTGAGGTCAGGCGCTGCGGCACCGCACGGGCCTCGTACTTCAGGTCCAGCACTACCTTGTCGGCCACCGCCTCGTTGAACTTGTAGGTGTGGATGAAGCTGCCAAACACCTCGCGGGTCGTCTGCCTGTCGCGGCGCAATAGCGGCGTTCCGGTGAAGCCAATGAAGATCGCAGTGGCGAGCCAGCGCTTCATCTGCTTGTTCATGTCGCCACCCTGTGTGCGGTGGCATTCGTCCACGAACACATAAAAGCGGCCCGCTACCTCGGGGGGCTCGCCCTTCAGGTTGGTTGCATCGATCTTGTGAATCAGCGCGCACATTAGCCGCGGCGATGCGGAGCCAAGCTTTTCCACCAGATCTTTGCGCGACTGGATGCGGGGCGACGGCGCCTCCGCGCCGATGACGCCGGCGTTCCTCATGACGCCCTCGATCTGCTTGTCCAGTTCATCGCGGTCCGTCACCACCAAAATGCGTGCATCCGGGTCGTGTTCCAGCAACCACTTGGCGATCAACACCATCAGGATGCTCTTGCCGCTGCCCTGGGTGTGCCAGATCACGCCGCCTTCCTGCTTCTTGATGCGCACCTGCGCCGCCTTCACACCTTCGAATTGATGCAATCGTGGGACCTTTTTCTGACCCGCGTCGAAGATCACGAAGTTGCGAAGCAGGTCCAGCAGCCGAGCTGGGTCCAGCATTTGACAGAGCGGCCCGTCGAGCAACTCACCTTCGGATGGTTCGGTACTTTCACCGCTTAATTGGTGATGCTTCCATTCGACGAAGAACTTCTCCGGTGTGCCCGTGGTGCCATAGCGCAGACCCTGCGAATCACTGCCAGCCAGCACCAACTGCACCGTGCTGAAGAAGCCCAGATTGAAGATATCTTCCTGGTTGGTGATGAGCTGGCGGATACCGTTGGCCATGTCCACCGAGCTACGTTTAAGTTCCACTACCGCCAGCGCTATCCCATTCACGTAAAGCACAATGTCGGGGCGCCGCTCGTGCCCACCTTTCAGGGTGACCTCCTCGGCCAGTGCGAAGTGGTTGTTCTCCGGTGTGGCCCAGTCGATCAGGTGAACCGTCTCATGCGGCACGCCTGCCGCCACTTGCACCGGCACGCCGTAGCGCAAAAGCTGGTAGGTCCGCAAGTTGGCTTGATAGAGCGTGATGCCGGTGGCGTCCGCCGCAGCCATCAGCATCTGGATCGCTTGCGAGATATGAAGGTCCGAATAGCCGCGCGCCTTCAAATTATCGCGTAGGTACGCTGATTCGATGCATCGATTTTCCGCCCGCTTGCTCCAATTGCCCAAGTTGGCGTAGCCCAGGCCACCAACCGGCACTGACGCGCAGATCCGCTTGACGATGCGGTTTTGAGTGATCCGTTCGGGACGAAGCGGCTGGATCATATGGCCGCCTCGCGCAATCGCTTAGGTGACCATACGTGTTCCATCAAGGCTGCCACCAGATCGCGCCTCGCCTGCTGTTCTTTCTTGGTGAATTGGTCAAAAGCTTTGAACGGTAGATGGTGGACAGCAGCGAACTGCTGAAACTGCGGCTGATGCAGGTACGCGCTGGCGTCGAGGCTGGCCGCATAGAAATTCTGCTTGGCGTAATGTGCGCGCTTGCCGGCGAACGGCTTGGCCTGCAGGCTGCGGTTCACGTCGGCAGGCAGCAACAGCAGCGAGGCGACGTGGTCGCGCCACTCCTGGAACTCCTGCTCGTCTGCAAAGTGCCCCTTTACTGCCTCGAAGTCGTCGGCCCAGATGTGCTCGATGTCGAACGGGTTCTTGACCTCGCGGTTGACCAACTTGTCGAACGACTCAGTGCGTCCCGCACCGGCCTCGGTCGCGGCGGTCAGGCGCGCCAACAGGTGGACGATGTAGCGGCGGCTGAACTGGTTCAGGCCCAATCCGTCGATGCCCGTGCGGCCTCGGGCTGAGCTGCCCGCAAAGGTTACGTCGTCCTCGGCCAGCTTGTGGGTCAGGACCTCAACAAGTTCGGTCAAAGGCTTGCGACGGATGTCGCGGCACAGCAGCCACATGGCATACGACACGCTCGAATATCCGACTCGAATGTAATTCACCACGCGACGCATCAGCCAGATGTCCAGATAGGTGGCCGTCACGGCCAGCTTGCGGCGCATGGCGTCATCGTCGTCTGTCTCCACCAGCGGTGCTAGCAGCACCGTGCCCTGCCAGGTGAAATCGTTGTGGGCGTTGTAATAGATCGCCTCGAGCCCCGGTGTGTAGTGTCGACTGGCGTCGAGGATGCGCCGGTAGGCCTTGGCAAAAAACGGGAAGCTCTCGGTCATCAGCTTCTGGTTGGCCTGTGCGTTGCCCAAGCCGAGTTGCACGCTGTGATCGCGTACCCAGCGGTGAAAGACCGAACCGATCAGCTCCCAGTCCTTGTCTACGGCGCCGGCCTTGCGTTCGCGCATGGTCTCGGCGAACTGCGCACGCAGCCAGGCCTTGATGCAGTTGGCGTCGCGCTCGGGCTCGTGGCCGCTGCCCCAGGAGATCAGCTCCAGCACCTGCTGCTTCCAGGTCTGGTTGGCCTGTACGCGGGCCTGAGGCTCGTCGATGGGAGCCAGCAGGTAAGCCTTGAGCATGTCCACGGGGCTCAACGGCTTGCCCCGGTCGTTCATGGTTTCGAAGATTGCGTAGGCGTAGTTGTCGTTATCGGTGGCGATTTCGATCAACCCCACGCGCGTCAGCAGCCAGTAGATGAAGTGCGGCAGCGCGTCGCCGAGATCGACCAACAAGTCGTTGGCCTCGATGTCGCCGTAACGGGCGTACATCGTCTGAATGGACTCGTCTTTGCCTTCCGGGTTGTAGTCCTTGCCCTGGAACAACGCCTGGATGACGGGTAAGCGCTCGGGGATGTCGAGGTTGAACTTGGGCTGGCCGAGGTTGTCACTGAAAATCAGCGGCGCCATGGTCTTGGACACCGGCAAATCCTGGGCTTCCGCGGCACGGTACAGGCAGATCAGCAGCAGCGTCAACGAGGTCACCCGCTGCTGGCCATCGATTAGGTAGTTCTTGCCATTACGCTTGCTGACGATGATGGAGCCGAGGAAATACTCGCCATAGCCGCTGACCGCAGGGGTCTCGTCGCCCAGCTTGTATTGACTGAAGAACTTGGCCTGCAGGTCCGACAGCAGTTCGTCGATATTCTCCTTTTCCCACTTGTACTCGCGCTGGTACTCGTCGATGGAGAACGACTGGCTTTGCAATAACTGTTGCACGCTGCGGTAATGCGGTGTGATGGCGCTCATGGCGTGTCCTCACGCGTCTTGGCTTTGTGTCTCGGGCTTCTTTGGGGCTGTCTCGTGGGCGATACCTACGAGGCGCGTTCTGCCGGTCAGCAGCTCTTGCATCATCCCTTGCTTGATGGCGCGGGTTTTGGCAAGGCGGGATTCGAGGGTGGAGAGGTCCGCGTCCATGTCTGTGAGGATGGCTGCGATGGCTGCCTGCTCTGCTGGGTCGGACGGCAGTGCAACGATTGCATTGGCCACGTCCGTTGAATTCACGGAATCAAAAGTCGAGCCTTTCGACATTCGAGACCATCTTGGTTCCAGGTTGATAAGCGCGTGATATAGAAAGTCGTTCGGGAATCGAATCGCGCACACCCCCCGGCCTAAGCAGCAGTCAAAAGTTGCACGCGAAATCTCACCGACCGGGGCTCGTACTGACATCAACACGTCTCCCTTGCGCCCTCGCTTGGTAACCTGAGTAGTGAAAATTCGCTTAATCGTCCGACGCTTCCTCACGTCGGCGTTGCCTTGAATCAGTGGCAGGCCCTCTCGGCGAACGTTGTAATTTACAGAACTCGGAGATTGCCCCATTTCTATTTGGGCGATTTCTTCCAAGCATGCCTCCACCCACTCTCCACTGAAGCCCGGTAGGCGGGTACGGCCGGCCAGGAGTTGCTGCATCGCGGCCTGTTTGATGTCGCGTTTTTTGGCGATCAGCCGCTCCAGCCCGGCTATCAGGTCATCGACGTCGGACAGGGCGTTGGCGATGCGTTCCTGTTCAACTTCCTTCTTGGGCCAAGCCAACTGCAGATCAGCGAATCTAGATACGCCCAAGTGTGCAACCGAGGTTGTCTGCAACGCAATCTTCGCGAAGCTCCCCGTTTTCTGGCAATTTCTAAAGACGTAGGAAGCGAACTGTGCCGAAACTCCAGGCTTTGCCCGGAATCGCAACAATGCGTTCTGAATCGCGCAGGGCTCTGGATACTCTTCCGCATAAATTGAACACCGGCCAACCAACTCAAGACTTTGCCCTTCGTTCAATAACACATCGCCTTTTCGAATCCGAAACGTTTCGAACTGTTCATCCGTCATCGGCATTTCGAGAACGTCGTCAACAACGATTCGACCATCGAAGACATTCTTCGTGCGCAGATACGGGCGCATGTGTCCAGGCGCCGTTGCAGCCAGAGCTTTGCCGGCAATGACTTCGCCCAACTCCCGAACCGCCCGGACCTCCCAGCCGTCGGGACAATGCGACTCTGACTTCATTCCCATACCACCCCCATTCGCGTCAAGTGGCCATCCACCTTGGTTGACAAGGACGCCACCGCGTCCATTTGGGCTGGCAGTGGCACGGCATAGCGCTCCGCCAGCTCGCGAATCCGCCGAGTCACCGTCTGACTGACGCGGTCAAGTTCAGCTTGCAAATCGTCGGCGAGGCGGGCGAGCCACTTGTCATTCACGACCAGCCTCTGGATGTCAATAGCGATAAGCTTGTCGTACTGGTCATGAGCCAACTGGTCCAGCTCGGCATCCAGCTCCTTGACTGCTTTCTTTAAGGTCGCTTCATCGCCGGTGAGCTTTAGCCAGTCTTTCAGCACCTTCAGTTCTGCGGCGCCGTCCGGGTCATCACCGACCTCCTTGATGCGATCCTTCACAGCAGCCACATTGATCTTCTCGAAGCTGCCAAACACGGCGTCTTCACCGCTGTGTTCTTCTTCCAGCGCAGTGATCGCGCTGCCCACCGAATCCAGCTCGGCCTGCTTGGCATCCAGCGCCGCCTGCTCCGCGGCGAAGTAGTGCGCCACAATGAGAGGCTTGGGAACCAGCTCGCAGGCCCAGCCCTTATCTTTCTTCTTGCCCTTCTTGTCCGTCTCGATGATGCGCGCCGGCTTGGCCACCCAGCCGTCCAGGGCAATCGTGTAGGCATCGTCCTGCATCGCTTCCGCCCAGTAGTCCATCAGGTGCTGATAAACGCTGTAGGCGTCGATTAGCGGCGCGGACTTGACACTGACCAGCAGGTCTTCCGACAGCAGTTCAAGGAATGCCTTGGGATGGTCGCCGATCTTGAAGCCCTTCATGCGCGGCTCATTGCGAGCTTGCCAGTCGGCAAAGCGCTGGGTCACGGTGGCCTGGAAGGCGCTGAACTCGGCATGCCCGAGAATCGCGGACTTGACCTCAGCCACAGGCTGCTGGAGTTGGCTGTAGCCCTCTCGCAGCGGCGCAAACAATGTGGTCCGTAGCGCGGGCATTACCTGCCAGTAGGCGGCCAGAACGCTGGTGGCGCCAACGATGTCGCGGTCCGGAATGCCCCCATTCAGATGGGCGCTGAGGTCCTGGATGTCTTCGGCTTCCGTGTTGTCGATGTAGCGCGGCAGATTGAGGTTGTAGCCGTTCTTCTCGCTGGCGATCTCGCTGACCGACACCATGCGGGCGTAGCCGGGCACGTCGTCCAGCTTGTGGAAGCTGTCGACAATGCGGTGCAGGTCCTGTTCGCGCAGGCGGTTCTTGTTGCCGTCCTTGATGAAGCCCTTGCTGGCGTCGATCATCATCACGCCCTTGCGCGCGTCGGCGTTCTGCCTGTCCAGCACCAGGATGCAGGCAGGGATGCCAGTGCCGTAGAACAGGTTGGCCGGCAGGCCGATGATGCCCTTGAGGATGCCGCTGCTCACCAGTTGCTTGCGGATGACGGCTTCCGCATTACCGCGAAACAGCACCCCATGCGGCAGGATGCAGGCCGCCTTCCCGCTGGCCTTCATACTGCGGATGATGTGCAGCAGGTAGGCGTAGTCGCCCTGTTTGGCGGGCGGCGCGCCCCAAGTGAAACGCTTGTAGGGATCGTCGGTGGGGGTGAGGCCCGTGCTCCAGGCCTTGTCGGAAAACGGCGGGTTGGCCACCACATAGTCGTAGGTGCGCAGTTGCTCACCATCCTTGAACTTCGGATTGGCCAGAGTGTTGCCGCTGAGAATGTTGGCCGTGGGGAAGTTGTGCAGGATCATGTTCATCCGCGCCAAGCCGGCGGTGGTCACGTCCTTCTCTTGGCCTTCCAGCGTGATGTGCTTGCCGGCCTCGGCGGCCACCTTCAGCAGCAGCGAGCCCGAGCCACAGGTGGGGTCGTAGGCGGTGGTGCTGGCCTTGGTGTTGGCGGGCGAGATGCCGATGACCTTGGCGATGACCCGGCTGACTTCGGACGGCGTGTAGAACTGGCCCTTGCTTTTGCCACTCTCGGTAGCGAAGTGGCGCATCAGATACTCGTACGCATCCCCCAGGATGTCGTCGTGCTCGGCACGGTTTTGCGAGAAGTCCAGCTCGGGTTTCTGGAAGATGCTCACCAGGTTCGTGAGGCGCTCCACCATCTCGGCGCCGGTGCCTAGCTTCTCGGGATCGTTGAAATTGGGAAAGTCGCTGCGCGCAAGCCGGCTGTTGGCATCGATCAGCGGCTGGATAATCTGGGTGTTGATCCTGTCGCCGATGTCGCTCTTGCCCGAGCGCGATCATGTCTTTGAAGCTGGCGCCCTTGGGGATGATAACCGGCGGCGCAAAGTCGTCGCTATCGGCGTACTTGTCGCTGATGTACTTGATAAACAGCATGAACAGGACGTAGTCCTTGTACTGGCTGGCATCCATGCCGCCGCGCAGTTCGTCGCAAGAGGCCCAAAGAGAGGAATATAGGTCTGATTTCTTGATGGCCATGGCGTTCGTTTTCGAGCATTAATCCGGTTCCGCGTCAGCGCAAATTTTACCCTGCAGGGGGCGGACAAAAGAACGATACGGCTACGCAGTTTGAAAGGGAATTTCTGCCGCTATCGATTCTGTGTAAGAGACTTCGCGATCTCCTTCCGCCAATTTTCTCTGACCGCAGATCCGAGGCCGGTTTGCGCAGTTGCCGTTTCGGCTCAGTTGCACTTCGTTCATCGTCTTTTGCCCACGTGCTTTTATCGTTTATTGTGAGACTTGACCGGCTTATGAAACATGACATGCCGTCGCATATCCGCATCAGCAGACACGTTCCAAACTTCGAATTTTGAGATTTCGGCGAGACGGCCGTACGACAGGCCGAGTTATCCCTCGTTGCTTCAAGGACGCACTCGGCAAGCTGGGATTGCGACAGCATCGCCGGTGACGATTGCCTTTCGACTGAAATTAGCGCGCTCTGCCACGATGGCGCTGATGATCAGGACAGCAAGGCTTGATTTTCTATACGCAGCGGACGAAGAGACCGAGAAATTGCGCGAACCCTAACTAGGTACGGCGATATTGGTGCGCCCGGCTGGGATCGAACCAGCAACCCCTGCCTTCGGAGGGCAGTACTCTATCCATTGAGCTACGGGCGCATCGGAGATAAGGCTTGCGGAAGAAAGACACACGCCGAAAGACGGCTGCAAGCCCCATGCGAATCCGAGAGGATACCTGTTTTCCGTGACGTCGTCCATCGCGCGGGCCTGAGCGCCCTTCGCAGAGCGAGTCACAAAGCATCACACGATTCGGGTAAACGCCCGCTCTACCGCGCCGGCTACCTCGCGCCGACAGTTAAGCGTTCCGTCTATAATCGACCGTGCCTTTCCCCAAGGCGCGCCTTAGCGCACTGCCGTAGCTGTCACGCTGTCACTGAACCGACTCACACCAAAAAACGGGAGACGAGACAAGCATGAGCGAAGCACCCCACGGAGCCCCGATCAAGACACCCGGCCAACTCATCGCCGCGGTCATTGCGGGATTCGGCATCCCGGTCGCCATCATCATTCTGCTCGCGGTGTACGTGAACAATTCCACGCGCACCGGCGCGGGCACGGATATCGAGCAGTCGGTCAAGGAGCGCATCGCGCCCGCCGCGCAGGTCGATATCCGCGACGCCAACGCGCCGCGCGTCTACAAGTCAGGCGAGGAAGTCTTCAAGGCCGTCTGCTCCGCCTGTCACGCGACAGGCACCGCGGGCGCGCCCAAGTTCGGCGATGCCGGCGCATGGGCCGCACGCATCGGCGAAGGTTACGACACGCTGCTGCACAACGCGCTCAACGGCAAGGGCGCGATGCCCGCGCGCGGCGGCACGAGCCCCGACGACTACAGCGACTTCGAAATCGCGCGCGCGGTCGTCTATATGGCGAACGGCAGCGGCGGCAAGCTCGCGGAACCGGCGCAACCCGCATCGGGCGCGGCGGCGAGCGCGGGCGCATCGGGTGCGGCGGCGGCTCCCGCAGGCGCGAGTTCCAACGAAAACGCCCAGGCGGCGGCGGCCGTCGCGGCGCTCGCATCCGTGCCGCAGGCTGCATCGGCGGCGCCGGCTGCAGGCGCGCAAAGCGCCGACGCCGCCCAGGCCGGCAAGGCGCTCTACGAACAGGTCTGCCAGGCGTGTCACGCGGCGGGCGTGCTCGGCGCGCCGAAGTTCGGCGACAAGGCCGCGTGGGCGCCGCGCCTGAAAGAGCCGATGGACACCGTCTACAACTACGCGCTGAAGGGCAAGGGCGCGATGCCGCCGAAGGGTGGATCGAACGCGTCGGATGCGGATGTGAAAGCCGCCGTCGATTACATGGCGAACGCGGCGAAGTAACGCTTCTTTCGGCCGCAAAGAAAAAAACCCTGCGATGCCTTCGCAGGGTTTTTTCATTTGAAGCGTGCAGAAAGAATCAGGTTTTCTGCAACATCGCCTTGAGCATCGCCATGCGATCTTTCGGCGACAAGGGCGCTTCTTCGGCCGTCGGCGGCGGCGCATCGTCGAGCAGCATCTCGGGAATGAACCGCGACGGCTCGCACACCACCGTCTCCCGCGCGCGTTTTCTCTTCTTGCACCAGTTCAGATGCAGACTGCGCTGCGCCCGCGTGATCGCCACGTACATCAGGCGGCGCTCTTCCTCGATGCGCGAATCGTCGACCGGCGCGTCATCGTCCGAGCTGCCGCGATGCGGCATGATGCCTTCCTCGACGCCCACCAGAAACACGTGCGGATACTCCAGTCCCTTCGACGCATGCACGGTCGACAGGCGCACCGCGTCCGGATCTTCCTCCCTGCCTTCGAGCATCGACATCAGCGCGACGGTCTGGATCAGGCCGAGCAGATTCTTGCCTTCATCGGCGAAACCGTCGGCGGTGTCGAAGCCGGTCTGCTCCGCGCCGGGCGCGGCGTCCGGCTTCGTGCCCTTGCGCTTGAGCCATTCGAGAAATTCGAGCACGTTCTGCCATTTCGACTGCGCCTGACGCTCGTCGTACGCATCGTAGAGATACGACTCGTAGTGGATGGCTTCCATCATGTCGTCGAGGACTTCGGTCGCGGGATCGCGCGCGGCGCGGTCCGACAATCGGCGAATCCATTCGCAGAACGTGCGCAGCGGCTCGACCTGCCGAGCCGAGAGCCGCGCCTCGATGCCGCCCATGAACACCGCCTCGAACAGCGACACCTTCGCTGCGCCCGCGAACGCGCCGAGCGCTTCGAGCGTCGTGTTGCCGACACCGCGCCGCGGCGTCGTGATCGCGCGGATGAACGCGGGATCGTCGTCGGGATTGGCAATGAGCCGCAGATACGCGATCAGATCCTTGATCTCGGCGCGATCGAAGAACGACTGTCCGCCCGACAGCACATAAGGAATGCGCTCGCGCCGCAACACCTGCTCGAAAATGCGCGCCTGAAAATTGCCGCGATAGAGAATCGCGTAATCGCGAAACTGCGCGCGGCGCTCGAACTTGTGCGCCGAGAGCCGGAACACGACGGATTCCGCTTCGTGCTCCTCGTCGTTGCAGCCGGTGACGCTGATCGTGTCGCCCATGCCGTGCTCGGACCAGAGCTTCTTCTCGAACAGTTTCGGATTGTTCGCGATGACGTTGTTCGCCGCCGTCAGAATCCGCACCGTCGAGCGATAGTTCTGCTCCAGCTTGACGACGTGCAGCTTCGGGAAATCCTTGCCGAGTTGCGCCAGATTTTCGATGGTCGCGCCGCGCCAGCCGTAAATCGCCTGATCGTCGTCGCCGACCGCCGTGAACGCCGCGCGCGGGCCGGCCAGCAGCTTCACCAGTTCATACTGGCACGTGTTCGTGTCCTGATATTCGTCGATCAGCAGATAGCGCAGGCGGTTCTGCCACTTGTCGCGCACCTGCTCGTTCTGAGCGAAAAGCTGCGCGGGACGCAGAATCAGATCGTCGAAATCGAGCGCCTGATACGCGTGCAGCGTCGCCGCATAACTGCGATAGACGATCGCCGCCTGATGTTCGTCCTCGTTGCTCGCGAGCACGGACGCCTGATCGGGCGAGACCATCGAGTTTTTCCACAGCGAGATGATCGACTGGATCTTGCGGATCAGGCCTTTGTCCGTCGTGCCGAGTTGTTCCTGAACCATGCCGAAGCAATCGTCGGAATCCATGATCGAGAACTGTGGCTTGAGTCCGACGTGCTCCGCCTCTTGCCGCATGATCTGCACGCCGAGCGAGTGGAACGTGCAGATCGTCAACTGATTGACGGGAATCCTGCGGCCTTCCTTGCCCGGCGTCGTGAGCGTCTTGCCTTCGAGCAGCTTGCCCGTGCGCTCGCGCATTTCGAGCGCGGCCTTGTTGGTGAAGGTGAGCGCGGCGATGTGCTTCGGCTCGAAGCCGCGCCCTTCGATCAGGTGCGCGATCTTCTGCGTGATCACGCGTGTCTTGCCGCTGCCCGCGCCGGCGAGCACGAGACAGGGACCATCGAGATAGCGCACGGCTTCGCTTTGCGCGGCGTTCAGACCTGCGGACATCGTTCTGGATTCTGGAGTTTGGGTGCGCTTAGCTGCTGCCTGTGCGCGGAGAAGAGCGCGATGTTAACACGATCGCGGCGGCGCGGTTCCGGCCCCTGTTCGTGCCACAATATCCGGTCAACTCCACGACAGGACGATGCCCGCATGAGTTCAGCACTGAAAGTCGGCGTTATGGGCTATGGCCTCGCCGGCGCGACGTTTCACGCGCCCGTCATCGAGCACTGCGGCCGCGCCGAAGTGACGGCCATCGCGACGAGCCAGGCCGAGCGCGCGCAGGCCGATTATCCGGGCGCGCAGATCGTCGCGGACTTCGACGCGCTGCTCGCCGTCGAAGAACTCGAATGCGTCGTCGTCGCGACGCCGAACGATACGCACTTCGATCTCGCGCATCGCGCGCTGTCGGCGGGCAAGCATGTGGTCGTCGACAAACCGGTGACGCTCTCCGCGCGCGACGCACGCACGCTCGCCGATCTCGCCAAGCAGAAAGGACTCGTGTTCGCGCCGTTCCACAACCGTCGCTGGGACGGCGATTTCATGACGGTGCGCGCGCTCATCGAAAGCGGGCGGCTCGGGCGCGTCACGCATTACGAATCGCATTTCGACCGTTTCCGCCCGAAAGTGCCGCAGCGCTGGCGCGAGGAAGCGGAACGCGGCGGCGGTTTGCTGTTCGATCTGGGGCCGCATCTCATCGATCAGGCGCTGACGCTGTTCGGCGCGCCGCAGACGGTGACGGCGTTCGTGAAGGCGCATCGCGATCACGCGCACGCGCCGGATTACGTTCATCTCGTGCTCGGCTACGACGACAAGGAAGTGATCCTGCACGCGAGCGCGCTCGCGGCGCTGGAGCCGCCGCGTTTCGCCATTCACGGCACGCGCGGCAGCTATGTGAAGAGCGGGCTCGACACGCAGGAAGACCAGTTGCGTGCCGGCATGCGGCCAGGCAATCCGGAGTTCGCGAAGAATCCGCCGGGCGCGTTGCGCGAAGTCGATGGCGATCTCGATCTGCGTCACGAATTCGCCACGAAAGATGGCGCGTATGTCGAGTTTTACCGGGCGCTGGCGGCGGCCATTCAGGATGGCAAGCCGTTTCCGGTTTCGCCGCAGGACGCGGTCGATACGATGACGATCATCGAACTGGCCATTCAGAGCGAGAAAGAAGGGCGGCGCGTGCCGATGCCCCGCTGATTCGCGGCACGTATCGCGCAGAAATCATGAAATGCAATATCAGACATTCCGGCCAGTTGGGCGACATCGTTTATGCGCTCCCGGCTATGCAGGCGCTGGCCCGCCGCAACGGCGCCGCGCGCGTGTCGCTGTACGTGCCGAGCGACAACGTGGCGAGCTACGGACCGGAGATGAAGCACGCCGGCGGCGGGCAGATGGTGAGCCGGGCGTTGTTCGACTTCATCGCGCCGCTGCTGCTCGCGCAATCGTATGTCGACGCGGTGCATTTCGTGCCGTCCGGCGAAATTCCGGCTGATGCGATCGATTTCGATGTCATTCGCGGCGGCGGAATCCACGTGCTCGCGGGCAATCTGAAGGACCACTACTACAAGGCGTTTGCCGTGCTCGCCGATTCGCCGTGCCGCTGGCTGGAACCGAGCGCGGCGGTGGCGGCCGCTCCGCCGGATTTCGATATCCTGATCGGCCGGTCGATGCGCTATCTCAATCAGGCGATCGACTACGGCGTGCTGGCGCCGCTCGGTTTGCGCCTCGGGTTCGTCGGACTGGAGAGCGAATTTGATGAATTTCGCGCGCGCTTTCCGAATCTTCCGATGGATCACGTGCCGGTCGCCAATGCGCTCGATGTCTGCGACCGGATCGCTTCGGCGTCGCTCTATATCGGTAATCAGTCGTTCTTTTTCGCGATCGCCGAAGCCTTGCAGACGAACCGCCTGCTCGAAGTATTCGAGCCCATACCCAACGTGGTTCCCTCCGGCGGGCGCTGTGGGCAGTTTTTGACGACCTACGGCCTGCGCGCGCTGGTCGGCACATTCTTTTGCCGCGTGGTTCCGGCCCGCGACGGCACCGGCGATCTGAACAGCGAGTACGTCAAATGCGTGTGACCGCGACGTAAATCCGAAGGTAGCCGGAAGCGCAATCGGTTGCATCCCAATCCGTTTGACAACCCCAATTCGGTCGCGTAAATTCTGCCGCACGCGTCGGGAGAGCGCGTGGTCGTCGCGCATGCAGCGCGGGCCGCGCCGCCGAAGGGGCATACCCGCAAACTCTCAGGCAAAAGGACCGACGGCGTCGAGGAACGAAGTTTCCTCGCACTCTGGAGAGCGGCAGCGGTTTCATCGAAAAACGATGAAGCCAGTTGCCCACCGAAGGGGCGCGCGATGAACCGCTGCACGACCGTGCACGGTTCGCGCAATCTCTCAGGTACCGAGGACAGAGGGGTCACGCATCGCATCCGCTCAGCGGCATGAGCCTTGCGCGCTGCTTCAGGCAGCACGAAAGGCGCATCCGGCGAGCGAAATGTGCGCTGCGTGGCCTTTTTTGTTTCGCGAACCGAGGCCCCGATGACTTCTCTTCAACATACGCCCCTGCACGCCGCTCACCTCGCGCTCAACGCGCGCATGGTCGATTTCGGCGGCTGGGACATGCCCGTGAACTACGGTTCGCAGATCGACGAGCACCGCGCGGTGCGCACCGACGCCGGCATGTTCGACGTGTCGCACATGCGCGTCGTCGATTTCGAAGGCGAGGCCGTCCGCGAATTCTTCAAGTACGCGATCGCCAATAACGTCGACAAGCTCACGACGCCGGGCAAGGCGCTCTACTCGTGCCTGCTCAACGGCGACGGCGGCGTGATCGACGATCTGATCGTGTACTACTTCTCCGAAACGCGTTTTCGCGTCGTCGTGAACGCGGGCACGGCGGAGAAGGACATCGCCTGGTTCGGTCAGTTGAATGCCGAGGGCGAATTCAACCTTTCTATCTCGCCGCGCCGCGATCTCGCGATCATCGCCGTGCAAGGCCCGAACGCGCGCGAAAAGACGTGGCAAGTGCTGCCGGATACGCGCGCGCAAACTCAAGACATCAAGCCGTTCAACGCGGTGGTTTTCCCGTCGACGCAGAATTCGCAGTACGGCGAGTTGATGCTCGCGCGCACCGGTTACACCGGCGAGGACGGTTTCGAGATCGTCGTTCCGGCGACGCACGTCGAAGCGCTGTGGAACGCGCTGGCCGCCGCTGGCGTGAAGCCCGCCGGCCTCGGCGCGCGCGACACGCTGCGTCTCGAAGCGGGCATGAATCTGTACGGCCAGGACATGGACGATACGGTTTCGCCGCTCGACGCCGGCCTCGCCTGGACGGTCGATCTGAAAACGGAACGCGATTTCGTCGGCCGCAGCGCGCTCGAAGCGCACGGCTCGAAGGCGAACTTCGTCGGGCTCGTGCTCATCAAGGAAAACGGCAAGGCTGGCGGCGTGCTGCGCGCGCATCAGAAAGTCGTCACGGAACACGGCGACGGCGAGATCACGAGCGGCACGTTTTCCCCGTCGATGCAGGAGTCGATCGCGTTCGCCCGCGTGCCCACGGCGGTCGCCGTCGGCGACGCGGTGCAGGTCGTCATCCGCGACAAGCAACTTCCGGCGCGCGTGGTAAAACTTCCATTCGTGCGCAACGGCCAGGTTTTGGTCGCTCTCTAACGCCGTCGCGCCCGTTTCCTCCGATCAAGAACCTCACGAAAAAACCACGCAAGGAGCATCCAATGAGCATCCCGGCCGATCTGAAATACACCGAATCGCACGAATGGGTCCGCACCGAATCCGATGGCACGCTGACCATCGGGATTACCGATCACGCGCAGGAAGCGCTCGGCGACATCGTCTTCGTCGAGCTGCCCGCTGCGGGCAAGACCGTTGCGGCGGGCGACGCGATCGCCGTGATCGAATCGGTGAAGGCCGCATCCGATATTTACGCGCCGGTTTCGGGCGAGATCGTCGCCGCGAACGACGCGCTGACTTCGGCGCCCGATCAGGTCAACGGCGCGCCCTACGAAAGCTGGCTCTTCAAGATCAAGCCGGCCGGCGACGCCAGTCTCGACAAGCTGCTCGACGCCGAAGGCTACGGCAAGTCGATCGGCGAATAACTCATCTCAATGACGATGGCGGCTCCTTCAAGCGAGCCGCATCGCAGGAATTCACATGAAGCTCGAACACCCGGATCACCTGATGAACCGCACCTCCCTGTCACTCGCCGCGCTCGAATGCCACGACGCATTCGCCGAGCGGCACATCGGTCCCGATGAAGCCGACCAGCGCGCGATGCTCGACGCGCTCGGTTTCGCGTCGCGCGCGGCCTTCATCGACGCGGTGATTCCTGAATCGATCCGCCGCAAGGAAACGCTGCCGCTCGGCGCGTTCACGCAGCCGAAGAGCGAGGCGGAAGCGCTCGCGTCGCTGCGCCGGCTGGCGGACGAGAATCTGGTGTTTCGAACTTACATCGGCCAGGGTTACTACGGCACGCACACGCCGGCCGTGATCCTGCGCAACGTGCTCGAAAATCCGGCGTGGTACACGGCGTACACGCCGTATCAGCCGGAAATTTCGCAAGGGCGTCTGGAAGCGCTGCTCAATTTCCAGCAGATGGTGATGGACCTCACGGGCCTCGCGATGGCGAACGCCTCGCTGCTCGACGAAGCCACCGCCGCCGCCGAAGCGATGACGCTCCTGCAACGCATCGGCAAGCCGAAGTCGAACGTGTTCTATGTCGCCGAGGACGTGCTGCCGCAGACCATCGAAGTGGTGAAGACGCGCGCGAAGCCGGCGGGCATCGAAGTGAAGGTCGGTCCGGCCGCCGATGCCGCGGGCGCGAACGCGTTCGGCGTGCTGCTGCAATATCCGGGCGCGAACGGCGACGTGCGCGACTATCGCGCGCTGGCCGAAGCGATTCACGCGGCGGGCGGCCATGTCGTCGCGGCGGCGGATCTGCTCGCGCTGACGCTCATCACGCCGCCGGGCGAATGGGGCGCGGATGTCGCGATCGGCAATACGCAGCGTTTCGGCGTGCCGGTCGGCTTCGGCGGCCCGCACGCGGCGTACATGGCTGTGCGCGACGAATTCAAGCGCCAGATGCCGGGCCGTCTCGTCGGCGTGACCGTCGATGCGCAAGGCAATTCCGCGCTGCGTCTCGCGCTGCAAACGCGCGAGCAGCACATCCGTCGCGAGAAGGCGACGTCGAATGTCTGCACGGCGCAGGCGCTGCTCGCGATCATGGCGAGCATGTACGCGGTCTATCACGGCCCGCGCGGACTCAAGACGATTGCGTTGCGCGTGAATCGCGTGGCGTCGGTGCTTGCGGCGGGTTTGCGCAAATTGGGCTACACGCTCGCCAACGAAACGTTCTTCGACACGGTCACGATCGACAGCGGCGCGAGCACGACCGCGCTGCATCAGGCGGCCTACGCGGCGCATGTCAATCTGCGCCGTGTGAGCGCCACGCAAGTAGGCGTTTCGCTCGATGAAACCACCACGCGCGACGACTTGCTCAAGCTCTTCGCGCTGTTCGCCGAAGTGGCGGGCAAGACCGAAACCTTCGACATCGACGCGCTCGACCAGGCCGCATCGGATTCGCTGCCGCAAGAACTGCGTCGCACGAGCGATTACCTGACACATCCGGTTTTCAATCGCCATCACTCGGAGCATGAAATGCTGCGCTATTTGCGCAGTCTCGCCGACAAGGATCTCGCGCTCGACCGCACGATGATCCCGCTCGGCTCATGCACGATGAAGCTCAATGCGACGTCCGAAATGCTGCCGGTCACGTGGCCCGAGTTCGCGCAGATTCACCCGTTCGCGCCCGCCGAGCAGACGGTCGGCTATCGCACGATGATCGATCAGCTCGAACAGATGCTCGTCGCGTGTACGGGTTACGCGGCCGTGTCGCTGCAACCGAACGCCGGTTCGCAAGGCGAGTACGCCGGCTTGCTGATCATTCACGCGTATCACGAGTCGCGCGGCGAAGGGCATCGCAATGTGTGTCTGATTCCGGCGTCCGCGCACGGCACGAATCCGGCGTCGGCGCAGATGGCGGGCATGCAGGTCGTGGTCGTCGCGTGCGATGCGAACGGCAACGTCGATATCGAAGATCTGAAGGCGAAGGCCGGCAAGCATTCGGCGAATCTCGCGGCCATCATGATCACGTATCCGTCGACGCACGGCGTGTTCGAGCGCAATGTCCGCGAAATCTGCGACATCGTGCATTCGCACGGCGGCCAGGTGTATGTCGACGGCGCGAACATGAACGCGATGGTCGGTCTCTGCGCGCCGGGCCAGTTCGGCGGCGACGTATCGCACCTGAATCTGCACAAGACGTTCTGCATTCCGCACGGCGGCGGCGGACCGGGCGTCGGTCCGGTCGCGGTCGGCGCGCATCTGGCGAAGTTCCTGCCGAATCAGACGTCCACGGGTTACGAGCGCGATGAAGCCGGCATCGGCGCGGTGTCGTCGGCGCCTTACGGCTCGGCGGCGATCCTGCCGATCTCGTGGATGTACATCGCGATGATGGGCGCGAGCGGCCTCACCGCCGCCACGGAGACCGCGATTCTCGCGGCGAACTACGTCGCGAAGCGTCTCGCGCCGCACTATCCCGTGCTGTACAGCGGCGCGGGCGGACTGGTCGCGCACGAGTGCATTCTCGACGTGCGGCCGATCAAGGAATCGAGCGGTATCTCCGTGGAAGACGTCGCCAAGCGCCTGATCGACTACGGCTTTCACGCGCCGACGATGAGCTTCCCGGTTCCCGGCACGCTGATGGTCGAGCCGACGGAATCGGAATCGAAGGAAGAACTCGACCGCTTCATCGACGCGATGATCGCGATCCGCGAGGAAATTCGCGCGGTGGAAGAAGGCCGCGCCGATCGCGAGGACAACGTGCTGAAGCACGCGCCGCATACGGCGTCGGTCGTCGCGTCGGATGCATGGGCGCATGCGTACACGCGCGAAGCGGCGGCGTATCCGTTGAAGTCGCTCATTGCGCGCAAGTACTGGTCGCCGGTCGGCCGCGCGGACAACGCTTATGGCGACCGCAACCTGGTGTGCTCGTGCGTGCCGATCTCGGAATACGCCGACGAGTAAGCCTTCGCGCAAGTTCCTGAGCGAGCGCCGCCCGGAAAGCGTCAAGCTTCGTCGGGCGGTTTTGCGGCGCGTTCGAGAACGGCTAACATCTCACCCCGGACCAAAAAGCCAAAATAGGGAGTTCACATGGCGCTCAAGGTGCGAGAGGTGAGAAGGGCGAAGCGCGCGTGCGCCGCGCTGGCGATGCTCGGGGCGATGTCGATCGCAGCATCGTCCGCGCACGCCGCGATGAATTTCTGCGCCGCGCCCGCGATGCAGACGAGCGAGCGCACCAATGCCGATCCCGGCGTGAAGGCGCTCGTGAAGATGGTGCAATCGCACGTGAGCGATCAGCCGAAGGCGCGCGCGCGGCTGCACACCGAAGGCACGCTGCCGCACGAAGGCATTTACGACGAAAGCGTCGAAGCGGAGAAGGATCTCGGCCTGATGCGCGACGCCGCGCTCGCGTGGCGCGCGACCGGCGACGAGCGCTATCTGCGTCTCGTCGATCGCTTCCTGCTCGCGTGGACGACCACGTACCAGCCGAGCTTCAATCCGATCGACGAAACGAATTTCGAATCGCTGATTCTCGCGTATGACCTCACGGCGAGCGCGCTGCCGGTCAAGACGCGCAACGCGGCGAACGCGTTCATCACGAAAATGGTGAGCGGTTATGTCGCCGACATGGACAAGCAGCCGCGGCCGCTCACCGGCAACTATCGCAACAACTGGCAGAGCCATCGCGTGAAGCTGGTGGCGATGGGCGCGTTCACCATCGACGACCGCAAGTTGATCAACGCGGCGCAGCGGCTGTTCGTCGAGCATATCGGCGACAACATCGCGCCGGACGGATCGACGGTCGATTTCGCCGAGCGCGATGCGCTGCGCTACGTCACCTACGATCTGCAACCGCTCGTGACGGCGGCGCTCGCCGCGCGACGGCACAACCGCAACTGGCTGCCGGAGCGCGCGCAGTCGGGCGCGACGCTGGCGGTTGCGCTCAACTGGCTCACGCCGTATGCGCTCGGCACGAAGACGCACGATGAATTCGTGAAGTCGTCGGTGGCGTTCGACGCCAAGCGGCGCGAAGCCGGCTTGCCGGGTTTCTCGGGTCGATGGGACCCGAAGAACGCGGCGGAACTCTTTCATCTGGCGGCGCGGCTGGACGGCCGCTACGCGCCGGTCGCGCTGCGGCTCGCACCGACGCCGCCCGCGTGGCTCGCGGTGTGTCTGCCGCTATCGGCGCGCTAATTTTCCAAAGGCGGGAACCATCATGGCAGTCAGCGTATTCGACCTCTTCAAGATCGGCATCGGACCTTCGAGCTCGCACACCGTTGGACCGATGCGCGCCGCGTTGATGTTCGCGCAAGGGCTTGAGCGCGACGGCCTGCTGGAATCGACGGCATCGGTGAAATGCGAGTTGTACGGCTCGCTCGGCGCGACGGGCAAGGGACACGGCACCGACCGCGGCGTGATGCTCGGTCTGATGGGCGACGCGCCCGACACCGTCGATGCTTCGAGCATCGTGCCGCGTCTGGAACAAGTGCGCGCGGCGAAAACGCTCGCGCTGCTCGGCGTGCGCGAGATTCCGTTCACGATCAAGGAGAACATCGCGTTCTATCGGCAGGCGTTGCCGGAGCATCCGAACGGCATGAAGCTGCACGCGTTCGATGCGAGCGGCGCGCTGCTGCGCGAGGCGACGTATCTGTCGGTTGGCGGCGGGTTCGTCGTGACGGCGGGCGCGGCGAATACGGCGGTGCTGACCGCGCACGAGCACTTGCCGTATCCGTTTCATACCGGCGACGAACTCATGAAGATGTGCGCCGACTCGGGCAAATCGATCGCGCAACTGATGTGGGAAAACGAGCGCGTCTGGCGCAGCGGCGACGAGATTCGCGCTGGACTTTTGCGCATCTGGGACGTGATGCAGGATTGCGTCGCGCGCGGATGCGGCATCGGCAATCCGGCGGCCGAAGGGCATCTGCCGGGGCCGTTTCAGGTGAAGCGGCGCGCGCCGCAGCTCTACAAGGCGCTGACGGGCAAGCCCGAGCAGGCGCTGCGCGATCCGTTGTCGATGATCGACTGGATCAACCTCTACGCGATCGCCGTGAACGAGGAGAACGCGATCGGCGGGCGCGTGGTCACGGCGCCGACCAACGGCGCGGCGGGCATCATTCCGGCGGTGCTGCACTACTACGATCGGTTCGTGCCGGGCTCCAACGCTCAAGGCGTGGTGGATTTTCTGCTGACGGCGGCGGCGATCGGCATTCTGTACAAGATGAATGCATCGATTTCCGGCGCGGAAGTGGGATGTCAGGGCGAAGTCGGCGTCGCGTGTTCGATGGCGGCGGGCGCGCTGGCCGCGGTGCTCGGCGGGACGCCGGCGCAGGTCGAGAATGCCGCGGAGATCGGCATGGAACATAACCTTGGGCTGACGTGCGATCCGGTGGGCGGCATGGTGCAGATTCCGTGCATCGAACGCAACGCGATGGGTTCGGTGAAAGCCGTCAACGCTGCGCGCATGGCGATGCGCGGCGATGGATCACACTACGTTTCGCTCGATTCGGTCATCAAGACCATGCGCGAGACGGGCGCGGATATGAAGACGAAATATAAGGAAACGTCGCGCGGTGGGTTGGCGGTGAATATCGTGGAGTGTTGAGGGATCGATGCTTTCTGGCGGAAAGCATCAAGCCCCGATCAGATTCACCACCTTCACATTCCGCGTATCCGGCACTTCGGCATACGAAATCACCTTCAATTGCGGCAGACTCCGCCGCAGGAACCTCGCCAGCATCGCGCGCAGCGAATGCTGCACGAGCAACACCGGCGGCAAGCCCAGATTCTGCTGACGCATGATCGCGTTCTGCGTCGAATTCATGAGCGTCTGCGCGAGTCCCGGCTCAAGCCCCGGGTTCGGACCCGTCGACAAAGCCTGCGACAGCACGCGCTCCAGCGTCGGATCGAGGCCCATCACCTGCAGATCATCAGCGCCCGGATACCACTGCTGCGTGATCGCGCGGCCCAGCGCGAGACGTACCGCAGCCGTGAGATCGTGCGGATCGGACACGCGCGGCGCGTGCTCCTGCAGCGCGTCGAGAATCGTGCGCATGTCGCGGATCGGCACGCTTTCGTCGAGCAGATTCTGCAGCACCTTTTGCAGCGTCGTGAGCGACAGCACCTTCGGTACGAGATCGTCGGTGAGCGAAGGCGTGTCCTTGCCGATACGCTCCAGCAGCGCCTGCACCTCCTGGCGACCGAGCAGTTCGGCGGCGTGCGTCACGACGAGGTGATTCAAATGCGTCGCGACCACGGTGCTGGCATCGACGACCGTGTAGCCGTAGACCTGAGCCTGCTCGCGCAGATTCGTGTCGATCCACACGGCCGGCAGACCGAACGCCGGATCGTGCGTCTGCGTGCCGGGCAGCGCGGCCGACACCTGTCCCGGATTGATCGCGAGCCACTGACCGGGAAACGCTTCGCCCACGCCCACTTCCACGCCCTTCAACGCAATCCGATACCCATTCGGCCGCAGTTCGAGATTGTCGCGAATGTGAATGACCGGCGGCAAAAAGCCGATTTCCTGCGCGAACTTCTTGCGAATGCCCTTGATCCGCTTGAGCAACTCACCGTCGCTGTTGCGATCGACGAGCGGAATCAGGCGATAACCCACTTCGAGTCCGAGCGGATCGATGAGCGCCACATCCTCCCAGCTCGCCTCGGCATTTTCCGCCGATGCGGCCGCCGCGCTCGCCGCGAGCGGCGTGACATCGGTGACGGCGCTCTTTTTCTTCGCTTCGGCGCGCTTGTTCATCGAGCGCGCGGCGTAAATGAGGCCGCCGCCGAGCAGCATGAACGCGAAGTGCGGCATGCCCGGAATCAACCCCATCACGCCGATGATCACGCCCGTGATCATCAGCACGCGCGGGTTCTGGAACAACTGGCCGGTCAACTGCGTGCCGATGTCTTCCTCGGTCGCGACGCGCGACACGATCACGCCCGCCGCCGTCGAAATGATGAGCGACGGAATCTGCGCGACGAGGCCATCGCCGATGGTCAGCAGCGTGTAGTTGGTCGCCGCGTGCGCGAAGTCCATGTCGTGCTGGAGCATGCCGACGATCAGCCCGCCCACCACGTTGATCACCATGATCAGCAGGCCCGCGATCGCATCGCCGCGCACGAACTTGGACGCGCCATCCATCGAGCCGTAGAACTCGGCTTCCTGCGCCACGCTCTGGCGGCGCTTCTTCGCGGTTTCCTCGTTGATGAGGCCGGCGTTCAGGTCGGCGTCGATGGCCATCTGCTTGCCGGGCATTGCATCGAGCGTGAAGCGCGCGCCGACTTCCGCGATACGTCCCGCGCCCTTCGTGATCACCATGAAGTTGATGATCATCAGGATCACGAACACGACGATACCGACCGCGAAGTTTCCGCCGACGAGAAAGTGCCCGAACGATTCGATCACCTGACCCGCCGCATCCGGACCGGTGTGGCCTTCGAGCAGCACGATACGCGTGGACGCAACGTTCAGCGAAAGGCGCAGCAGCGTCGAGAACAGCAGCACGCTCGGAAAGGCCGCGAAGTCGAGCGGCTTTTGCGTGTACATGCTGACGAGCAGCACCATCACCGCGAGCGCGATGTTGAAGGTGAACAGCAAGTCGAGCAGGAAGGCAGGCAAGGGCAGAATCATCATGCCCAGGATCATGCAGATCAGGATCGGACCGGCGAGGGCGCGCAAGTTCTGCGTGCCTAGCGCGTCGGGCCGTTTGGCGAAAAATCCAGCGCGCGCGTTCATGCGGCGGCTCCATTGTCAGTGTTGTCGTCAGCAAGGGCCTCGGCGGCTTCCTTGTCGGCGTCGGCGTCGGATACACCGCCTTTGTCCAGTTCCTTCGGCACGTCGAGATCGGACGGTTCGTCCGGCGCGTCGCCGCCATCTTCCTTGTAACGCTTGAGCTGATAAACCCACGCCAGCACTTGTGCGACCGCGCCGTAGAGCGCGCCCGGAATCTCGCGGTTGATCTCGACGTTGTGATACAGCGCACGCGCGAGCGGCGGCGCTTCGAGCAGCGGCACGTTGTGCTCGCGGCCCAGTTCGCGGATGCGCCCCGCGACCAGATTCACGCCCTTCGCGACCACCTTCGGCGCGCGCATCTCGCCGTCCGTGTACTTCAGCGCGACGGCGAAATGCGTCGGGTTGGTGACGATCACATCGGCGGTCGGAATCGCCTGCATCATCCGGCGGCGGGCGGCCGCGCGTTGCTGCTGGCGGATCTTGCCCTTGATGTGCGGATCGCCTTCGCTTTCCTTGTGCTCGCGCTTCACTTCTTCCTTGCTCATGCGCAGCTTCTTCGCGTGCGAGAAAAGCTGATACGGCACGTCGACGGCCGCGACGAGAAACAATCCGCCGATCGCCATGCCGCAGCACACGAAGATCAGATGCATCGCATCGGCGAGCGCCAGATCGAGCGGCTTCGTCAACAGGCCGAGCACTTCGGCCTTGCGGCTCCAGATTGCCGAGCCCGCCATGCCGCCGACGACGATCGTCTTCAGCATCGACATGCCGAGCTGAACCGGCCCTTGCACCGAGAAGATCTTGCCGAGTCCGCTGATCGGATTCAGACGCCCGAAATTCGGCGCGAGCGGTTTGGTCGTGATGAGCCAGCCGCCGAGCGCCATCGGCGCGGCGAGCGCGGCGAAACCGGTCAGCAGCAGCACGGGCAGCACGGCGAACAGACCTTCCTTGCTGGCGTTCGCCGCGCCGATCATCATCTGGTGCGTGTCGAGCACGCTCGCGTGATCGAAGGTGAACGCGCCGCGCAGAATCGACTGCAAATGCTGGCTGATCGGCCCCGACAGACCCCACACGCCGAAAAATCCCGCCGCGAGCAGCGCGAACGACGCGAGTTCGCGCGAACGCGCAACCTGGCCTTCCTCCCGCGCCTTTTCCAGGCGCTTGGGAGTCGCTGATTCGGTTTTTTCGAGATCGCTTTCTTCTGCCACCGGGCCTTACTCCGTTGCTTCCATCGTTGCCAGTTGCGAGCGGCGCGAAGCCGCTTTTTGATGAAAGCGATTATTGCGGAAGGCGTCGAGCGGCCATCGGCGGATAAAGCCGGGGAAAAGGGGGCTATTCGGTAGATGAAAGTGCGGGAAACAAAAGCGGCGCGCGCCTCGCGGGAGGCGCGCGCCGTTCGAGAGGCGAAAACGGGCGATCAGGCGCCGGGCAGACGGCCGTCCGGACCATAGAAGCCGCTCTTCGACGGAGCGACTTGCAGCGCGGCGAGCGCACGGCGGTTGTATTCCATGCGGGTGCGGATCAGCACGCCGTTGTTGCTGTTGCACTGTTTCGCGCGACGGGCGGCGGCGGTGAGCAGCGCCCATTGCGCGGCGATCGCGCCGTCGTCCGCGGCGGCCGCTTCCATGCCGACGAAGCCGCTCGGAAAACCGAGCGCGTTCAACTGTTCGTCGCGGGTTTTTTCGAGAATGGAGATGCGCTCGGTGAGCGCGGTCTTGTTCTCGATGATCGCGGGCAGCGCCGGAAGCGGCTGCGCGGCGATCAGCGCTTTTTCCTCATCGACGAGGAGGGATTCGAAGGCCTGAACAGCGGCGACTTCTTCGGTGACAGTGGCAAGCAGGGCGTCTCTCATTGCATCGCTCAAATAGCGGTTTCACAAAAGCCGCCGGTGCCACGAACGCCGCTCGCCGCGACGCGCCTGGTTCTCACAGGCGCGGCCGGTCACTGCGTTCAGCCGCCGGTCGGCGGGGTTCTCGTTTGCAGCAGATCGCGGGCGGTGCTCAGAATGCCGTCGGCGATCTTGCTCGTGTCCATCTTCAGGCTGCCGTCGCGGATCGCGGCCTTGATCGACTCGACTTTCGCCGTATCGATGTCCGAGCTGCTCGACGCGCGCAAGTCGCTCGAAACCGACGACAAGCTCACCGTCGAATTCTTCGCCGGGCTCGCGCCCGTTTGCGCTTGCTGCACGGCGCCCTTCGCGTCGTTCGACGCGCGCTGCAGGTTGTCTTGAAGGCCTGCCAGAGTGGTGTTGCTATTCGATTCGATTTTCACGATGTCTATTCCCGAACGTGTTGAGTCCTTTAACGGCGAGGGGTCTTGAAAACTTTACCCTGCCGCGGATCGCCAACTGCCGTTCGCTCTGCTCATCGCGCCCTCAGCCTTATCTGGCGGGCCTCGAACGCATTTGCAACAAAATGAAACAAGTGTGGGGGACCGAACAAATCCCGTTTTACAGCGACACTTCCACCGTCTGACTGTCCTTCACGATGCCGGTGATGATCTGGCCGCCGGCGGTTTTTACACGTACTTGCTGGCCGGGCGTCGCGTTGTTCATCGCGGTGCCGTCGGCGGAAATCGAAAATCCCGAGCCGCCGGCGACCACGTGCACAGTCTGTCCGATCGACACCGAGGCCGCGGCCCGCAGCATGTCGGTGCGCAGCGGCAGACCGGCGGGCACGCGCGAGAGCGCAACCGCGCCGACGGCCTGAGCCGGATCGGTGACGATGGCTTGCGGCATCGCGGTGAGATCGCCGTCGCGCGCGACCAGATCGGCGTTGCTCAGCACTTCGCCCGGGGCGATCGCGCGCGCGGCGGAATAGTAAGTGGCGTTGATCGACACGCGCGCCTGCACGTAGAGCGTCCACGGCCGCTCGCCGACGCAGCGCACGCCGACCGTCAGGCGGCCCCAGAGACGCGCGCCCGTCGGCATGAACGGATCGAGCGCGGAGCAGGCGGCGAGACCGCGCGGAAAGACCGGCGTGACGGTGATCTCGACCTTGCCCGGCAAGCCGGCGGCCTGCTGCTGAAGAAAGTTGAGCGTAGCCACGCGGATCGATTCGCCGTCCTGCATCGTGGCGGGCGCGCCGGGCGCGGGCGGCAAGGTGGCGGCAGCCGCCGACGGATTGAAGCTCACGCGCCGCATCGGCGAAGCGGCGGCGGCGACCGGCGTCGCAAGTCCGGCCGCGACGGGTTTCGCATTCGTGTTGCGGGCGGCGCCATCGTCGCGGGTCACGACGACTGGCACGACATCGCGCGAAGCCGACGCGACCGGCGCTCTCCGAAGCGCAGGAGCCAAAACGGCAGCCGGAGCCGCGACCGCGCGCGCGGGCTTCGTCTCGGCTGGCCCGGGAATGACGATCATGCCGCTCGCGTCGTTCATGG
>NZ_FCOJ02000110.1 GCF_001545035.1 Caballeronia glebae
CGCGTTTTTGCAGTTTGCCGTCGGGCATCGTGAACTCGCCCGCCGGCACGCCGATCAGCGTGGAAAGCGCATTGTTCGCGAGGTCGCGCGAGCGGCGCAGCTCCAGCAACTCGCGCGTCAGCCGATTGAGTTCCGCGCGCTGCGTGAGCACCTGCGTCTTCGGCACGAGGCCGTTCTTCTGCATGCCCTCGAAGATGGTCAGGATCTGCTGGTTCGTCGCGATGGTCTGCTTCTGCTGATTGATCTGATCGTCGAACTGGAGAATCTGGAAGTACGTCGTCGAAACGAGCGCGACGAGTTCGAGATAGCCCGCGCGCCAGTCGGCCTCGGTCGCGCGGAATTCGGCCTTCTGCGCCTGCACGCCCTTCTCGACCGATCCCCAGATATCGATGTCCCAGCTCACTTGCGTCGCCAGGTTGTACTGCTTCGAAAACTTCTGACCGGTCGTCTTCTCGAAGCTCGCGCCCGCGCCGAGATCCATCGACGGCAACGCGCCCGCGCGCGCCTCGCCGATCTGCGCGCCCGCCACCTGGATGCGCGCGGCCAGCACCTTGATGTCGAAGTTGCCGTTGATGGCCTTCTCCACCAGCGAGTCGAGATACGGGTCGTTGAACTGCTTCCACCAGTCGGGGCGAATCGTGTCGGACGCGGCGACCTTCGCTGTGTCGGTCTTCGTGAAGGCGGCTTTCCCGGGCGTGTCGGGCCGCTGATACGTCGGCGGCGTTACGTCGAGGCAGCCCGAAAGCAGCGCGGCGGCAATCAGCCCTGGCACGACGGCCCACTCGCGCCCGATGGTCAGACGCAACGATGGCAACAAGGCTCGCACGATCTCGCTCCCGGTGAACGCGCACCGACGGTCAGTTTCAAGGGTGAGAAGCGCGGCGCCGGCCGTTCGGTTATTCAAGTAAATCACACGGCGCGCCGGGACTCCATACGGGTTAAGTCACGTGGCGCGCGCGTGCTCTATGGCACGTCGCGCGTTTTCGTGACGCGGTCCGGCGACGGATGCGACCCGCGCTCGAACCACTACGCCCGATGCTGCGGGCGTTGTTGCGGCGAAGCTCCCCGTGCCCCGCCTTTACTGCTGACTACCTTGATGCTTACCGCATCGAGATCCGGTTCATTCCTCGCGGCGTTTCAGCCGTTTCAGCTTTACGCGAGATCGCCCGCCACGCCAAAATTCACGTTGGCGATGTTCTTCGCGTTCTGCGTCGGCGTGACCGTGGACTGCGACTTCAGCGCTTCGGCGAACGCGATGTTGCTGCCGTTCTGATTGAACGTGGTCTGCGTCTGATTGATGATCTGCTGCGGATTGAACGGCATCGAGAGCGTCGCCCCGTTCATCGAGATGTAGCCGGGGAACAGGACCGCATAGCCACCGCGCACCGCGGACATCGCGCGGTTGTCGAGTTCTTCGGTGACAGGCAGATCCTTGATCGTCAGCGTCTTCATTTCCGCTCTCCTTGGGTGCGCGTCGCGCATTCGGTGGTAGCTCCGAGCAACTTGTCCGCTCGCGACCATTCAATGCATAGGCTGTGCCAATCACGTCGCATACCAGCTGTTTTTCGCTAGATGCGTTGATGCGTATGGCTTGTGCCGATTCGCGCCAGTTGCGCTCGCGCCTCTCGATGATGCTGCTTGCCCAACACATCCCATCATCGCTGTCGGTTTCCAAACGACACCGCCTCGGTCCGCACGCACGAACGCGTCCCTCCGCGATACGCGCGCGGATTCCACCTCGGTAAGAAACCGGAAAAGGCGCCGCTCAAAGCCTCATGCGGCGCGCGGACTCACTTGACGTAGATCGTGATCTTTCTTGAATAGACGGGCGGGTTATGCGGTATGTGCTTGTCATCGCCCATCAGAAGCTGAAGCGTGTGCTTGCCCGGCGGCAGCTCGATCAGCGCTTCGGTTTCGCCGGCGCCGTAATGCAGATGATTGCGATCCGATGGAATCTCCTGATCCATCGGCGGCAAGTCCACGTCGATCAGCAAATGATGATGCCCCGTGTTCGGAAACTTCACGCCGCGCGGCGCGACGCCCATGAAGCGCAGCCCGAACCAGACCTTGAACGGCTTGCCCGCGGGCACGGTCTGACCATCGTTCGGATAGCCGATATACGCATAAGCGTTGGCGGGCGCGGGCGTCGTCCCGGCGAGCGCAAGAGGCGCGGCGAACGCCGTCGCGAGCGTGGCGGCGACGAGGAGCGAACGCGGCAGCGCGAGCGCATCAGCGGATCGTTTTTTCATGTCATGTGCCCTCGGCAAGTGCACAGCTCATTTCACCGTGATCGTGATCTTCTTCGAATACACCGGCGGGTCGTGCGGAATGTGGTTGTAGTCGCCCATCAGCAACTGCAAGGTGTGCTTGCCCGGCGGCAATTCGAGGCGCGCATCGGTTTCGCCCGCGCCGTAATGCAGGTGATTGCGATCGGACGGTATCTCCTGATCGAGCGGCGGCAGATCGGTATCGACCATCAGATGGTGATGCCCCACGTTCGGCAGATCGACGCCCTTCGGACAGACGCCCATGTTGCGCAAGCCCATGCGCACCCAGAGCTTGCCGCCCGTGATCACGGCGCCGTCCGGCGGCCAGATGATGTACGCCTCGGCGTTCGCGGGCGCGGGCGTGCGGGCACGCGCGGCGGAGAACGACGAATCGGCGGCCAGTGCGGCCAGGGAAGCCAGCGCGCCAAGCACGGTTCTTCTCAGCATGTTATGCACGCCTCTCTCGTTGAAAGGCCTCGTGGATGGGCCCGGGAAATCGATCCTCACACGCGCGAACGCTCGTGCTCGGAGCGTGATACGGGTTACGCGATACAGCGTCGTTGGTTTTTAGATTAGGACGTAACGCTTAAAAAAGATACGGTCACACGAGGGTCGCCCGGCCCTCATGACGGATCCCTTCTTTCAGGGGATTCAAGCGTCGCGTGAGTGCGTGCTATCGTTGTTGGTGCTGGATACAGAGGGCGCAGACCTCGCCCCAAAGCCTCGGCATCGCGCGCAATTGCAACACGATGCCCTCCACTCAAAGCCGGACGGACAGGGTGTGAATATGTGGCGAACTCTTCTTATCGCGGGCGTGGTTCTGACGATCGGCCAGACGCTCGCGCCAGCGAGCGCGGCACCGGTCACGGCGCCGCCCTCTTCCTCGATCGCGACGATCGCGACGATCGCGACGATCGCACCCGCGCCCCGACATCTCGCTCTCGTGATCGGCAATGCCGACTATGTCGATCGTCCGCTCGCGAGCGCATCGCGCGACGCGGATGACATGAGCGCCGCGCTCGACTCGCTCGGCTTCGACGTCACGCGCCGCACGAATCTCGATGAAGCCGCGATGCGGCAAGCGCTCGATGCATTCGCCATGCGCCTCGGCCCGAACGACACGGCGCTCGTCTATTTCGCCGGCCACGGATTGCAGGCCGGCGGCGATGCGCGGCTTGTGCCGCTCGACGCGCGCGAGCGACGGCCCGCGACGCTCGTGCGCGACACAATTTCCGCGCAGGACATCGTCGAACGCATCACGCGGGCGCGGCCGGGCGCGGCGAACATCGTCGTGCTCGACATGTGTCTGAACGATCCCTTCGAGAAAACTCACGCGCGCACGTTGACGCTGCCGCCGCGCACGCTCGTCGCGTATGCGGCCGCGCCGGGCGAGGCCGCATCCGAAGACGAGCGCAACGGTCGCTATACGGCGGCGTTGCTGCGCGCGCTGGGTGCGCGATCGTCGGTGACGTCCTCGGCGTTCGTGAAGGCTGCGTCGGATGTCGCGCGGGCATCGAGCGGCGCCCAGCGGCCGTGGATCGCGTCGACGCTCGATCGCGGCTTTACTATCGCCGATGCAGCGAATGTGCATTGGGCGGACGCGAACGCCATCAGTCCTGCCGAATCCGCCAACGCCGTCCGCACACGCGGCATCCTCCCGAAAGACAGCAACGAACAATACGAACTGACGTTCTGGGAATCGATCAAGGACAGCACGTTTCCGAGCGATTACGAAGCGTATCTGAAGGCGTATCCGAACGGCCGTTTCGCGGCGCTCGCCAAGGCGCGCATCGAGCGTCTGCGCGCGGCGGGAAATGCGAAGCCGGCCGCATCCGCACCACCAGCCGCGACGGCCGCGCCCGCCGCGCCGTCGCCGAAGCCGCCGCCTTCCGCGCCCGCTACGGCAGCGGCGCCGGAGAAGCCGCGCCCGGTCATACCGCCCGCGCCCGCTGCGGCGGCGGCCGTGGCACCGCCCGCCGCCATCACCACCAAGCCCGCAGCAAAAGCGGCGAGCGGCAGCGAGATCAAGGATTGCCCGGCGTGCCCCGTGTTGATCCCGCTCGCGGCCGGCAGCTTCACGATGGGCAGCAACAACGACGATCCCGCGGAGAAACCGCCGCATCGCGTGTCAGTCGGGCGCGCGTTCGCCATCGGCAAATATGAAGTCACGGTCGAGCAATGGAACGCCTGCGCCGATGCGGGCGCATGCACGCGCGTCGCGCCCGAGGGCGAATCGACGCCCGCGCCCGGCAACGCGCCGATGCGCAACGTGAGCTGGGACGACGCGCAGGTCTATGTCAAATGGCTGAGCAAGGTGGGCGGCAAGCCGTATCGCCTGCCCACGGAAGCAGAATGGGAATACGCCGCGCGCGGCGGCACGCAATCGACGTACTGGTGGGGCGATCAGATGAAGAAAGGCACCGCCGACTGCAAGGATTGCGGCGATCCGTACAAGCCCGAAGCGCCGGCGCCGGTCGGATCGTTCGCCCCGAATCCATACGGTCTCTACGACATGAACGGCAGCGTCTGGGAATGGGTCGCCGACTGCTGGCACGGCTCGTACAAGAACGCGCCCGCCGACGGCCGCGCCTGGGACGATCCCTCGTGCAGCGTGCGCGTGATTCGCGGCGGCTCGTGGCGCGAAGGCGCGGCCTACATGCAGTCGGCGACGCGCTTCAAATACAGTTCGAGCGTGCGGCAGTCGCAGAACGGCTTTCGCGTCGCGCGGGATATGGAGTGACGAGTGAGGTTTACGGGCCCGCCGCTTTCAGGATGATCTGCGCCTGCGTGTCCCGTTCGATCTTTTTCAGCGCGGGAAGCGCCGCCTGAAAATCGTCGGGCGTGCAGACCTGCTTGCCGAAACGCGCGTCCAGCGTGCGCGAAATCTGAATCACGTTCGACGACGGATCGAAGAGATAGCGCGAGCGGTAACGGAAGACATCGCTCGTCAGATCGAGATCGGCGGGCACTTCGGCCACGTGCGTCGTCTTCGGCAACGCGATCTGCGCGACCTCGTCGAACATGCCGCCAATGCACAAATACGGCTGCGTGCGCGTGCGCTCCGCGAGCCAGTTGCGCGTCGTCGTCGCGATACCGCCCGAGAGACTCGACAGCGCGGGCAGCGCCGTCGTGCCGGTCGGCCAGACGACGTCGTCGAGCGTGCCACGCAGGGTCGTCGCGAACGGGCCGCCGGTTGCATCGACATTGCTCGTCGTCAGCGCCCCCGCGCCGCGTAGATTCGTGAAGCGCAGCCGCTCCGCCGCGATCTGGTCGCGCCGTTGCGCATTCGCGAGACGCAGGTTAATGCGCTCGATCTCCGCGCTCCATCCCGCGTCCTCGACCCAATAGGCAAAGCTCGCCTCGCCTTTGTCCGCAACCTCGATCTGCAAACGCGCCGTGCGCGCGAGCGGCTGCGTCGCGGGCGTGCGGGCGAGCGCGCCCGTGTTCACGAGCAGCGCGGGCCGGTCCATGTCGGCGAGTGGCAGAAAGCCGAACTCCACGCTCGCCGCCGTGCTGTCCGCGTACACGTTCAGGTCCGGCAGCCACGTGACGATGTGATTGATCGCGCCCGATCCGTAACCCGGCACCGACGGCAGCGTATAGACCGAGCCGAGGCCGATCAGCGCGGGCTCGTTGCGAATGCCCACGGCATCGAGCAGCGCGCCGAACAGCGCGACGTGATCCTTGCAATCGCCGTAGCGGTTCGCGAGCACCTCCGTCACGCGATGCGGAACGGCGGGACTCTGACCGATGAACATCGCGACATAGCGGATGTGGTGACGCACCCAGTCGTAGAGCGTTTTGGCTTTCGCGCGGTCGTCGGCGTCGTTTTGCGTGAGCGATAGCGCGAGCGAGCGGATCGCCGGATCGGTCGCGCCCGGGTCGGCGGCCGCGTCGCGATAGGCCTTCGCGAAACTGGCGTAATCGGGGAAGGTCGTGACCAGCAGGCGGTCGCCGTACTGCGCGTAGCCCACCGAACCGCTTTCGATGCGCGCGTAACGATCATGCCGGTAAGTGAACGCGTAACGCGTGCGCCCGTTTGCCGTGACGGGCGGCTCGGCGACATAGCCGCGCGCATCGGCATAGAGCGGCTTGCCGGCGGGCAGATCGAAGACGAGCGTCTGCTGCGCGACGGGCCGCTGCCCCGGATCGACGTAATAGTTGAACTGGCCGGGAATCACCGCCGCTGCCTGGCTCTTGCGAAAACGCAGATGCACCGTCGAGCCGACGCCCACCGCCGGAAAAATCACCGCGCGCAGCTTCGCGTCCTGAAACGTGGGCGCGCCCGCCGAGCGCGGCTCCTGAATATCGCGGATCTGATCCGGCGAGACGTCGTGGCGCGCACCGTTCGCATCGATCGAATACGCCTCGACGATAGCCACCTCCGACACGCTCTTGTCGTACCAGACGTAGCGCTGCGCGATTTCGTCCACGCCCGCCGACGTGTTCGCGCGCAGCACGGCGGTGTCGTCTTCGGTGAGCGAGCCGTCGTTCGCGACGACGAACTCGTGAACGTCGCTGACGATGATCGAGGGGTCGTCGTCCGTCGCGGCCGCCGCGCACGACCACGCGCACGCGATCAAGCACGCCATCCGGGAAATGTTGCGCCGAGCCATGTCGAAGTGTCCGCGCCGCGCGAGGGAAAACCCATCGTACAGGAGGACATCGCGGCTGCGCACGCCCGTTCAGTCGCGACGAATCGAAGCGCGCGACAATTTGTATCATATTGCGATATAATTTGATGATTGTCGCACGCTTGCTTTCGCGCTATCGATCCGGCCAGCCGGTGTGACCCTCCACTGACTCTTCCCGGAACGCTGAAAAAGTGTCGCGTATCGCATTGCTTCGCTGGTTGCAAGGCTTCCTTCCCGCTCCCGTCACGCTGCGCTGGACCGAGCGTTTGCGCGCCGGTCTCGGCGCGCTCGTCGGCATTGCGCTGACGGGCGGGCTCGCGCATCTGATGATCGGCGACGCATCGGCGATTCCGTATCTCATCGCGCCGATGGGCGCCTCCGCCGTGCTGCTCTTCGCCGTGCCCGCAAGTCCGCTCGCGCAGCCGTGGTCGATCGTCGGCGGGAACATCGTGTCGGCGACGGTCGGTGTCACTTGCGCGATGCTCGTGCACGATCCCGTCGACGCCGCCGCGCTCGCCGCGTGTCTCGCGATCTGCGCGATGTTCGCGCTGCGCTGCGTGCATCCGCCTTCGGGCGCGGTGGCGCTGACCGCCGTGCTCGGCGGACCGTCGGTGCACGCGCTCGGCTACGGCTTCGTGATCGCGCCGGTGGCGATCCAGTCGGCGGCGCTGCTTGCATCCGCGATCGTGTTTCACGCGCTCACGGGGCACCGCTATCCGCACGGCCACGCTGCGCCGAAACCCGCGAACGCGCCGCCGGACGCCGCCTCGTTCACGCGCGCGGATCTCCAGGCCGTGCTCTCGCGCCGCAGCGAAATGCTCGACATCGATCCGGACGATCTCGAAGCGCTCCTGCGCGAGACGCAGATGCAGGCCTATGCGCGCCGTTTCACGGAGTTCACGTGTGCGGATATCATGTCGCGCACGATCGTTTCGGTGACGCCCGACACGAGCGCGCAGGCGGCGCTCGCGCTCCTCGACAGGCATCGCGTGAAGGCGCTGCCGGTGATCGACGCGACGCGACGCGTGTGCGGCATCGTCACGCGCGCGGACCTCGCGCCGGTGCGCGGTGGCGGCATCGTGGAGACCGTGAAGCACGCGATCGAGCGGCTGATGCGCGGCCCTTCGACGACGCCGCGGCTCGTCGCCTCGCTGATGACGACCGACGTCTGCACGGTGAAGACGAACACCGCCATCGCCGAGCTGGTGCCCATGTTCGCGCACTTCGGGCATCACCACATTCCGGTGGTCGGCGCGCACGATCAGCTTGCCGGCATGATCACCGAAACCGACCTGATCTCCGGCCTGTATCGGCAATCTTTCGCGGGCGAGCAGAAGAGCGCCTGAACCGCCCGCCCCCTCCGAACCGCCTCGCGCCGACTGAAATCCGATGAACGACTCGCGCAATCTCACCAAGCCGGACTTCGAACAGTTGTCCGAATTCCGCTATCAGATGCGGCGCTTCGAGCGCTTCTCCGAGCGCGCCGCGCAGGACGAAGGCATCACGCCGCTGCAGTATCTGCTGCTCTTGCACATCAAGGGCTATCCGGAGCGCGACTGGGCGACCGTCGGCGAACTCGCCGAGCGGCTGCAATCGCATCATCACGGCGTCGTGGCGCTGGTCACGCGCTGCGAGGTGGCCGGGCTCGTGCGCCGCGCGCCGAGCAACGAGGATCGCCGTCAGGTGCGGGTGCATCTGGAAGCGCGCGGCGAAGAAGTGCTCGCGCGCCTCGCCGCGCTGCATCGCGCGGAAATCAAGTCTCTCGAAGGCGCGTTTCGCGTGCCGCAAATCGATCTCTGAATCTCCTGGAGCACCATTCATGGACCATCACAAACGCGACTTTTCGGTCAACGACCGGTTGCTGAAGATATGCGGGCTCGCCGCCATCATCGGCGCGATCGCCACGCTCGCGGCCGTCTTGCTCCTCCGGCTCATCCATCTCTTCACGAACCTGTTCTTCTTCGGCACTTTCTCCTTCGAGGACACCTCGCCCGCGCTAAACACGCTCGGGCGCTGGGTCATCGTCATTCCCGTGATCGGCGGTCTAATCGTCGGCTTGATGGCGCGCTTCGGCTCGGACAAGATTCGCGGCCACGGTATTCCGGAAGCCATCGAGGCAATTCTGTTCGGCAAGAGCCGCATGTCGCCCAAGGTCGCGATTCTGAAGCCGTTGTCGTCGGGGATCGTGATCGGCAGCGGCGGTCCGTTCGGCGCGGAAGGCCCGATCATCATGACGGGCGGCGCGCTCGGCTCGCTCATCGCGCAATGTATCGACGTGACGGCCGCCGAGCGCAAGACGCTGCTCGTCGCGGGCGCGGCGGCGGGCATGACGGCCGTGTTCGGCACGCCGGTCGCGGCGGTGTTGCTCGCGGTCGAACTGCTGCTGTTCGAATGGCGGCCGCGCAGCTTTCTGCCGGTCGCGCTCGCCTGCGCGGTGGCGGGTTTCGCGCGCGCGGCCGTGTTCGGCACCGGCGCGCTCTTTCCGCTCGAAACGCAGCCGCCGCACATGATTTCGCTGCTGTCTTGCCTCGTGGCGGGGCTGTTGTCGGGCGCGCTGGCGTCGGGGTTGTCGGCCGCGCTCTACAAGCTTGAAGACCTGTTTCACAAGCTGCCGATCCACTGGATGTGGTGGCCCGCGATCGGCGCGGTGTTCGTCGGCATCGGCGGATACATCGAGCCGCGCGCGCTCGGCGTCGGCTATGACGTGATCGGCGATCTGCTGCATCAGCACATCGCAATTCAGGTGGCGCTGTCGATTCTCGCCGTGAAGGCGGTCATCTGGGTCGTCGCGCTCGCCTCGGGCACGTCGGGCGGCGTGCTCGCACCGCTTTTGATGCTCGGCGCGGGGCTCGGCACCGCGCTCGGCGCGATTCTACCCGGCCACGACACCGCGCTCTGGCCGCTCGTGTGCATGGCCGCGACGCTCGGCGCGACGCTGGGCGCGCCGCTCACCGCGATCGTCTTCGCCTTCGGCCTCACGCACGATGCGAACGCGATGCTGCCGCTGCTCGCCGCGACGCTCGTCGCGCATGGCTTCGCGACCGTCGTGATGAAGCGCTCGATCATGACCGAGAAAATCGCGCGACGCGGGTATCACATTTATCGCGAATACGGCGTGGATCCGCTTGAGCGCCATCACGTCGATGAAGTCATGACCCGCGACGTGCTGACGATCGACGCCGCCACGCCTCTGAGCGACGCGCTGGCGAAGCATTTCGGGCCGCAGCAGGTGCATCGCGCGTATCCCGTGGTGCGCGACGGCGTGCTCGTCGGCATGCTGGACCGGGCGTCGCTCGGGACGTTGATCGAGGCGTCTTCGGTGCAACAGGCGGACGTGAGCATCGGCGATGCATTGCAGGACATGAAGCACGGCGCACCGGCCTTCGCACTGCCGGGCGAACCGTGCCGGCTCGCCGCGACGCGCCTTGCGGTGCATGAGTTGGAGCGCCTGCCGGTCGTGGCGGACAAGCAGTCACTGCGGCTCGTCGGCATCGTGTCGCGCAGCGATCTCGTGAAGCCCTCGCGCGCGCACTTCGACGAGGAGCATCGGCGCGAGCGGTTCAGGGGCTTTCGGCGGACGACGCCGGTGCTGAAGAAGCATTGAGGAATGCGGGGTGTGCGGGCAGGTCAGCGAGCGGATGGTTCGACCTTGCCTGTTACGCGCAAGCAGAGATCTTCGTGTTCGTCCGATCCGATATTGCCGAGCGTACTGCCAGCCGCGCGCAGGAGTCCGGTCGGTGATACGCGTGGACGGGCTCGCTCAGAGATTACGAAAGACACGTTCCCCGAGTCTCTTTCAATCGACATTCCCGATACTCTTCGCTTTTCTTATTCCTGATTTAGTGCTACTTTTGCGCGCCAGCAGTTCCACCGATTGATTAGGCATTGCTGACTTCGAATATTCGGAGATAGTCCCGGCAGATACCGGATCAAAGAGGTCCGATAGATCGCTTCCTCCGTCCTCACGGAGACCCGAGGGAAGGGGGCGGTCGCTCCGCCCCCTTCCCGATCCACTACCGCGCACGATAGCTTGGCTACCAAAGCCCGTAGCAGTTTCATTTACCAAAACCACTGGCTTCATGGGCATTAGTTGACGATGAGCTTCTAACAGGCTGTTGAAATATCCCTTCTTGAACGCGCGCCCGCTCACTCGGAAGAGGCAACGCGACGCGGAGTCCCAACTAA
>NZ_FCOJ02000029.1 GCF_001545035.1 Caballeronia glebae
CCATCGCATCGCCGACAACGGTCGTAACGGCGAAACCCGCAACGCCCATTCCGACGATGACCGCAGCCGGCGCGACAGCGGCTTCGGTCGCGGCCGTCGCGCCGGCGATCAAACCGGCGACGCCGGTCATCGCATCGTCGCAGAAGCCGGAAGCGCGCGTGAACATGACGCTCGCCACAGCCGCGCCGGTTCCGGCAAAGCCGACGACGCAAGCGCCCGCGCCCATCGCTCGCGCGATCGAACAGCCCCGGAATACCGCGACGGTGGCCTCGCTCGACAAGCCCGCCGCGCCCGTCGCCCGTCCCTCCGAACAGCCTCGCGGCACCGCGACGATCGCCTCGCTCGACAAGCCCGCCGCGCCCGTCGCCCGTCCATCCGAACCGGCTCGCGGCACCGCGACAATTGCCTCGACCGGCAAGCCTCCCGCGCCCGTTGTCCGCCCCTCCGAACAGCCTCGCAGCACCGCCACGGTCGCCTCGATCGACAAGCCTGCGCCCGTCGTTCAGCCAGCGCCGGAGCCGCTTCCCGCAGCCGTCGCCCGCAGCATCGCGGCGGCTCAGCAAGCGCTTGCCAGTCGCGATCTCGCGTCGGCGCGCCGTCACATGCGCGGCCTCGCCGCAAGCGAGCCGCGCAGTCCCGAAATCCAGCAGCTCGCGGCCGAATTGTCGCGTCAGGAACGTGCGCGCGACGGTGCGATGGCGAGCGCACGCACCTGCGCCGCGAACATGGACCCGGCGTGCGCATTGCGCAACGCGCGCCGCGCGGTCGCGCTTGACCCACGCAACGGACAGACGCAGGCGACGCTGCGCCGCGCGCTTGCGGTGCAGAACGAGACCAACACCGAGTACTTCCAGCAGGCCAGCGGCATACCGAAGCCGATCGTTCCGACGATGACCTACGACGGACGCTGGAGCGCCGGCACGCGCCACCCGGCGATGTCGGGCGATCAGGACGATTCGCGCTTCTCGCTCTTCGGCCTGGGCGTGCCGGTCGTATCGAAGGGACGCGGCGACGCGCACTGACTGACATCGAAAAACATCGACCGACAAAGCATGATGCGAACGGAATAAGCCGCGACGCGCATTCGTTTAGAGGTGACGAACGAACTGACGGCGGACCGCTGCCGAAGGAGTCACCATCATGCAAACTGGATTGTGGAGCCGTGTCGTCGCTTGCGCCGCCGCGCTCGTCACGCTCGCGGGCATCGCCTCGTGCGGCGGCGGCTCGGATAACAACATGCCGACGGCGACGCGTTTCAAGATGTCGATCGTGGTCTCCGATGGCGCCGTGCCCGCGCCTCACACGGACGCGAATCTGAAGAACAGCTGGGGCGTCGCGTTCAACCCGAACGGCTTCGTGTGGGTCGCCAACAACGGCACGCAGACGGCCTCGCTCTACGACGGCAACGGCGTCGTTCAATCGCTGGTCGTATCGATTCCGCCGAGCGCCTCGGGGCCAGCCAATCCGACCGGAATCGTCTTCAACAAGGGACCGGATCTCACGCTCGCGCGCAACGGCAAGTCAGGTGTCGCCGCGTTCCTCTTCGCGGGCGAAGGCGGCTCGATCACCGCGTGGGCGCCCGCCGTCGACACGACGCACGCCTTCACCGCCGTCGATTCGAGCGCGTCGGGCGCCATCTACAAGGGACTCGCGATCGCCACGACTGCGGCGGGCACGCATCGCCTCTACGCGACCGATTTCCATAACAACACGATCGATGTCTTCGACGGCACGTTCACGAAGATCGCCGTGCCCGGCGGCTTCAAGGACACGCAGATTCCGGCGGGCTTCGCGCCCTTCGGCATTCAGGCGATCGGCTCGAAGATCTATGTCACCTACGCGAAACAGGACAGCGACGCCGAGGACGACGTGGCGGGCGCGGGCCAGGGCTTCGTCGACGTGTTCGACATCGACGGCAATCTGATGCAGCGCCTCGCGGCGAACGGACCGCTGAATGCGCCGTGGGGCGTCGCGCAGGCGCCCGGCAACTTCGGCACCTTCAGCAACGATATCCTCGTCGGCAATTTCGGCGACGGCGCGATCAACGCGTTCGATCCGAACAGCGGCGCGCTCGTCGGCCAGCTCACGAACACCGACGGCACGCCGCTCGTGCAGCATGGCCTGTGGGGCATCGCGTTCGGCAACAACCTGAACGCTCAGCCGTCGAACACGCTTTTCTTCGCCGCCGGGCCGAACGCCGAAGCCGATGGCGTGTACGGCCGCATCGACATGCAATGACGCACACGCCGCGTTTCCCTGGGCGATGACGCTGGCCGCGGACGGCTGGCCGTCCGAAAGCGCATCGCCACACTCGGCGCCGCCCGCGGTTGGGGCGGCGCATTTTTTTAGCCGATGCGAACCGCGCCCCGGCGCGCGCGGACCAAAAGCGCGGCTTGCTAGAATGCGCGCTTCAACTCCCGCTCATCCGATGGACCTCGAAACCCTCCTCTTCTCCCAAGGCTTCGGGTCGCGCCGCCAGTGCCGCGGCATCGTGGCCGAAGGCCGCGTGCGCATCGCGGGCATCGTGCGCGACGATCCGCACGCCGATCTTTCCGTCGCGCCCGGTCTCGAATTCGAAATCGACGATCGTCTCTGGACGTATCGCGAGAACGCGTACATCGCGCTCAACAAGCCCGCGGGCTACGAATGCTCGCGCGATCCGCAGCATCATCTGAGCGTGTTTCATCTGCTACCGCCGCAACTCGCCGCGCGCGGCGTGCAGTCGGTCGGCCGGCTCGATCAGGACACGACCGGACTGTTGCTGCTCTCCGACGATGGCGCGTTCGTGCATGCGTTCACGTCGCCCAAACGCAAGGTGCCGAAGGTCTATCTCGCGACCGTGCGTCATCCGCTCGACGATGAACAACTCGCGAAGTTGCGCGACGGCGTGCTGCTGCACGGCGAGTCGAAGCCGAGCGCCGCGCTCGCGGCCGAACGGCGCGACGAGCGGCTGCTCGAACTCACCGTGCTCGAAGGCAAATATCATCAGGTGAAGCGCATGGTCGCGGCCGCCGGGAATCGCGTGGAGAAACTGCATCGCGAGCGGGTCGGCGGTTATGCGCTGCCCGATTCGCTCGGCGAAGGCGCGTGGCGCTGGCTCGACGACGCCGATCTCGCCGCGCTGCGAGAAGCACCCGACACAACGCCATAACGCCATAACGCCATAACGCCGCTTCAAAGCCTGCTTCAAAGCCGCGCCGAACGCGCCGCATCGCCGGTTTTCACCGCGTTCTCGCCTTCATCGATTCCCATTGAGCATACAAATCGGTATATCCGATCATCACGCGCGCTGCGGCGCAGCATGCCTTCCGCGATCCGCACTCATATACTGGTCTAACGGATACCAAAAACGACTACGAAAAAAGCAGGAGGGCATCATGGTCTCCCACTCGACCGCCGCGCTGATTGCGTTCGTCGCGCTGTGGGCTGTCCTCATCGGGGTGCTGGGCGTCGTCACGCACAGGCGCCATAAGTATTCGCCGAATCTCATCGGCGCATTGATCGGCGCGTTGATGTGCTTCGTCCTGCTCGAAACGATCCCGGCGCTGATCTAGCTTCGCGCGTTCTCCTTCAGGAATTCGTCGACCGTCGGATGACGCAGCACATAGCCCAATTCGCGTTTCAGGCGCGAATTGGCGAGCCGTCGCGATTCGCGCATGAATGAGAGCGTGACCGGTTCGAGGCGCGTTTGCGCTTCGCTGCGCGAAATGCGCGGCACGCGCGGCAGGCCGTATGCATCGGCCACGCGGTCGAAGTAATCCGCCATGCGCAAATCCGTGTCGTCCGAGGCGTTGATCACGCGTTGCGCACGCCCGCGAGCGAGCGCCCGCACGAGAATGGCCGCGAGATCGTCGGCGTGAATGTGGTTCGTGTAGACGTCGTCCGCTTCGACGAGCGCGGGCATGCCCTTTTCGATGCGCGCGATCGGCAAGCGATTGGCCGCGTAAATGCCCGGAATCCGCGCGATCGACACGCGCCAGCCGCTCTGCACACCCGCCGCGCGCAACTGCCTCTCCGCCGACACGCGCCGTCGCGCACGTTCGTTGCCGGGCCGCGCGGGCCGCGTTTCGTCGATCCACGCGCCAGCGCAGTCGCCATAGACGCCCGTCGTGCTCGCGTAGACGAAACGCGTGCCGGGGCCGTTCCGGCGCTTCGTAGCCGCACGAAGACCGTCGGGTACAATGAAAGCCGTTTTTCCGGCGCGATCCGGATGCAGCCAGTGACTCGCGGCGCCGCGCGCCACCGAGCGGCGCGTACTGCGCAACGCGGCAATCAGCGTGCGCGTGCGGCGGTCCGAATCGCCATCGCGCTGCGGCGGCGCGAGGTGCAGCACATCGCGCGCGAGGCCCGCGAGCCGTCCGAGGCTGCGGCGCAAATCGAGATCGCCGGAAATGGGCGTCGCGCCCGCCGCGCGCAATTCGCCAGCGCGCTCGGGATGATGCGTAAGCGCGACGACGCGGGGCGCGGCGGCGCGCGCATGCAGAAGCGGCAGCGCGCGCATGCCGACATCGCCGCATCCGACGATCAGAATACGCGCGCGGCGAAGGTTTCGAGTGGCGATCATCGGAGCATTCTATCCGTCGCCTGAAACGCGCGCGCGGCGTCCGAAAAGACGAACGAGACAACTCCACACAGCGCAGAAAATCGATCTATGGCTTTCAACGTAACGCTCCGGCAAAGCGGCCGGCAGTTTCAAGTAGAACCCGACGAACCCGTACTGACCGCCGCGCTGCGCCAGGGCATCGGCCTGCCGTACGGCTGCAAGAACGGTGCGTGCGGCTCGTGCAAGGGCGCGGTGGTGAGCGGCGAAGTCGAGCAGGCGCCGCATTCGTCGTCGGCGCTGTCGAACGACGAAAAGACGCGCGGCATGGCCCTCTTTTGCTGCGCGACCGCGCAGACGGATTTGACCATCGACGTGCGTGAAGTCGCGGGCGTAGGCGACGTGCAGGTGAAAAAGCTGCCGTGCCGCGTGAACGCGCTCGAACGCCGCGCCGACGACGTCATCGAGTTGAAACTGCAGTTGCCCGCGAACGAACGCCTGCAATATTACGCGGGCCAGTACATCGAATTCATTCTGAAGGACGGCAAGCGCCGCAGCTATTCGATGGCGAGCCCGCCGCATCACGAAGGGCCGCTCGAACTGCACGTCCGCCACATGCCGGGCGGCACGTTCACGGATCACGTGTTCGGCGCAATGAAGGAGCGCGACATCCTGCGCTTCGAAGGCCCGCTCGGCACGTTCTTCCTGCGCGACGAGTCCGAAAAGCCGATCGTGCTGCTCGCGTCGGGAACGGGCTTCGCGCCGATCAAGGCGATCATCGAACATGCGGTGTTCAAGAATCTGAACCGCCCGATGACGCTCTATTGGGGCGGCCGCCGCAAAAAAGACCTCTACATGATGGAGCTCGCCGAACAATGGGCGCGCGAGGTTCCGAACTTCCGCTTCGTCCCGGTGCTTTCCGAACCCGAAGCAGGCGATGGCTGGACGGGCCGCACGGGCTTCGTTCATCGCGCTGTCATCGAAGATCTGCCGGACTTGAGCGCCTATCAGGTGTACGCATGCGGCGCGCCCGTGATGGTGGAATCGGCTCAGCGCGATTTCACGCAGCATCATCGGTTGCCGGAGGACGAGTTCTACGCGGATTCGTTCACGAGCGCGGCCGATCTCGCGCATCCTGTGTGATGTTGCACGTAATCTGCACGCGGACAAAAAATCCGCGTGCACGGTTTACACGCGGCAACCGCTTAACGTATCCTTCGCGAATGCTCAAAACCCTGAACGCACTTCGACGTCGCCGCTCGCCGCTCCCCTAGGGATGCCGCTGGCTCGTCACACATTGCGCTCACGGTTCGGTTTGTTCGAAGCGTACGAAATGAAGCCACGGAAATCCGTGGCTTTTGTTTTTTCCGCACCACTTTTCTCTTTTGCCTCGTGGAGCCCGCCGTCATGAATTTCAATGAGTACCCCGTCGATTCGCTGATGTACATCACGAACCGCCCCGAGATCGTGTTCACGCACGGCAAAGGCTCGTGGCTCTACGACAATACGGGCAAGCGCTATCTCGACTTCATCCAGGGCTGGGCCGTGAACTCGCTCGGCCACTGCAACGAAGGCATGATCGAGGCGATGGAGAAGCAGGCACGCACGCTGATCAACCCGTCGCCCGCGTTCTACAACGCGCCGATGGCGCAGCTCGCAGGGCTGCTCACCGCGAACAGTTGCTTCGACAAGGTGTTCTTCGCCAACAGCGGCGCGGAAGCCAACGAAGGCGCGATCAAGCTCGCGCGCAAGTGGGGCAAGAAATTCAAGAACGGCGCGTACGAGATCATCACGTTCGACCACAGCTTCCACGGCCGCACCCTCGCGACGATGTCCGCGAGCGGCAAGCCCGGCTGGGACACGATCTACGCACCGCAAGTGCCGGGCTTCCCGAAGGCCGATCTGAACGATATCGCATCGGTCGAGAAGCTCATCACCGGGAAAACCGTCGGCGTAATGCTGGAGCCGATTCAGGGCGAAGGCGGTGTCATTCCCGCGACGCGCGAATTCATGCAGCAACTGCGCGAGCTGACGAAGAAGCACAACATTCTGCTCATCGTCGATGAAGTGCAAAGCGGTTGCGGCCGCGCGGGGACGTTGTTCGCGTATGAGCTTTCGGGCGTCGAGCCGGACATCATGACGCTCGGCAAGGGTATCGGCGGCGGCGTGCCGCTCGCGGCGCTCCTGTCGAAGGCTGACGTCGCGTGCTTCGATGCGGGCGATCAGGGCGGCACCTACAACGGCAATCCGCTGATGACGGCGGCCGGCTATTCGGTGATTTCGCAGCTCGTCGCGCCGGGCTTCCTCGAAAGCGTGCGCGAGAAAGGCGAGTATCTGAAGCAGGAACTGCTGAAGCTCTCCGATGAGCGCGGCTTTAACGGCGAGCGTGGCGAAGGCCTGTTGCGCGCGCTGCTGCTCGACAGCGACAAGGGTCCGCAGATCGTCGAGAAGGCGCGTCTCATGCAACCGGACGGCCTGCTGCTCAACGCGGCGCGCCCGAATCTGCTGCGCTTCATGCCCGCGCTCAACGTGACGAAGGACGAGATCGACCAGATGATGACGATGCTGCGCTCGGTGCTCGATTCGCTGTGATCATCCGCACTTTCGACGCAGGCGATCGCGATGCCGTGATCGCCCTGTGGCGCGACGTGTTCCCCGAGTACGCGGACGCATCGCGGCCGCAGCGCGATCCCGCGCGGTCGATCGCCAACAAGATGCAGATGCAGCCGGAGCTGTTCTTCATCGGCTCGCTCGACGATGTCGTGATCGGCACGGTGATGGCCGGTTACGACGGGCATCGCGGCTGGGTGTATTCGCTGGCGGTCACGCCGGCGCTGCGCGGACGCGGATTCGGCGGCGCGTTGATGAAGCACGCGGAAGCCGCGTTGACGAAGCTCGGCTGTCCGAAAGTGAACCTGCAGATTCTCTCGTTCAAGACAGAGTTGCGCGGGTTTTACGAGAAGCTCGGCTATCGGATGGACGAAGTGGTGAGTCTCGGGAAGCGACTATAAAAAAGCCGACTGTCGCGAGACAGTCGGCTTTCGTCCAACCGGGCCACAGGCGAAATTACTCGCCCAGATAGGCCGCCCGAACCTTCGGGTCATCGAGCATGGTCTTCGCGTCGCCGGTCATCGTGACCGTGCCGGAGTCCATCACGTAACCGCGATTCGCCGCCTGCAGCGCGAGCCGCGCGTTCTGTTCCACGAGCAGCACCGTCAGCCCTTCCTTCGAGATTTCGCGCACGACTTCGAAGATCTTCTCGACCATGATCGGCGAGAGACCCATCGAAGGCTCGTCGAGCAACAGAAGCTTCGGACGCGAGAGCAGCGCGCGCGCCATCGCGAGCATCTGCTGTTCACCGCCCGAGAGCGTGCCCGCATACTGCGACGCGCGCTCTCTCAGACGCGGGAAGAAGCCGAACATGCGCTCGGTGTCCTTCTGAATCGCGGCGGTATCGTTGCGCAGATACGCGCCCATCTGCATGTTTTCGAGAATGGACATGCGCGCAAAGATGCCGCGGCCTTCCGGCACCATCGCGAGACCGCGTTTCAGAAGTTCGTGCGTCGGCACGCCCTTGATCGACTGACCCATGTACTCGATATCGCCGCCCGAATACGGCTTGAGACCGGTGATCGCCTTCATCGTCGTGGTCTTGCCCGCGCCGTTCGCGCCAATCAGCGTAACGAGTTCGCCCTGCGCGACTTCCAGATCGACACCCTTCACCGCCTGGATGCCGCCGTAATTCACCTGCAGACCCTTGACCTTCAACATCGCGTTAGTGGTCGCCATTTAGTGCACCCCCGCACCCAGATATGCCTCGATCACCTTCGGGTCCTTCTGCACGTCCTGCGGCAGACCTTCGGCGATCACCTTGCCGTAATCGAGCACCGTCATGCGGTTGCACAATCCCATCACGAGTTTCACGTCGTGTTCGATCAACAGAATCGTCTTGCCGTCCGAGCGGATCTTGTCGAGCAGACGCGTGAGTTCCACCTTCTCGGTCGCGTTCATGCCGGCGGCCGGTTCGTCGAGCGCGAGCAGCTTCGGATCGGTCGCCAATGCACGCGCGATTTCGAGGCGACGCTGATGCCCGTACGACAGATTGCGCGACGTGTAGTCCGCGTATTGCAGCACGCCGACGTATTCGAGCAGTTCGAGCGCGCGTTCCTTGATCTCGCGCTCTTCGCGGCGTTCGGCCGGCGTCTGAAACACCGCGCCGATCAGACCGTGCTTCGTGCGCACGTGGCGTCCGACCATCACGTTTTCGAGCGCGGTCATGCCGCCGAACAGACGAATGTTCTGGAACGTGCGCGCGATGCCGGCCTTCGCCACCTGATACACGGCGGTCGGCGTGTACGCCTGGCCGTCGAGCCGGAACTCGCCCGAATCCGGCGTGTAGAGACCCGTGATCACGTTGAAGAACGTCGTCTTGCCGGCGCCGTTCGGGCCGATCAGGCCATAAATCTCGCCTTCCTTGATTTCGAGCCGCACATCGGATAACGCCTGCAAGCCGCCGAAACGCTTGTTCACGCCCGTGACGGAAAGTCGTGTTTGCTTATCGCTCATCTTTCAGTCCCCCGCCTTTAAGCACGCACCGGCTTCTTGCCGCCGCGCTTCGCGATCTTCGCGATCTTGTCTTCGTGTTTAGCGGCGGGCCACAGGCCTTCCGAGCGATACAGCATGATCAGCACCATCGCCAGACCGTACAGCAACTGGCGGATGACTTCGGTATCGACGATCTGATGACCGAAGATGGCGTTCTGCAGCGGACCCATCGTCGAGCGCAGGAATTCGGGGAACACGGCGAGCAGCACCGCGCCGAGAATCACGCCGGGGATGTGACCCATGCCGCCCAGCACCACGCACGCCAGCACGACGATCGATTCCCAGAACGTGAACGATTCCGGCGACACGAAGCCCTGGAACGCGCCGAACATCGCGCCCGACAGCCCGCCGAACGACGCGCCCATCGCGAACGCCAGCAGCTTCACGTTACGGGTGTTGATGCCCATCGCTTTCGCGGCGATTTCGTCCTCGCGGATCGCGGCCCATGCGCGGCCGATGCGCGAGTGCTGCAGACGCGTACACACCCAGATCACGATCAGCGCGCCGATCACGAACAGGTAGTAATACATGTAGACGGACGGGAACTTCATGCCGAAGAATTCGTGCGTCTGCGACAGGTTGAAGCCCGCCACCGTCACCGGATCGATACCCGTGATGCCCTTCGGACCGTTCGTGATGTTGATCGGCCGATCGAGGTTGTTCATGAAGATCCGGACGATTTCCCCGAAGCCCAAAGTCACGATCGCGAGGTAGTCGCCGCGCAGACGCAGCGTCGGTGCGCCGAGCAGCACGCCGAAGGTCGCCGCGAGCGCCATCGCGCAGGGCACGATGAGAAGGAATGGCACGTGCAGGCCGCCCGGCGCGAGATGCGCGATCCATTCGAATTGCGAGGTCAGTTGCGGCGACGACAGCAAGGCCGCCGTGTACGCGCCGACCGCATAGAACGCGATATAGCCGAGGTCGAGCAGGCCGGCGAAGCCGACCACCACGTTCAGGCCGAGCGCGAGCATCACGTACAGCATCGCGAAGTCGAGCACGCGGACCCAGTAGTTGCCACCCGCCGCGCCGATCACCATCGGTGCGGCGATCACGAATGCGGCGGTGAGAATGCCGACGACGAGTGTCTTCGTCGTGTTCTTCTCGGGGATGAGCGTCGCGGACGGCTCAATCGGTTGAATCGAAGTCATTTTTTTGAGCTCCTCACACGTTCTTTAAGCGCGGTCCGCGACACGTTCGCCGAGCAGACCCGACGGACGGAACACGAGCACGATGATCAGCACGATGAAGGCGAACACGTCCTGGTAGTTGGAACCGAAGACGCCGCCCGTCAGATTGCCGATGTACCCGGCGCCCAACTGTTCGATGAGACCGAGCAGCACGCCGCCGACCATCGCGCCGCCGAGGTTGCCGATACCGCCCAGCACCGCCGCCGTGAACGCCTTCAGGCCCGGAATGAAGCCCATGTAAAAGTGCGCGTTGCCGTATTCCGACGCGATCATCACGCCTGCCAGCGCGGCCAGCGCCGAGCCGATCATGAAGGTCGCGGAAATCACGAAGTTCGGATTCACGCCCATGAGCGAGGCGTTGGCCGGGTTCTCGGCGATGGCGCGCATCGCGCGGCCGAGCTTGGTCTTGTGTACGAGGAGCAGCAAGCCGGCCATCACGATGAACGCGACGACGATGATCACGATTTCCGTCATCGAGATCACCGCGCCCGGACGGGTTTCGTCGGCGGCGATGATGTTGATCGGATCGGTCGGGAGAAGCTGCGGGAACGCGAGCGGATTGCGGCCCCAGATCATCATCGCGATGGTCTGCAGCAGGATCGACACGCCGATCGCGGTGATCAGCGGCGCGAGACGCGGCGCTTTACGCAGCGGCCGGTACGCGACGCGCTCGATCGTGTAACCGACGAGGGCGCAGACGACCGCGGCGACCACAAGCGCGATCGTCAGCATGATCGGTCCGGGCAAGCCGGGCGCGTGATTCTGCATGACGCCGATGGCCGAGAGCGCAACCATCGCGCCGACCATCAGCACGTCGCCGTGCGCGAAGTTGATGATGCCGAGAATGCCGTACACCATCGTGTAGCCCAACGCGATGATGGCGTAGACGCTGCCAAGCACCAGACCGTTGAGGACCTGCTGGATGAAAATATCCATTTAAAGCTCCTTAGCCCCGTGCGATTCGATAACGCCTTTATCACCGACCGATAAACCGGTGTGAAGCGAAATCTGAAGCGGCACTGCGCGTACTTTTAAAAAACCGGTAAGGGTTGAGCGCCGATCGTCCGCCCGCGGCCGGATGAGGCTGCGAGCAGTTCACGGACGGATACGAAAACAGCGCCGCCGGATAGCTGGCGCCGCCAGACTGCCTACTGCTTGACGACGTCGAGTACGTCCTTCTTCTTGTCCTTGAAGTCGTACAGCGTGATGGTCCCCGCCTTCAGATCGCCCTTGTCGTCGAATGCGATATGCCCCGTCAGACCGTTGTAGTCGGTCGTGGCGATCGCAGCGAGCACCTTGGGCGCTTCGATGGAGTTCGCACGCTTCATTGCATCGACGATCACGTACATCGCGTCATACGTGAACGGCGCGTAAATCTGCACTGGCGAGTGAAAGCGCGCTTCGTACTTCTTCTCGAAGTCGGCTCCCTTGTCCATCTTCGAAAGCGCGAGTCCCGCCTCCGAGCAGACGATGTTTTGCACCGCGTCGCCCGCGAGTTCGGCCACCTTGTCGGTGCAGACGCCGTCGCCCGCGAGGATCTTCGCCTTGATGCCGAGCGCCGCCGCTTCCTTCGCGAACGGGCCGCCCGTCACGTCCATGCCGCCGTACATCACGACGTCCGGCTGGATGCGCCTGATCTTCGTGAGAATCGCCTTGAAGTCGCGGGACTTCTCGGTGGTCGCTTCGCGAGCGGCGACCTTCACGCCGCCGGCCTGCACGCTTTTCACGAATTCGTCGGCGAGGCCGCGGCCATAGGCGCTGGCGTCGTCGACCACGACCACTTTCTTCGCATGCAGCGTTTTCATCGCGTAGCTGGCGAGCACGGGGCCTTGCAGTGCGTCGGTCGCGACGACGCGAAACGTCGTCTTGTAGCCTTGCTTCGTGTACTGGGGATTCGTCGTCGACGGCGAAATCTGTGCGATGCCCGCATCGCTGTAAATCTTCGACGCCGGAATCGACACGCCCGAGTTCATGTGGCCGATCACCGCGACCACATGGTCATCGACAAGCTTCTGGGCGGCTTCGGTGCCGACACGCGGATCGGCCGCATCGTCCTGGCCGTCGAGTTCGAGACGGATGGAATGCCCGTCGATGGTCAAGCCCTGCGCGCTGATTTCTTCCAGCGCGAGACGCGCGCCGTTTTCATTGTCCTTACCGAGGTGGGCCTGCAGGCCCGTCAGTGGCGCGACATGGCCGATCTTCACGACAGTCGCCTCGCTCGCGGGCGCTGGCGCCGGTGCGGACGCAGCCGGCACGGCGACGGCACTGGCTGCCGACGCTGCCGTGCTCGCTCCGCCTTCGTCCTTCTTGCCGCATGCGGATGCCATTGCAACCGCAGCCGCGATGGACACGGCGTGAGCAAACTTGAATCGCATCAAATAGGTCTCCTGCGCCTCTAAAAACGGTTGTCATGGACCCTTCTGGCCTCAAGACGCGCGCATTGTAACGCTAAATATGAGACGAGCAATATTCTTGCGTGGCGGGGTTTTCCAGCATTGCAACCGTCATTTTCGGGCGATTTTCCGGCAAAAGCGCAACCGGGTTGCGATTCGCTTTTGTGCAGCAGTTGCACCATAACGGAAACAGGTTTAATCCGACGGGTTTCGACGGTTACGTTTGCTTATCGGATTTACGGGGAAACCCTGAAGCCATTTACAAGAAAATGCTCAAGGCGACGCGTGCGCCAGGACGGTGCTTGACACTTGGTTTCGTATCTTGTGGCGAGGTTCCTTTTCGATGCGGCGCCGCGTTCTCTGAGCGAAAAAAAAGCGCCCGGAGGCGCTTTTTCTCTGAGATGAGGGCGGATCACTGCGGCAGCGATAGCCCGCGCGGCAACGGAAACGAAATCGTCTCTTCGATTCCTTCGAGCGAGCGCACGTTGCGCACGCCGAGTTCGCGCAGGCGCGCGATGACGGCCTGAGCCAGCACTTCCGGAGCCGAAGCGCCCGCCGTCACGCCGATGCGCTTCTTGCCTTCCACCCATGCCGGATCGATCTGCGTCGGCGAATCCACCATATATGCGGGAATGCCGCGCTTCTCCGCGACCTCGCGCAGACGGCTCGAATTCGAGCTGTTCGGGCTGCCGACGACGATCACGACATCGCACTGCGGCGCGAGAAACTTCACCGCGTCCTGGCGGTTCTGCGTCGCGTAGCAGATGTCCTGCTTCTTCGGCTCCTTGATCTCGGGAAACTTGCTCTTGAGCGCGCCGATGATGGCGGAGGCGTCATCGACCGAAAGCGTCGTCTGCGTGACGAACGCGATGCGCTGCGGATCGGGCAGATCGAGCTTCAGCACGTCGTCGATATCCTCGACGAGATGCATGCCCTCGCCCGACTGACCCATCGTCCCTTCGACTTCGGGATGGCCTTTGTGACCGATCATCACGATGTCGAAGCCGTCCTGACGCATCTTCGCGACCTCGATATGCACCTTGGTCACGAGCGGGCACGTCGCGTCGAACACGCGCAGGCCGCGCGCCTCGGCTTCGCCGCGCACCGCTTTCGAGACGCCGTGCGCGCTGAAAATCAGCGTGGCGCCTTCGGGCACGTCGGAGAGCTCTTCGATGAAGATCGCGCCCTTCTTGCGCAGATCGGCCACGACATACGCGTTATGCACGATCTCGTGGCGCACGTAGATGGGCGCGCCGAAGAGCTTGATCGCGCGCTCGACGATCTCGATCGCGCGATCGACGCCCGCGCAAAAGCCGCGCGGCTGCGCGAGCAGGATTTCGACGTCGGTCTGAACTTCGTTGAGGCTTTCAATCATGGTTACAGAATTCCGATGATTTTCACTTCGAAGACTAGCGCCTGGCCCGCGAGCGGGTGATTAAAGTCGAACAGGGCCGCGGTTTCGCCGACTTCCTTCAACACGCCGGCGTAGCGTCCGCCGTTCGGCGCGTTGAATTCGACGAGATCGCCAGGAGAAAAATCCTCGCCGATCATGCTGTTTTCGCGCAAGGTCGCGAGCGACACCCACTGAACCAGTTCCGGATTGCGCGGCCCGAACGCCTGATCGGGCGTTAGCTGAACGGTCGAGTGGTGGCCGACCTTCATGCCCAGCAAAATCTCTTCCAGCGGTTCGGCGAGCTGACCCGCGCCGAGCAGGAGCGTCGCGGGCTTGTCGGCGAACGTATTGACGATGTCCGCACCATCGGCAAGCGCGAGCCGGTAATGAAGCGTGACGTGCGAACCGGGTTTCACCTCGGAGATATCGATGATGCTCATGAGTATTGGATGTGGCCGTTCGTTTGAAGGCAGGGCGCGGACCCCGCATGGGGCGGCTCTTCGGCGCATGGCGGCGAACCGCGCGGCGCCGGTGCGAACCGGGCGCCAAAACCGCTATTGTAAGACAGAGTTGTGTCAGGACGCGTCATGCGACGCAGTCCCGTGTGCGCTCGCCCGCGCGACAAGACGTCCCGGAGGACCGCGATGAACGCTGATCCGCGGCTCATACAGCCGCTCGACGAGCCCGACGACAGCCCGCCCGCAATCGCGCCCCTTATTCCCATCCGCAAGTGGGCGCGCGCCGACCGGCCGCGCGAACGCCTGCTGGATGCGGGTCCCGCGTCGCTGTCGGACGCGGAACTGTTCGCTTTGTTCCTGCGCACGGGCGTCTGCGGCGCAACGGCCGTCGATGTCGCGCGCCAGCTTCTGCGGCGCTTCGGGTCGCTGCGCGGCGTGCTGGACGCGTCGGCGGCGGAATTGCGCGAGCTGCGGGGCATCGGGCCAGCGCGCGCGGCGACGCTCATCGCCGTGTCGGAGCTGTGCCGGCGCGCGCTCGCGGAAAAGGCGCGCGATCGCGAACTGCTGAATGCGCCGGGCGCGGTCGAAGACTATCTGCGGCTCTTGATCGGCACGCGGCCTTACGAGGTGTTCATCTGCCTCTATCTGGATGCGCGTCATCAGTTGCTGCATGTCGAGGAGTCGGCGCGCGGCTCGCTCACCCGGGTCGCCGTCTATCCGCGTGAAATCGTGCGGCGCGCGCTCACGCTGAACGCGGCCGGGCTCATCGTCGCGCATAATCATCCGTCCGGGGGCGTGGAGCCGAGCGCGAGCGACCGGCGGCTCACCAAGACGCTGCAGGACGCGCTCACTCTTATCGACGTGCGGCTGCTCGATCACATCGTCGTGGCGGCGAACGAAGTGTTCTCGTTTGCGCGGCACGGCTGGCTGTGACGGCGGGAAGTCCCAAAAAGGGTTTGATATTGCAGCGTTTTTCCTGCTAAAATCCGCGTTTGCTTTTCTCAACCCGCCTGTTCTGAACGAATGCAGTCCTCATTGGCATAACCGTGCTGCCAAGTCCCCGATCGGCAAATTGGGCGATAAGAGGCATCGAAACGAAGCGCGCGAAAGCGAGTTGCTTTCATTCGAGCGTTCGGCTCAGACTCAACGTGTATTAGGAGTGTCACCATGGCACGCGTATGCCAAGTAACTGGGAAAGGCCCGATGTCGGGCAACAACGTTTCCCACGCAAACAACAGGACCAAGCGTCGCTTCCTGCCGAACCTGCAGAATCGCCGTTTCTTCGTTGAAAGTGAAAATCGCTGGGTGCGTCTGCGCGTTTCGAACGCCGGCCTGCGCCTGATCGACAAGAACGGTATTGACGCCGTGCTCGCAGACCTGCGCGCACGCGGTGAAATCTAAGGAGCACGCACATGGCCAAGGGCGCACGCGACAAGATCAAGCTGGAATCGACCGCAGGCACGGGTCACTTCTACACGACGACCAAGAACAAGCGCAACATGCCGGAAAAGATGCTGATCAAGAAATTTGATCCCGTCGTCCGCAAGCACGTTGACTACAAGGAAACCAAGATCAAGTAAGTCGCTTTTTCTCCGTCTGCATGGAGATAGACCCCGCTTGATATTGAGTTGCCTGTACGAAGACAGCAAAAAGCCCCGCGCACCCGCGGGGCTTTTTGTTTTCCGACGCCGCTTTTCATACGCTTTGCACACGATCGTGCGGGGGTTTTTTCTGTCACGGAATGTTCATGCGCGTTATATTTGCCGGCTATCGGCGAAGAACACGGACGGAGAACCGGCAGCATGAATTTCGATGTAGCGATCGTAGGGAGCGGGCTCGCGGGTCTGAGCGTCGCGCTGAATCTGGCTGAAACGCGACGCGTCGCGATCCTCGCCAAGCGCGCGGCGAACGTCGGCGCAAGCGACTGGGCGCAAGGCGGCATCGCGGCGGTGCTGGATTCGGCCGACAGCGTCGACAATCACGTCGACGATACGCTCGTCGCGGGCGGCGGCCTGTGCGACGAGGCCGCGACGCGCTTCATCGTCGAGAACGGGCGCGCGGCAATCGATTGGCTCATCCACGAAGGTGTGCCCTTCACGCGCGATGTCTCGGCCGAACTCGGCTTTCATCTGACGCGCGAAGGCGGCCATAGCCATCGCCGCATCATTCACGCGGCGGACGCGACCGGCCACGCGGTCGTCACGACGCTCAGCGAGCGCGTGCGAAACCATCCGAACATCACCGTTCTCGAAGATCACTACGCAATCGACCTGATCACGTCGGACCGCCTCGGGCTGCCGGGTCATCGCTGCCACGGCCTCTATGCGCTCGATCTGAACACGGGCCGCACGGTCACGATTCAGGCGCCGCACACCGTGCTCGCGACGGGCGGCGCGGGCAAGGTCTATCTCTATACGACCAATCCCGACACGTCGACCGGCGACGGCATCGCGATGGCGTGGCGCGCGGGTTGCCGCATCGCGAACATGGAGTTCATCCAGTTCCATCCGACCTGCCTGTTTCATCCCTACGCAAAGTCGTTCCTGATTTCCGAAGCGGTGCGCGGCGAAGGCGGCATCCTGCGCCTGCCCGACGGCACGCGCTTCATGCCCGCGCACGACGAGCGCGCCGAGCTTGCGCCGCGCGATATCGTCGCGCGGGCGATCGACTTCGAGATCAAGAAGCGCGGCATCGATTGCGTGTATCTCGACATCAGCCACCAGCCGCGCGCGTTTCTCGAAGAACACTTTCCGACGATCCTCGCGCGCTGCCGCGAATTCGGCATCGATATCGCGAAGCAGCCGATCCCCGTCGTGCCCGCCGCGCATTACACCTGCGGCGGCGTGGTCACGGATCTCGCGGGGCGCACGGATCGTCCGGGGCTGTATGCGGTCGGCGAAACCTCGTACACGGGGCTGCACGGCGCGAACCGGCTCGCGAGCAACTCGCTGCTCGAATGCCTCGTGGTCGGCCGGGCGGCGGCGCAGGCGATCGAAGCGGACGGCTTCTCGAACGGCTGTCACGCCGAATTGCCCGACTGGGACGAAAGCCGCGTGTCCGATCCGGACGAGGAAGTGGTCGTCGCCCACAACTGGGACGAACTGCGGCGCCTGATGTGGAATTACGTGGGCATCGTGCGCACGGACAAGCGCCTCGCGCGCGCGCAGCATCGAATCGCGCTGTTGCGCGACGAGATCCACGAGTACTACGCGAATTTCAAGGTGAGCCGCGACCTGCTGGAGTTGCGCAATCTCGTCGATGTAGCGTCGCTGATCGTCGAAAGCGCTTGCTCGCGGCGCGAGAGCCGCGGCCTGCACTACAGCCGCGACTGGCCCGCGACCTTGCCGAAGGCGCTGCCGACGGTGCTGATGCCGCCGGTCGCGCGCCGCACGAGCCTTTAGCGTTTAGATCAGGCGCATCGAAAAGTCGGCCGCGCGCACGTCCTTCGTGAGCGAGCCGACGGAGATGCGATCGACGCCGGTATCCGCGATCGCGCGCACCGTGTCGAAGTTCACGCCGCCCGACACTTCGAGCAACGCGCGTCCGGCCGTGATGCGCACGGCGTCGCGCATCATGTCGAGCGTGAAGTTGTCGAGCAGGATCGATTCCGCCCCAGCGTCAAGCGCCGTTTCGAGCTGCTCCAGCGTTTCCACTTCGATCTGAATCGGCACGCCTGCGTTCAACGCAAGCGCCGCCTCCATTGCCGCGCGGACACCGCCCGCCGCCGCGATATGGTTTTCCTTGATCAGAATGCCGTCATACAGCGCAAGGCGCTGGTTCGCGCCGCCGCCCACGCGCACCGCGTACTTCTGCGCGAGCCGCAAGCCCGGCAGCGTCTTGCGCGTGTCGAGAATCCGTGCGTGCGCGCCCTCGATTGCATCGACATAGCGGCGCGTCGCGGTCGCGACGCCCGACAACAATTGCAGAAAATTGAGGCCGTTACGCTCCGCCGTCAGAAGCGCGCGCGCGGGGCCGTGCAGCAGCACGACCGGCGAGTTCGCCGCCATGCGATCGCCTTCGCGATACTGCCATTCGACTTCGATCGTCGGATCGACGCGGCGCATGACTTCATCGAACCAGGGCGCGCCGCACAGCACCGCTTCCTCGCGCACGATAATGCGCGCGGTGCGACGTGCGTCGGCGGGCACGAGACGGCCGGTGTGATCGCCCGCGCCAACGTCTTCATCGAGCGCATCGACGACATTGCGCGCGAGCGCGGCGTCGAATGCTTCGCCGTATTGTTTGCGGACTTCTTCGAAAATCGCCGGATAAGTCGCTGGATAAGTCATTACGCGGCTCCCACGTTCGAGAACAGCGAGCGGTCTTTGGCAAGATCGCCGCTCGCCTGCACGCGTTTCTTGTGACGCGCGGCGAAGTCGAGCATGCGGTCGATCGGCACGCGCGCGCGCAGCCCGATCGCCGGATCGACGTGAATCTCGTTGTGACCGCGTTCCAGCACCTCGGCGAGATTGGCGAGACCGTTCATCGCCATCCACGGGCAGTGCGCGCAACTTTTGCAGGTTGCACTGTTGCCGGCGGTCGGCGCTTCGATGAAGGTCTTGCCCGGCGCGGCGAGCCGCATCTTGTGCAGAATGCCGAGATCGGTCGCGACGATAAAGCGTTTCGCGTCGAGCTTCACCGCGGCGTCGATGAGTTGCGTGGTCGATCCGACCACATCCGCGAGTGCGACGACGCCTTCCGGCGATTCCGGATGCACGAGAATTTTGGCGTCGGGATATTCGTTTCGCAGCAGATCGAGTTCGATGCCCTTGAACTCATCATGAACGAGACACGAACCTTGCCACAGCAACATGTCCGCGCCGGTCTTCTTCTGAATGTATCCGCCGAGGTGACGATCGGGCGCCCACAGGATTTTTTCGCCGCGCGCGTGCAGATCGGCGACGATTTCGAGCCCGATCGATGACGTGACCATCCAGTCCGCGCGAGCCTTCACGGCCGCGCTCGTGTTCGCGTAGACGACCACCGTCCGGTCGGGATGCGCATCGCAGAACGCGGAGAATTCGTCGGCGGGGCAGCCGAGGTCGAGCGAGCAGGTCGCGTCGAGATCGGGCATCAGCACGCGCTTGTCCGGGCTCAGGATCTTGGCTGTTTCACCCATGAAGCGCACGCCCGCAACGACCAGTGTTTTCGCGGCGTGATCGCGGCCGAAGCGCGCCATTTCGAGCGAATCGGCAACGCAACCGCCGGTTTCGTCGGCGAGTTCCTGGAGTTCGGCGTCGACATAATAATGTGCGACGAGCACAGCCTCCTCCCGCTTCAGCAGCGCGCGAATGCGCTCCTTCAACTCGCGCTTGCGCTCGGCCGACGGTGCGTCCGGCACGCGCGCCCACGCCTCGCCCACTCCACACGTCAGGCCTTGCGGCCGGTCGTACTCGACGCTCCTGATCGCTTCCATGTCCCTGTCCCCTGCTCCGTGCCAACTACGTGATGCGAGAATCGGCTGCACAAAAACAAAAACCCCGCCAGAGCGGGGTCTTGTGACGTCTACAAATTTTAACGGATCTCGCGCGTCAGGCGTAGCGGCGCAGACGCAACGCGAAATCCTGCAGCGCCTTGATACCGCTTTCTTCCGCGCGGTGGCACCAGTCCTGCAATTGCGTGACGAGTTGCTCGCGCGACGCGTTGGAGCGATCCCACATTGCCGAGAGGTCCTTGCGAAGCTCGATAAACGTGCGCAGCTTCTGGTTGTCCGAGGTCAGCTCCGGCAACTGCTTGAGCTGCGGCTCGTTCAGGCCGTCTTCTTCCTTGTGGAACCACGTGCGTGCGCCGCGCATCAACTGATACTTCTCGCGCGCGCCGCCTTCCTTCAGCCTTGCAAGTTCCTGCGCGTAGGCGCGCTTGAGCGCCTTGCCGTAACGCGCCATCACTTCGTAGCGGTTCGACAGCACGGCCTGGAGCGTGTCCTGATCGACGACGGCCTTGCCCGCCGCGAGCTTCGGCGTGGGCGCGACCTTCTTCACCTTCGCGAGGCCGACCATCGACATCATGCGGATATACATCCAGCCGATGTCGAATTCGTACCACTTGCTCGAAAGCTTCGCCGACGTCGCGAACGTGTGGTGGTTGTTATGCAGTTCTTCGCCGCCGATCAGAATGCCGAGCGGGAAGATGTTCGTCGACGCGTCGGCCGAGTTGAAGTTGCGGTATCCCCACCAGTGCGCGAGACCGTTGACGACGCCCGCCGCCCAGAACGGAATCCAGATCATCTGCACGGCCCACACCGACAGACCGACGATGCCGAACAGCGCGACGTCGATCACCATCATGACGCTGATGCCGAGGATCGGATAACGCGTGTAGACATTGCGTTCCATCCAGTCGTTCGGCGTGCCGTGACTGAACTTGCGCATGGTTTCTTCGTTTTTCGCTTCACTGCGATAGAGTTCCGCGCCTTCGAGGAGCACCTTCCAGATGCCGCGCGTTTGCGGGCTGTGCGGGTCTTCCTCGGTTTCGCATTTCGCGTGGTGCTTGCGGTGGATCGCCGCCCACTGGCCGGTCAGCATGCCCGTGGTCATCCACAGCCAGAAACGGAAGAAATGGCTCGCGATCGGATGGAGATCCAGCGCGCGATGCGCCTGACAACGATGCAGATAGATCGTGACGCCAGCGATGGTGACGTGAGTCATCACAAGCGTGCACAGCAGAATCTGCCACCAAGAGAGATCCAGCAGTCCGTTGGCGAGAAATTCAAGGAAAGAATTCAGCAAGGCAGTTTACCTGGGTAGCTGTGAAATTCGGGAAAAATGGCCGGTCGAAGAGACTTCGAGCGACGTGTTGTGCACATGAAAGAAAGGTGCGCAAGTTCGATCGCATTCTACTGCATGCGTTCCAAGTCTTTGGCGTAAAGGTGAAATTCTTTGAATCGTATCAAAACAAAGAAAAACTCACGCCCCGAATTGGTGTTGATTCATCGGCCAAATCGCAGGTTTGAGCTTGTCGATCAGCAATCAGGCGACAGGTGCGGCACCTGCGCCGCCGTTTCCGGTATTTAATACTGATTCGGCGCCCCTACGCGGCGCGCAATCGATAATCCTTATATCGCGTTGAGCGTAAGGAATTTCAATGCCATGCTCACAGAATAACCGCCAAACCGCACGGTTTACGTGCGACTTTACGCCGCCCGTGCCTTTCGCAGCCTCTTCGATCCAGAAGCTCAGTTCGAGATTGATGCCGTCCGCGCCGAAGCTCGCGAGCAGCGCGGCAGGCGCCGGGTCCTGCAACACGCGCTCGACGCCTTGCGTCGCCTCGACGAGTAATTGCATGGCGCGTTCGACATCGCAGCGATAACTTACCTGCACCGCGATCTTGGCGTTGCCGCGCGTAAGGAACGACGAGTGGTTCTGCACCACATCGGTGATGAGCTTTTCGTTCGGAATCAGCGTTTCGATGCCGTCGAGCCCGCGCACGACCGTGTAGCGCGTGCGGATCTGCGTGACCGTGCCCTGATTTCCGCTGACATTGATCATGTCGCCGAGGCGCAACGAGCGGTCCAGCAGGATGATGAAGCCCGACACGTAATTGCTCGCTATCTTCTGCAAGCCAAAACCGAGCCCGACGCCGAGCGCGCCGCCGAACACGCCGAGCACCGTGATGTCGATGCCGACGATCGACAGACTCGCCAGAATCGCGGCCAGGATCATCAGCGCCCGCGCGACGCGCGCGAGCACCACTTTCAGATTCGCGTCGACCGAGCGGGCGCGCATCAGGCGGTCGTCGAGGAGCGCGCCCGCCCACATCGCGACGATCAGCGTCACGCACACCCACAGCACGCCCGAGGCGAGCGAGAGCAGCGTCATGTGCGCGTTCGCGAAGTTGAAGCGCACGCTCGCCATCCAGTGGACGACGTCGTCCTGGATGCCCATGACGGTGAGCACCATCGCGACCCAGACGACCACCGTCACGAGTTTCTCGAAGAGATAGAGAAGCGCGTTCGCCTCGTGCTCCGTCTGGCCGCGGCTGAACACGCGCCGCGCGACGTAGAGCATCGTGTAGATGACGGTGATCCCGCACAGCGGTACGAGCGCGAGCCGCAGCAGCGACGTATGGATGAACGGCGCGAGCACGACCTGCGCGATCGACACGAAAACCGTGCCGAGTAACGGAAACAGCGCCTTGTTGAGACTTTCCGCGCCGAAGCGCACGGCTTCGAAACGCGACTGACGGCGCGCATCGAGCTTCTTGCGAAGCAGACGCGCGCACCACCACGCCACCACGAACAGGCCGAGCAGAACGGCCACCTGCCAGATCACTTCCGGCTCGCCGAAATCGCGGAAAAGCCGCGCGGAGAGTTCGCTCAGGAAGTGGTTCTGCATTGCTTAAGCGGTTTCTTCGGCTGCCTTGGGCGCTTTTCCGGCGTCGGGCAGACGCTCCAGCACCGCCGCGAAGAAGCCGTCCGTGCCGTGCTTGTGCGGCCACAGCGACAGATATTCGCCCGTGTCCAGATCGATGCGCTGTTCCGCCAGCACGTCGCGCGCGGGCACGACGCGGAAATTCGGATGCGTTTCGAGGAACTGCGCCACCACGTCTTCGTTCTCCGCTTCGAGCATCGAGCAGGTCGCGTAGACGAGACGTCCGCCGGTTTTCACGAGGCGCGCGGCGCTCGTGAGGATCGAGAGCTGCTTGGGCGTCAATTCCGCGACGCTCGCGGGCGACTGACGCCACTTCAGATCCGGATTGCGGCGCAGCGTGCCGAGGCCCGAGCACGGCGCATCGACGAGCACGCGGTCGATCTTGCCCGCGAGACGCTTGATCTTGGCGTCGTGCTCGCTGTCGATCAGCACGGGATTCACGTTCGACAAACCGCTGCGCGCGAGGCGCGGCTTGAGCTTCGCGAGCCGGCGATCGGACACGTCGAACGCGTAGAGACGGCCGGACGAGCGCATCATCGCGCCGAGCGCAAGCGTCTTGCCGCCCGCGCCCGCGCAGAAGTCGACGATCATTTCGCCGCGGCGCGGCGCCACCAGCGAGCAGAGCAACTGGCTGCCTTCGTCCTGGACTTCGATCCAGCCTTCCTGGAACGGCGCGAGACGCGTCAGCGCCGGCTTGCCGTCCACACGGACGCCGAACGGCGCGAACGGCATTTCGCCAGCGTCGATTCCAGCCTCGGCGAGCGCCTTCAATGCGACCTCGCGGCTCGCCTTGATCGGATTCACGCGCAGATCGAGCGGCGCGGGATAGTTCAGCGCGGCGGCGAGTTGCGCGAGTTCCTCGGGCGCGAAGCGCTTGGCCATCGCGTCGTAGATCCACTGCGGCAGGTTCGTGCGCACCCGCACCGCCAGGCTCGCCGGGTCGATCTTCGAGACTTGCGCGAGCCATTGATACTCGTCGGCGGAAACGAACGGCTTCACCGCGCTCAGGCCGGCGGTCTGCATCAGCCCGAGCAGCGCGAGACGGCGCGCCTGGTTGCCGCTGCCGCTTTCCGCGAGATGGGAAAACTCCATTTTCCGGCGCAGCACGGCGAAGACCGCCTCGGCGATCACGCCGCGCTCGCCGTGCCCGAGCTTCGGATGCGCGCGGAAGAAACGGCTCGTCGCGGCGTCGGCGGGGCCGGAAAAGCGGAGTACGTCCGCCAGCAACGTTTCAGTTTGTCCAATCAAAAATCCATGCAGCCTCATACGCCCTCCCCGGCAATGTCGGCAAAGAGCCATTGCGGCTCAGACGGCGTGAGGGCGACACGTTCGCCCTCGACAGATAAACGCCCTTCGATAAACCAGCGCACCGCGCGCGGATAGATTTCGTGCTCGACCGAAAGCACGCGCGCGGCGAGCGCGGCGGCATCGTCGCCGGCCACGACCGGCACCGCGGCCTGCGCGACGATCGGCCCGTGGTCGAGCGTCGGCGTCACGAAATGCACGCTCGCGCCGTGTACGCGCACGCCGGCGTCGAGCGCCCGCTGATGCGTGCGCAGCCCCGGAAAACACGGCAGGAGCGACGGATGAACATTGAGCATGCGCCCGGCATATTTCTCGACGAAGGCGTCGGTCAGCACGCGCATGAAGCCCGCGAGCACGACGAGATCGGGCTCGAAGCGATCGATTTCACGCGCGAGCGCGGCGTCGAACGATTCGCGCCCGTCGAACCGGCGATGATCCACCACGCAGGTTTCGATGCCGTTCGCGGCCGCGAAGCCTAGACCGGCGGCATCGGGCCGGTTGGAAACGATCGCACAGATGCGGGCCGGCCAGCCGTCGCGCGCGCATGCACGCACGACGGCCTCCATGTTGCTTCCGCGTCCGGAGATCAGGATGACGATTTTTTTCATCCGCGGATTTTATCATTCGAAGGGTGCGAAAATCGTGCCAAAGAGGATCGGAACCGGCATCGATCGGGCATCGAACCGGGGCGCCCGCGCCCGTCCCTCTGTGCGAGCGTTTATAATCTAACGCTTTGCAGCATCAGCCCTCCCATCGACCATCGCCTATCGTGAGAGTCTTTCGCGGCCTTCCCAATGCCGAAAGCCGGGCGCCCTGCGCACTGACCATCGGCAATTTCGACGGTGTCCATCGCGGCCACCAGGCGCTGCTCGCGCACGTGCGGGCGGCCGCCGACGCGCGCGGCCTGCCGGTCTGCGTGATGACCTTCGAGCCGCATCCGCGCGAGTTCTTCAATCCGGCCGGCGCGCCGCCGCGCATCGCCATGCTGCGCGACAAACTCGAAGCGCTGCGCACCAACGGCGTCGATCGCGTGGTGGTCGAGCACTTCAACAAGACGTTCGCGGGCCAGTCGCCGGATACGTTCGTGAAGAACGTCATCGTCGACGGATTGCACGCGCGCTGGGTCATGGTCGGCGACGACTTCTGCTACGGCGCGAGACGCGCGGGCGACTTCAATTCCCTCAAGGCGGCCGGCGAGAAATACGGCTTCGAAGTCGAGCAGATGGCCACCGTCGCGCATCCGAACGGCACGCGCATTTCGTCGTCCTCGGTGCGGGCGTCGCTCGTCGCGGGCGATCTCGACGCGGCGCAAGTCGCGCTCGGGCGTCCGTATGTCATCAGCGGGCACGTCGTGCATGGCGCGAAGCTCGGCCGCGATCTCGGCTTTCCCACGCTGAATCTGCCGATCGCGCACAAGCGGCCGGCGCTCGCGGGCATTTTCGTCGTGCGCGTGCACGGTCTCGCCGATGAACCGCTGCCTGCCGTCGCGAGCCTGGGTCTGCGTCCGACCGTCGACGATTCCGGCCGCGTGCTCCTCGAAGTCTTCGTGCTCGACTGGCACGGCGACGCCTACGGCAAGCTCGTGCGCGTCGAATTCCTGAAGAAGCTGCGCGACGAGGAAAAATACGTCGACCTCGAAACGCTGTCCGCTGCGATTGCGAAAGACGTCGACAACGCGCGCGCGTACTTCGGCCTGCCGCCCGCGAGCAACGCCGGCAGCCGCGCCACGGGCTTTGCCATTTCGGCGACCGATCGAATTAGGTGAGCGCGCGGCGCAACGTGTGCCGCTCGCTGCCCCGCTTTCCGAATCATCGCGCGCTACAAAAGCGCCGTCTCACCGAATTCACTGAGTCACCCATGAGCGACAAGAAAGAGAAAGCCTCCTCGAAGTATCCCGTCAACCTGCTCGACACGCCCTTCCCGATGCGCGGCGACCTGCCCAAGCGCGAGCCCGCATGGGTCAAGGAGTGGCAGGACGAGAAGATCTACGAGAAGATCCGCGCGGCATCGAAGGGCCGCAAGAAGTTCATCCTGCACGACGGCCCGCCGTATGCGAACGGCGACATCCATCTGGGTCACGCCGTCAACAAGATTCTGAAGGACATGATCGTCAAGGCGCGCAACCTCGCGGGCTTCGACGCGGTCTACGTGCCGGGCTGGGATTGCCACGGCATGCCGATCGAAATCCAGATCGAAAAGCAGTTCGGCAAGACGCTGCCCGCCATCGAAGTCATGCAGAAGGCGCGCGCCTATGCCAGCGAACAGATCGAAAAGCAGAAGGTCGGCTTCCGGCGTCTGGGCGTGCTCGGCGACTGGGACCACCCGTACAAGACCATGAACTTCGCCAACGAAGCGGGCGAGATCCGCGCGCTCGGCAAGATCATGGAAAAGGGCTTCGTGTTCCGCGGCCTGAAGCCGGTGAACTGGTGCTTCGATTGCGGCTCGGCGCTGGCCGAAGCGGAAGTCGAGTACAAGGACAAGACCGATCCGACCATCGACGTGATGTTCGCATTCGCCGAACCGGAGAAGACCGCGCAGGCGTTCGGCCTGCCCGCGCTGCCGCGCGCGGAAGGCGGCATCGTCATCTGGACGACGACGCCCTGGACCATTCCCGCGAACCAGGCGTTGAACGTGCATCCGGAGATCGTCTACGCGCTCGTCGATACGCCGCGCGGCCTGCTGATCCTGGCGCAAGAACGCGTCGAGGCGTGCCTGCAGAACTACGGCATCCCCGGCGAAGTCATCGCGACGACGACCGGCGAGAAGCTCGCCAATCTGCGCTTTCATCATCCGCTCGCGGCCGCGCATCCAGGCTACAAGCGCACCGCGCCGGTCTATCTCGGCGACTACGTGACGACCGAAAGCGGCACGGGCATCGTGCACTCGTCGCCCGCGTATGGCGTGGAAGACTTCGTGTCGTGCAAGGCGCACGGCATGCCGGACTCGGACATCATCAATCCGGTGATGGGCGATGGCCGCTATATCGAGTCGCTGCCGCTCTTCGGCGGGCTGTCGATCTGGAAGGCGAATCCGCAGATCGTCGAAGCGCTGGAGGGCGCGGGCTCGCTGCTCAAGAGCGAAAAGTACACGCACAGCTACATGCACTGCTGGCGCCACAAGACGCCGATCATCTATCGCGCGACCTCGCAATGGTTCGCGGGCATGGACGTGACGCCGAAGGACGGCGGCAAGACCTTGCGCGAAACCGCGCTGGAAGGCGTCGAGAACACGGCGTTCTATCCGTCGTGGGGCAAGCAGCGTTTGTACAGCATGATCGCGAATCGCCCGGACTGGACGCTTTCGCGTCAGCGTCAATGGGGCGTGCCGATGGCGTTCTTCGTCCACAAGGAAACCGGCGAGCTGCATCCGCGCACGCTGGAATTGCTGGAAGAAGTGGCGAAGCGCGTCGAGGAAGGCGGCATCGAAACGTGGCAGAAGCTCGATCCGCGCGAGCTGATCGGCGACGACGCCAACATGTACGAAAAGAACCGCGACACGCTCGACGTGTGGTTCGATTCCGGCACGACGCACTGGCACGTGCTGCGCGGCTCGCACAAGGATTCGCTGCAGTTCCCGGCCGATCTTTATCTCGAAGGCTCGGACCAGCATCGCGGCTGGTTCCATTCGTCGCTGCTCACGGCCTCGATGCTCGATGGCCGTCCGCCCTACGACGCGCTGCTCACGCACGGCTTCACCGTCGACGGAGAAGGCCGCAAGATGTCGAAGTCGCTCGGCAACGGCATCGATCCGCATGATGTGGCCAATCGCCTCGGCGCGGAAATCATCCGTTTGTGGATCGCATCGACGGACTATTCGGGCGAGCTCGCGATCTCCGAGGAAATTCTCAAGCGCGTGACGGAGACGTACCGGCGCATCCGCAACACGCTGCGCTTCCTGCTCGCGAATCTGTCGGACTTCGATTTCGATAAAGACGCGCTGCCGGTTCAAGACTGGCTCGAAATCGATCGTTACGCGGTCGCGCTCACACGCAATCTGCAGGACGACGCGCTCTCGCACTACGAGAAGTACGAGTTCCATCCGGTCGTCGCGAAGATTGGGACGTTCTGCTCGGAAGATCTCGGCGGCTTCTATCTCGATGTCCTGAAAGACCGTCTCTACACGACCAAGCTTGCATCGCGCGAGCGTCGCAGCGCGCAGACCGCGCTATTCCATATCGCGCACGGCTTGCTGCGGCTGGTCGCGCCGTATCTGTCGTTCACGGCGGAAGAAGCGTACAAGGTGTTCAAGCCCGGCCAGGACACCATTTTCACGGAAGTCTTCGCGACCTATCCGGACATCGCGAACGGCGGCGATCTGCTCGACAAGTGGACGCTCATCCGCCACGCGCGCGCCGACGTGACCAAGGCGCTCGAAGAAGCACGCACGGCGAACCAGATCGGCTCGTCGCTGCAGGCGGAAGTCGTGGTGCGCGCAAGCGGCGCACGCTACGACGCGCTTGCGAGCCTCGGCGATGCATTGCGCTTCGTGCTGATCACGTCGTCGGCGCAAGTGGAAAAGGTGGCGAGCGAAGCGGAAGAAGGCGTCGATGTCGCCGCGTCGAGCTACATGAAGTGCGAGCGCTGCTGGCACTACTGCGCGGATGTCGGCGCGCACGCGGATCATCCGGGTCTGTGCGGCCGCTGCTTCTCCAACCTCTTCGGCGCCGGCGAAACGCGAGGCGCAGCATAATGGCTCGAACGATGGCGAAACAAACTTCCAGTAGCGGATCGCTCGCGCCGTGGCTCGGCATCGCGTTGATCGTGATCCTGTTCGACCAGTTGACGAAGATCGCGGTGCAGCGCGTGTTTGCCTATGGCGATCCGCACGCGCTCACGCCCTTCTTCAATCTGCTGCTCGTCTACAACCGCGGCGCGGCGTTCAGCTTCCTCGCGATGGCGGGCGGCTGGCAGCGCTGGGCGTTCACGGCGCTGGGCGTCGTCGCGGCAATCGTGATCTGCTATCTGCTCAAGCGCCATTCGGGGCAGCGCATGTTCTGCACGGCGCTTTCGCTCATCATGGGCGGCGCGATCGGCAACGTCATCGACCGGATCGCGTATGGGCACGTCATCGACTTCCTGGACTTTCACGTGAACGCGTGGCACTGGCCCGCGTTCAACCTCGCCGACAGCGCGATCACCGTCGGCGCGGTGCTGCTGGTGTTTGACGAGCTGCGGCGCGTGCGCGGTTCACGTTGACATTCACGACGCGGCTCCTCTCACGGAGCCGTGATCTTTTGCGATGGAGGCAAGTTGGAACTCGCGGGCAAACATCTCGTTTTAGGGCTGACCGGCGGCATCGCCTGCTACAAGATCGCCGAACTCACGCGCTTGCTGATCAAGGCCGGCGCGACCGTGCAGATTGTGATGACCGAAGCGGCCACGCAGTTCATCACGCCGGTCACGATGCAGGCGCTTTCGGGCCGTCCCGTGTACACGTCGCAATGGGATGCGCGCATGCCGAACAACATGCCGCACATCGACCTTTCGCGCGAAGCGGATGCCATTGTCATCGCGCCCGCCTCGACCGACTTTATCGCGAAGCTCGCGCACGGCATGTGCGACGACCTGCTCTCGACGCTCGCCATCGCGCGCGACTGTCCGCTGCTCGTCGTGCCCGCGATGAACCGTCAGATGTGGCAGAACTCCGCGACGCAACGCAATGTCGATCAACTTCGCGCTGACGGCGTGGAAGTGCTCGGTCCGGATTCGGGCTCGCAGGCGTGCGGCGAAGTCGGCGATGGCCGCATGATCGAGCCGGAAGCCGCGTTCGAAGCGATCTGCGCGTTCTTCCAGCCGAAGATTCTGCGCGGCCAGCGCGTGCTCATTACCGCCGGTCCGACCTTCGAGCCGCTCGATCCGGTGCGCGGCATCACCAATCGCTCGTCGGGCAAGATGGGCTTCGCGCTCGCGCGCGCGGCGGCGCAAGCGGGCGCCGACGTGCATCTCGTCGCCGGTCTCGTTTCCTTGTCGACGCCGTGGGGCGTGTATCGCGAAGACGTGCAGACCGCGCAGGAGATGCACGACGCCGTGATGGCCGCCACGCCGGATACCGACATCTTCATCGCGGTCGCGGCGGTCGCGGACTGGCGCGTCGATCACGTCAGCGAACACAAGATCAAGAAGACCGCCGGCGCTTTGCCGACGTTCAGCTTCGTCGAAAATCCGGACATTCTCGCGACGGTCGCCAAGCTGCCGAATCCGCCCTACTGCGTCGGCTTCGCGGCCGAAAGCGGAGACCTCGACGTGCATGGCGCGGAAAAGCGCCAGCGCAAGGGCGTGCCGCTTCTGATCGGCAATATCGGCCAGCTCGCGTTCGGACGCGACGACAACGAAGTCGTGCTGTTCGAAGAGCACGGCACGACGCCGCTGCCACGCGCCGACAAGCAACAACTCGCGCGCACGCTGATCGTGGAAATCGCAAAACGCGCGCCGAAGACCGGCGGCACGCTTTTCTCCTGACACGATGACCAGGCTCTCCGTTCTCGACCAGACGCCCGTCATCCACGGCCATAGCACGGCGGACGCCATCGCCGCGACGCTCGATCTCGCGCAACTCGCCGACGATCTCGGCTATACGCGCTACTGGTGCGCCGAGCATCACGGCTTGTATGGCGTGTCGAATCCGTGTCCCGAGGTGATGCTCGCGCGCATCGGCAGTCTCACCAAGCGCATCCGCATCGGTTCGGGCGGCGTGATGTTGCCGTATTACTCGTCGTTCAAGGTGGCCGAGCAATTCCTGATGCTCGAAGCGCTGTTTCCGAATCGCGTCGATCTCGGCGTCGGACGGGCGCCCGGCGGCGACATGCGCACGGCGCAGGCGGTCGCGGCGGGTTCGTACAATCGCGGCGATGTTTTCCCGCAGCAAGTTGCCGAGCTGATCGCGCTTTTCAGCGGCAACGTTCCCGACGATTCGCTCGCCAAAGGCGTGCTGCTGCAACCGCAGATCGACACGCGTCCCGAACTGTGGATGCTCGGCTCCAGCGATTTCGGCGGCTTGCTCGCCGCGCAACTCGGCATTCGCTTCGCGTTTGCGCATTTCATCAACGCGCAGCACGGGCATCATGTGGCTCAGGCGTATCGCGAGCGCTTCACGCCGGGTCACGAGCAAAAGCCCTATCTCGCCGCGGCCGTGTTCGTGATTTGCGCCGATACGAATCAAGAAGCCGAAGCGCTCGAACGCGCCGTCGATCTGCGGCGCGTGCAGATGGCGTATGGGCTCAACCAGCCGATTCCATCGATCGCGCAGGGCGCAAGCCAGGTCTACGGCGAGCGCGAACTCGCGGTGATCGCGCATGAAAAGGCGCGCAGCATCATCGGCACGCCGGAGCGCGTGACCGCAAAGCTGCACGCGCTGCAGGAACAATTCAACGCCGACGAACTGATCGTGATAACGGTCTCCGGCAGCTACGCCGCGCGCACGCGCTCCTATCAACTTCTGGCCGAAGCCTTCGAGCTCGGCCAATCGGCTCAATAACGCCCCGATCCATGAAACTCGACGTCAAGATTCTCGACGCGCGCATGCGCGACTTCATGCCCGCCTACGCCACGCCCGGCAGCGCGGGCCTCGACCTGCGCGCGTGCCTCGATGCGCCGCTCGTCATCGAGCCGCATCAGACCGTGCTCCTGCCGACCGGCCTCGCCATTCATCTCGCCGATCCCGGCTACGCGGCGATGATCCTGCCGCGCTCGGGCCTCGGCCACAAGCATGGCATCGTGCTCGGTAATCTGGTCGGTCTGATCGACTCGGATTATCAAGGTCAACTGATGGTTTCGACGTGGAATCGCGGCGACACCGCGTTCACCCTCAACCCGATGGAGCGTCTCGCGCAAATGGTGATCGTGCCCGTCGTGCAGGCGCAGCTCAATATCGTCGACGACTTCGACGCGAGCGAGCGCGGCGCGGGCGGCTTCGGCAGCACCGGCAAGCACTGAGGTTCAGCGCCCAAGCGGGCAAAAAAAACGGCGCGGTCGAAACCGCGCCGTTTGCACTTCCAAAGACCCCTTCTATTAATCCACTTCGATCGCTTCCGGATTCGGATTGCGCGGCGGCGTCGAGTTCTCGTCGAACGTCAGCAGGACCTTGTCGTCCGCATCGACGTCGACCGTCACGCGACCGCCGTTGACCAGCTTGCCGAACAGCAACTCGTCGGCCAGAGCGCGGCGAATCGTGTCCTGGATCAGACGCTGCATTGGACGCGCGCCCATCAGCGGATCGAAACCGTGCTTCGCGAGATGCTTGCGCAACGCGTCGGTCATGACCGCATCGACCTTCTTCTCGTGCAACTGATCTTCCAGTTGCATGAGGAACTTGTCGACCACGCGCAGGATGATTTCCTCGTCCAGCGAGCGGAAGCTGATGATCTGATCCAGACGGTTGCGGAACTCCGGCGTGAACATGCGCTTGATGTCGGCCATTTCGTCGCCCGACTCGCGCCGCGACGTGAAGCCGATCACCGCCTTGCCCATTGCTTCGGCGCCCGCATTCGTCGTCATGATGATGATGACGTTGCGGAAATCCGCCTTGCGGCCGTTGTTGTCCGTCAGCGTACCGTGGTCCATCACCTGCAGCAGCACGTTGTAGATGTCCGGATGCGCCTTCTCGATTTCATCGAGCAGCAGCACGCAATGCGGCTTCTTCGTGACGGCCTCGGTCAAAAGACCGCCCTGGTCGAAACCGACATAGCCCGGCGGCGCGCCGATCAACCGGCTCACCGCGTGGCGCTCCATGTATTCCGACATGTCGAAGCGCAGCAGTTCGATGCCCAGCGTGAACGCCAGTTGCTTCGCGACCTCGGTCTTGCCGACGCCCGTCGGACCCGAGAACAGGAACGCGCCGATCGGCTTGTCCAGCTTGCCGAGACCCGCGCGCGCCATCTTGATCGATGCCGACAGCGCGTCGATCGCCGGATCCTGACCGAACACGACGGCCTTCAGATCGCGATCGAGCGTCTGAAGCTTGCTGCGGTCGTCCTGCGACACGCTTTGCGGCGGCACGCGCGCGATCTTCGAAATGATCTCTTCGATCTCGCTCTTGCCGATGGTCTTCTTCTGCTTCGACTTCGGCAGGATGCGTTGCGCCGCGCCCGCTTCGTCGATCACGTCGATGGCCTTGTCCGGCAGATGACGATCCGTGATGAAGCGCGCCGACAGTTCAGCCGCCGCCGACAGCGCACCCGACGAGTACTTCACGCCGTGATGCTCTTCGAAGCGCGTCTTGAGACCGCGCAGGATCGCCACCGTCTGCTCGACGGTCGGCTCGGTAACATCGACCTTCTGGAAACGACGCGACAGCGCCGCGTCCTTCTCGAAGATCCCGCGATATTCCGTGAACGTGGTCGCGCCGATGCACTTCAGTTGTCCCGACGACAGCGCCGGCTTCAGCAGGTTCGATGCATCCAGCGTGCCGCCCGATGCCGCGCCCGCGCCGATCAGCGTATGAATTTCGTCGATGAACAGAATGGCGTGCGGACGCTCCTTCAGTTCCTTCAACACCGTCTTGAGACGCTGTTCGAAATCGCCGCGATACTTCGTGCCCGCGAGCAGGGCGCCCATGTCGAGCGAGTACACCTGCGCGTCGGCCAGAATGTCCGGCACTTCGCCGCGCGTGATGCGCCAGGCGAGGCCTTCGGCGATCGCGGTCTTGCCGACGCCAGCTTCGCCGACGAGCAGCGGATTGTTCTTGCGACGGCGGCACAGCACCTGCACCACGCGCTCGACTTCGAGTTCACGGCCGATCAGCGGATCGATCTTGCCGTCCTTCGCGAGCTGGTTCAGGTTCTGCGTGAATTGCGCGAGCGGCGTTTCCTTCTGCGCGGCGGCGTCTTCCGATTCCGGATTGGCCTCGCTGTTCGTCTTGGCGGCATCGCCGCTGTTCGTCTTCGCGATGCCGTGCGAAATGAAATTCACGACATCCAGACGCGTGACGCCCTGCTGCTGCAGGTAGTAGACCGCGTGCGAGTCCTTCTCGCCGAAGATCGCCACCAGCACGTTCGCGCCGGTCACTTCCTTCTTGCCGTTCGAAGTCGATTGCACGTGCATGATCGCGCGCTGGATCACGCGCTGGAAACCAAGCGTCGGCTGAGTATCGACGTCGTCCGTGCCGGGCACGGTCGGCGTGTTGTCATGAATGAAATTGCGCAGGTTCTGACGCAAATCTTCAATGTTGGCTGCGCAGGCACGCAACACTTCAGCCGCGGTCGGATTGTCCAACAGGGCGAGCAACAAGTGCTCGACCGTTATGAACTCATGCCGCGCCTGACGTGCTTCCATAAACGCCATGTGCAGACTGACTTCCAGTTCCTGGGCAATCATGCTTCCTCCATCACGCACTGCAGCGGATGCCCCGCCTGCCGTGCATGGCTAACGACTTGCTCAACTTTGGTCGACGCAATGTCTCGCGTGTAGACCCCACAAACCCCCCTGCCTTCGCGATGAACCTTGAGCATGATCTGCGTCGCGGTCTCACGGTCTTTATTGAAGTATTCCTGCACGACCATCACGACGAATTCCATCGGCGTGAAGTCGTCATTCAGCAGCACCACTTTGTACATGGCCGGCTTCTTGAGCTTCTGCTCCTGCCGCTCCAGTACCGTGCCATCCTGCTTGTTGGGATTTGTCGCCATACACCCATTCTAAACAACCCGGACGTCCTTGCAATTGCCGCTCCAGCACCGACCACTTGGTCGGAATGAGTTGCTGAAAACCGCGCTCACCCAGGTGTCGTCCATTCAATCCTGCCGCTGCCCGCTTCGGCGCGGCCCGCTTGCACCTCGTCGAAACCAGTATCGCACAGCTTCAAAAAAAACAAACCGCGCTGCGGGCCGCCAGGTAACACACAAGTGAGTCGATTATGCGACTTTTCAAGATGGCGTGCTTGGACGGCAGCGCACACGCGAAGCAGGAATTACCCTACAAATGCGCTTCTTGCAACGTGCTTATCGGCCATCTCAAAATTTCCTTGACACCCGATTTAAGAGATTTAACAATCAAACTGGCACTTTTTTCCGGGGGCCAACCACGGACGAAAAAAAAGAGGCCGAGGTGAGCTTGTGAGGAGGGGGCGGCTCACATTGTGGGGTGTGCCGTCGAGCTTTTCGAGCGTGCTCTGGTTGCGACGAGAGTTAGAGGGGAAGCACGAATGTCTACTGGTACGGTCAAGTGGTTCAACGACGCGAAAGGCTACGGATTCATCACGCCCGATGAAGGCGGCGAGGATCTGTTCGCACATTTCTCGGCAATTCAGATGAACGGTTTCAAGACGCTCAAGGAAGGCCAGAAGGTCAGCTTTGAGATTGTCCAGGGACCCAAGGGCAAGCAGGCTTCGAACATCCAGGAATCGGCCTGACCGCTCGATCCGGCTTTGCCTCGTGAAACCCGGCCGTCGCGCCGGGTTTTTTTACGCCTCGCCTCGCACATTCGCGTCGAACATATATGAGACATGCCCGCAAACTAAAAACCCCGAAAAGCGTAGGCCTTTCGGGGTCTTTAATGTCGGCATCGAATTGAGGTGAGTCCTCACATATTCTCGATCATCACCGCTCCGAAGCCCGAACACGATACTTGCGTCGCGCCTTCCATCAGGCGTGCGAAGTCGTATGTGACGCGCTTCGAAAGAATCGACTGCTCCATCGACGAAATGATGCGGTCCGCCGCTTCGAACCAGCCGAGATGGCGCAGCATCATTTCAGCCGAGAGAATTTCCGAGCCCGGATTCACATAGTCCTTGCCCGCGTATTTCGGCGCGGTGCCGTGCGTCGCTTCGAACATCGCAACGGAATCCGACATGTTCGCGCCCGGCGCAATGCCGATGCCGCCCACTTGTGCCGCGAGCGCGTCCGAGATGTAGTCGCCGTTGAGATTGAGCGTGGCGATCACGTCATATTCGGCGGGACGCAGCAGGATTTGCTGCAAGAATGCGTCGGCGATCACGTCCTTCACGACAATGTCATTGCCCGATTTCGGATGCTTCACCTTCATCCACGGGCCGCCGTCGATCAGCTCCGCGCCGAATTCCTTCTGCGCGAGCGCGTAGCCGTAGTCGCGGAACGCGCCTTCGGTGAACTTCATGATGTTGCCTTTGTGCACGAGCGTCACCGAGCGGCGATCGTTGTCGATCGCGTACTGAATCGCCTTGCGCACGAGCCGCTCCGTGCCTTCGCGCGACACCGGCTTGATGCCGAGTCCCGACGAATCCGGGAAGCGGATCTTCGTCACGCCCATTTCCTCGCGCAGGAACTTGATGACCTTCTTCGCTTCGGGCGACTCCGCCGGCCATTCGACGCCCGCGTAGATGTCTTCCGAGTTCTCGCGGAAGATCACCATGTCGATCTTCTCCGGCTCGCGCACCGGCGACGGCACGCCCTTGAAGTAGCGCACCGGACGCAGGCATACATACAGATCGAGTTGCTGACGAAGCGCCACGTTCAGCGATCGGATGCCGCCACCGACGGGCGTCGTGAGCGGTCCTTTGATCGACACGATGTAGTCCTTCACCGCGTCGAGCGTTTCGTCGGGCAGCCACACGTCCGGGCCGTAGACGCGCGTGGCCTTTTCGCCGCCGAAGATTTCCATCCATTGAATCTTGCGCTTGCCGCCGTAGGCCTTTTCCACCGCCGCGTCGACGACCTTGATCATCACCGGCGTGATGTCGACGCCCGTGCCGTCGCCCTCGATATACGGGATGATCGGCTGGTCCGAAACGTTGAGCGAGAAGTCCGCGTTGACGGTGATCTTGTCACCGTCCGCCGGAACCTTGATGTGCTGATACGGCATGGTCGACTCCAAATAAGGCCGGGCTTGAATGGAAGCAAGCAAACTGGATAGAGAGCGATGCGATGCAGCATGCGCGGGCGGCGACGCCCATGCGATGAAGTTCACGACATCATTCTAACCATGCTGGCCTGTCCCGGCGCGCCCGGAGCCACCGCGCGCATGCATTAAGATGCCGCATCCGATCACGCCGCGCGCCGCCCGCATGTCACTCATCGCCCTGAACAAGCCTTTCGGCACCATCTGCCAGTTCTCCGCGCACGACACGCGCGCGTCGCTTGGCGACTGGGTGAAGACGCCAGGCGTGTATCCCGCGGGCCGGCTCGACGCCGATAGCGAAGGCCTGCTCCTTCTCACCGACGACGGCGCGCTGCAGGCCCGCATCGCGGAGCCGCGTCACAAGCTCGTGAAGCGCTATTGGGCGCAGGTCGAAGGCGCGCCCGACGAAGCCGCGCTCGCGCGTCTCGCTAAGGGCGTCGATCTCGGCGACTACGTCACGCAGCCTTGCCGCAGCGCGTTCGTCGATGAACGCGGCGTCAACGCGCTCTGGCCGCGCAATCCGCCGATCCGCTTTCGCGCCGCCATTCCGACGACGTGGATCGAGCTTGCTATCACCGAAGGCAAGAACCGGCAGGTCAGACGCATGACGGCGGCCGTCGGCTATCCGACCTTGCGGCTCGTGCGCGTCGCGATCGGCGCGCTCGATATCTTCACGCTCGGCCTCGCGCCCGGCGAGAGCGTCGAGGTTGCGCCGCGCGCGCCGTGGCAGCGCGTTCGTTGAATTGCATTCAACTATCCTGAATATAAGCGGCGGGCACCGTTTAGCGCGATGCGTTTAAACGTCGTGTCATGAAGATGGAGTAGCGCATATCGCGCTGTGCGTATCTTTTTTTGTCCGTGCGCAATTTTCTCTGTAAATCGCGTCAACCGACTCTTCTCGCGACACGTTAAGGGCGACAGATGCCGCGCAAAGCTATCCGGCATGAGCGAATAGCCGATTACAAACGCCCTGGTGCTCCAGGGAATTTGAAAGGTTCAAGCTTCACAGTCGCATCGAATTAAATTAATCGATATGAACTGTCAACCGAAAGGTAGGTGGCTCGTTTACCGACATGAATGACTCATTGACCGGGTCGTTTGGTTAATTAACTCAAGCTGAGGATTCACAAATGAACAAACTGATCGCTGCTCTCGTCGCTGGCCTGTTCGCAACCGCCGCTTTCGCACAAGAAGCTTCGGCACCGGCCGCTGCTGCACCGGCAGCTGCTTCGTCGGCTCACAAGTCGTCGACGCACAAGAAGTCGCACAAGAAGTCGCACAAGAAGGCAGCCGCTTCGGCTCCTGCAGCAGCTTCGGCAGCTCAGTAAGTTCGTTGTAAGAGGCGGTATAGCGAAGTCAAGAACGAGCTTTACCGCCGTCTTTACGGCGTTGAAGGGCAGACGGCCGCAAGGCCTCTGCCCTTTTGTTTTGTGCTTTTGTCTTGTGTCCGCGCATCGAGTAACATGCGCGGGGTTTGCCCGGTTCAGGCGCAAACGATCGAATAGAAAGGGAGCTTTGCCGTGAATCTCGTCTCGCGCTTCTCGAATCAACGACTCAACATCGGCAAGCTTGCGCGCGCGTGCGTGATCGCCCTGGCCCTGCCCTTTGCCGCATTGCCGCTCGCGCAAGCGCAGACAATGCCGCCGGGCGCCAAGCAGCCGTCCGATTTTCCGCGCGCGAAGCTGACCGCGGGCATGTATGTGATCGACGCCGCCGTCGCCGCGAACGATGCGGATCGCGAGCAAGGTCTCATGTATCGCACGAAACTCGCGCCGAACGAAGGCATGCTCTTCGTGTTCAACGAAAATGCCGTGCATTGCTTCTGGATGAAGAACACGCTGATCCCGCTGTCGATCGCGTTCATTCGCGCGGACGGCACGATCACCGACATCGACGAGATGCAGGCCGAAACGGAGAACAATCACTGCCCGCGCAACAACGGCGTGTATGCGCTCGAAATGTCCAAGGGCTGGTTCGCCGCGAAGGGCATCAAGCCGGGCATGCAGATGAAGGGCTTGCCCCGCGCGCAATAACGCATTCTCGCCCGACTGAAAAACCGGCGTCGTCGCACGACACGCCGGTTTTTTTTGCGTCCGAAAAGTCCCTTGCCCCTAGCTGGCAGGATTCCTGCAAAGACCCTGCCGACGCGCTATCCTAAAAGGATTCAGCGCGACACATCTCACCACTTCAGGTCGCGCCGACGGTCGCCGCATGGCGACCGGGGTCGACATATCCACAGGAGGTTCACGTGCCCCGCAAGACTCCTATCGAGCGCTACCGGAACATCGGGATCAGCGCTCACATCGATGCCGGCAAAACCACGACTACCGAGCGCATCCTTTTCTACACCGGCGTGACGCACAAGATCGGCGAAGTGCACGACGGCGCGGCCACGATGGACTGGATGGAGCAGGAGCAGGAACGCGGCATCACGATCACCTCCGCGGCGACGACGGCCTTCTGGAAAGGCATGGCGGGCAATTATCCGGAACATCGCATCAACATCATCGATACGCCGGGGCACGTGGACTTCACGATCGAAGTCGAGCGCTCGATGCGCGTGCTCGACGGCGCGTGCATGGTCTACGACTCCGTCGGCGGCGTGCAGCCGCAATCGGAAACCGTCTGGCGTCAGGCGAACAAGTACAAAGTGCCGCGCATCGCGTTCGTCAACAAGATGGACCGCGTCGGCGCGGACTTCTTCCGTGTGCAGCGGCAGATCGGCGATCGTCTGAAGGGCGTCGCGGTGCCGATCCAGATTCCGATCGGCGCGGAAGATCACTTTCAGGGCGTCGTCGACCTCGTGAAGATGAAGGCGATCATCTGGGACGACGACAGTCAGGGCATCCATTTCAGCTATGAGGAGATTCCCGCCAACCTCAAGGACCTCGCCCACGAGTGGCGCGAAAAGATGATTGAGGCCGCGGCCGAAGCGAGCGAGGAGCTGCTCGAAAAGTATCTTGAGGATCACCACAGCCTGACCGAGGACGAGATCAAGGGCGGGTTGCGCAAACGGACGATCGCCAACGAGATCGTGCCGATGCTGTGCGGCAGCGCGTTCAAGAACAAGGGCGTGCAGGCGATGCTCGATGCCGTGATCGACTACCTGCCCTCGCCCGTCGACGTGCCCGCGATTCTCGGCCACACGGAAGACGACGAGGAAGCGGAGCGCCATCCGAGCGACGACGAGCCGTTCTCCGCGCTCGCGTTCAAGATCATGACCGATCCGTTCGTCGGCCAGTTGATCTTCTTCCGCGTGTATTCGGGCGTCGTCAATTCGGGCGACACGGTCTACAACCCGGTGAAGGAAAAGAAGGAGCGTCTCGGCCGCATTCTGCAAATGCACGCGAACGAGCGCAAGGAAATCAAGGAAGTGCGCGCGGGCGACATCGCGGCGGCGGTCGGCCTGAAAGAAGCGACGACCGGCGACACGCTGTGCGATCCGAACCAGGTCATCATCCTCGAACGGATGATCTTCCCCGAGCCCGTGATCTCGCAGGCCGTCGAGCCGAAGACGAAAGTGGACCAGGAAAAGATGGGCATCGCGCTCAATCGTCTCGCGCAGGAAGACCCGTCGTTTCGCGTCACGTCCGATGAGGAATCCGGCCAGACGATCATCTCCGGCATGGGCGAGCTGCACCTCGAAATTCTCGTCGACCGGATGAAGCGCGAGTTCGGCGTCGAAGCCACGGTCGGCAAGCCGCAGGTCGCGTATCGCGAGACGGTGCGCAACAAGGTCGAAGACGTCGAAGGCAAGTTCGTCAAGCAGTCGGGCGGACGCGGCCAGTACGGTCATGCGGTCATCGCGCTGGAGCCCGACCCGGGCAAGGGTTACGAGTTCGTCGATCAGATCAAGGGCGGCGTGATTCCGCGCGAATTCATTCCGGCGGTCGACAAGGGCATTCAGGAAACGCTGAAGGCAGGCGTGCTCGCGGGCTATCCGGTCGTCGACGTGAAGGTGCGGCTGACCTTCGGCTCGTACCACGATGTCGATTCGAACGAAAACGCGTTCCGCATGGCCGGCTCGATCGCCTTCAAGGAAGCGATGCGCCGCGCCAGACCCGTGCTGCTCGAACCGATGATGGCCGTCGAAGTCGAGACGCCCGAGGACTTCATGGGCAACGTGATGGGCGATCTCTCGGGCCGGCGCGGCATCGTGCAGGGCATGGAGGACATCGCGGGCGGCGGCGGCAAGCTCGTGCGCGCGGAAGTGCCGCTCGCCGAGATGTTCGGCTACTCCACGTCGCTGCGTTCGCTGACGCAGGGCCGCGCGACCTACACGATGGAGTTCAAGCATTACGCGGAGACGCCGACGAACGTGTCGGAGGCCATCATCAACTCGAAAGCGAAATAACCGCGATCGAACCGTGTAGTATCGGAAGTCCGTTGCGCGCTCCGTTGGTGGCGGCAGCGGACTTTCCTTATCCGCAGACGATACGACATGAGCGACCCACATCAGCACATCGATTGGCGCGAACACGGCGTCAAGGTCATCAAGGGCGATCAGCTCGACACCAACACCCCGCAGACGCCCGGCATGAACCGCGCGGCCGCCATCAACGCGGCGCGCGTCGGGGCGCAGAAGATCTGGGCCGGCACGGTCACGATCCATCCGAATGCGAAGACGGGCGCGCACCATCACGGCGCGCTCGAAAGCGTCATCTATGTCGTGCGCGGCCAGGCGCGCATGCGCTGGGGCGAGCATCTCGAATTCGTCGCCGAGGCCGGTCCCGGCGACTTCATTTTCGTGCCGCCTTACGTGCCGCACCAGGAAATCAACGCCAGCACCGACGACCCGCTCGAATGCGTGCTCGTGCGCAGCGACAACGAAGCGGTGGTGGTGAATCTGAACATCGATGCCGTTGAAAAGCCCGAGGAAGTCTATTGGGTCGATCCGATCCACAAGCATCCACACGATCACTGAAGCGGGCGCGGGCACGCGCGAGAACAGAGGCGGCGTGTTCCTTGCTACCCCGAAACGACGCGGCGGCGCTTTCGGCGCGGCTAACCTGGTCGCTTGCACGGCGAAATGCGCGTGCGAGCGCTACAACTACAACATCCGCACACGATGAAGAAACCTTCGACCGACGCGCATCTTCTCGAACTGGCCCGTCCTCGCGCGGGCGAACTGGGCAATCACGCGATCGACGAGTTCATGGCCGGGCGGCTCACGCGCCGCGAGTTGCTGCGCCATGCGAGCATGCTCGGCCTGGCGCTCGCCGCGGGCGGCGTGTTCGGCATGCCGGGCGCGCGCGCACAGGGCGCGGGCAAGCCCGGCGGCACGATCCGCGTTGCGCATCTGATGCCCGCAGGCGCGGTCGATCCGCTCACCGTGACCGACGCGGCGGGTCTCGCGCTCATCAATCAGACGGGCGAGTTCCTGATCGACGACGACAGCGAGCATTTAACGCTCAAGCCCGCGCTTGCGCTGTCGTGGTCGTCGAACGCGAAAGGCGACGTGTGGACTTTCAAGCTGCGCCAGAACGTGAAGTTCCACGACGGCCAGCAAATGACCGCGAAGGACGTCGTCGCGACCTTCAACCGTCTGTCCGATCCGGCGACGGGCTCGGCTGCGCTTTCGGTGCTGAAGGGCGTGCTGTCGAAGAATTCGGCGAAGGCCATCGACGATCACACGGTCGAGTTTCACCTCGACGCGCCCAACGGCAATTTCCCGTACTACGTTTCCTCGGACACGTATAACGCCGTGATCCTCCCGGCGAATTTCAGCGGCCCTTACGAGAAGACGTTCATGGGCACGGGCGCGCTGAAGCTCGAAAAATACACGCCGAAGGTCGGCGCGTCGTTCGTGCGCAATCCCGACTACTGGGGCGAGAAGTCGCTGCCCGATCGCGTGACCTTTTCCTTCTACGCGGATCAGCAGGCGCAACTCCTCGCGATGCAAGGCCGCCAGGCGGACGTGATGGGCGACTTCACCGTGCAGGGCGGCGTCGCGATGCTGACGAATCCGCAGTTCAAGGTGCTCGGCACGAAGTCGAGTTCGCACCGGCAATTGCACATGCGCTGCGACATGGCGCAGTTCAAGGACAAGCGCGTGCGTCAGGCGCTCGCGCTCGCGATCGATCGCGAGGTCATCGTGAAGGGCTTGTTCCGCGGGCGCGCGCAGGTCGGCAACGACAGCCCGTTCGCGCCGGTATTTCCGTCGAGCGATCTCGCCGTGCCGCAACGCAAGATCGACATCGCGCAGGCGAAGAAGCTGATGAGCGATGCGGGCGTCGCGAACGGTTTCGACGTCACGCTCACGACCGAAAAATACATGGAGATTCCCGATCTCGCGGTCGTCGTGCAGAACGCGGCGAAGGCGATCGGCATTCGCATCCAGTTGAAGGTGGAGAGTCAGGATCTCTATTACGGCTCGGGCACGTTCGGCAAGTCGGACTGGCTAGATTCGCCGCTCGGCATTACCGATTACGGGCATCGCGGCGTGCCGAACGTGTTCCTCAACGCACCGCTGACGAGCGGCGGCACGTGGAACGCGGCGCACTTCAAGAATCCCGAGTACGACAAGCTCGTTACGCAGTTCGTCGCGGCGCTCGATGTCGCGTCGCAGAAGAAATTGTCCGGGCAGATTCAGCATTTGTTGCTCGACGAAACGCCAGTCGTGATCCCCTACTTCTACGACCAGTTGATCGTCACGCGCGCCAATGTCTCCGGCGTGCGCTTCAACGCGATCTCGCAGATGTGGTTCGACCGCGCGACGATCTCGGCCTGAACGAATGAGCACGATCACGCCCACGGCGCACGTCGCCGACTTCGCCAAAATGAAGCGCATCGTGCGCTTCATCGGCGTGCGGTTGCTGCTCGCGCTCGTCACGCTGTGGCTTTTGTCGATGATCGTTTTCGCGGGCGGTCAGCTCTTGCCCGGCGACGTCGGCCGCGCGATTCTCGGTCCGCTCGCCGATGCGCGCGCGGTCGCCGCGCTCAACCATCAGCTCGGCGTCGACCGGCCGCTCCTCACGCAATATTCGAGCTGGATCGGCCATTTCCTGCGCGGCGACATGGGCGAGTCATACGCGTTTCGCGCGCCGGTCGCGCCGTTCATCGGCCAGGCGCTGTGGAACTCGGCGAAGCTCGGCGCGCTGGCGTTCGTGGTCGTGGTGCCGCTCGGCATCGCGGGCGGCGTGTATGCGGCGCTGCATGCCGGCCGATGGATCGATCGCGTGATCAGCATCGGCGGACTGACGGCGACGGTCGTGCCGGAATTCGTCTCGTCGATCGTGCTGATCCTGATCTTCGGCGTATGGCTGCAATGGCTGCCGATCGAAGCGACCGCGCCAGCCGACGCCGGTGTCTTCACGCAACTGGAGCATCTGATCCTGCCGGTGCTGCCGCTCGTCTTCGTGTTCTTCGGCTATATCGCGCGCATGGCGCGCGCGGGCACCGTCGAAGCGCTCGACGCCGACTACACGCGCACCGCGATCCTGAAGGGCTTGCCGCAACGCGTCGTGATCCTGCGGCACGTGCTGCGCAACGCGCTCCTGCCGACCGTCACCGTCGCCGCGACGCAACTCGGCTACATGATCGGCGGACTCGTCGTCGTGGAGACGCTGTTCCACTATCAGGGCATCGGCTCGCTGATCTACACCGCCGCGAAGGGCAAGGACTTTCCGATGCTCGAAGCGGGCGTGCTGAGCATCGGCGTGATCTATACGGCGGCGAATCTGATTGCCGATGCGCTCTACGTCGTGCTCAATCCGCGTCTTCGCACGACCGATCCGAACGGAGACGGACGATGAGCACGGCCGCCGCAACGCCCGTCAAGGCGCGCCGCTTCGAAGCGCTCGGCGCGCTCGGCGCATCGGCCACCTTCGATATCGGCGTGCTCATTTTGCTGTTCTGGGTGGCGTGCGCGCTCTTCGGCCACTGGTTCGCGCCGCACGATCCTTACGCGTCCGATCCGCTCAATTCGCTCGCCGCCCCTTCCGGCGAGCACTGGTTCGGCACCGACCAGCTCGGCCGCGACGTGTTCGCGCGCGTGATCGTCGGCTCGCGCGACATTCTGACGATCGCGCCGCTCGCCACCTTGCTCGGCACGGCGGCGGGCACGGCGATCGGTCTCGTCGTCGGCTATTTCGACGGCTGGGTCGACGCCGCCATCGGCCGCGTGATCGATGCGCTGCTCGCGCTGCCGCTCGTGATCGTCGCGCTGCTCGCGCTGGCCGCGGTCGGCGCGAGCAACACGACGGTGATCCTCGTCATCGGTTTGACGTTCGCGCCGATCACCGCGCGCACCGTGCGCGCCGCCGTGCTGAGCGAGCGCCATCTCGACTACGTACTGGCGGCGCAATTGCGCGGCGAAAACGCGCTCTACATCATGTTCGCGGAAATCCTGCCGAACGTGCTGCCGCCGATCATCGTCGAGGCGACCGTGCGTCTCGGCTACGCGATCTTCGCCGTCGCGACGCTGTCGTTTCTCGGCTTCGGCATTCAGCCGCCGTCCGCGGACTGGGGCCTCGCGCTGTCCGAATGCTATACGTTAATGGCGGGCGGCGCGTGGTGGACCGTCGTCTTCGACGCCGCCGCGATCGCGTCCTTGGTCGTCGCGGTGAATCTCGTCGCGGACGCGGTGCAAGGAGTGCTCGACCGATGAACGGACCGCCGCCATCGGCTTTTCCCACGTTCGGCGCCGCGAAAGGCGATCAGGCCGACGCGCTCACGGTCGTCGGGCTGACGGTCACATACCGGTCGCGCGGACGCGAGCGCGAGGTGCTGCAGGACGTCACATTGCGCGTGAGGCGCGGCGAGGCGTATGGGCTCGTCGGCGAATCGGGCTGCGGCAAGTCGACCGCCGCGCTCGCGGTGCTGCGCTATCTGCCGCGCAACGGGCGCGTGAAGGCGGGCCGCATTTCGATCGGCGGCCGCGATGTCGCCGCGCTCAACGCCGACGCGCTGCGCGGCATGCGCGCGAACGCGGTGTCGATGGTTTATCAGGACCCGGGACGCGCGCTGAATCCGTCGCTGACGATCGCGCGACAGGTTTCCGAGGCGTTCGAAGTCACGGGCGCATCCGCCGACGAAGCGCGCACCCGCACCGCCGAGATGCTCAGGCGCGTGCGCATCGCATCGCCCGAACGCGTGATGGAGAGCTATCCGCATCAGCTTTCGGGCGGGATGCAGCAGCGCGTCGTCATCGCGATGGCGCTCGCGTGCAATCCCGAACTGCTGATTCTCGACGAGCCCACCACCGGGCTCGACGCCACCGTCGAAGCCGAAGTGCTCGATCTCATCGCGCAATTGCGCGCGGAACTCGGCACGGCCGTGCTCTTCATCAGCCACAACCTCGCTGTGATCGGGCGTATGTGCGACCGCGTCGGCGTGCTGTACGCGGGCAAGCTCGTCGAAGAAGGCACGACCGCCGATGTCTTCGCGAAGCCGCGTCATCCGTACACCGTCGGCTTGCTGCGCTGTCTGCCGCGCGAAGGCCGCGGCAAGGAAACGGGCCGGCTCGACACGATTCCCGGCTCGCTGCCGCTGCCGGGATCGATCGCGCAGGGCTGCATCTTCGCGCCTCGCTGCAAGCTCGCCGACGAACGCTGTCTCAAGGACGCGCCGCCGCCGTATCGCATGGCGTCGGCGCACGGCGATCAGATGGCGCGCTGCCACTATCACGAACGCGCGCAGACGCTGCCGCGCTCCACCGGCGAAGCGCCCGCGCCCGTCGCCCGCCGCGAGGAACAGCCGCTCGCGCTTTGCGCGCGCAATCTCTCGAAGACCTTCCGCGTCGGCGATGAAGAAGTGCGCGCCGTCCACGATGTCTCGCTCGATCTCGTGCAAGGCGAGACGCTCGGGCTTGTCGGCGAATCGGGCAGCGGCAAGACGACGCTCGCGAAGCTTTTGCTCGGCCTCGTGTCGCCCGATAAAGGCGCGTCGCTCGAACTCGACGGCGCGGCGTTGCCCGAGCGCGTGACGAGGCGCAGCGAAGAGCAGGTGAAATCGCTGCAGATCGTCTTCCAGAATCCGGATTCCGCGCTGAACCGCGCGCATTCGGTGCGGCGACTGATCGCGCGTTCGCTGTCGAAGCTCGCTGCGTTACGCGGCGAGGCGAAGGAAACGCGCCTGCGCACGCTGACCGAAGCCGTGCGTCTGCCGGAGCGCTATCTCGGCTCGCGCACGCGGCAACTGTCGGGCGGACTGAAGCAGCGCGTCGCGATTGCGCGCGCGTTCGCGGGCGACCCGCGTGTCGTGGTGTGCGACGAGCCGACCTCCGCGCTCGATGTCTCCGTGCAGGCCGCGATTCTCAATCTGCTCGCGGATCTGCAGCGCGAGCGGCACGTCTCCTACGTGTTCATCTCGCACGATCTGCATGTCGTGCGCTATCTGTCGGACCGCATCGCGGTGCTGTATCTCGGGCGCATCGTGGAGATCGGGCGCGCGGCGGCCGTGTTCGACGGACCGCAGCATCCGTACACTGAAGCATTGTTGTCGTCGGTGCCGTCGATCGACGGGACGCATGCGAAGCGCATCCGGCTGTCGGGCGAACTGCCGAGCGCGGCGAATCCGCCTTCGGGCTGCGTGTTCCATACGCGCTGCCCGCGCAAGGTCGGCGAGATTTGCGAAACCGAAACGCCGCCGTGCCGCGACGCAGGCGACGGCCACGCGATTCATTGCCACATTCCCGTTGACGAATTACGCACGTTGCAGCTTCAGTGAAGGCAAAGCGGCGATTCGTCGGAACCAAAGCGACCGCGCGCGTCTCTCATCGGTTCGATGCTCAACAACAACGAGGATTCACCGATGAAACCCACTCTTTCAGCCACGCTCTTCGCACTCACCTTCGGCGTCGCGATGGCCGCGCACGCGCAGACCGCGCCGCAAGCCCCGACGCCCGGCGCGTCCGATCCGTCCTTCTCCGCTTACTCGCTCGCGCAGCAATGCGCCGCGAAGTCCGACAACACGGCGCAAGGGCAATGCGTCGGCGCGGTGCGCGGCATCGTGCGCGGGTATCAGTACGGCGTGCTGTTCCTCTCGCAGCGCGCATCGCTGCCCGTTGGCGAGACCAAGCGCGTATCGCTGTGTCTGGCGGACACGCAGGTTTCGTCGATCGTCGACGACTTCCTCGCCGACGCGAAGCAGGTCAACGAAGCCGACCTCAAACGCACGCCCGCGGAAGTTGCCGTGCTCGGCTCGGTGCACGCGCATCACGCGTGCACGTGATCCAGCGCGATATCGATATCAAAGCATTTCGAGCGAGCGCTTCGACTTCGGCGGCTTGAACTGCTGATCGATGCCCGCGAGTTCATCGGCGGACAAGTGAAGGTCGAGCGCCGCGCGATTCTCACGCACGTGCGCAACGTCCGCCGCTTTCGGAATCGCGAATACCTGCGGCTGCTGCAACACCCACGCGAGCGCCACCTGAAACGCCGACACACCGCGCGCCGCCGCGATCTTTTCGAGCGCGCCGCCTCGCGGCAGGCGCGCATGATCGACAGGACTGTAGGCCATCGCGGGCATGCGGCGCTCGCGCAGCCACGGCAGCAGATCGAACTGCGCCCCGCGCCGCGCGACGTTGAAGAGAATCTGATCGGTCGCGCAGGCGTCGCCGCCATCGAGCGAGAAGAGTTCTTCCATGTCGTCGGTGTCGAAATTGCTAACGCCCCAGTGACGAATCTTGCCGTCGCCCTTCAGCTTCTCGAAACCCGCGACCACGCCTTCCAGATCCTCGCCGCCGCGCCAGTGCAGCAAATACAGATCGATGCGATCGGTCTTCAGACGCTTCAGGCTGCGCTCGCATGCGGCCTGCACGCCGCGCTCGCTGCCGTTGTGCGGATACACCTTGCTGACGATGAATAGCTCGTCGCGCCTGTCGCCGAGCGCTTCGGCGATGAGCTTTTCGCTTTCGCCGTCGCCGTACATCTCGGCGGTATCGATGAGCGTCATGCCGAGCTCGACGCCCTCGCGCAGCGCGGCGATCTCGTTCTTGCGCGCGTTCGGGCGCTCGCCCATTTCCCAGGTGCCCTGGCCGAGCTTCGGAATCGCTTCGCCCGTGGGAAGCGTGACGGTCGCCGTATTGGATTGAGCCATGAAGAAGCCTCCTTGTAGGTTCGCCGATTATGGCGCAAGGAGCAGGCCGTCACTTCACGCCATCACTCACGCCAGCCCGACCACCAGCGGCCCGAGCAGCGTCAGCAGCACGTTCGCGAGCGCATACGTGATCGCGAACGGCACCGTCGGCACCGCGCTTTCGGCCTTGTCGAGCACGGCGCCGAACGCCGGATTCGCACTGCGCGAGCCGGTAAGCGCGCCCGCGAGCAGTGCCGCATTGTCGTAGCGCAATACGTAGCGGCCGAAGAGCATCGTCAGCACGAGCGGAAACAGCGTGACGAACACGCCCAGCAGGAAGATCGTCAGCCCGCTCTGCTTCACGGTCACGACCGCCTGCAACCCGGAATTCAGCCCGACCACCGCGACGAACGCCGCGAGCCCGAAATCCTTCAGCAATTGCGACGCGGCCGGCGGCATCACGCCATACATCGGATGCTTGCCGCGCATCCAGCCGAACAGCAGCCCGGCGAGCAGGCAGCCGCCGCCCGAACCGAGCGTGAGCGGCACGCCACCCACATCGACGACGATCAGGCCGATCAGCAGCCCGAGCACGATGCCCACGCCCATGTAGATGAAATCGGTCTTGTCGGAATACGGCAGCTCGTAACCGGCGGCGTCGACGGCGCGCTTCGTGTCGTGCGGCGCGCCGTAGAACGTGATGACGTCGCCGTGACTCAGCGTGGTTTCGGGCAGCACCGGCAGCGCATGCCCCGCGCGCGTGACGCCCTGGATATACACGCCGTGCCGCATCGCGCGATCGACCGTCGTTCGCGCCTCGGCGATGCTCACGTGATTCATGCCGCGCTTCGTAAACACGCCCTGACGCGTCTGCATGACGACGCTGCTGCCATCGGCATCCGCGACTTCCTCGCCGATGTGCACCGTCGCGCCGACCATCGCCTCGCGCCGCCCGACGACGAGCACGATGTCGCCCGCCTCCAGCACGATGTCCGGCGCGGGCTCCAGCACGCGGCCGCCGCGCCGGATGCGCTCGACGGTGATCATGTCCTGGCCGCCTACTTCGAGCTGCGCGACCGTGCGCCCCGCCGCGCCGTCGCGCGTCACGCGATACGTGCGTCCGACGAGCGCGGGCAACGCCGAAATCTGCCCCGGCCCGGGACCGGACGCGCCGCCCGCGAGCGCTTTCTCCGCTTCGATCGACGCGTCCTTGAGACTTTGCTTCATGAACTTCGGCAGGATGTTCACGCACACGATGATCGCGCCGAGCGAGCCGAACACGTAGGTCACGGCATACGCGACCGCGACGTCGGCCTGCAACGCCTTTATCTGATCGGCGGGCAATCCGAGCCGCGCGATCGCATCGCCCGCCGTGCCGATGATCGCCGATTGCGTGAGCGCGCCGCCCGCGAGTCCGGCCGCGAGGCCCTTGTTCAGCCCGAAAAGCTTCGCGCAGACGATCACGCTCGCGAGCGCCGTCAGCGCAAGAAACACCGCCATCGCGATTTCACGCAGCGTGCGCCGGTTGATCGAGCCGAAGAACTGCGGCCCGGAGTCGTAACCGACCGCGTAGATGAACACGGCGAACATCACGGATTTCACGCCATTGTCGATCTGCACGCCCGCCTGACTCACGATCACGGCCGCGATCAGGGAGCCGCCCACGCCGCCGAGCTGAAACCGGCCGAAGTTGATCTGGCCGATCAGATAACCCGCCGCGAGCGACAGGAAAAGCGCCGATTCCGGCGATTTCTGGAAGACTTCGTGGAGCCAGGTCATGAGCTCAGCCCAGTTTGCTCGCGAGCCCGACGATCACGGGCCCGAGCAGCGGCAACAGCACGTTGGAGAGCGCATACGTGATCGTGTAGCCGATCACGGGCGTCGCGTTTCCGGTCACGCCTACAAGCGCGCTAATCGCGGGCGTGCTGCATTGCTGGCCCGCGATCGCGCCGAGCAGCATCGGCACATCGAGCTTGAGCAGCCATCGGCCGATGAAGAGCGACGCGAGCGCCGGCCCGAGCGTGATGACGATACCCGCGACCGGCAGCGCGACGCCGTATTCGCGGATGAGCCTCAACGCGTCCGCGCCCGCCGACAGACCCACCGCCGCGATGAACGTGCACAGGCCGAAGTCCTTCAGAATCTGCGCGGCCGCCGAGGGCAGCGAGCCGATCAGCGGATAGCGCGAGCGAATCCAGCCGAAGAGCAGCCCGGCGAGCAGACAGCCGCCGCCCGTGCCGAGCGTGAGATCGATGCCGCCGACATGCGCCGACAGCCGCCCAATCGCGATGCCGAGCAGCACGCCGAGCCCGAGAAACACGAAGTCCGTCTTCTGCGTCGCGCGAATGATGTAGCCGAGCCTGGCCGCGCCGCGCGCCACATCCTCCTTGTTGCCGACGAGCGTCAGCACGTCGCCGCGCTGCACCTGCGTGCCGGAGAGCGCGGGAATCGTGCTGTCGAGACACGTCACGGCGGCGACGAAAACGCCGTGCGCATCGGCGGGCGCGGCGCGCTCGCGCACCTGCGCGAGCGTTAAGCCATGCAGCGCGCGCCGCGTGAGCATCACGTCGGCGCGCTCAACGTAGACATCGGCGACGCCGCCGCCGAACACTTCCTCGCCGATCGCCGCAATCGCCTCGACGAGCGCCTCGCGCCGCCCGCCCACCACGACGAGATCGCCCGCCTTCAGCACGACCGCGGGCTGAGGCTTGATGACCGAGCGGTCGCGTTGCACGCGCTGGACGCTGATTTTGTCGCCGAAGCGCTTTTCCAGCTCGCCGATAGTGTGGCCCGCAGCCGCCGTCACCCGAAGTTCGCGGCCGGCGAGCGGCGGCGCGGCGGGCGTCTGTCCGGGACCGAGCGCGCCGTCGCCGCCCAGCTTGCGCCAGACGCGCTCCGCTTCGTCGCGCAGATTTACGCGCAGCAGTAGCGGCGCGAACTGGCTTGTAAACAGGACGATCGTGACGAGCCCGAACAGATAGCTCACGCTGTAGGCGGTGACGATGTTCGCCTGCAGCCGCGCCGTCTCCGCCGAGGACAATCCGAGCCGGTTGATGGCCTCCGACGCCGTGCCGATCACGGCGGATTCGGTCGCGCCGCCGGCGAGCAAACCGGCCGCCGTGCCCGGGTCGAGTTTCAACGTAATGACGGCGCCGAGCACGAGCGCGACCACCACGACGATTTCGACGATCGACAACGCGCCATAACGCCAGCCGCGCCCGATGTTCGCGAAGAACTGCGGGCCGCCGGTGAAACCGAGCGCGAAGATAAAAAGCGCGAACGCGATGTTCTTGAGATCGGGTGAAATGCGCGCGCCGCTCTGACCCAAAATCAGCGCGACGATAAGCGTGCCGCACACGCCGCCGAGCTGAATGGGACCAAGCTTTACAGACCCCACAAAATAACCAATCGCGAGACTGGCAAAAAGGGCAATCTCAGGCTGCGTCGCAAGCAAAGTCATATTTGGATTTGACCTTTTGTCCATCGATTGTCAAACTTAATCGCACTGCGTTCGCCCTCTAGCAATATACGAAAAAGGGCACGATTTACCTCAAAAATTTCTTATCGACATTAAAAGAGCGATAAATAAAATCTTTTTTAACTAACTTTGAAATATCGCTGCGCCTGGGTCTAGAAAGCAACGCGAAAATATCATTTATTAAACACATCATACGTACCGCTTTTTTAGCATTTAGAGTAGAAATTCAACGCCCACAATGGGCACATTTCGTACATTTTTCCCGCCTTCGAATGTTGTAAGAAAGGTGTAATATGCGCGCCGTCACATTAACAATTCTATTAACGACTGATTTTCAGCTTTTATCGGCTATTTGAAACTTTATATTGCAAAGTTTATTAACCCTCCATATTATCGACTTAACAGGTTTTTCAAGAACCGGACACAAACCTGTACTAGCGCAAAACGTCCGGTCCGTGTGGCACCATCCGAGAGAGCCGAACGATGAATCAGATACATGCAATGCGCGTCTTCGTGCGCGTGGCGGATACCGAGAGCTTTCGCCGCGCCGCTCAACAACTCGATGTCTCGAATGCACTTGTGACACGAGCCATCGCGATGCTGGAAGCACATCTGCGAACGCGCCTCATCAATCGCACCACCCGCAATTTGTCTCTCACCGAGGCCGGAACGCGTTATCTCGAAGGCTGCCGCGCGTTGCTGGAAGAACTGGACCATCTTGAATCGACCGTCACGCACACCGAAGGCGAACCGAGCGGCACGCTGCGCGTCGTTGCATCGAGCGCGCTTTCGCTGCTGACGCTGACGCCGCTCATCGACGGCTTTCGCAAGGTGCATCCACGAATCAACGTGCGACTCACGCTCGCCGAGCGCCATGTCGATCTCGTCGAGGACGGCTACGACGTCGGTATCGTCACGGCGTTCATGGTGTCGAGCACCGCGCTCGTCGAGCGGCCAGTCGGCACCAGCCCGTTCGTGACGGTCGCGACGCCGGCGTTCGTCGCCGAGCACGGCATGCCCGCTTCGCCGACCGACTTGCAAACGTTTCCGTCCGTCGGACTGCCGAACGAGATGCGCAGTCAGACCTGGCATTTCCGGCATCGTCACGGCTCGGCAGATCAGGTCGCGCTCGCGCCGGTGTACACCGTCAACAGTGCGCTGATGGTGCGCCTCGCCACGCTAAAAGGCATGGGTTTCTCGATTCTTCCCGAAGGCATCGTGCGTGCGGACCTCGAAGCTGGCGCGCTGGTTCAACTGCTCGACGACTACTCGATCGACGACCCCGACATGAAGGTGTCGATCGTGTATCCGGGACGGCAATATCTGCCCGCGAAGACGCGCACTTTCATCGACTACGCGCTGGATTATCTGGGCCGGGAATTCGCCGCCCAAGGCCGCGGGGAAGAGGTCCTCCGCCCCGGCATGCCGCCGGTCCTGCCGATTCAGGCGATGCGCGGCGCGCCGGTGACTGCCAACTGACAGGCCGTAGGGAATACGAGGGCCAGCACGGTGTCTTCGCCGTCTGGCCCATCGCACCGCACAACTAAACTTCGTCGAGCGGCCGACTCCGGCAGCGTTCAGATTTCCCCGTACTCCGCACTCGACGCATCCGGCGCCGCGCACATCTCGCGCAGCAACGACGCTTCACGCTCGTGCACTTCGACCGGCATGCACAACGCGCCGGCATAGGCCAGGTAACGCGCGCGATGCTGGCCGTTGCGAAACGCCACGACGCCTTCCCGATGCACGCGCAGAAGCCCGAGCAGCCCCGGCGAGCGGCGCACGGTGATCGTTACATAAGGCATTTCCGGCACGCGTGGATTATCCGGGTCGAGAAACTCGCGAATACCGCGCACCTTGCCCGCGTGCCAGTCATCGACGGACTTGAGCACGTAATCGGTATCGTCGCGATCGGCGCACGCGAGAAGCTTTCTCACATCGACGAGCACGACTTGATGACGCGAGCCGTGATCGGTGAAAACCCGCTTCAGGCGCACGAAGTCATACAGCGGATGGCTCTGTAATCTGACGATCCAGACCGCTTCTGCGGCGGTCGGCGCAACCATCGTGTCCATATTCGGCATATGAAGAAGACCGCGGCGCGCGCGCCCCGTGCGCGCGTGTTTCGCTGAAAACAGCCTGAGCGCCATTCGCTAAACAGGCGCTCGGGCCAAATAAACTTTTACACCCTAGTCGCGATTCGTGAAAGCGCCGTGACGGGCACGTGATGTGCTTTTGTTGCCAGAATCGAACACGCTGACATAGCCTGCCAGCGGGCATGTCATGCGGCTTTATTCAAGGCACCGATAAACAATCAGTGGACACTCATTCCGATCTCATCGTCGCGCGGCCAGAAGGTCTTTTCTGTGTGCCGGGCAACTTCCATATCGACCCGTGGCGGCCTGTCGAGCGGGCCGTCATCACGCACGCGCACGCCGATCACGCGCGCTTCGGACATGCGCACTATCTCGCGGCCGAGCCGGGCTTGGGCGTGTTGTTGTCGAGGCTGCCGGGCATCGACGTGCAAGGCCTCGCTTACGGCGAAGCAATCGTCGTGAACGGCGTGCGCGTGTCGCTGCATCCCGCCGGGCACGTGCTCGGCTCGGCGCAGGTGCGCGTCGAATACAAGGGGCGCGTGTGGGTCGCGTCCGGCGATTACAAGGTCGAGCCCGATCCGACCTGCGCGCCGTTCGAACCGGTGCGGTGCGACACCTTCATCACCGAATCGACGTTCGGCCTGCCGATCTATCGATGGGACAGCTCGCGCGACGTCTTCGACGGCATCGATGGCTGGTGGCGGCACAACGCGGCCCAGGGGCGCGCGTCGGTGCTGTTCTGCTACTCGTTCGGCAAGGCGCAGCGCGTGCTCGCGGGCGTCGATGCCGCCATCGGTCCGATCTTCTGTCACGGCGCGGTCGAGCCGCTCAATCGCGCGTATCGCGAATCGGGCGTCGGGCTGCCGGCGACGCGACTCGTCAGCGAGATCGCGGCGAAGGACAAGGCCGCGTTCAAGGGCGCGTTGATCGTCGCGCCGCCGTCCGCGCAAGGCAGCACGTGGATGCGCCGCTTCGGCGAGTACAGCGATGCCTTCGCGTCCGGCTGGATGCGTCTGCGCGGCACGCGCCGGCGCCGTGGCGTCGATCGCGGCTTCGTGCTCTCGGATCACGCGGACTGGCCGGGCCTGCAACTCGCCATCGGCGCGACGGGCGCGCAGCGCGTGATCGTCACGCACGGACAGATCGAGCCGATGGTGCGCTGGCTCTGCGAACAGGGCCTGGACGCGGGCGCGTTCAAGACCGAATACGGCGACGATGCCGTCGAAGCCGATACCGCCGAGGCATCATGAAGCGCTTCGCGACGCTCTACGCCGCGCTCGACGCGACCACATCGACGAACGAGAAGCTCGAAGCGCTGATCGCGTATTTCTCCGTCGCGCAACCCGAGGACGCCGCGTGGGCGTCGTACTTTCTCGCGGGCGGCAAGCCGCGCCAGTCCGTGCCGACGCGCCTTCTCACCGAGTTCGCCCGCGAGCGCGCGGGTTTGCCGGCGTGGCTTTTCGAGGAGTCGTATCAGGCGGTCGGCGATCTCGCGGAAACCATCGCGCACGTGCTGCCGCCGGCGTCGGGCGAGTCGTCGCTCGGGCTCGCGCAATGGATCGAGCAACGCGTGCTCACGTTGCGCGGCGCGAATCCGGCCGAATTGCGCGAACGGCTTCTGAGTTACTGGGACGAACTGAACTGGAGCGAGCGCTTCCTGCTGACCAAGCTGATAGGCGGCGGCTTTCGCGTGGGCGTCGCGCGGCAGCTCGTCGTGCGGGCGCTCGCGCAGGTCGCGGGCGTCGATCACAAGCGCGTCGCGCAACGCATGGTCGGCTGGACCGATTCGCGCGAGAAGCCGAGCGCCGCGCGCTATCTCCGGCTGATCGCGCCGGCAGCCGAGGGCGACGACGTCGACACGCCGCATGAAAGCGATATCGGCCTGCCCTATCCGTTCTTTCTCGCGCATCCGTTGCAAGCCGATCCGGCAACGCTCGGCGCGCCCGATGGCTGGATCGCCGAATGGAAATGGGACGGCATACGCGCGCAGCTCGTGAAGCGCGCGAGCCGCGTGTGGATCTGGTCGCGCGGCGAGGATCTCGTCACCGAGCGCTTTCCGGAGCTGGCGTCGCTGGGCGAGGCATTGCCCGACGGCACCGTGATCGACGGCGAAATCCTCGCATGGGAGCCCGGCGCCGATGTGCCCTTGCCTTTCGCGCGACTGCAGCCGCGCATCACGCGCAAGTCGCTCACCAAGAAAGTGCTCGCCGATTCACCCGCCGCGCTGCTCGCCTACGACCTGCTCGAAGCGAACGGGCGCGATCTGCGCACCGAGCCGCTCCACGCACGGCGCGCGCAACTGGACGCGCTCGCGTCCTCGCTCGCGGTGAATGTGCTGCGCGTATCGCCGATAGTCGCCGCATCGGACTGGAACGCGCTCGCCGCATTGCGCGACGAAAGCCGCGCGCGCGGCGTCGAAGGGCTGATGTTGAAAGAGCGCGCGTCGATGTACGGCGTCGGGCGCACGAAGGCGTCGGGCACGTGGTGGAAGTGGAAGATCGATCCGTACTCGATCGACGCCGTGCTGCTCTACGCGCAACGCGGTCACGGACGCCGCGCGAGCCTTTACACGGATTTCACCTTCGCCGTGTGGGACGAAGCCGGCGGCACGCGCACGCTCGTGCCCTTCGCGAAGGCCTATTCCGGCCTGACCGACGAAGAAATGCGCCAGGTCGATGCCGTCGTGCGCAAAACGACCATCGAGAAGTTCGGGCCGGTGAGGAGCGTCACGCCGACGCTCGTCTTCGAGATCGGCTTCGAAGGCATACAGGCGAGCCCGCGCCACAAGTCGGGCATCGCCGTGCGTTTTCCGCGCATGTTGCGCTGGCGCACCGATAAAAAAATCGAAGACGCCGATACGCTCGACGTCCTCAAAGGTTTCCTGCACGAGGCCACCGCATGAGCGCGCCCGAGGGGACAGACGAGCGCAAGCGCCGCGCGCCGCGGCCCCGGCGTGTGCCGCGCACGCGCGCGGCGCAAGCAAAACTCGATGCCGCCGCCGAGCTTTTCGCGCCCGCGCCTTTCGCGTACGACGCGACGGAAGCCGCAAAGCCGCTCGATGAGCGCATCGCGCGCTGGTTCGACGAACGCGGCTGGCAGCCGTTCGAGTTCCAGCGCGAGGCGTGGCGCGAGATCGCACGCGGCGCGAGCGGCCTGCTCCACGCGACGACGGGCGCGGGCAAGACTTGGGCCGTGTGGCTCGGCGCGCTCGCCGCGTACGCTCGCGCAGCGCCGAAGGCAAACGCGCTTCCCGCACCGCTCACCGTGCTCTGGATCACGCCGATGCGCGCGCTCGCCGCCGACAGCGCCCGCGCGCTGCAAGGCGCGGTGAGCGCGCTGTCCGTGCCGTGGACGGTCGGTCTGCGCACGGGCGACACGTCGTCGACCGAACGCGCGCGTCAGAATCGCCGCATGCCGTCCGCGCTCGTGACGACGCCCGAAAGCCTCACGCTGATGCTCACGCGCGCGAACGCGCAGGACGAACTGAAGCACCTGCGCATGATCGTCGTCGACGAATGGCACGAACTGCTCGGCAACAAGCGCGGCACGCAGACGCAACTGGCGATCGCGCGGCTCGCGCGCTGGCGTCCCGATCTGCAGATCTGGGGCTTGTCCGCGACGCTCGGCAATCTCGCGCTCGCGCACGATGCGCTGCTGCATCCCGTGAAGACGCCGCGCGTCGTCGTGCGTGGCGCGCAGCCGAAGACGCTCGTCGTCGATACGCTGATTCCCGAGACCATCGAACGCTTTCCGTGGGGCGGGCATCTGGGTGTGCGGCAGGTCGGCCCCGTCGCCGACGAAATCGATCGCGCGCAAAGCTCGCTCGTCTTCACCAACACGCGCTCGCAATCGGAAATCTGGTATCGCGCGCTGCTCGAATTGCGCCCGGACTGGGCCGGCTTGCTCGCGCTGCATCACGGCTCGCTCGACAAGGAAGTGCGCGACTGGGTCGAACTCGGCCTGAAGAGCGGTCAGCTCAAAGCGGTCGTGTGCACGTCAAGTCTCGATCTGGGCGTCGATTTTCTGCCGGTCGATCGCGTGTTCCAGATCGGCTCGCCGAAAGGCGTCGCGCGGCTGATGCAGCGCGCGGGACGATCGGGTCACGCACCGGGCCGCGTGTCGCGCGTCACGATCGTGCCGACGCACGCGCTCGAACTCGTCGAAGCGGCGGCGGCGCGCTGGGCGATCGAGGAGCGTCGCATCGAGGGACGCGACATGCCGACGAAGCCGCTCGACGTGCTCGTGCAGCATCTCGTGACGGTGGCGATCGGCGGCGGCTTCACGCCCGCCGACATGCTCGACGAAGTGCGCAGCGCGTATGCCTATCGCGATCTGACGCAGCAGGAGTTCGACTGGGCGCTCGTGTTCGTCGAGCGCGGCGGCGCGTCGCTCGGGGCGTATCCGGATTTTCATCGCGTGCTGAAGGGCGACGACGGCGTGTATCGCGTGCCGCGCGAAGACCTCGCGCGCAGGCATCGCAACAACGTCGGGACGATAGTTGCAAACGCAACTATCAGCGTGGCCTATATGACGGGCGGGCGCATCGGGGCGATGGAGGAATCGTTCATCTCGCGTCTGAAACCCGGCGATGTCTTCACTTTCGGCGGACGCGCGCTCGAACTCGTGCGCGTGCGCGACATGACCGCCTATGTGAAGCGCGCGACCTCTTCGCGCGGAGCGATGCCGCAATGGGCCGGCAGCAAGATGCCGCTCTCGTCCGAACTGGCCGATGCCGCGCTCGTGATGCTCGCGCGCGCCAACGACGGCATCTACGACGAGCCCGAAATGCGCGCCATCAAACCCTTGCTCGACTTGCAGGCCAAATGGTCCGCGCTGCCGGGGCCGGGCGTGCTTGTCGTCGAACGCGTGCGCTCGCGCGAAGGTCATCACTTCTTCTGTTATCCGTTCGCGGGACGCATGGCGCACATCGGGCTGGGCTCGCTTATCGGCTGGCGCGTCGCGCGCGAGCAGCCGAGCACGTTCTCCATTTCGATGAACGACTACGGCTTCGAATTACTTTCGGCACGGCCGTTCGATTGGGAGACGCTCATCGCGCAGGGACTGTTTTCATCGGAGAATCTGGAGCACGACATTCTCGCGAGCCTCAACGCATCCGAGTTGTCGGCGCGGCGTTTTCGCGAAATCGCGCGCGTGTCGGGGCTGATCTATCAGGGTCATCCGGGGCAGCAGAAAAGCGCGCGGCAATTGCAGGCGTCGAGCGGCCTGTTCTACGAAGTTTTTCGCAAACACGACAGCGGCAATCTGCTGCTCGCGCAGGCGGATCGGGAAGTGATGCTGCAGGAACTGGAACTCGGCCGCATTCGCGCGGCGCTCGAACGCATGAGCGAAAGCCGCCTCGCGCTGCACGCGCCGAAGAAGCCGACGCCCTTCGCGTTTCCGCTGATCGTCGCGCGCTTGCGGGAGAAGGTGAGCACGGAAAAACTCGCGGATCGCGTCGAACGCATGCTCGCGGATCTGGAAAAGGCGGCGAAGGCTTGAATGGAAACACCGTGGAAGCACTGACCATCGACGCGAACGGCCACGCGCTCGTGATTTCCGCCGGGCGCGCGGCGTTCGATCCGCACGCCAGAAGCCTCTTCATCGCCGATGCGCACTTCGGCAAGGACGCCGTGTTTCGCGCGCGCGGCATTCCGGTGCCCGTCGGCACGACCGGCGAGAGCCTCGCGCGGCTCGATGCGCTCGTCGCGGCGCATCGGCCGGAATCGATCGTCTTTCTCGGCGACCTGCTGCACGCGCGCGAATCCCACGCCGATGAAACGCTCGACGCACTCGCCGCCTGGCGCGCGCGGCATCGGGCATTGCGGCTCGTGCTCGTCGAAGGCAATCACGACAAGCACGCGGGCGCGCTGCCCGCCCTGTTCGGCGTCGATGTCGTGAAGGAACCGCACGTGCTCGGGCCGTGGGCGCTTTGCCATCATCCGCAGACGGTCGATGGCGCTTACGCGCTCGCGGGACACGAACATCCGGTGTACCGGCTCGCGACGCGCGTCGATAGCGCGCGTCTGCCGTGCTTTCGCTTCGGCCCGCGCGCGGGCGTGCTGCCCGCGTTCGGCGCGTTCACGGGCGGCTTCGAGGTGAACGGCGGCGTGCGCGGCGAAGCGCTCTACGTGATCGCCGGCGAACGCGTGTTCCCGCTCAGTGATAGGTCGACGTCGACGATTGCAGCTTCGTGAGCTTGCCGCGCTTGAAGCCGTACCAGCCGAGTTCCGACTGCATCACCACTTCCTCGCTCTGCCAGAACACGCGCTTGAGCGTCATGCGCTGACCGACGCGCTGCACGAGCGGCGGATTGCTGCGGAAATCGTAGAGGATCGGGCCGGAACTGGTCTGCACGAGCATGCGTGTGACAGTGCCGTTCGCGCCGGCCGTTTCGTCGAAATGCACGCTGCGCTTCGCGTCGAGGTGATCGAACGCCTGCGTGTCGATGAGCGCGACCATGCCGTATTCGTCGCGCACAAAATACATTGGGCCCGCTTTGGTGGCGATGGGACCGGTGGCCTCGCTCTGCGCGGACGCGAGCGTGGCGATGAACAACGTGCCGGCGGCTGCCGCGCGGATAAAGAATTGGGTCAGTGACATCTTCGTTCAAAAAGTTGCTGCGTTTTTCCAACACTGCGCGACGCACGCGACGCGCAAGGAATGCGCGGCTGCGCGCGTGTTACCGGAAACATCTGACGCATGGCAGCGCCGCGTTTGCAAGAGTCGTGCGCCGCCGCCGCGTCCGAAAGAATATCCGTTCTGGCGGAAGCTTGGATCGGCGGATCGGCATCAGGGTTTATACCAGCATCGAAAATGACGTTTCGGTACAATTCGAGCCTTCAACTCCGCCTCGGCGCCTGCATCGATCAATCCGACGATGCGCCCAGGCGTGACAAATCGTCCGCTTCCGCCATGCCCCTGCCTCTTTTTGCTCTCGCCATTGCCGCGTTCGGCATCGGCACGACGGAGTTCGTCATCATGGGCCTGTTGCCCAACGTCGCGCGCGATCTCGCGGTGTCGATTCCGGCGGCGGGCATGCTCGTGTCCGGCTATGCGCTCGGCGTGACCGTGGGCGCGCCGATCCTCGCCGTCGTCACCGCGAAAATGCCGCGCAAGAAGGCGTTGATGAGCCTGATCTGCGTCTTCATCGTCGGCAATTTGCTGTGCGCGCTCGCGCCGAACTACTGGGTGCTGATGGGCGCGCGTATCGTGACCGCGTTCTGTCACGGCGCGTTCTTCGGCATCGGCTCGGTGGTCGCCGCCGCTCTCGTCGCGCCGAACCGCCGCGCGCAGGCCATTGCGCTGATGTTCACCGGGCTCACGCTCGCCAACGTGCTCGGCGTGCCGCTCGGCACCGCGCTCGGGCAGGCCGCCGGCTGGCGCTCGACGTTCTGGGTCGTCACGCTGATCGGCATTGCGGCGGCGGGCGCGCTCGCCGTGTGCCTGCCGAAGCATATCGAAATGCGCGAAACCAGCATCCTGCGCGAATTCGACGTGCTCAAGAACCCGCAAGTGCTGATGGTGCTCGGCATCAGCGTGCTCGCCTCGGCCAGTCTTTTCTCGGTGTTCACATACATCACGCCGATTCTCGAAGACGTGACGGGCTTTTCGCCGCACGCGGTCACGTATGTGCTGCTGCTCTTCGGCCTCGGCCTCACGGTCGGCAGCACGCTCGGCGGCAAGCTCGCCGACTGGAAGCTGCTGCGCTCGCTGCTGTCGTTCCTGCTCGCGATCGTCGTCATTCTGACGATCTTCGCCGGCACGATGCACGAGGCCGTCCCGGCGATGATCACGATCTTCTTCTGGGGCGTGCTCGCCTTCGCCATCGTGCCGCCATTGCAAATGCTGATCGTGAATCGCGCGAGCGATGCGCCGAACCTCGCATCGACGTTGAATCAGGGCGCGTTCAACCTCGGCAACGCAACGGGCGCGTGGCTCGGCGGCTGCGTGATCGGCGCGGGCGCACCGCTCACGTCGCTGCCGTGGGTCGGCATTCTGATGGCGGCGAGCGCGTTCGGCCTCACGCTGCTGTCGGCGACGCTCGACAAGCGCGCGCGCCGTCTTGCCATCGGACAAGCCGCGTGAGTTCCGGCAGGCGGCGCGCTGGATGAAGCGCATTCTCTCGCGCGATTTTCTCGCGCTGATTTTGAGCGTCGCGGTCGTCGGCCTGGGTCTGGGCGCGACGCTGCCGCTGACCGCGCTCGCGCTGACGCAAGCGGGTTACGGCACCGACATCGTCGGCCTGATGACGGCGATGCAGGCGGCGGGCGGCCTCGTCATCGCGCCGGTGGCGAGCCGCGTCGCGACGCGGTTCGGCGCGCGCGACACGATCGTCGGCACGGTGATCGTCGCGGCGCTGTCCACCATCGCGATGCAGTTCACCGCGAACCTGTGGCTATGGGCCGTGCTGCGCTTTTTCTGCGGCGCGGCGCTGATGCTGCTGTTCACGATTGGCGAGGCATGGGTCACGCAACTCGCCGACGATTCCACGCGCGGCCGCGTCGTCGCAATTTATGCGACCAACTTCACGCTTTTCCAGATGATGGGCCCGGTGCTCGTCAGCGTAATCGGCGGTTTGCCGTCGATGCGCTTCGCGATCTGCGGCGCGATCTTTCTGCTGGCGCTGCCCGTGCTCGCGTCGATACGCGGCGCGCCGCACGCGCTCGCAGCCGGCGAGGGCGAACATGGCGACTGGCGCAGCGTGCTGCCGCGCATGCCGGCGCTCGTGATCGGCACGGGCTTTTTCGCGCTCTTCGACACGCTCGCACTTTCGCTGATGCCGCTCTTCGCGATGTCGCACGGCGTCGGCGAGCACGTCGGCGTGCTGTTCGCATCGGCGATTCTGCTCGGCGACACGACGATGCAGTTCCCGATCGGCTGGCTCGCCGATCGCATCGGCCGCGCGAAGGTGCATGCGGGCGCGGGCGTGGTGGCTGCCGTGCTGCTGCCGCTGCTGCCCTGGGCGATTGCGTATCCGTGGATCTGCTGGCCGCTGCTGTTCGTGACCGGGGCGGCGGCGGGCAGCGTGTACACGCTGTCGCTCGTCGCGTGCGGCGAGCGCTTTCGCGGACCGTCGCTGGTATCGGCGACGGCTATCGTCGGGGCCTCGTGGAGTGTCGCGAGCTTCGGCGGGCCGATCGTCGCGGGCACGCTGATGCAGCGCGTCGGCGCGAACGCGCTCATCGGCGTGCTGACGGCGGCGGCGTGCGCGTTTCTGGCGGCGGCGTGGTGGGAGCGGCGCGCTTCGTCCGCGCGCGTGTCCGGCTAGGCTTCGGGCCTGTCGAACGACGCGCGGCCGGGGTGCGCCGGTCTGATCACGCCGCCTGCACCGTCACGCCCTTCTCGCGCCGCACGAATCCCAGCACGGCGACCAGAACGGCCGAGCAGAACACCGGCACCGCCGCCGCATGAAACAGCGCGACGTTGTTCCAGCCGAGCGCGATCATCTGCCCGCCGACGAGCGGTCCGATCACCGAACCCACGCGCCCGATGCCGAGGCTCCAGCCGATGCCGGTCGAGCGCAGCGTCGTCGGATAGAAATGACCCGCGAGCGCATTCACCGCGGGCTGTCCGCCGACGATGCAAAAGCCGCTCGCGAACACCGCCACGAACAACCACGTCTCTACATGCGCGACGCCGCCGATCGCGCCGACGCACACCGCGCCCAGACAGAAACACGCGAGCAGCACGCGCACGAATCCGAAGCGCTCGATGAACCAGCCGAGCGACAGCGTCCCGAGCACGCCGCCCGTCTGCAACAGCGTGCCGACGAGCACCGCCATGCCTTGCGTGTAACCCGCGTCGCGCATCACGGTCGGCAGCCAGTTCGACAGGAAGTACAGGTCGATGAGGTTCATGAAGCTGATCGCCCAGAGAATCAGCGTGACCGGACCGCGACCCGCGCGAAACAGCTCGGCGACGGGCGTGCCGCCGCTCGCCTTTTCGCGCACGACGAGACGCGTGGCCGCATCGATCGGCAGCGACGGATCGAATTTCACGAGCCACGCCTTCGCTTGCGCTTCGCGGCCCTTCAGCACGAGGAACTGCAGCGACTCGGGCAACGCGACGATCATCGCCAGCGCGAGCAGCAAGGGCACCGCGCCGCCGATCCAGAACACCGAACGCCAGCCGAACGCCGGAATCAGCGCGGCGCTCAGGAAACCGCCGAGCGCGGCGCCGAGCGTGAAGCCGCACGAGACCAGCATCATCCGCTTCACGCGATGTTCGGCGCTCGAAAATTCGCCGACGAGCGCCATCGCGTTCGGCATGATGCAGCCGAGCCCGAGCCCCGTGACGAAGCGCAGCGTGGTCAGCACCGTCAGATCGTGCGTGAAGGCGGTCGCGATCATCGACAGCCCGAAAAACAGCGTCGCGCCGATGAGCACCGGACGCCGCCCGATGCGATCCGCCAGCACCGACAAGCCCAGCGCGCCGAGCAGCATGCCGAAGAGACTCGCGCTGAACACCGGCCCGAGCGCGGACTTCGCCACGTGCCAGTCCGCGATGACGGCGGGCGCGACATAGCCCATCGCCTGCGCGTCGAAGCCGTCGATCACGAGACACAGCCCGCATAGCGCGAGCAGCAAGAACTGGAATGCGGGCCGATGCGCGTCGCCCAGCGCGCGCTCGACGTCGATGGTCGTCTCTCTCTGCATGTCTTTTCCTTCGCTTCAGATGTCAGACGGCCCGCGCCGGGGCCGCTTCACGGTCAGCCGCGCGCCGCCAGAATCTGGCCCGCGCATTCGCCGAAGCCCACGCGATAGCCATCGCCCCGGCACCATCCGCGCAGGGTGATTTCATCGCCGTCCTGCAAAAACGCGCGCTCGCCGCCCTCTTCCAGCTTGACCGGCCGCTGACCGTTCCACGTGCTTTCGAGCAGGCTGCCGCACGAATCCGGCGTCGCACCGCTGATCGTGCCCGAGCCCATGAGATCGCCCACGCGCGTGTTGCAGCCGCCGACCGTGTGATGCGCGAGCTGCTGCGCCATCGACCAGTACATCAGCTTGAAGTTGGTGCGCGAAATGGTCGTCGGCGTGCGCGCGCCTTCCGGACGCAGCGTGACTTCCAGCTCGATGTCGAACGCGTGATCGCCTTCGTGACGCAGATACGCGAGCGGCTGCGGCTCCTGCGCGGGCGTCGCGACGCGAAACGGTTCGAGCGCATCGAGCGTGACGATCCACGGCGAGATGGTCGTCGCGAAACCCTTCGAGTTGAACGGGCCGAGCGGCACGTATTCCCATTGCTGGATATCGCGCGCGCTCCAGTCGTTGAGCAGCACCATGCCGAAGATATGCTGCTCCGCGTCCTCGCACGCGATCGGCTCGCCGAGCGCATTGCCGCGACCGACGATGAAGCCCGTCTCCAGCTCGATATCCAGCTTGCGGCACGCGGAGAAAATCGGCCGATCTTCGTTCGGCAGCTTGATCTGACCGTTCGGGCGGCGCACCGGCGTGCCGCTCACGACCACCGACGACGCGCGCCCGTTATAGCCGACCGGCAACTCCGACCAGTTCGGCAAGAGCGCGTTCTTCGGATCGCGGAACATCGAGCCGACGTTCGTCGCGTGCTCCTTCGACGAGTAGAAGTCCGTGTAGCCGGGAATCTCGACCGGCAGATGCATCGTCGCGTCTGCACGCGGCACGAGCGCGCCGCGTCGCAAAGTCTCGTCGTCGCGCAGCGTCGCGTTGCCGTGCGCGAGCAACGCGCTCAACGCGATGCGCACGCCGCGCCATTTCTCGCGTCCGAGCGCGATGAAGTCGTTCAGGCGCGGCTTGTCGAACGCGCCTTGCGCATCGAGCAGGCCAGCGCGTTCGAGGGCGGCCAGATCGACGATCCACGCGCCGATCGCGACGCCCGCGCGCGGTTGCGGGTTCACCGCGTCGCTGAAAATGCCGAACGGCAGGTTCTGGATCGGGAAGTCGCTCGCCGGATCGTTCGCGGATTCGATCCAGCTTTTAAGGGCAGGCGCGAGCGTCGCCTTCAGCGCGTGGTTCATCGTTGCTCCGGGTTGAAGTGTTTCGCGAGGCCTTGCCAGCACTCGTAGTAGTTCGCCTGCAACTGCGCGGTTTCGAGCGCGAATTGCGTCGGCTTGATGAGCGTGCGCGTCTCGATCATGAACGCCATCGTGGCGTCGACCTTCGCGGGTTTCGACGTATCGATCGCCGATGCCTTCTCGAACGTCTCGGCATCCGGCCCGTGCCCCGACATGCAGTTGTGCAGGCTCGCGCCGCCCGGCACGAAGCCTTCGGCCTTCGCGTCGTACACGCCGTGCACGAGCCCCATGAACTCGCTCGCGACATTGCGATGGAACCACGGTGGCCGGAACGTATCCTCGGCGGCGAGCCAGCGCGGCGGAAAGATCACGAAGTCGATCGTATCGACGCCCGGCGTGTCGCTCGGCGATTGCAGCACGAGAAAGATCGACGGATCGGGATGGTCGAAACTGATCGAGCCGATGGTGTTGAAGTGGCGCAGATCGTACTTGTACGGCGCGTAGTTGCCGTGCCACGCGACGACATCGAGCGGCGAATGGCCGATGTCCGCGCGCCACAGCACGCCGTTCATCTTCGTGACCAGTTCGAAGCTGCCTTCGCGATCTTCATAGGCGGCTTGCGGCGTGAGAAAGTCGCGCGGATTCGCGAGCCCGTTCGAGCCGATCGGACCGAGATCCGGCAACTGCATAAGCGCGCCGAAGTTCTCGCAGATATAGCCGCGCGCGACGCCATCGGGCAGCGCCACGGAAAAGCGCACGCCGCGCGGAATCACCGCGATCTCGTAGGGCTCGACGTCGAGCTTGCCCAGCTCCGTCCAGATCGCGAGGCGGCCTTGCTGCGGCACGATCAGCAATTCGCCGTCGGTGTTGTAAAAGAAGCGGTCCTGCATCGAGCGATTCGCGGCGTAGAGATGAATCGCGCAGCCGGACATCGATTCCGCCGCGCCGTTGCCGGCCATCGTCACCCAGCCATCGATGAAATCGGTCGGCGCGGCGGGCATCGCGAGCGGGTCCCAGCGAAGCTGATTAGGCGGCGTCGGCGGAACGTCAGCGAAATTCGCGACGAGTTTCGCGCGCAGCATGTCGGCGGGAATACGCGTGAACGGCTTGTGCACGGCGCCCGGCCGGATGCGATAGAGCCACGAACGGCGATTGTGCGCGCGCGGCGCGGTGAACGCGGTGCCCGAAAGCTGCTCGGCGTACAGGCCGTAAGCCGCGCGCTGCGGCGAGTTGCGGCCGATGGGCAACGCGCCCGGCAGCGCCTCGGTGGCGAAGTCGTTGGCGAAACCCGACTGGTAGTGCTGGTTTGCGTCCGTGTGTGTCTCGAACGTTGGCATGGTCGAAATCCTCGACGAAAAAGCGATGGTTCAGGCTACGGCGATGCGTGCGGCGCGTCGTCGCAGAGTTTTACGCATGGTAAAACCAATTACGATTAGTGAAATTTCTCGTAAACCCTTAATCGACGCGGCTCATCCGGCATATCAATATGTGAATTTGGTGCTGGACGCGGTGTTGCGCGCTGATACCATCGACCATTCCAATGACAATCGGTACGGCACGCTGCGCCAATCGAACGCTCCATCCAATGATCGCCCCGTCCTTGCCCGAACTCGTCGCCCGCGCCGCGGAACATCCGTTTCTCGGCGCGCATGTCGCGCTCGGCGAGAACGAGCACGCCGGGCAAGCGGTCGCGCATTACCGCGATCTGTGCATTTCGAGCGCCTACGAGCCGATCTTCGATGTCGGCACACACAGCTTTCCGCAAACCTTGAGCGCGTCGCCGGAGAGCGCGCAGCGTTTCGGCGATGAACTCGGCGTGCAGGCATTGACGCTCATTCAGGGCGATGCGCCGCGCGATCCGTTCGGACAACTTGAAGACGATCGCGAGCTGGTCGCGCTGGACCGGCTATCGCGCGCGGTGCATGCGTTCAACTTCTTCGGGCCGCATCGGCCGGGGCTGTTGTTCTTGCGCGTGCACGAGCGGCTTTTGAAGAGCGTGAAGTACGACCACGGACTGCACTTCTCGTCCGTGCTGATGGAGTTCGGCGTGAGTCCGTCGCGCATCGTGATCGAATTGCCGGCAGCGGCGGTCGCGCACAAGACGTTTGTCGGCTATCTCACCAAGAGCTATCAGCACTACGGGTTCAAGGTCGCGGGCAATCTGCCCAACGCCGGGCAGATCATGGCCGTGTCGGACATGGCGCGGCTCGATTTCATCAAGATGGATGCGGGGCAGGCCTTGCGCGATTCGGTGGTGAAGCATCTCGTGGCGTATGCGCATCGACTGAAGATTCCGCTCATCTTTTCGAATGTCTGCGACGAAGCGCAGTTCAATGCGCTCCAGCAGTTCGACGTGCATTTCGTGCAGGGACCGGTGTTCGATGCGCATCCGGTGCACGGACGCTGATCGCCGGACCGGGCGCTCATTCGACGCGCTAACGATGCATCGACGGCTTCAACGCCGGATATAGATCGAGATAAACGCTGAAGCGCTGCGCACGCATGCGTTGACGTTGCGCGTCGGGCTGCGTCCGTCGCGGCTTCGAGATCCTGCTCGATTGACAGCACGCGCCTTCGTTCAACGCCCCTCGCGTTGACTCTCCGGGTTATTCCCGATGCCCCGCCCCGATTCGATTGCTGCGCCGCAACGCCGCCCAAACGCGCGCCCGCACCGACCTTTTCAATGCCCCAAGGCGCGTGAATTGCGCCGCGTCGCGGCAAGCATCGCGCCTTGACTTTCGTCCGGGCGAATACGATCATTCGATCATCAACAGAGCAAATGCTCACCTAACCGCTTTGGCCGCCATCGCGCGTCACGGCGACCCGCCGCCCGCGAAGAACGGGCGCGCAGCCATTCAGAGGAAGAGACGACATGACTAGCGAAGCCAACGTGATCCTGCACATCGGCGCCGGGTCTTTTCATCGCGCGCATCAGGCGTGGTATCTGCATCGACTGAACGAGACGGGCGACAAAAGCTGGTCGCTCGCGGTGGGCAATATTCGCGGCGACATGAACGCCGTGCTCGACGCGCTCGCCGCGCAGAACGGCGAATACACGCTCGAAACCGTCACGCCGAAGGGCGAGCGCGAGTACGAGACCATTCGCGCGATCAAAAAGGTCGTGCCGTGGTCCGCGGATCTGGCCGAACTCATCGCCGTGGGCGCGGACCCGAAGACGAAGATCGTGTCGTTCACCGTCACCGAAGGCGGCTATTACCTCGACGAGCACGACAAGCTCGACACCGCCAATCCCGATCTCGCCGCCGACCTCAAAGGCGCGAAAACGACGATCTACGGCGCGCTCGCCGCGATCCTCGATGCGCGCATGAAAAACGGCGCGGGCAAGGTCTCGCTGCAGAACTGCGACAACCTGCGCAGCAACGGCGACCGCTTCAAGGCGGGCATGCTCGAATTCCTCGAACGACGCGGCGAAACCGCGCTGCGCGACTGGATGATCGCGAACACATCGTGTCCGAACGCGATGGTCGACCGCATCACGCCGCGCCCGACGCCCGATGTCGCCGAGCGCGTGAAGGCCGCGACCGGCTTCGACGACCGCGCGCCGGTGATGGGCGAGAAGTTCATCCAGTGGGTGATTGAGGACGATTTCATCGCCGGGCGGCCCGCGTGGGAGAAGGTCGGCGCGGAGATGGTCGAGTCGGTGCATCCGTATGAGGAGGCGAAAATCCGCATCCTCAATGCGAGCCATAGCTGCATTGCGTGGGCGGGCACGCTCGTCGGGCTGCAATACATTCACGAAGGCACGCAGGACATGGAGATCCGCGCGCTCGCGGACGCCTACGTCACCGACGACGTGATCGCCTGCCTCTCGCCGAGCCCGATCGATCTCGCGAAGTATCGCGATGTCGTGCTCGACCGCTTCAGCAATCCGTACATCCTGGACACGAATCAGCGCGTCGCGGCGGACGGTTTCTCGAAGCTGCCGGGCTTCATCGCGCCGACGCTCTCCGAATGCTTCGCGCGCAAGGTCGATCCCGATTCGACCGCCATCCTGCCCGCGCTCTTCTTCCGTTTTCTCGAACGCTGGCATGAAGGCAAACTGCCGTATGCGTATCAGGACGGCGTGATGGACCCGGCGCTCGCGCACGGCTTCTTCACCGCGCCCGATCCGCTCAAGGCGTTCACCGCGGACAAACTCTTGTGGGGCCGCATGGCGCAGAGCGAAGGACTCGAACGCGTGATGCGCAACGCGGTTTCGAAAGTCGATGCGTGGCTCGCGAATCGTCCGTAAGCGCGTCCATAAGCGCGACGTTATCGCCACGTTAAAGGCCAACGTGAAGCGCGCACCGCGCCGCTCGGGTAATGTGCCCATGGCGCGGCGCCGCGCGTGGCGTTAAATTAGCGCCTCCCGCCGAATTGGCGTCACGCCTGGTTTTTGGCCGGGTTCGATACCGGCAACGACAAAGGGTCCGTTCATGTACTTAGGCATCGACCTCGGCACCTCCGAAGTGAAAGTGCTGCTGCTCGCGAGCGACGGCAGCGTCGTCGGCACGGCGGGCACGCCGTTCACCGTTTCGCGTCCGAAGCCGCGCTGGTCGGAGCAAAATCCGCTCGACTGGTGGGAAGGCACGCGTGCCGCGCTCTTCAAGCTGCGCGAGAAATTTCCCGATCAGTTCGCGCAGGTGCGCGGCATCGGCCTCTCGGGTCAGATGCACGGAGCGGTGCTGCTCGATTCGCAGGACAAGGTGCTGCGCCCCGCGATCCTGTGGAACGACATGCGCAGCGACAAGGAGTGCGCCGAGCTCTACGAACGCGCGCCGAATCTGCACGAGATCGCCGGCAATCTGGCGATGCCCGGCTTCACCGCGCCGAAGCTGCTCTGGGTCGCGCACAACGAGCCGGACATCTTCCGGCAGACGGCGTGCGTGCTGTTGCCGAAGGATTATCTGCGCATGCATCTGACGGGCACGAAAGTGTCCGATCCATCGGATGCCGCCGGCACGCTCTGGCTCGATGTCGCGCGCCGCGACTGGTCCGACGAGTTGCTCGCCGCGTGCAGCATGTCGCGCCTGCAAATGCCGGCGCTCGCGGAGGGCAGCGAGCCGTCGGGCACCTTGCGGCCCGAACTCGCGCGAGAGTTCGGACTGCGCGAAGGCGTGATCGTCGCGGCGGGCGGCGGCGACAATGCGGCGAGCGCGGTGGGCATCGGCGCGACCGATCCGGGCGATGGCTTTCTGTCGCTCGGCACGTCGGGCGTGCTGTGCGTGATCGGCGATCGCTTCCGGCCGAATCCGGCTTCCGCGGTGCATGCGTTCTGCCACGCGATTCCGGATCGCTGGCATCAGATGAGCGTGGTGTTGTCGGCGGCGAGTTGCCTGCGCTGGGTGTGCAAACTGACATCGACGGACGAGCCGACGCTGCTAGCGGAGATCGAGGCGCTGCCCGCCGATGCGCTGCCTTCCGCGCCCTTGTTCCTGCCGTATCTGAGCGGCGAGCGCACGCCGCACAACGATCCGTATGCGCAGGGCGTGTTCTTCGGCATGACGCACGCGACCGACCGCGCGCTGCTCGGCTATTCGGTGCTCGAAGGCGTCACGCTTTCGCTGACCGATGGTCTCGACGCGCTGCAATCGGCGGGTACGCAGGCGCGCGCGCTATCGATGCTCGGTGGGGGCGCTCGCAGCGCGTACTGGGCGCAAATGTTCGCCGATGCTTTCGATACCCCGACGCGCACGCACGGCGGCGGCGAAACCGGTGCGGCGCTGGGCGCGGCGCGGCTCGGCTGGCTCGCGGCGGGTGGCGATCCGGCGACGGTGCTCGCGAAACCCGAGATCAAGCAGGAGTTCACGCCCAATGCCGAGCGGCATGCGCTGCTGCGGCAGCGGCTGAAGGGGTTCCGGGAGTTGTATCAGCATGTGCGGCCGCTATTCGATCCGGCGCGGCCGAGGTTGGCTTGATTTTGTAGTTCGGCTGGGCTTCTATGGAATTTGTGGGTGGGTGGGTTTGCTGGCGCTTTTTTTCGCCGAATCCCGTTCAGGATTCCACGACAATCCCACCACACCCCTCTTCCCCTAAAAAAAACAGTGCCCAAGTCCACCGAAAAACTCGATCTCGCGACGCGCGCAGCCTGGCTGTACTACGTCGCCGGCAACACCCAGAACGAGATCGCCGAAAAGCTGCAGATCTCGCGTCCGGTGGCGCAGCGGCTCGTCGCGTTCGCGGTCGAGAAAAACCTGATCCGCGTGCGGGTCGATCATCGCATCGCCGATTGTCTGTCGCTCGCGAAGGCGCTCAGCGACCGCTACGGCCTCGCGATGTGCGAAGTCGTGCCCATCGACGGCGACGCGCCCGAACAGGTCGACCGCAAGCTCGCCGTCGCCGGCGCGCAAGTAATGGAGCGCTATCTGCTCGAAGAAAAGCCGCTCGTCGTGTCGATCGGCAGCGGGCGCACGCTGAAGGCCTGCGTCGCGCAAATCGGGCAGATCGACCGGCCGCAGCATCGTTTCGTGTCGATGGTCGGCGCGATCGCGCAGGACGGCTCGTCGAATCGCTATGACGTCGCGCAGCAGTTATCGGAAAAGACCGGCGGCAAGCACTTCATGCTGCCCGCGCCGCTCATGGCCGACAACGAAGCCGAGCGCGCGCAATGGGTCAATCACCGGCTGTATCGGATCGTCGGCGAGCTGGCGCAGAAGGCGGATGTGGCGTTCGTCGGGATCGGCAACGTCGGCGTGAACTGTCCGCTGCACGAGGACGGCTTCATCACGCGCGCGGAAGTCGACGAGATGATGTTCGAGGGCGCGGTGGCCGAATGGCTCGGCCTGCCGATCGATGCGCAAGGCAAGCGCGTGCAGTCGAAAACCGGCGCGCGCGCGACGAGCCTCGCGCTCGATTCGCCGCCCAAACGCCCGACGATCGGCTTCGCGGGCGGCCAGCGCAAGCGCGATGCGCTGGTGGCCGCGTTGAGGGGGAAATGGCTCTCGGGCCTCGTCACGGACGAGTTGTGCGCCAAGGCCGCGCTCGAAGCCTGAAGGCTCTCGATCCCGGCTTCCACTTCCTGCCCGATTTCCAGCGCGCCGTCGAACTGCTCGCTGCCGCGATACGCGCTCATCGTGTCGAGCGGTTCGTGCGGCCATGCCGGATTCGGCGCGCCCGTGTCCTTCCTTCCTGATCGACGAAATCTTCTTCGTAAGCATCCAGTTCGACGATCACGAGATTCGGCCGAAACCGATTCGCCGCGATGCACGGCGCGCCTTGCCGACGAAACGCGTGTGCGTGCGATGCGGCGCGGCCCTTCCGAACCGCGCCGCGCTTGTGGCAACACCCGAAAAAACTCAAGCCGCCGTCGCGTGCTCCCGCTGCCACGAATCGACCACCTTGCGCGTGAACGCCTGCCCTTCCGCGTTGAACAGATGGCAATGTTCAGGCGGCGCGCCAAGCTTCAACTTCTCGCCGCGCGCGTGCTTTTCCAGCGGCGGAATGCGCGAGATCAATCCATCCGGTGCGATTTCGGTTTCGGCGTACAGATACGCCGCGTCGCCGAGCGTTTCGACCGTCATCGCCGTGGCGGAGAGACCGTAATCGCCCGCTTCCGGCGAATTCGGCTGCAGATGCTCGGGACGAACGCCGACCGTCACCGCATCGCCCGGCTTCGCATTGCCCGGCAGCACGCCGACCAGTTGCGTCTCGCCCGTCGCGTACTTCACGAGCACGCCGTCGTTCTGAATCTGCGCGACCGTGCCCGACAAAAAGTTCATCTTCGGCGAGCCAATGAACCCCGCGACGAAACGGTTCGCGGGCGCGTGATACAGCGTGTTCGGCGTGCCCACCTGCTCGATATTCCCCGCCGACAGCACGACGATCTTGTCCGCGAGCGTCATTGCTTCGACCTGATCGTGCGTCACGTAGATCATCGTGGTCTTGAGGTCGTCGTGCAGGCGTGCGAATTCCAGACGCATCTTCACGCGCAGCGCGGCGTCGAGGTTCGAGAGCGGCTCGTCGAACAGGAACACTTTGGGCTTGCGCGTGATCGCGCGCCCGATCGCCACGCGCTGCCGCTGACCGCCCGAGAGCTGCTTCGGCTTGCGATCGAGCAGATGGTCGATGTGCAGAATCTTCGCGGCGTTCTTCACGGCGGCATCGATCGCGGGCTTCTTCTCGCCGGCGAGCTTGAGGCCGAACGCCATGTTGTCGTAGAGCGTCATGTGCGGATAGAGCGCGTACGACTGAAACACCATCGCGATGCCGCGCTTCGCGGGCGCGAGTTCGTTCACGCGCGCGTTGTCGATCATCAGGTCGCCGCCGCTGATGTCCTCCAGACCGGCGATCATGCGCATCAGCGTCGACTTTCCGCAGCCCGACGGTCCCACGAACACGACGAACTCGCCGTCGTTGATATCGAGGTTGATGTTGCGCATCACCTCGGTTTCTTCATAACGCTTGCTGATGTTGCGCAGTGTCAGGCTAGCCATGGTGTGTGTCTCCAGTCTTCATTAGCGATGCGATGAACGCCATCGCTATCTGAGTTCGAACGTCGCGTTCTGCAGCCATTGCTCGACGAGCGCAGGCAACCGCGTCATGTCGTCGAATACCGCTTGCGCGCCCGCTTTTTCCAGCGCGCCGATCTGTCCTTCGCTCGCATGCCCGCCGCCGATGAAGCCGAGCACGGGCATGCCCGCCGCCCGCGCCGCGCTCACGCCGGTCACGCTGTCCTCGACGACGAGGCAGCGCAGCGGATCGATGCGCATCGCGCGCGCCGCCGCGAGGTACACGTCCGGCGCGGGCTTCGGATTCGCGACCATGTCCGCGCAAAAGCGCCGCTCGCCGAAGAAGCGCAAGAGGCCCGTGCGTTGCAGCACGGCATCGACGTAGGTCGAGAAGCTGTTGCTCGCGCACGCCTTCGTGAAGGGCACGGCCGCGAGCGCCTCGGCGATGCCCGGCACGGTCGGCGCCTCTATCGCCGCCGCTTCGACGGCACGCCGGATCGCGACGACCTGATCGTTCGTCAGCGCTCGGTTCACCGTATCGGCGGCGCTCGCGAGCACTGCCTCGATGCGCAGGCCGAGCAGCGGCATCACGACGGGCTCCACATCGACGCCCGGCCACAGCGCCTGCAATTCGCCGACGAGCATGCGCGCCGCCACCGCTTCGCTGTCGATCAGCACGCCGTCGCAATCGCAGATCAGCAGGCGATCTTCGAGGTTGGCCTCTCTGGATGGGGTGAGGTTCACGAGTGCGTCCTCACTTCACCGCGCCAAACGTGAGGCCGCGTACCAGTTGCTTCTGCGAGACCCAGCCGACGATGAGAATCGGCGCGACCGCGAGCAACGAAGCCGCCGAGAGCTTGGCCCAGAAAAGGCCCTCCGGACTCGAATACGACGCAATGAACACCGTCAGCGGCGCCGCGTTCGAGCTAGAGAGGTTGATGCTCCAGAACGCCTCGTTCCACGACAGGATGATGAGCAAAAGACCCGTCGATGCGAGACCGGGCAACGCCATCGGCATCAGCAGATAGACGATCTCCTGCCATGTGGTCGCGCCGTCGATGCGGCCCGCTTCGAGAATGTCCTTCGGCACTTCGTTGAAATAGGTGAAGGCCATCCATACGGCAATCGGCAGGTTGATCAGCGTGTACACGATCACGAGGCCGGACACGGTGTCGAGCAGGCCCGTGTTCTTCCACAGCAGATAGATCGGCACGAGCACGCCGACCGACGGCATCATCTTCGTGGAGAGCATCCACAACAGCACCGACTGCGTTTTCCTGGTCGGGAAGAAGGCCATCGCGTAGGCGCACGGCACGGCGAGAATCAGGCAAAGCACCGTGACGCCCAGCGAGATCAGCACCGAATTCCACGCGAAGCCGAAGTAATTGCTGCGCGCGAACACTTCGCGAAAGCTGTCCAGCGTCGGCGTGAAAAACAGCGACGACGAATACGCCTGCTGCTCGGTCTTGAACGCGGTGATCGTCATCCAGAAGATCGGGAAGAACAGCAGGATCGACACGATCCACGCGACGATGCCGGGCACGATGTTCTTGACGTGACCGAGCGCGGTGGTCCGCGGCGGTGCGCTTACGGATTGAGTGCTCATGACTCGTACTCCCCTTTGAGGTTCTTCGCGAGCATTCTCACGAGGAAGAACGCGACGATGTTGGCGAGAATCACCGCGAGAATGCCGCCCGCCGATGCGAGACCGACATCGAACTGCTGCAGGCCGAGCGCGTAAATCAGGTACGAGAGATTGGTCGTCGCGGTGCCGGGGCCGCCGCCCGTCGTCGTATAGATTTCCGCGAAGATCGACAGGAGAAAGATGGTTTCCATCATCACGACCACGGCGACCGCGCGCTTCAAATGCGGCAGCGTGATGAAGAAGAACATCGCGAACGGACCCGCGCCGTCGATGCGCGCCGCTTCCTTCTGCTCCTGGTCGAGCGATTGAATCGCCGTGAAGAGAATCAGGAACGCGAACGGCAGCCACTGCCACGCGACGATCACAATCACCGCGAAAAGCGGATAGTCGGCGAACCAGTCGATCGGCTGCATGCCCATCGAGCGCATCAGGCCGGCGATGAGGCCGTACACCGGATGCAGGATCATGTTCTTCCAGATAAGCGCGGAGACCGTCGGCATCACGAAGAACGGCGCGATCACGAGCAGACGCGCGATGCCCTGCCCGACGAACTTGCGATCGAACAGCACGGCGAGCAGCACGCCGCCCACGACCGTGATGACGAGCACCGAAACGATCAGCGTCAGCGTGTGTCCGATGGACGGCCCGAACGCGGGATCGGTGACGAGAAACTCGAAGTTATCGAAGCCCGCGAAACCTTTGACATCCGGATTCAGCAGGTTGTAGCGCGAGAACGAGAACCAGATCGTCATCGCGAGCGGAATGGCCATCCACAGAAAGAGCAGTCCGGTCGACGGCGAGATCAGCCAGCGCACCGACTTCGCGCGGCGCTTGTCGCGCTCGGCGGCGGACTCCTCCAGATGACGATCGGTGATGGGGGGATTCAGTTGACTCATCGTGTCACCTCTCGATGATGCTTCCCGGGCCGCATCAGGCGACGCGGCCCGTTACCACGGAAATTACTTCTGATAGCCCGCTTGCTTCACGGCGCGATCGGCGGTGGCGTTCGCCGCCTTCAGCGCCTGATCGACGCTCGTCTGTCCGGCGACGACACCCGCGATCGACTGACCGACCACCGTGCCGAACGACTGGAACTCCGGAATGCCGACGAACTGGATGCCGCTATACGGCACCTTCTTGAGCGTCGCGTCGTTCGGGTCGGCGGTTTCGATCGCCTTCAGCACGAAGTCGCCGAACGGCGCGGCCTGCTTGTACTCGGGGCGCGCATAGGTGGACTTGCGCGTGCCCGGCGGCACCGAGGCCCAGCCTTCGTCCTTGCCGACCATTTCGATGTATTCCTTCGACGTCGCCCACGCGGCGAACTTCTTCGCGGCGTCCTGCTGCTTCGACGTCTTCGGAATCGCGAGCGACCACGACCACAGCCAGTGCGAGCCCTTCGGCGTGACGGCGACAGGCGCGGCCGCGAAGCCGATCTTGTCCGACACCTGCGACTGCGACTTGTTGTACAGCATGCCCGCGGCGACGGTCGCGTCGATCCACATCGCGCACTTGCCGGAGGACATCAGCGTGAGGTTCTCGTTGAAGCCGTTCGAGCTCGCTCCCGGCGGGCCGTCGCTCTTCAGCAGATCGGCGTAGAAGCCGACCGCCTTTTTCCACTCGGGCGTGTCGAGCTGCGCCTGCCATTTCTCGTTGAACCATTCGCCGCCGAACGTGTTCACGACCGTCGATACGAATGCCATGTTCTCGCCCCAGCCAGCCTTGCCGCGCAGACAGATGCCGTACTGGCCCTTGGCCTTGTCGGTGAGCTTGTCGGCGAATTGCTTGATCTGGTCGTAAGTCGGCTGATCCGGCATCTTGAGGCCCGCTGCCTGGAACAGATCCTTGCGGTAGTACGTCATCGAGCTTTCGACGTAGAACGGCAGCGCATAGAGCGTGTTGTTGTACGACAGGCCGTCGCGCGCGGTCTTCACGACGTCGTCGAGATCGTAGTTGGCGGGCAGACCCGTCATCGGCGAGAGCCAGCCGCGCTTGCCCCACTGCGGCGCCTCGTAGGTGCCGATGGTGATCACGTCGAACTGGCCGCTGTTGGTCGTGATGTCGGTCGTGGCACGCTGGCGCAGCACGTTCTCTTCGAGAATCACCCATTTGAGCTGGATGTCCGGATTGGCCTTTTCGAACGCCGGCGCGAGCTTCTTCAGCTCGATCATGTCCGGGTTGTTCAAGGTCGCGATCGTGATGGTCGTCGCCGCATGCACCGAGAGCGGCACGAGCGCCGCCGCGGCCAAAGCAGCGGTCAGCGTCGCGGCCGCGAACGGAGCGCGACGCGCGCGCGGTTGTGCTCGAACGATGCGTTGAGTGCGTTTCATTTGAGTTCGTCTCCTTTTTGTTGGCACGGGCGCCGCGCCGGTCTCGATGCATGAACGCAAGCGCCGTGTATGCCGCTGCCTGCTTTTGAGGGTGCGCGATCATGGATCGCGTGGTTGCCGGGGTTATCCTTGCTGCCGCACTGCGCACGACATGTCTCGCGTCCGCCTTCGCGATCGTGGCGCATTCGCCGCGACGCCGTTTCACTATAGACGGTGCTTTCCGTGCTTCAAGCCGCACGCCCCGCGCGGGGGCGGTGCATCAACTCATCCAGTTGCCGCCGTCGACGTTGATCGTCTGCGCGGTGATGTAATCCGAATCCGATGACGCCAGAAAGAGCGCCGCGCCCGTCAGGTCGGCGGGCACGCCCATGCGCCCGAGCGGCACTTCCTCGCCGACGAGCCGTTTCTTCTCGCCGAGCGGACGATTCTCGTAGCGCGCGAAGAGCGCATCGACCTCGTTCCACATCGGGGTATCGACGACGCCCGGCGCGATGCCGTTCACGTTGATGCGCTCTTTTGCGAGCGCGAGCGCCGCCGATTGCGTGTAGCTGATCACCGCCGCCTTGGTCGCGCAGTAATGCGACACGAGCGCCTCGCCGCGCCGTCCGGCCTGCGATGACATATTGATGATCTTGCCGCCGCGCCCCTGCTCGACCATGCGAAGCGCGACCGCTTGCATCAGGAAGAACATGCCCTTCACGTTGACCGCGTAGAGGCGGTCGTAGACGTCCCAGGATTCGTCGAGGATCGGGCGCATGTCGAAGAGCGCCGCGTTGTTGAAGAGAATGTCGACGCCGCCGAAACGCTTGACGGCGCTTGCCACGATGCGCGCGATATCTTCGCGCTGCGTGACGTCGGCCTTGAGCGCGAACACGCGCCCGGGCGCATCCGCGAAGCGCTGGGCCATGTCGTCTTCGTTCTTCACGTCGACGACGACCAACTTCGCGCCTTCTTCCAGATAGCGCCGCGCAACCGCTTCGCCGATACCGCTCGCGGCGCCCGTGATGATCGCGACCTTGTCTCTCAATCTCACCGATGTCTCCGATTTCTGGCTTCGCTCTTTCGCGGTGAGCGAACGCTCCGCAAATGAACAATTGCTCTCTGTTTGATCGAATGATCGGCGCTGCGCGTGATCGTGTCAAGGCATCGGCGCAGGTTTCGATGTTGCGACGCGCAAACGTCGGAAAACCTCGGGAAAACCCCGCCTGGCAAGGCGTCCGGGAGCAAGGGGCGTACCGCGGGGCGAGGCATTTGAGGCAATACGCGCGTGCAACCGATGACGATACGTTATATCATCTCGGAAACGTCCGACGAGCGGAGCTTCCGCTCGCGCTTCAACCTTTTCCAGCCACGTCCTGCGTGGCCGACATCACATGACCGCATCCGTCGAAACCATGCTGGCGCGCGCTGAAGTCCTCGCTGTCGAGCGCGGCGTCGCGCTCACGCCGCTGCGCCGTCAGGTATACGAACTCGTGCTGAAGGCGCACAAGCCGATCGGCGCCTACGACCTCATCGACGCGATGGAGCCGCAACGCGGCGCGCGCGTGCCGCCGACCACCGTGTATCGGGCGCTTGAGTTTCTGGTCGAAAACGGCTTCGTGCATCGCATCGAATCGAAGAACGCGTTCATCGCGTGTTGCGATGCCGGCAAGCCGCACGAAAGCCAGTTCCTCATTTGCGACGAATGCGGCGCGACGCTCGAAATCCAGGGCCGCGAACTCGCTTCGTCGCTGTCGGCGAGTCCGCCCGCGCATGGCTTCCAGGTGCATCACCAGGTCGTCGAACTGAGCGGGCTGTGCGCCGATTGCCAGCGAAAGCATCGCGGCGCGTGAATCGCATCATCCCGAGAACAACTCAGCCAGAAAGGAAATCGATGAAACTCGCGCACGTCCTGTCCTGCTTCGCCATCGCGCTCGGCTTTTGCAACGCGGCATCGGCGCAGACCGCGCGCGTGCCGGTGGTCGCGGCGGAGAATTTCTACGGCGACGTCATCGGCCAGCTCGGCGGCGATCACGTGCAGGTGACGAGCATCCTCAACAATCCGGACGAAGACCCGCATCTCTTCGAAGCCAGCCCGAAGACCGCGCGCGCGTTGCAGCATGCGGCGCTCGTCGTCTATAACGGCGCGGACTACGATCCGTGGATGGACAAGCTGCTCGCGGCATCGAAGCGCAACGACAAGCGCACGGTGATCGTCGCGGCGAAACTCGTCGGCAAGAAGGCCGGCGACAATCCGCATCTCTGGTATGACCCGGCGACGATGCGCGTCGTCGCGAAAGCGGTGAGCGCGTATCTCGTGAGCGCGGACCCGTCGCACAAGAGCGATTACGACGCGCGCCTCGCGACCTTCCTCGATTCGATGAAGCCGATCGATGCGAGCGTCGCGCAGATGAAGGCGCGCTACAAGGGCGTGCCCGTCACGGCGACCGAGCCGGTGTTCGGCTACATGGCCGATGCGATCGGCCTGGAGATGCGCAACCAGCGCTTCCAGCTGGCGTCGATGAACGAGACCGAGCCGAGCCCCGCCGATATCGTCGCGTTCGAAAAGGATCTGCGCGAACGCCGCGTGCACGTGCTCATCTACAACAGCCAGGCGACGGGCGCGCTGACGAAGCGTCTGCTCAACGTCGCGAAGGACGCGCATGTGCCGAGCATCAGCGTGACGGAGACCTTGCCCGCGAAGAAAACGTATCAGCAATGGATGCAGTCGCAACTCGACTCGCTCGCGGGCGCCTTGCAAGGATGGCAACGATGAACGCCGCGACGATGCCGCCCGCGCTCGAAGTCGATCGCGTAACGCTCGCGCTCGGCGGCCGCGAGATTCTCAACGACACGAGCCTGACCGTCAAAACCGGCGAGTTCATCGGCGTGCTCGGGCCGAACGGCGCGGGCAAGACCACGTTGATGCGCGCGCTCCTCGGGCTCGTGCCCGTCAAGAGCGGCAGGATTCGCGTGAACGGCGAAGCGGTCGTGCGCGGCAATCCGTCGATCGGTTATATGCCGCAGATTCGCACGGGCCTCGCGAACCGGCGCGTGCTCGGCCGCGATTTCGTGACGATGGCCGCCGATGGTCATCAGTGGGGACTGCCGCATCGCAACGCGCGCATCCGCGCCGATGTCGAGCGCGTGCTGGAGCTCGTCGGCGCGCATCAACTGGCTTCGCGTCCGCTGTCGGAGTTGTCGGGCGGGGAGCGTCAGCGCCTTTTGCTCGCGCAATGTCTGCTCGGCAATCCGCGTCTTTTGCTGCTCGACGAGCCGCTCATCAGCCTCGATCCGCGGCATCAGACGGGTGTGGTCGAACTCGTGCGGCGCGTGCAGCGCGAGTTGAACATCACCGTGCTGTTTTCGGCGCACGAGCTAAATCCGCTGCTCAATTCGCTCGACCGCGTGCTCTATCTCGGCAGCGGGCGCGCGGCGCTCGGCACGGTCGACGAGGTCATCTCCAAGCCCGTGCTGTCGCGTCTGTACGGCTCGCCCATCGACGTGATGCGCGTGAACGGCCGCATCTTCGTGATGTCGGGCGATGTGGAAATCGACAAGCTCGATCACGCGCACGAAGAAGGCGAGGAGCACGAACATGAACACGATCATGGCCATGAGCATGAGCACGGCCATAGCCACAGCCACGTCAAATAGAAAGCGCAATGTTTGAATACGACTTCATGGTGAATGCATTCGCGGCGTCGGGAATCGTCGCGGTGTTGTCGGGGATCGTCGGGTACTTTCTCGTGCTGCGCGGACAGACCTTCGCGGGACACGCGCTTTCGCACGTCGGCTTCACCGGCGCGACGGGCGCGGTGCTGCTCGGCATGTCGCCGCTCTGGGGGATGGTCGGATTCACGCTCGCGGCGGGCGTCGGCATGGGCGCGCTCGGCGAGCGTCTCTCGGGCCGCGATGTGGCCATCGGCGTGATTCTTTCGCTATCGCTCGGCTTCGGCTTGTTGTTTCTGCACTTCTTCACCGCGTACGCGACGCAGGCGACCGCGCTTCTCTTCGGCAACGTGCTCGGCGTAAGTCATGACACGCTCGTGGTGCTGGCCGGGCTTGCGGTCGTGAGCCTCGGCGCGCTTGCGTTCATCATGCGGCCGCTGCTGTTCGCGTCCTTGCAGCCGGAGCTTGCAGAAGCCAAGGGCGTGTCGTTGCGGCTCGTCTCCGTGCTGTTTCTCGCGATCACCGCGCTTGCGGTCGCGGCTTGCACGCAGATCGTCGGCGTGCTGCTCGTGTTCGCGTTGATGGTCGGACCGGCGGCGGCGGCGCAGAACGTGACGACGCGGTTGTCGTCGGGGCTGGTGCTCGCGGCACTGTTCGCGCTCGGGCAGGCGTGGGTCGGGCTCACGCTCGCGTATTACACCGATTGGCCGACGAGCTTCTGGATCACGATGCTTGCGGCGCTCGTGTATGGCGCGAGTTTGCTCGGGCGGCGCGGGCATTGAGGGTTTGGGTTGACGGGACTCGTGAACGTGTTGGCTTGTTGGCGTTGCCTTTGTGCGGGGCGGTGGTTACTTCAGATTGCTTCACACCGGCCCCGGCACAGACGAGTCGCTGAATGGCACGGCTGAAACGACGGTACAAACCTGCATCGTCCACCTGATCCGCAATTCGCTGGAATTCGCGAATTGGAAAGACCGCAAATCGGTGGCCGCAGCGCTTAAAGAGGTCTATCGGGCATCGACGATTGAAGCGCTGCCATCGGCGCGGATGGCTGGCGCGCTCGCTTGCCTCTCGAAGGCGCTAAGGGCTCCTTTTTGCAACAGGCTGCCAAGCCTCTTCCGGTGCAGTCACGCGCCGGACTTCGCAGAGTCCGACAAATCGCGCTTCGCGCTTCCGGGATTGCGTCAGTTCTTCGTCGCCATACGATTCCCGGAGCCACACCGTTTTCATTTTCCAGCGCAGCGATTCGTGCGAATCGTGGTGTCAGAACAGGGACCACGGATCAATTTTTCCTCCTTCGATGACGAAATGCTTCGCATCAGAGCCCGGTTCAAAGAAGCGCCAATCTTCCTCATCTGGCACGGTTCCAGAAACGACCTCCAGGTAAAAGTTATTCGACATTGAAAGTTGCAGCCCTCCAGACTCCGTTGCCGACAGGCTTCTCACACTCATCGGCCCGTCTGTCACCAATAGTCTGTTAAGCCACTTCGCGCCACGTTGCACGGCGTCATCAGAGCCAGCAAGCACGGCTTGCGTTGCCACAATCACACCTGCTCGCATAATCCGCCAGGGACATTGAACGTGTAATGCCCATGCGCCGCCTTCAAGGACGGTACCCCGACGCGTTGTGTACGGTTTTTGCGGGCCGAAATGAACGGTCAGCATATCTGCCGCATGGCTGACGGCGCTCACATCAAGCCCAATCAGTACCGAAAGGCGTCGCGTAATTTCGCGTTTCGTATTAGTCACGTACACCTCCGAAAATATCCCGCGCGCGCTCCATGATTTCCTGATACCCGAGCCCTTGCTTGCTAATCTCCATGTGAAGTTCCTGCGCTTGATTCTTGTCGAGACCCAACGCCCTAACCACTGCTTTGAACTGTTTGTTCTGTGCTTGATTATTGCCCGGCGTTCCTTCGCCGCCGGCCACGAGATCAACGGCCTGCCCGAGATCATCCGGCACGTAATCGAACGGCTGCGCGTCACCAAGCAACGACCCGCCGCTGTCTGAATCTCCGAAACTCTTGAGCATCGAAGTGCTGTCGGCGTCTTTGCCGCGCAACGCAGCCCCGGCGACCGCGCCGCCCGCGGCTTCTATCACGCTCATCCAATCGAAATTGCCGCCACTTGCGTCGTTGCGCGCAGCGCTTAGGTCGGAATCGAGTAGGTGAGCGCCGAAACCCGTCTCTCCGTTGGCCTTCCTGAGCGCCGCGAATTCGCGCCAACTGAAAACTTCGCTTGTGGCTTGCGCGCCGCCGCCCAGAGTCGGCCACCGCTGCGGCGCATAGTGCCTGAAAACGCGCTGGCCGCCGTGCCAATTGCGCGCAATCACGGGAATAAGACGACCCTCGCGGGCAGCACGGCGGAGAACGCGTGTGATCCCATCGCCGTCAACCGGCCTGTCCCAAGTCGAAACTCGCAGCGTTCGGACGATGAAATCGGCGTATTGGCGAAAGTCGGAACACGAGCGCGCGTCGCGCCGGTCGATCCTTACTCTGAACAGGCGGTCGAAGTCCTGTCGGTCTTGCTCGATTTGCTCCTTTTGCTCTTTTCTCTTATGCTTGCGCACTTCGAACGGCAAGACCCAAGAGCGATCGACTTCCTGCACCTCGTGGGCTGGCATCAGCGCGCAATGCCGACCTCCCGTCAATGGTACGTAGAGCGCGTTATACGAATATCCCCATTCGGGAAACGACATGTCATCTCCGTGTTTTAGCAGGACTGCTAATCCTACCGGAGGGTAAATTCGTCTTTGCAGTTGCGTCTCGAAAATGCGGCTTGGCTCGCGCAGGGTCTGCCGCATCGCACCACACAACAAACCGGTTCAGCACGAAACGGCTCAAGCCCGTCCCGCGGCCGGTCTGCACGTGCACCTTTCTTTCAGCTTCCGCCATCCCGCTTCATCTGTGATTCGTCGGTTTCCCCTGCATACCCGACGGCAGCGCGTAGCGCTGTGCCGAAGCTGTTTCGTGCTGAGCCGGCGCGCTGAAACTGGTCGCTCGTAAGACCGTGCGCGATCCAAGCCCGATTAGGTCTTCGAGGGCACTCTTTAGGCGAGTGCCACCTTGGAGGAGAAAATTGGCCAACGTGCGTGTGACCGCGGGGCCTGAAAAGCTGGTTCCTTTGCCTACTTTCTTTGCGCTAGCCAAAGAAAGTAGGTGCCGCCCCGCACAGCGGCACCGCTAACAAACCAACACGATCACGAACCCCGACAACAATAAAAACCCGTCAGCGCCCCAAAACCCGCGCGTGATGCGCGACATGCTCGCCGACGAAGGTCGAAATGAAGAAGTACCCGTGGTCATACCCTTCATGCCGCCGCACGGTCACTTTATGCCCCGCCTGCTGCGCATTGCGCTCCAGCACATCGGGATGCAACTGCTCGGCAAGAAACTGATCCGCCATTCCCTGATCGATGAGAATGCCGCCTTCGAAACGCGACGCCGCATCGCCCTTGATTAGCTCGCTCGCATCGTATTGCTTCCACGCTTCGCGATCGTCGCCGAGATAGCCCGAGAACGCTTTCACGCCCCAAGGACATTGCGAAGGCGCCGCGATCGGCGCGAACGCCGACACCGACTTGTACAGATCCGGATTGCGCAACGCGAGCACGAGCGCGCCGTGACCACCCATCGAATGCCCGAAGATGCCGATGCGATCCTCGCGCACCGGCAACTCCGCGAGCACCGTCTCGCGCAATTCCCGCGTCACATACGAGTCCATGCGATAACGCCGCGCCCAGGGCTCGCACGTCGCATCGACATAAAAGCCCGCGCCGACGCCGAAATCCCACGCATCTTTCTCACCCGGAATATCCGCGCCGCGAGGCGATGTATCCGGCGCGATCAGCGCGATGCCGTGCTCCGCCGCGTAACGTTGCGCGCCCGCCTTGATCGGGAACGTCTCCTCGGTGCAGGTCAGACCGGCGAGATAGAAGAGCGCCGGCACCTTCCCCGACGCCGCCTGCTTCGGCAGAAAGACGGAAAAGCGCATCGGCAGACCAATCGTCTGCGAATCGTGCCGATAGATGCGCTGCACGCCATCGAAGCAACGATGTTCTTCCACGAGTTCCAGCATCGCGTTTTCCTCGCTCAATAGATAACGACGGAACGGATCGACTCGCCCTTCTTCATCAGGTCGAAGCCGTCGTTGATCTGCTCCAGCTTGAGATGATGCGTGATCAGATCGTCGATATTGATCTTGCCCTCCATGTACCAGTCGACGATCTTCGGCACGTCCGTGCGCCCGCGCGCGCCGCCGAACGCCGAGCCTTTCCACTCGCGTCCCGTCACGAGCTGGAACGGACGTGTGCTGATCTCCTCACCCGCCGCCGCCACGCCGATGATGAACGACTGCCCCCAGCCCTTGTGCGTGCATTCGAGCGCCTGACGCATGAGCTTCACATTGCCGACGCATTCGAAAGAATAGTCCGCGCCGCCATCGGTCAATTGCACGATATGGTCGACGACGTTCTCGACTTCCTTCGGGTTGATGAAGTGCGTCATGCCGAACTTCTTCGCGAGTTCGACGCGGCCCGGATTGATATCGACGCCGATGATCTTGTCCGCGCCGACCATCTTCGCGCCCTGAATCACGTTCAGGCCGATGCCGCCCAGACCGAACACGACGACGTTCGCGCCCGCCTCCACTTTCGCCGAATACACGACCGCGCCGACGCCCGTCGTCACTCCGCAACCGATGTAGCAGATCTTGTCGAACGGCGCATCTTCACGCACTTTCGCCACCGCGATTTCCGGCACGACGATGTAATTCGAAAACGTCGATGTCCCCATGTAATGGAACAGCGGCTTGCCATCGAGCGAGAAACGCGAAGTCGCGTCCGGCATGAGGCCTTTGCCCTGCGTCGCACGAATCGCCTGACACAGATTGGTCTTGCGCGAAAGACAGAACTTGCACTGGCGACACTCCGGCGTGTAGAGCGGAATGACGTGATCGCCCTTTCGCAACGTGCCGACGCCCGGCCCGACATCCACGACGACGCCCGCGCCTTCATGTCCGAGAATCGCGGGGAAAATGCCTTCGGGGTCCGCGCCCGAGAGCGTGTAGTAGTCGGTGTGGCAGATGCCCGTCGCTTTCACTTCGATCAGCACCTCGCCCGCGCGCGGGCCTTCGAGATCGACCTCTTCGATCGTCAACGGCTTGCCGGCTTCCCATGCGATTGCTGCTTTGGTCTTCATCGTTTAGCTCCCAAGGTTGTGAATGTCTCAGCGCATGATGTTCAGGACTTCGTAACATGCGCCCATCGTGTGATAGTCGGTCTTTCCCGCGGGGCTTTTCTCGTCGCTGTACTGGCGGTTGTCGCGCGTGAGAATCCGATACCACGCACCCCACTTGTGATCGACGAAATGCTCCCAGCTATAGGTCCACAGGCGATCGTAATCGTTCCAGTAACGCGCGGCGAGCGCGGCGTCGCCATCGCGTTGTGCGCGATCCGCGAGTAGCGCGGCAGCCGCGAGCGATTCCGCCTGCACCCAGAAATACTTGTCTTCGTCGTAGAACCGGCCCTCGGTGTCGAAGCCGTAGACCATGCCGCCGTGCTCGTGATCCCACGACGATTCCAGCGCGCGATCGAACAACTCTCTGGCGCGCGTGACGTGCCACGCCTCGGGCCGGTGACGATCGAGAATGAGCAGCAGCTTCGCCCATTCCGTCTGATGCCCCGGCTGAAAGCCCCACGGCCTGAAGATATTGCTGCGATCGCCCTTGTTGTAATCCCAGTCGATCGACCAGTCCGGCTTGTAGTGTTCCCACACGAGCCCGCCCGCGAGCGCGGCCTGACGATTCACCATGTTGTCCGCGAGCAAGGCCGCGCGGTCGAGATAGCGTGCTTCGCCCGTCGCTTCGAACGCGGCGAGCAGCGCCTCGCACGTGTGCATGTTCGCGTTCTGCCCGCGATAGTCGGACACGTACCAGTCCGCGCTCGCTTCATCTTTGTAGAGACCGTATTGCGCGTCCCAGAAGTGCGTCTCCATCAGGTTCCAGGTTTCGTCGAGATAGGCGCGCGCTTCGTCGAACCCGGCTTCGACCGCCTTCGCATACGCGAGCACGACGAAGGCGAGGCCATAGCAATGGTTGGTCGCATCGGTGACGTCGCTGCCATTCAGCGTCCACGCATAGCCGCCCGTGCGCGGATTGCGATGAAACTCGCGCAGATATTCGATGCCATGCGCCACGCCGCCGCGATATTCATCGAGGCCAAAGTGCTTGTACGCCATCGCATAGTTGAAGACGAAGCGCGTGCTCGACACGAGATGGCGCGTCGTGCGGTCGTAGATCGTGCCGTCGTTCTTGTAGAAGTGGTAAAAGCCACCCGCCGGGTCCATGCAGTGCGGATGATAGAAGGTCATCGTGCGCAACGCGTGATCGAGCAGGAACGCGCGCGAGCGGAAATCGGGATGTGACGGCGAAGGTGCGGGCATGGCTGAGTTCGATGTTGTCTGGACGAGGCGAGCTTCAGTTACCGCTTATATGAAGCGCCGCTTCATAGTCCCCGACGCGAAAGGCATCGGGATTAAAGGTACGAAAGTTTAAGCGGACTCGCGCCCGATCGCGAACCAGTCTTCGGTGCGCTTGTACAGATCGATGAAACGCGCGAGCCGTTCATCGAGCGATGGATTCGGACGCGGCGTCGCGGCGAGCGTGGCCGTGGGCGCGAGCGACGCCAGATCGCCGATGCGCCAGTGGCCCGCCGCGATGCCGCCGAGTAGCGCCGCGCCGCGCGTCGCCGCGTTCGGGCAATCGACGGCGCGCAACTCGACGCGCAGCGCGTCGGCGAGCAATTGACGCCAGCGCGGATCGACCGAGCCGCCGCCCGCGAGCAGCATCGCATCGAGCGGCGCGCCGTTCGCGCGGATCGCGTCGAGTCCCGCACGCAATGCGAATGCCACGCCCTCGAACGCGGCGCGCATCATCGTGCCGCGCGTGTCGTCGAGGCCAAGTCCGAGCCAGCCGCCGCGCGCGTTCGGGTTCATCCACGGCGAGCGCTCGCCGCTCAGATACGGCAGAAAGCTCACGGACGCGCTGGCGTGCGCGGCGAACGCGTCGTCGTAGGCGTCGCGCCACGACGCGTAGCCGAGCCAGCCGCGCACCGCTTCCAGCGCGACGCCGACGTTCTGCATCGCCGCCATGCGATACCACGCGCCGGTCGCCGCGCGATACGTGTGCAGGCCGTGCACGGGCGCGGGCGGATCCGCGCACATCACGACGATCTGGCCGCCCGTGCCGGTGGTGAGGAGCGCGTCGCCATTGGCGCACAGGCCGCTGCCGAGCGCGGCGCACGGCGTATCGCCCGCGCCGACGGCCATCGGAATGCCCGCTTCGAGCCCGAGCGCGGACGCCGCCGCCGAAGACAACGCGCCGCCGGTTTCGTGCGATGCCGCGAGCGGCGCGAACCACATGCGCGGCAAGCCGAGCCGGTCGATCAGCGCGTCGTCCCATTCGCCCGATGGCCGCGCGAGCGCGGTCGCGCACGAATCGGATGCGTCGCTCGCGAACGTGCCGCCCAGCTTCACGCGCAGCCAGTCCTTCGGCTGCAAGGCCCAGCGCGCGGCGGCCGCGATCTGCGGCTCGTTCGACGCG
>NZ_FCOJ02000015.1 GCF_001545035.1 Caballeronia glebae
CCCACGATCTCCGCGAACGCCACCGCGCTTTCTCCCGCAATTCGATGCGCGCGGTGCGCCACGACCACCAGTTGATCCTGCGCGAGCAGATGCGTCTCCAGCCGTCCAAGGTCGGCCGCGTCCGAAACGACGCCGAGATCCGCGCGGCTTTCCGCGAGCGCCTGCACGATCTCGACGCTCGGGCGTTCGTCGAGATCGATCGAAAGGTCCGGATACGCGGCGAGAAAACGTGAAAGCCTCGGCGGGAGAAAGGCGGCCAGCGCCGCCGTGTTGGACATCATCCGGATGCGGCCTTTCAAGCCGGTTGCGAACGAGCGCAGTTCGCCGCGCATTTGCTCGACCTGGCCGAGAATCGCGCGCGCGTGGCGCACGAAGGCATCGCCCGCGGCGGTCGCCTGCACGCCGCGCCGGTTGCGCTCCAGCAACGGCGCGCCGAGTGCGGCCTCCATTCCCGCGATGCGCTCGCTCGCCGAAGCCAGCGCGAGATGCATCGCCTGCGCGCCCGCCGTGATGCTGCCGCGCTCGGTCACGGTCAGGAAAAGCCGCATGTCGGTCAGATCGAAACGCATCGCGCATCCTTCGGTTTTGCCGAAGCCTCGCATTGGAAATGCCAGATTGTAAGCGGCGTGCGGCGTCGTTAGCATCTGTCGAATGGAACCCTTTATTCTCGTTATCGGCGCCGGTTTTCTTGCGGGCGCGATGAATGCGCTGGCCGGCGGCGGCTCGTTCGTGAGCCTTCCCGCGATGATCGCAGCCGGCTTGCCACCGGTTCAGGCGAACGCTTCGAGCACCGTCGCGCTCTTTCCGGGCGGCGTGGTGAGCGCGTGGGCCTATCGCGACGGGCTGGGTCCGGTCGGCTCGGTGTCGATCCGCAAGATGCTCGTGACGACGCTCATCGGCGGTTTCGTCGGCGCGGCGTTGTTGCTGTCCACTTCGTCCAGAACGTTTTCCTTCGTGCTGCCGTGGCTGCTTTTGTGCGCTAGCTTCACGCTTGCGTTCGGCCGCAAGCTCGGCGAGATGTTGCGGCGGCGCTGGCATATCGGCGTGGCTGCGGTCCTGTCGATCCAGTTCGCGCTCGGCGTGTATGGCGGCTATTTCGGCGGCGCGGTCGGCATCATGATGATGGCCGTCTGGGGATTGCTCGATTCGCGCGACCTGAAAAGCCTGAACGCGCCGCGCACGCTGCTCGTGAGCGCGGCCAACTCGGTCGCGGTGCTGACCTTCGCGGCGGCGCAAGCCGTGCGCTGGCCGGAGACGATTGCGATGCTGCTTGCGGCGATCGCAGGCGGATACGGCGGCGCGCAGATCGGCCGCCGCGCGCCGCCGCAGTGGATTCGCATGGGCACCTTGTTCGTCAGCGCCGGCATCACGATTGCATTCTTCGTGAAGACTTACGGGCCGATGCTCTCGCACCGATGATGGACGTAAGCGCGCCGACCTCCAGGGAGACCATCATGATTCCCGCCTTGCTAGAGACCATTGGCGCGCTTTCGCTGCTCGCGAGTGTCGCGGCGAAGATCGCGTTGCTGTACGCAATGCGCGATGAAGACGTGCCCGGGCCGCCGAAACCCGCATCGATAAAACGCGTCCGAACCGCGTGTTTTCGGTTCAACGGGCGCGGCGAAACACATCGCGCGCGCCTGCCGCTCAGTGCGCGCTGCGTTCGATTGGCGGCAGGCCGAGCGGCTTTCTCGCGGACTCGTAGGCCCGGATGAAGCGCGGATCGTCGTCGAGTTCGCGCGCCATCCACTTCGACAGATCGGCGCCACAGGCGGGATCGGCGATGTCGCGGAAGCACGGCGAATTCGCAGGCATCATGCTCGCGGCCCAGTAAAAGCCGAAGAGCGCCTGCTTTTCCGCTGGCTCCATGACGATGGCCTCTGGGTCGGCGCCCGAAAACCAGCGGTCGAGCCTCGCGGAAAGGGAGGCTTCGGTTTCGCGTCTATCGTAGGAGAAGACATAACCGCCGCCCGCCTGGGCCGTGCGAAAGTCGTTCATCACGATCTCCGCGACAAAACGCGCCGCTTTTTGACTGGCCGCGAACGATTGCGCGTGCGCACCGCAAGTGAGGAACGAGAGGGAGACGAGCAACGATATTGTTTTGCGCCGAACTAAATGGCGGCATTTTTTCCGATTGCTTGCCGAGTTCACATGAATCAGAGGAAAGAATTTCGCGTTGCCGAGAATAAGCACGGCCGTGTAAATGCAGCACGTATTCTACTGATTTATTCGAATATAAAGCGTGCTCGGCCAGTGACGATTGCGCACTGCGTCAATCCGACCATTCGGTAGATGAATTGCCGGAACACCAATGCAAAACGGCCCGTACGGGCCGTTTCGTGCCTGAGGCGATAGCGCAGAACTTACAGCGGCTGGATCGTCGAAGCTTGCTTGCCCTTCGGGCCTTGCTTGACTTCGAAGCTCACCTTTTGATTCTCCTGGAGCGACTTGAAACCCTTGGACTGGATTTCGGAGAAATGCGCAAACAGGTCTTCACCGCCGTCGTCCGGCGTGATGAAACCAAAACCCTTTGCATCGTTGAACCACTTCACGGTACCTGTTGCCATTTTTCCAAACCCTATTCAGACGGATTACGTTAAAGATGCGCTTCGAATGTCGAGCGGCATAGAGTTTTACCATGCCAGAACTCGGAGTTCAAATAAGCGTTTCTGCTAAGAGACACGACATAAACGCGTCATACTTCGCGCCGGAAGCGCCAGTCCCGCTGCATTTCTTTTGTTCGTACATTATTCGTCCAGCCGTTCGATTATCCTCGACTTTCCGGTCGGGCAAACGATAAAGGCACGCTCATATGGCACATACGCTTTCCGGCGGCGCGCAACGCGTCGCGTCCGTTTCAGTCAAGCTCGACGCGCCCGAGATTGCCGAAGCGCGGCGACAGCTTGCCGCCTGTTTTCGGCTCGCGGCGTTGCATGGATTCGAAGAAGGCGTATGCAATCATTTTTCGGCGATCGTTCCGGGGCACGACGATCTGTTCTTCGTGAATCCGTATGGCTATGCGTTCAGCGAGATCACGGCGTCGCGTCTGTTGATCTGCGATTTCAACGGCAACGTGATCGGCGGCGAAGGCGCGCCCGAAGCGACCGCGTTCTACATCCACGCGCGCGTGCACAAACTGATGCCGCGCGTGAAGGCGGCCTTCCATACGCATATGCCGAACGCGACCGCGTTATGCCTGCTCGATGGGCCGCCGCTCTTGTGGCTCGGACAAATGTCGCTTAAGTTCTATGGCCGCACGGCGGTCGACGAGCACTACAACGGCCTGGCACTCGACGATACCGAAGGCGATCGCATCGCTCGCACGATGGGCGATGCCGATATCCTGTTCCTCAAGAATCACGGCGTGATGGTTGCAGGCGCAACTATCGCCGAGGCATGGGACGATCTCTACTATCTGGAGCGCGCGGCCGAAGTGCAATTGCGCGCGATGAGCGCGAACCGGCCGCTCAAGCCGGTGCCGCACGAGATTGCGCAGCGCACGTATGAGCAGATGCGCGCGGGCGACGCCGAGAGCGCACGGGCGCATCTCGCGAGCGGCATGCGGCAGTTGCGCGCGCGCGGTATCGATTTGGAAACTTGATTACTTCTTCGCGCCGAAGCGCCTGAACCATCCGTGCTTGCCCACGTCGGTCTGTTGCAGGAACACGGCGATCACGATAATCAAGCCCTTCAACACGAGTTGCGTATTGCTGTCGATATCGTTGAGCAACAGGATGTTGCTCAGAAAGCCGAAGATCAGCACACCGGCGACCGTGCCCGACACACGTCCGACGCCACCCGAAAGGCTCGTGCCGCCGATCACCACGGCGGCGATCGCGTCGAGTTCCCAGCCCATGCCGGCATCCGCCTTGCCTTGCCGGTACTGCGCCGCGTAAAGCACGCCGACGAGCGCCGACAGCAGCCCCGAAATCGCATAAGCGGCCATCTTGTGACGCGCGACATCGAGTCCCGACACGACCGCGCATTTCTCGTTGCCGCCTATTGCGTACAGATACTTGCCGAACACGGTACGGTTCATCACGAAGCCGACGATCACGGCGATCACGAGAAAGAAGAGCGCGGGCACCGGCACGACGCTGAAGAGCAGCGCGCGCAATGCTTCGATATCGGTCGTCGCGTTGGTGCCGCTATAGATCGAGTAGACCGCCGTGTCCTGGCCCGCGATCAGGCGTGCCGCGCCGAGCACGCCGACCATCGCGGCGAGCGTCACGATGAAGGGCTGCATGCGTCCGCGCGTGATGATCCAGCCGTTCAATGCGCCGAGCGTGAAGCCCGCGAGCGGCACGATCCACATCACGGCGAGCAAGGGCATGCGATGCCCGCCGTGCAGCGCGATATACGCGCACGCCAGCGCCGCGACGATCGCCGCGATGAACACTTGCATGCCGACGGGTGCACGGTCCGCGACGCGCACGGTCTGCGTAGACTGCGTAGTCTGCGTAGTGTGCGTATTGCGGGCGCGCATGATGCCGCGCGCGACGCCGAGCGCGGCGAACACGATCGCGAATACGGCGAGCGCATCCAGCACGAGCGATGCATATGTCGCGCGATTCCAGCCATCTGTCGTGAGCAGCATCGCGGTGAGCACGCTGCCGAGGCCCATGATCGCGCCGACCGACAGATCGATGCCCGCCGTGATGATGACGAGCGTCATGCCGATGGAAATCACGCCGACGTTCGCGACCTGGCGAAACACGTCGGAGATATTCACGCTCGACAGAAAGATGTTCGCGCCATCGGCCGAATGCGGCGACGTGAGCGCGCCCACCACGAGCAGCACGATGAGCCCCAGGTAATACTTCAGATACGTGAGGAACGTGCTCAGGTGTCGCTGGCGGGCATTGGCTCCGTGCTCGGCGAGTTGGTCCTGCGCTTGAAGCATGATGCGAGTCTCCGGTTCTTGCTTCAGGGCGACGCCATCTTGATGAGCACATCACCCGAAAATTGCCCGCGCGTCAGCACGCCGCGCGCGCGTCCTTCGCACATCACGAGAATGCGGTCGGACAACAGCATCAGCTCGTCGATCTCCGAACTCGCCACGATCACCGTCACGCCATCGCGCGCGGCCGCGAGTATTTGCCGATAGATCTCGGCCTTCGCAGCGACATCGACGCCGCGCGTGGGTTCGTCGAGAAGCAGAATGCGCGGCTTCGTCATCAGCCATTTGCCGATGATGAGCTTCTGCTGATTGCCGCCCGACAACGTGCTCGCGTCCGGCGCGAGGTTGCGATGCTTCACGTTCGATGCGCGCGCCTGAGCGCTCGCCCACGCATGCATGCGTGCGCGCCGATAGAACGGAAACCCCGGCGCGCGGGATAGCGACGGCAAGACCAGATTCGCTTCGAGCGATTGATCGAGCACGAGCCCGTCCTTCTTGCGATCCTCGGTCACGAATGCGAGTCCGGCGGCGGCAGCGCGATCGGGCGAATCGATGGTGCGCGCATGGCCCGCCACGCGTATTTCGCCATCGCGCCGATACCGCGACACACCGAAGATCGCCTCCAGTATTTCCGTCTTGCCCGCGCCGAGCAGTCCCGAGATGCCGAACACTTCGCCTTGCTGCACCGCGAACGACACATCGGATACGAGCGCGCGCGCCGCTCCGGACAACGTGAGGCCGCGCACGTCCACCGCGAGCGGGCGCTCTTGCGGCGCTTCGGCCTCGGTGCGCTCGGGCGGCGCGAAGTCCTTTCCGATCATCATCGAAACGAGCGCTTGCGACGATTCCACTTGCCGCATCTGCAAGGTCGCGATGCGTCTTCCATCGCGCAATACAGTCACGCGATCGGCGACCGCGAACACTTCGCCCAGACGATGACTGATGAGCACGATGCCGATGCCGCGCGCGCGCAAGTCCTTCGTGAGCGCGAGCAGGGCATGCGTTTCGGTATCGGACAGCGCGGACGTCGGCTCGTCCATGATGAGCACGCGCGCATCCGCGAGCAACGCCTTCGCGATCTCGACGAGCTGCTTCTCGCCGACACGCAGCGTGCCGACGAGCGTCTCCGGCGGCAAGCGAAAGCCCAGTTGCGCGAGCACGCTGGCGGCCGCGGCACGCATCGCGCGACGGTCGGGAAAGCCCATGCGCGTGCGTATTTCCTTGCCGAGAAAGATGTTGTCGACGGCGGACAGCGTATCGACGAGATTCAGTTCCTGATGAATGATCGCGACGCCCGCGCGCGTCGCGTCGTTCACGCTCGTCATGCGGATCGGCTCGCCGCGCACGCGAATGCTGCCCGCGTCGGGCGAATAGAGGCCGCCCAGAATCTTCATCAGGCTCGACTTGCCCGCGCCGTTCTCGCCGACGAGCGCGTGCACCTCGCCCGCGGCGACATCGAAATCGACGGCCGATAGCGCGGCGCTGCCGTTGAACGAGATCGACAGGCCCGCGGCTTCGATGAGCGGCGCGGTCGCGGATGCCATCGTTCAGTGGCTCGCGATGTATTGCTTCGCGTTGTCCACGAAGATGCCTTGCGTCGGCAGCGTGACCTTCTTCGGCACCTTGTCGCCGTGAAGCACCTTAAGCGACTGGCGAATGCCTTCCGCGCCCGGCGTCGGATACATGAACGTGCCCGCGAGCAGGCCCTGCTCGACCCACGTCGCGCCTTCCTGCGGCAGACCGTCAATGCCCACGAACTTGATGCTCTTCTCGCGGCCCGCGTCCTTCGCGGCGAGATACGCGCCATAGGCCATCGGATCGTTGTGCGCGTAGACCACGTCGATCTTGGGCTGCACGCGCAGCACGGTCTTCATGTAGTCGTAGGCCTTGTCCTGCTTCCAGTCGCAATCGACGCGCTCGCCCACGCGCTTGATGCCCTTTTCCTTGCCGATGGCCTTGTCCGCGCCGTCGTGCCGGTCGTGCGCGGGCTGCGCGCCGAAGCCGCCCCAGATCTCGACGAGATTGCCTTGCGCCTTGCCCGGTCCGCCCGTCAGCTTGACGATGAAGTTGCCCGCTTCCTGTCCGATCTGCACATTGTCCCCGCCGATGAACTGCGTGAACTGATCGCCGTTCACTTCACGATCGAGCACGAACACGGGAATGCCTGCTTTAAAGGCCTTTTCGACGACGCCAGTGAGTCCCGCCGACTCCTTGGGCGAGATGAAGATTGCGTCCATCTTCTGCGCGATGAAGTTCTCCATGTCGGCGTTCTGCTTGTCGGTGCGATCGCCTGCATCGGCAATGATCAGCTCGACCTCGGTATGCTTCGCGGCCTCGGCCTTCATGTCCTTGTTGAACTGCACGCGCCACGGCTCGACGGTCGTGACCTGCGAGAACCCGAAGCGGTATTTCTTCTGCTGCGCGAACGCCGGTTGTGCGATGAGCGCCGATAACGTGCCGAGCGCGCCGGCCAGCGGTGCGGCGATGAGACTCGCGGTGATGATGCGTCGTTTGCTGTCCATTGTCGTCTCTCCTGTTTTGGTTGCCAGCTTCGGGTCTGGTTTTGAGCGGTGCCGTTGCTCTTGCTGGTTCTCACCTTCGAAAAAATAAAACGTTATAGCGCGCCCTCAGCGATCCGCGAGAGCGGCCCGCTTGCGCGTGCGTCCGGCGTTTTGCTGCGCCGCGCCCGTCGCCTTGTGCGGCGGCGCGGTGCTTTCGCGCACGCGCAAATCCGCTTTCATGCGCAGATGCACCGGCTCCGACGATTCGCCTTGCAACTGTTTATGCAGCAGTTGCCAGATCGCGCGTCCCACGGCTTCCACCGGCTGATGAATCGAGCTGATGCGCGGATGCAGCACCGACATCCACGGTGCGCCGTCGAAAGAAAGCAGGGAAACGTCATCGGGCAGGCGCAATTCGGCGTCGCGTATCGCGCGCAGCGCGCCGAGCGTCGCGACGTTCGCGCCCGTGAAAAGCGCGGTAGGGCGCTCGCGTTCCGACAACAGCCCGAGCGTGGCCGCGTGGCTCTCCGTATCCGTCATGCCGCACACCACGACGCGCGCATGACGCGCGAGACCCGCGCGCTTCATCGCGTCGAGATAGCCGTCCGCGCGTTCGCGACTGTTCACGAGATCGAGCGCGTTGACGATGAACGTAATGCGCTCGTGGCCGAGCGCGATCAGATGATCGGTGCCGTCGCTCGCGGCGCGTCGGCTATCGGTGGTGACGGTGTTGGCGGGAAAGCTGTTGTCGACGCGATCGGCCATGACGAGCGGAACATCGCATTCGCGCAATTCTTCTATCGCGTGATCGTAGCCGTGGCAGGGAATGATGATCATGCCCGCCACTTGCCGCGAGAGCACGAAGCGGATGCGTTCGGCCTCGCGCTCGGGATCTTCCTGCGCGTGCGCGAGCAGCAGCCGATAACCGCTCGCGAGCGCTTGATCCTCGACCACGCACAGCAACTCGATGAAGAACGAGTTGGTCAGATCGGGCACGACGAAACCGATGGATGTGGAGCGGCTGCTGCGCAACTCCGCCGCGAGGCTGTTGCGCCGATAGCCGAGCTGGCGCGCCGCGTCCCACACCTGCTGACGCCGCGCGGGGCTCACGCCTTGCGCGCCCGCCATGACCTTCGACGCGGTGCCGAGCGAGACGCCCGCCGCGTTGGCAACGTCCTTCAACGTGCTGGCCGGTTTTTTTCTTGAGTCCAAGGCGCGATGTCGTCGATATTCTGAAACGTTTCAAAATATTAGGAAGCGCGGCCGATGGGAGCAAATGAGTGTTTTTACCGAGTCCGGTACGCGGAGCTACATCGAGATGTCGTGCAGGTCCTTGACGATGGGCGGTCCGATCCTGAAGTCCGAGAAAGAGACCGTAAGACCGCCGCGCTCGGGCGTGCAGCACATCGGGCCGACGAGCCATCGCGCGTTCGCATCGCTCGACGGAAAAGGCGCGAGACGCATGAGGGTCCAGCTGCGTTCATCGGCGCTGCATTGCACTTTCAGGACGCCTTGCGCAATCGTCATGCGAAGCCGGAAGCGGTTGGTGCTGGCACGCGAGCCTGGCGACCAGTCGGAGAGCTCGTTCGTGAGTACGGTGCTGAACGTGAGCGCGCCGTCGTTGTATTCGGCGCCGGCCTTGATCCAGCGTTGCGCGCTTTCGCGCACCATCAGGCCCGCCTGATCGTACAGCGCGGAGAAATCTCCATCGACCGCGACTTCCGCGGTGAAATCGCCATTCACGCTCGCCGCGAAAACGTGGCCGTTGTCGCGCACGAAGCCGTAGTGTGTCTTGCGCCAGAAATCGGTGTTCGTGTCGGTGGTGACGATGAGCGTGTCGTTTTCGACGCGCCATTGCGCGGGCTCGTTGATCCATCGGCATTGCTCGAACATGGCGCTCTCCGTGGCGTGGGATGGCAGCGGCAAGTATGTCACGGCGCGCTCGTCGTTACGCTGGCGTGCGTGATGGGGCGTTACGCGTCGAACGGTCGTGCGAAACGGTTTTCTGCGTCAACTGCACTAACATACGAGCACTTACCGTCACGTATCGAAACGAGAGAACGATGGTCAAGCTCATGATGATCCTGCTGGGCGTGGACTATTTGCGCAATCGCTGGCGCAGCCTGACGGTGACGGGCTGGTTGCTGCTCATCGTAGGCACCGGCGTGTTCATCGACGCGCTCGACGGCGCGCTAGGCTTTCCGATCGCGTTCGTCGGCTGGCTGCTGCTGATCGAGGGCGCGCTCACGCTGTCGGTTGCGTGGGCGGGTGTCGGCGGGCAGCGCCGACTGCGCTATGCGAAGGGCATCGCGTTCGTTCTAACGGCCGCGTTGATCTTCGAAGGCAATCATCATGGCCACTTCGTTCTATCGATACTGATCGGTCTCGCGTTTTTGTTCGACGGCCTGTTGCAGGCGACGTCGGCACTCGTCGTGCGTTACCGGCGTTATCGTGTCGCGCTCGGCTTCGCACTCTTCGAGATCGCGCTCGGCATCTTCATGATTCAGCCGTATCCGACGCACTACAAAGGCACGGTGCCGTATTGCATCGGCGCCTTCTTCATGTTCGCCGGATGGAACCTGATCATGATCGGAACCCGCGTGCGCAAGCTGACCAGCAACCCGGCCGTATGGGGCGATGCAAGCGCGGAAGCGGCGAGCGTTGCGGGCAATGAACACGATAACGCACGGACGGCATCGCAAGTCAGCGAATGGGACGGCCCGCCCGCCGACGACGAACCGGCGCTTACCGTGCACGTGTGGACGCCGGTGGGCTCGTCGAAGACCGAGACGCAATGGCATCCGATCGTCGATCGGTATATCGCCGCGGTGGATCGCAACGGCGTGATCTCGACGGGCCACGCGGCGCTCGAATCGCCGGAAGGCATCTATGTGAGTCTCTATCCCGCAGCGGAGATCGACCGTTCGCCCGACGACTTCGCGCGCCTTTTGCGCGCCACGCGAGAGAACGATGTGCCGGGCGTGTTCCAACCGAGTTATGCGATCGAATCGAAGGCATGGTGTCCGTCGACGGTGCGTGTGCGCATCCGCAATTACGATCCGGCGCGCCTCGATAGTTTCTGGTGCAACTATCGCGAGGATACGACGTATAACCTCACGCATCGCAACTGTTCGAGCAGCGTATCGCGCGCGCTCGACGCGGCGCTCGAAGGCGCGGCGGGGCGCTTATACGGTTCGCGCGCAGGTTGGGGCGCGCTTTGCAGGATGATCGTGACGCCGGAGTTATGGGTCGCGGCGCAGGTGCGCAAGCGCGCGGTGACGATGGCCTGGACGCCCGGCCTCACGCTCGACTATGCACGCGCGCTCAGCATGGTTGCCGATCCGCGTCCTTATGGCTGGCTCAAGGTCGCGCGCATGGCGCTTACGAAGATGCGCGAATCGCGGCGCGCATGGCGCGAGCAAGGCTCGCTTGCGCAAGACGGCGGATCGAATGTCGATCCGCCCGCGCGCGTTTGATGCGCCGTTTTGCTATAGATCGAGGTCTTCGGCTTCCTTGCGTGCGCGGCGCTCTTCGTTCGCACGCCGTGCGCGCAAGCGTTGACGCGATAACTGCGCGATAACTTCTCCGGTCGACGCGCCCGGCGGAATTTCGTTGCGAATGATCTTCGGCACCATCGGCAATCCCATGCGCTGTCTGCGCAGCGCGCGGGAGATCGCGGTGCGGCATTCTTGTCCGTGACAGTCCCATTCGTCACGGATTCGCTCACAGTAGGGACATTTTTCCATGCCTCAAGTCTACCGCGAAATAATGACGGCTTTCGTGCGTCATATATCCCATGCGCCGCTCGCCGCGGCTTGCATTGCATAGTCTTCGAAGGAACGGGCTTCGCGATGCAAGGCGGCGGACACCCCATCGGCGGGCTTTTCATTACGGCCATCGAGCACGGTCGTGAAGAGATAGAGGATCAAGTCGATCTCAGGCTTCGACACGCCCGCTTCGAGCAGGCCAGCGCGAAATACATCGGGCGACACGGGCGCGAGGCGCACTTCACGTCCCGACGCCTTCGCGATGCTTTCGAGCGCTTCGGCAAAAGTTATCGCGCGAGCGCCGGTGAGCTCGTAGAGCCGGTTTTCATGTCCGGGCTGCGTGAGCGCCGCGACGGCCATCGCGGATCGAATCCAGCAAAAAGCTCTCGCTGAAGTTCTGCATGAACCAGCTGCAACGCAGGATGGTCCAGCGCGCGCCCGAGCGTTGAAGCGCCGCTTCCGCAGCTTGCGCTTCCTCCTCGCCACGTCCCGATAGCAATACGATACGTTCGACGCCGCTTGTCAGCGCCGTGTCGAAGAATGCGTTGACGGTATCTAGCGCGCCGGGCATCGCGAGGTCCGGCTGATACGTGACGTAGGCGCGCTTTACGCCTTCGAGCGCCGCGCTCCATGTCATGCGATCGTTCCAGTCGAAACGAGGCTGCGTGGAACGCGCACACGCCCGAACGTCGAGTCCTTGCTTGCGCAGCCGATCCGCCACGCGTCGTCCCGTCTTGCCGTTAGCGCCCAGAACGAGAATGGGCGCCGCGTCGAAGTGCGAATGAGCCATGACGGCCTCCTGAGTTTAAACGTGAGAGTTGCTCACGTTTAAAACATGATAGATACTCACATTCGACTGTCAAGAATTTTCAAGCACGCAATCACGCGGCAAAGGAAACACCATGCAGGAAAAACCGTCGCGGACCAAAGTGAACGAAAGCGTCGCGCGTCGACAGCCTGCGCAGCAGCGCAGTCGCGAGCGCCTCGATCGCATTCTAAAAGTCGCACAGCGATCGATCGCGGAGAAGGGCAGCGAGCACGTGAAGATGAGCGAAATCGCCGAACTGGCGGAGATATCGATCGGCTCGCTGTATCAGTACTTTCCCGGCAAGCGCGCAATCGTGCGCACGCTTGCCGAAGGCTATGCCGCCGAGAGCCGCCGATGCGTGCGCGAAGCGTTCGAGGCCGTGCAAACCCGCGCGCAATTGCTGAGCGCGTTCGCCTCGCTCGTCGATCAGTATTATCAAATGGTGCTGGAAAAGCCCGTGATGCGCGACATTTCGTCGGCGCTGCGATCGGACAAGGAATTGATGAGCATCGAGATTGCGGAGAGCCGCGCGTGCGGCGCATTGCTCGCGGCGGCGATCCGGCGCGTGATGCCGCGCGCGGACCGCAAGCGCGTCAACGCGCTCGCGTTTCTGATCTGGCAGCTAGGCGAAGAAACCATGCGCCTCGCCGTCGCGCATAAGCGGGGCGAGGGCGCATTGCTCGTCGATGCCTATAAGCGAATGAGCTTGCGAGCCATCGAAGAGGCGTGAAAGATAGGCGTCGTTATCCGCTCAACTGATTCGACGTGCTCGGCCGCCGCTCTCGCTGATGATGATCGAGACTGCGACGCAAGACCTTTTTAACTAGCCCTTTGAGGAAATGGATCGAGCGATCCGCGCGCACGTTCAGATCGAAAGGCGCCAGTTCGACGACCTCGCGCCCGCTGCGCTCCGTGAGCTTTTCGCGCATCTTCCGATGATCGACGGCCATGGCAGTGAGCGTCTCGGAGGCCTGCTTGAACGAGGCGCGATCGACGCGCGCGCAAACATGACAGGCGCGGTGAAAGAGCTTGTCGAAGACGGCGAGCCAGAAATCGTCCATCTCGCCGCCGTCGCAACGCGCGAGCGCTTCTTGCCCCGTGACGCGCAGATTCTGCATGTCACGCAGCTTGGCCGTTTGCGTGATGCTGCCAAAGCGCCGGCGATAACCGATCAGCGGCGTGGGGATTCGATAGATGCTGCTCGCGCGAAGATAGGTGGAAGGCACGAGCGCCATGTCTTCGTAGTTTCGTCCTACCGGAAACGGCGCTGCGTCGAAAAGATCGGTGCGATACACACGCGCCCACGCGAAGGTGTGGAACGTGTCGGCGAAATGCTGCAGGGCCGCGCGATCCATGGGATGACCGCCACTCGTCGCATTGTTGACGAGTTCGATTTCATCGAGCTCACGCCCGTCGTCATCGATGATCTTGACGTTGTACTCCACGACATCCCACTTGCGCTCGGCGAGCACGGGAATCATCGCTTCGGTAAAGCCCTTCAGATAGATATCGTCGCCGTCCAGGAAACCGACGTAAGGCGTGCGCACCGCCGCGAGGCCGGTATTGCGCGCGGCGCTCAGGCCGCCATTTTCCTGGTGCAGCAATTCGATGTGCACGCCGCGATCGCGCTCGACGATCGTGCGTGCCGCCGCATAGGTCTCGTCGCGAGAACCGTCATCGACCACGATGATCTTCATCGCATCGATATGAGGTTGGGACAGCAGGGATTCGAGCGCTTCCTCGATGTATCCCTCGATGTTATAAGCCGCCACGACGATGCTGAGCAGCGGACTGGTGTCTCGCAAGGAGTCACTCTCAAACGGCATGGATGACGCTCTCCGTCGATTGATTGGGCTCTGTCTCTCCGCACGCATGATGCGAAGAGCCGTAGTCGATGTCCCGCTGTGCCGCCGCGCGCAATGGCGCAGATCCGCTGAACGGTCGCGGCACGACAGGACATGCAGTTGGTCTGATGGATGCGGCTGCCCCGATCACCGTACGAGACGGGAAAGAACCGTTCGGAATGCCGGCGCGACGCAAGCGTTCAGAGGCGGCCGCTTCGGGCTACGCACGTGAAAGCGCTGTCGACGCATTATTGTTGGAGCATGTCACGTCATATGGCGGGCCCCGGACGTCCCGGCCTGATGTGCATGTCGATAGAACAATCGTTAGTAGATCGGTTTCCGCTGGGCGGGTTCCCCAAGTGTTTGCATGCTAGTCCGTCAAAGCAACGAAGGGATGACACTCACCTCCTCGTAGCAGGCAGGCAAATGAAGTTCTCCGGGACATACTAGTAGAAAAATGGCCACGTGAAGCCGGGTTTCGTCGGATTCGCTTCGTATCGGCGTCGCGCGATGACTCGCAAACGTTATCGTCCTGAGTCGATGCGCGCGGCTCGGTGCGCTTCACCACACGCGGGGACATCTTCAGTGCGGAGGTGTGACGAACGGTTTCATGATGCAAGCAACTGTATCAATGGACTGCACATTTTTCTTATGTCTTCGGTGCAACGATTGCTAAAGAAGAAAAAAATACGCTTTACGGAGTTTCCGCGGCGATTGCGTCTTCCTTGCTGTCAACGATGCTTATAAACGAATTGCCCGAGCGCCTGCGCCGAGGGTTGCGTGGCCCAGCCGCTTTGCGCGGCGCCGTCCATGCTGGCTCCGTAGTCGGCATGGTGATCATTCGACTGTTGCACATTTCGGCTTTGGCCCTCTGCGTTGGCACGCGCGGATGGCGCGGGCGATTGCGCATAGCAAAGCATCGGCATCGTGACCGAAGCGGCGAGCAGGGCGGCTGCGAGTTTCTTCATGATCGTTCTCCTTGAGTGAATCGAACACAGTAAGGAGGCTAGGTCCGAAGAATTAGCCGGCTATGAGGGCTTCGATCGTGCTCAGACGTTCTCCGGCGTATACAGCTGCGCCGGCAGCGGATACTGACTCGCCTGCGCGGCTTCACCCGGCAACGCTTGCAACGCTCGCAGCATGGCCTGAATGGCCGTCTCCGCGATGCGCTGAAGCGGCGTGTCGATCACGAGATCGATGACACCTTCGACTAGCGCCTCATACCGGTCCGGCATCAGGTCGCTGCACACGGTCACGATGCGTCGCCCGGCTGCTTCCTCGCGCAGCGCGCGAATCACGCCGCCCACGCCGCCCCCGGGAATATAGAGCCCGGCGAGATCGGCATGACGCGCGAGCATCGCAAGCGTCGCTTCATAGGCGAGTTGTTTGTCTTCGAGATTGATCTGCGTATCGAGTACACGTAGCCCGGGCGCGTGCTCGCGCAAGTACGAGCGAAAGCTGATCTCGCAGCTTTCCTGCCCGAGATAGCGCGGCGTGCCGACGAATACGCCAACTGTGCCTTCGTCGCGACGCGTGAGGCGGCTCACGGCCCACGCCGCCGTGCGTCCGCTCTTGCGCGGATCGACGCCGATATAGCCCGCGCGCAGGGGCGCACTCAGATCCGATAGCAGCGTGACCGTCGGCTTGCCCTGTCCGTGAAGCGTATCGATTGCGGCCGTCACATGCGGATGGTCCACCGCGACCACGCCGAGCGCATCCGCTTGTTCGCCGAGCGATAGCAGCGTGCGTGCAATGGAAGCCGGATCCAGTTCGTCCATGTATTCGATGACGGCATCGCAACGCTCGGGTTCGTGGCGCGCGGCTGCGTCTGTCAGGATGCGCGCAAAGGTCTGATAGAACGGGTCCGCGCGTTTCTGCAGACAGAACCCGAATGTGTAGCGCTCGTGACGCTCGCCGCGTTGCGCGCGCAGGCGATCGCGCATCAATCCCGCGCCGTGATAGCCGATGCGCTCGGCCGCTTCGATCACGCGCAACGCCGTTCCCTCGCGCACGCTGATGCGCCCGTTGAACACCCGATCGACGGTTGCGGGACTCACGCCCGCGGCCTCGGCCACTGACTGAAGTGTGGGACGCTTGCTCATCTTTGATGTAATTGATGGGTTATCAGCTCGCGCGATGATGTCTAAAGATAGCAAATGCAAGCAAGCATTGCACAAGCTACGCATCCACTTTTATCATCGATTCAACGACTACAAATGATGTGATTCCAATCATAGCTTGAGGTGACATGATGGATTCAGAGCAATCGCAAGGCGCGGCCGAGCGGGAAGGCTATCGCGATTACCAGTTGATCGGCGGCGCGGGGGAGCGCGCGAAAGCGGCCGGTCTCGTCAGTGCGGACTGGTATAAGTGCGCGGTGCCGCGTCCGGTCATGAAGAGCCTGATGCAGCGCGGCGACGCACGCGCGATTCGTGACACGTTGCTCTGGTACGCGTCGATCGTCGCGAGCGGCGTGCTTGCATGGTTCGCGTGGCGCGCGCATTCGCTCTGGGCAATTCCCGCGTTTCTTCTTTACGGCGCGCTCTATTGCGGCCCCGCGGATTCGCGCTGGCACGAGAGTGGTCACGGCACCGCATTCAAGACGTCGTGGATGAACAAGGTTCTCTATCAGGTCGCGTCGTTTCAGGTGTTTCGCCGTCCGACGATCTGGCGCTGGAGTCACGCGCGTCATCACACGGATACGCTGGTCGTCGGGCGGGATCGCGAGATCGCTGTGCCGCTGCCGACGGACTGGATGAGCCTCGCGTTGAACGTGTTCGCGCTAAAGCACGCCGCAGGCGAAGTGCCGAAGATCATTTCGTCGGCGTTCGGCAATATCGGCGAAGAGGAAAAGACCTACGTGCCCGCGTCGGAATGGCCGAAGGTGATTCTGGAAGCGCGTGTGACGCTCGCGATATATGCCGTGGTGATCGGTGCTTGTTTCGTGTTCCATTCGATCTTGCCGCTGCTTTATATCGGCTTGCCGAGTCTCTACGGCGCGTGGCTCTATCTCTTCTTCGGCCTCACGCAGCACGCGGGCATGCCTGAGAATGTGCTCGATCATCGCAAGAACTGCCGCACCGTGATGATGAATCCCGTGTTTCGCTTTCTCTATCTGAACATGAACTATCACGTCGAACATCATATGTTTCCGATGGTGCCCTATCACGCGTTGCCGCGCCTGCACGAAGCAGTGAAACACGATATGCCGCCGCCTTACACAAGCACGGTCGCGGCCTATGCGGAGATCATTCCGGCGCTCGTGCGGCAGGCGCGCGATCCGTCGTATCACGTCGAGCGGCCGATGCCCGCCGCGACGCAGGCATAACCGAAGGAGACCGGTTTCATGACGCAATGGATCGATGCAGCCGCGACGGACGATATCGAAGATGAAGACGTGATGCGTTTCGATCACGATGGGCATACCTTCGCGATCTACCGCGTGAACGATGCCGTGTACGCCAGCGATGGCCTCTGCACGCACGAGCAAGTCCATCTGAGCGACGGGTTCGTGATGGACCATGTCATCGAATGCCCGAAGCACAACGGACGCTTCGACATCCGCGACGGCCGGCCACTGTGCGCGCCGGTCTGCGAAAAGTTGCGGACGTATCCCGCGAAAGTCGAGCGCGGCCGCATCTTCATCGAGGTCTGACGCCATGGTTCACGAAGCGCTCGAACGCGCGATGGTGATCGTCGGCGCGGGTCATGTCGGCGGACGCGCGGCGCTGGCGCTGCGCGAATTCGGCTGGCAAGGGCGCATCGTGATGATCGGCGCGGAAGCGCATCTGCCCTACGAGCGCCCGCCATTGTCCAAGCAATTGCTGACGGGCGAGCGCGAGGCGTTGCACTGTCAGTTGTGCTCGCGCGATGCATGGCAGATGCATCGCATCGAGCATGTGATCGGCCGTGTCGAAGCGATCGCCCCCGACAGGCGCGAAGTGCGCCTGGAGCATGACAGCCGCGTCGCGTATCAAGCGCTGCTTTTGGCCACGGGTGGTCATGCGCGCCGCCTCGCTATTGCTGGCGCGGATGCGGAAGGCGTGTGCACATTGCGCACGCTCGACGACGCAGCGCACGTCGCTTCGCGGCTCGTACCCGGCGCGCGCGTGCTGATCGTGGGTGGCGGCTTCATCGGACTGGAGGCCGCCGCATCCGCGCGCAAACGGGGTTGCCTTGTGTGCGTGATCGAAGGCGCCTCGCGATTGCTCGGGCGGGCGGTGCCGGCGGCTATCGCACACGAGGTGCAACGCCTGCATGAACGTCATGGTGTCGATGTGCGTGTCGGCGTCGCGCCGGTTGCGATCGAACGCATGGCGAACGATGCGATTCGCGTCTCGCTGTCCGATGGCAATTCGATCATCGCTGATTGCATCATCGTGGGTATCGGGATCGAACCGGCGGACGAGCTCGCGCGTGAAGCAGGTCTTGCGGTGAATCGCGGCGTGATCGTCAATGGCGAACTCGAAACGGCCGCGCAGGGTGTTTTCGCGGCGGGCGACATCGCCATTCATCCGAGTCGCTTCACGGGCGCGCCGATCCGGCAGGAAACGTGGCACAACGCCGAGACCCAGGCTCGCGTCGCAGCACGCAACATGCTCGGCGCAAAGGCCGTCTATGAAGATGTGCCCTGGTTCTGGTCGGATCAATACGACCATCAACTGCAAGTGGCCGGCGAGCCGTCGCTCGGTGCGCGCACGGTCAAGCGTCTGCTCGGAGACGCCGGTTCGATCGACTTTCATTTCGATGCAAACGGGCGGCTCGTCGGCGCGAGCGGCTTCGGCGCCACGAGCGCGATCGCGAAGGATATGAAGCTCGCGCGCATGCTGGTCGAGCGCGGGCTCTCGCCCTCGGCCGAATTGCTTAGCGATGCAACTATCAGGCTCAAGAGCTTGCTTTAGCGGCAAGCGACCACGGCACGGAGAAGCACGATGACTCAGTTCGAAGGCAAGGTGGCGGTCATCACCGGCGGCGCGCAAGGACTCGGTGCGGCGGTAGCGGCGCTCTTCGCGGAGCGTGGCGCGCATGGCATCGTGATTTGCGCGCGTTCGAAGGACAAGGGAGAAAACAAGGCGCGCGAACTTGCCGAAGTGAGCGCGGCGCAAGTGCGCTTCGTCGCGGCCGATCTGTCGCGCGTGGAAGATTGCCGCGCGGTCATAGCCGCCGCGGATGAACAGTTCGGACGCGTGGACGTGCTCGTAAACGCTGCGGCAACGACGGATCGCGGCACGATTCTCGACACCGATCCCGAGCTCTTCGACCGCATGTTCGCGACAAACGTGCGCGCGCCGTTCTTTCTGATGCAGGAAACCATCCGCATCATGAAGCGCGAACATATCGAAGGCGCGATCGTCAACATCTGCTCGATGTCGGCGATGGCGGGGCAACCGTTCATCGCCGCGTATTGTGCGTCGAAGGGCGCGCTCGCGACGCTCACGCAAAACACCGCTTATGCGCTGCTACGCAATCGCATTCGCGTGAACGGGCTGAATCTCGGCTGGATGGCGAGCGAAGGCGAAGACCGGATTCAGCGCACGCATCATGGCGCGGACGACGAATGGCTCGATCGCGCCGCGGCCGCGCAGCCTTTCGGGCGATTGATCAACACGAACGAAGCGGCGCGTGCGGTCGCTTATCTCGCGAGCGCGGAATCGGGTCTCATGACCGGATCGATGATCAACTTCGATCAATCGGTGTGGGGCGCTTACGACAGCGCGCCTCATCCGCTCGAACCGCTTTGAACGATCGATGGCTTACACGCGGAACATGCTGACCACGCGCGCGAGGCGCTCGGCCTGATCGCGCAATTCGGCGGTCGAATGCTCCGCTTCACCGACGAGCGACGCGTTCTGCTGCGTCGCTTCGCCGATCAGCATGACCGCGCTGTTCACCTGCTCGATGCCGCTTGCCTGCTCGCGTGACGCAACGCCGATTTCATTGACGATCGCATTCACGCGCGAGACCCGCTCGACGATGCCGCCCATCGTGCTGCTCGCTTCCTCCGCGATCTTGTAGCCCTGCGCGACCTTCACGGCCGATTCGGCGATCAGCACTTCGATCTCTTTTACAGCGCCCGCGCTGCGTTGCGCGAGCGCTCGCACTTCCGACGCGACGACCGCGAAGCCTCTGCCGTGTTCGCCCGCGCGCGCGGCTTCGACAGCGGCGTTCAACGCGAGAATGTTGGTCTGGAACGCGATGCCTTCGATGGTCGCCGTGATATCGGCGATGCGTCGCGCCGATGCGTCGATCTGGCCCATCGTTTCGACCACGCGCCCGACGGCATGGCCGCCCGCGCGCGCCGCATCCGATGCCGACGCGACGAGCGCTCCCGCCTGCGCGGTATTTGCCGCGTTCTGCTGCACGGTGCTCGTGATTTCTTCCATGCTCGCAGCGGTTTCCTCGACGCTCGCCGCTTGGGTGGCGATGCGTGTGGCGATGTCGCTGCTGCCCGATGCGATGCGCGCCGTGCCTTCGTTCATGTCGGCCGATGCGCTGCGCACTTGCGCGACGATGCCCGCCAGCCCGCGCGCGATGCCGTCGATCGCACGCATCAGCCGGCCGATGTCGTCCTCGCGCGCGCTGTCGATGCGCACGGTCAGATCGCCCTCGGCGATGCGCTCGGAAGCGCGCGTCACCTCGTCGATGGGGCGCCCGACGAACCGCGCGACTGCATAGAGCAGCATGCCGACGAGCAGCGCCACGACAACCAGGCCGAGCAGCAGAAAGCGATTGCGGCTCGCGTGCACGTTCGCGAGCAGTTCGTCGCGATAGGCAATGCCGCCGATCATCCATTGCCATTGCGGCACCGTCATATAGACGATTTCCTTCGTGCCGCCATGCACACGCGCATCCGCGCCGGCGATCTCGACGCCGTCGAACGAGAGCTCGCCTTCGTGCGCATCGAGCATCTGCTTGAAGGGCGCCACGCGCTCATCGGCCAGTTCGCCTTTCGAACCGGGATGCACGAGCAGCTTGCCGCGATTCGCGCCGTTCGATGCATCGACGACGAAGTGATAGCCACTCGTGCCGATCACGAGCTTCGCGATGGTGTCCTGCAGCGCGGCGAATTCGGCTGTCACGTCGACGCCCACGAAGAGCGCGCCGATGACACGGCCCGATGCATTGGTGACGGGCTTGTACTCCGTGATGTACTGCTTGCCGAAGAGCGTCGCGATGCCGATATACGGCTTGCCCGCGAGGATCGGCGCATACGCGGGGCCGGCGCGGTCGAGCAGCGTGCCGATCGCGCGCGTGCCGTCCTGCTTCTTGAGCGAAGTCGTCACGCGCACGAAATCGTCGCCGGTGCGGGCGAAGATCGTCGCGATCGCGCCGCTCTCCTCCAGGAAGGCGTCGGGAATCGCGAAGTCGTTGTTCAGCGGCTTGTCGCCCGCGAGGAAGATCGGCGTGGCCTTGCCGCCGATATCGACGGTGCGGGTCTCATCGAGCGTGAATGCAGCAGGCAGGCGGTGCGCGAAGATCGTCATGAAGCGCGTGACTTCGGCGCTTACGGCTTTGTCGTACAGGCCGATCATCGTCGCGATCGAACGATTCTCGCTTTCGACGCGCGCGAGCGCATGTGTGTCGACTTGCTCGCCCGCGCTCTGCGTGACGGCGACGGTGAAGAAGGCAACGACGACTGCCGTGAGCGTGCAGGCGAGCACGGCGAATTTGGTCCCGACTTTCGTGCGGGCCAGAACATTACGAAGCATGGGGGATGTCTGATCGATAAGAGTTGTCATGACACTTATCGGCAGATGTTTAACAAGTCTTTAATTTTGCGCTTCGCCGTGCGCTACTGGCGCTGCCTCATCGCGAGCGCGACGCCCGAGAGCGTGAGCGCCATTGCAATGGCTTCGCGTGTGCCGAGCGGCTCGCCGAGCGTAAGCGCCGCCGCGACGATGCCCATGATCGGCACGAGCAACATGCCGATGGACGCGACATCGGCGGGCAGGCGGCGCAGCGTCGCGAACCACGCGAGATAGCAGACGGCCATCGGCACGAGGCTCATGTAGACGAGCACGGCCCAGCCATCGGGACCGAGAGCGGAGAAGACCGGATGCTCGATAAAGAGGCCGAGCACGATCATCGGCGCGCAGCCTATGCCGACTTGCCATGCGACCAGCGTAATCGGCGCAAGGGGCATGGGCGTGTGCGTGATCACCGTGCCGAGCGCGAACAGCACCGCTGCGGCAAGTGCGAACGCGATGCCGGCGAGCTTGCCGCCGTCGAACGAAAGACCATGTGCCCCTAGCAGCACGACGACGCCCGCGAGACCGAGCGTGAGCGCGCAAAAACCGGCCACGGAAGGCTTGCGTTTCGCGATGGGCCATGCGAGCAACATCGCCCAGATCGGCATGGTGTAGACCAGCAGCGCGCCCTCGCTGACCGACAACCATTTCATCGAAAGCGTGGAAAAGCCCATCCACGCGAAGACGTTGATCGCGGATGCGAGCAGCAGTCGCGGGACGAGCGGGCGCGGCACGCGCATGTTCTCACCGACGAATTTCGCGATGACGCCGAGTAGCAAGGCGGCCGCAATGCCGGCGACACCACGCGAGAAGAGCGGCGGCCACTCGCGCAGCAGGATTTTCATGGCGGGCCAGTTGAGCGCCCAACCGGTGGCGGTGACGAGCAGGCAGAGAAACCCCGTCAGGCGAGCGGGCATGGCAAGCGTCTCTTCGTCGTTGTTTGGGGGTGGATCATACCGGCGACGCGACGCCGGTCGAAGGCCGGCGCCGGCATTTTGTATGCATTAGGCAGCATGCAAAACGCCAACTTGTAGGCAAAACGCCAAACGCAAGCGCGGCGCTATAGCAGGCGCGCTCGATTCGTGGGAAGTTTTGAAAAACGATTAACAAGCCAGGCGCTTGGGATTGCCAGCTGGCGCGGCCATTGTCCCGGTTGAAGGGCGTCGCTCCTAGCGCTGATTAGGGCAAATACCAGGATGGTCAACAAACATCAAACCCACTATTCTTCGAAAAACGTTTTCCAAAACCCGGCCGGCTAGCGCTTTTAAACGGCGCAACGCCATCGCCACGGCGCTCGTCGCCGTTCACGCAACAAGAAACGCGGCACGACGAGCGCCGCCGCGTCCGGAGACTTTCATGAACACTGTCGTTGCCGGCGCCGTGCGTACCGCCAGCCGCTATCGCTGGACCGTGTGCGCGCTGCTCTTCTTCGCCACGGTCATCAACTACATGGACCGGCAGATCCTCGGTCTGCTCGCCCCGATGCTTCAGCACGACATCGGCTGGACGCAGGTGCAGTACGGCCGCATCGTGATCGCGTTCTCGGCTTTCTATGCGGTCGGTCTGCTTTGTTTCGGGCGCATCGTCGACTGGCTCGGCACGCGCATCTCCTACGCGCTCGCGATGTTTATCTGGAGTATCGCGGCGATGCTGCACGCGGCCGTCGGCTCCGTGATGGGCTTCGCGATGGTCCGCGCGCTGCTCGGCATCGGCGAGGGCGGCAACTTCCCGGCCGCCATCAAGACGACCGCCGAATGGTTCCCGCGCCGTGAACGCGCGCTCGCGACCGGTATCTTCAATTCCGGCGCGAACATCGGCGCGGTGTTCGCACCGGCGCTTATTCCGGCGCTCGCGGTGGCCTTCGGCTGGCGCTCGGCGTTCGTGCTAGTCGGGGCGATCGGCCTCGTGTGGCTCGTCGTGTGGTTCGTGATGTATCGCCAGCCGGACGGCCGCGCGCATGACGACGAAATCGCCGACGAAGGCGACGACACCAACGCCGCCGACGCCGTCAACGTCAAGGCACGCGCGCCGGGTTTCAAGGAACTCATGGGCAAGCGCGAGACGTGGGCGTTCATCGTCGGCAAGTTCCTGACGGACCCGGTGTGGTGGTTCTATCTGTTCTGGCTGCCGAAATGGCTCAACGAATCGCGCGGCATGGACATGCAGCACATCGGCCTGCCGCTCGTCGTGATCTACGCGATCACCACCATCGGCAGTATCGGCGGCGGCTGGATTTCTTCCGCGCTGCTGCGTAAGGGCTGGAGCGTGAACGCGGCGCGCAAGACCGCGATGCTGATCTGCGCATGCGCCGTGTTGCCGATCGCGTTCGTTTCGCAGGCGGAGAACTTGTGGGTGGCGGTGGCGATCGTCGGTCTCGCGGCGGCGGCGCATCAGGGCTGGTCGGCGAACCTCTTCACGACGGCATCGGACATGTTCCCGCGTCGTGCGGTGGGCGCGGTAGTCGGCATCGGCGGCATGGCCGGGTCGATCGGCGGCGTGCTGTTCTCGGAAGTGATCGGCCAGGTGCTGCAGCGCACGGGCCACTACTGGGTGCTGTTCGCAATCGGCGCATCGGCGTATCTCATCGCCTTCGCGATCATGCATGTGCTCACGCCGAAGATGACGCCGGCGAAGCTCGCGGCGTAATACGCAACAACGACGTATCAACGGGTAATCGGACTCACCATGCGCCGCGCCGCCAGCACTCGAAACCTGCAGGCGACGCGGCGCGCGTCATGCAACCGCCGCAGTCGATTCGCGCACGATGAGCCGCGGCTCGAACATGGAGTTGCCGGGATCGGGATGACCGGCGAGGGCGTCGATGAGCTTCTGCATCGCGAGTTCGCCCATCTTCTCGCTTTGGATGTCGACGGTCGTGAGGCCTGGCGCGGCGTATGCGCCATACGGCACGTTGTCGATGCCCGTCACCGACACGTCCTGCGGCACGCGAATGCCGAGCGACGCGGCTTCCTTCATGAAACCGAGCGCGATCAGGTCGTTGTAGCAGATCACCGCTTGCGGGCGCTTCGGGCCGAGCATCACGCGCGAGCAAGCTTGTTCGCCGGCCAGCGAAGTCGGCGCGTGTGCTTCGTAGATGTCGAGTTCGAGGCCCGCTTCGGCAAGACATTCGCGCGCGCCGCGAATCCGTTCATCGTTGATGCGCGCGTGCTCGAAGCCGAGATACGCGATACGGCGATGCCCGAGATCGAGCAGATGACGCGCGAGCATGTAGGTAGCGAGGCGGCTGTTGATGCCGACGCTCGGAATAGGCAGTTCGGCGTTGCGCAGCAGCACGACGGGTTTGTCGAGATCGAGCATCCACTGCGCGTTTTCGTCGGGCAGACGCGAGCTGACGAGCAGGCCGTCCACGCGCTGGGCAAGCGCTTCGATGAGCGGCCGCTCGCGCGCCTGATTCTCGTCGATGTCGACGAGCAGCAGCGTGTAGTCGTGCCGCAGCGCGATGCGGTTCGCGCCTTTCACGACATGCGTGAAGTGCGGATTGCTGATGTCGAGGATCGTGATACCGATGGTGCGCGTCTTGCCCGTGATCATCGAACGCGCGAGCGGGTTCGAGCGATAGCCGAGCGAATCGATGGCTTCCTTCAGCCTGGCTTCGACCGGCGCGGAGAAGCGCTGCGCGCCGTTGATGTACTTCGAGACGGTCGCGACGGACACGCCCGCTGCAGCGGCGACGTCGCGAATGGTCGGGGAAATTTTCTTCATTCGGAGGGTAACGTTTTCGTACTGTTAACAGATTGTCGCAGAAAATCAGGAAACGATGAGATCGAATCTTGCATTTTGAATGCGGCCTTTTGCATGCCATGTACCGATTGACGGCACGGCTGCCCAGTCGCTACAGTCCCGAAAACGTTTTCTTCCTTTTTGCTTTCAACGCATTTTTCACGTTTTGAACAGGAGTCTCGATGAATCAGCCAAACGCAGCGGCCAAACCGTTCAAGCGCCTGCTTCTGACCGGCGCGGCCGGGAATCTGGGTCGTCAGTTGCGCGGCGCGCTCGCGCAATGGGCCGACGTCGTGCGGCTCAGCGACATCGCCCCGCTCGACGATGCGGCGAGCCATGAAGAAATCAGCGCCGTCGATCTCGCGGACCGCGACAAGGTGATGCGGCTCGTCGAGGGCGTCGATGCGATCGTGCATCTCGGCGGCATTTCAATCGACGCGCCGTTCGACGATCTGATCGAAGCGAATATTCGCGGCACGTACAACATTTATGAAGCGGCGCGTCGTTACGGCGTGAAGCGCATCGTGTTCGCGAGTTCGAATCATGCAATCGGCTTTCATCCCGTCACTGAAGTGCTCGACGCCGATTCCGCGCATCGCCCGGACAGTCTCTATGGCGTGACGAAGTGCTTCGGCGAATCGCTGTCGCGCTATTACTTCGATCGCTTCGGCATCGAGACGGTGAACCTGCGCATCGGTTCTTCGTTCGAGGAGCCGAAGAATCCGCGCATGCTCGTCACGTATCTGAGCTACCGCGATTTCATCGAGCTCGTGCGCTGCTCGCTGTTCACGAATCGCGTGGGCCATATGGTGGTGTATGGCGTGTCGGACAATCCGGTGAAGTGGTGGGACAACGCGAAGGCCGGTTTCCTCGGCTTCAATCCGCAGGACAGTTCCGCGCAGTTCAACGCGCTCTTTCCGGCGAGCGGACCGACCGCCGATCGCGACGACCCGGCGCAGCGCTTCCAGGGCGGCCCGTTCGTAATGGGCGAACCGATGGAGCGCAAACAATGAGCGCCACGGTGCGCGCGCAACGGCTCGACGCGGCCGGACGCGCGACCGTCGGCGAATGTCCGGTATGGCGTGCGCAAGAGGGCGCGCTGTATTGGGTCGATATTCCGGCGCGCCGTATCGTCCGGCTCGAAATCGAAAGCGCGCGCCGTACGGAATGGGCGTTCGACGAACAGGTCGCATGCTTTGCGTTCGACAAGACCGGGCGCGTCGTCGCGGGCATGGAAAGCGGCATGTTCGGCGTGACGCTTGCCGATGCGAACGAAGCGCGCGCCGTGAAGCTCGCCGCGCCGTCGTTTCCCGCCACGGGCATGCGCTTCAACGATGGCCGCTGCGACAGGCAAGGGCGCTTCTGGGCCGGCACGATGGTGCAGGACATGTCCCTCGCGAGCGCGGTCGGCGCGTTGTATCGCTTCGACGAGAAGGGTGTGTTGTCGACGGCCGTTGTCGATGGTTTGATCACGCAGAACGGCCTCGCGTGGTCGCCGGATGGCAGGACGATGTATCTCTCGGACTCGCATCCGCAGCGCCGTATCGTGTGGGCATTCGACTTCGATACCGAGACCGGCACGCCGGGCGCACAGCGCGTTTTCGCCGATCTGCATCACTACACGGGCCGCCCCGACGGCGCCGCGGTCGATGCCGACGGCTGCTACTGGACCTGCGCGAACGATGCCGGACGCTTGCTGCGCTTCACGCCCCGAGGCGAACTCGATCGCGAGATCGCGTTGCCCGCGAGCAAGCCGTCGATGTGCGCCTTCGGCGGCAGCGATCTGAAGACGCTCTATGTCACGACGATTCGTCCGTCGACGAATGCAACTGACGACGACGGCCACGTCTTCGCCTTGACCCCGGGTGTGCAAGGATTACCGGAACCGGATTACGCCGGACTGTTACCGGTAGCATGATCTTCACGAAACGGGGCGACCATTCGCCCCGTTCGCAATTTTTTCCGCACAGTTTGGGACGCAAACGATTCGGTGCACCGCGCTGGCGCGCATCGATTCGATGCACACGTTACGCTTCGGAACCGATACCAAGAACAAACACCAATGCTTTAAATCCTTCTGAAAGAGTAGGCTCCGCAGATACCCCGAGTACCGGCGATCGACCGATTCTCTAATCCGGAGGAGACATTGATGGACCTTGAAGCTCGCACCATGAAGCGCGTGATGGTTCGCCTCGTGCCGTTCCTGATCTTGTGTTACTTCATCGCTTATCTGGACCGCGTCAACGTCGGCTTTGCTGCATTGCAGATGAACAAGGCGCTCGGTTTCACTGCGAGCATGTTCGGCTTCGGCGCCGGCATTTTCTTTATCGCGTATTTCTTCTTCGAGGTTCCGTCGAATCTGCTGCTCGAACGATTCGGCGCGCGTCGCTGGATCGCACGCATCATGTTCACGTGGGGCATTCTCGCGGCGGCGATGGCTTACATTCCGCAGATCGCTCAGGCGACGGGTCTTTCGAACGCTTACGTGTTCTACGGCCTGCGCATCCTGCTCGGCGTGGCGGAAGCGGGCTTCTTTCCCGGCATCATCTTTCTGCTGACCTTGTGGTTCCCGGCGAAGTATCGGGGCCGTGTCGTCGGCTACTTCATGGCGGCGATTCCGCTTTCCACCGTGATCGGCGGGCCGATCTCCGGCGCGCTCCTGCAGATGGACGGCATCCACGGCATGCAGGGATGGCAATGGCTGTATCTGATCGAAGCGATTCCCGCGTTGCTGCTCGCGTTCGTCGTGTTCTTCTATCTGACCGACCGGCCCTCCGATGCGCACTGGCTCGCGAAGGAGGAGCGTGACTGGCTCGTCGATCGCCAGGCGCACGAGCGCGCGCATCGCGAATCCGTGCATGCGTTCAGCGTGAAGCAAGCCATCTTCAATCCGCGCGTGCTGGCCATTGCGTTGATCTACTTCGGCGCGAATGCAACTAACTATGGCCTGAGCTTCTTCCTGCCGCAGATCGTCAAGTCGTTCGGCCTGACCAACTTGCAGACGGGTTTCGTCACGTCGTTGCCGTATGCCGTGGGCGTCGTCAGCATGGTGCTGTGGGGCCGTCATTCGGATCGCAAACTCGAACGCCGCTGGCATGTGGCGATCGCGCTGATGGTCGCGGCGGGCGGCATCGCGGCATCGGCCGGGCTCGACGACCCGGTGATGAAGATGATCGCGCTGTCGATCGCGGGCTTCGGCATCTTCGGTTGCCTGCCGGTGATCTGGACGCTGCCGGCTTCGTTCCTGTCGGGTGCGGCGGCGGCCGGCGGCATCGCGGCGATCAACTCGCTCGGCAATCTCGCGGGCTTCTTCGGTCCCTATGCGATGGGCTGGATCAAGGACAGCACGGGCGGCTTCGGCGCGGGCCTGTTGTGCCTTGCAGGGGCGGGCATGGTCGGCGTGGCGGCGGTCTTGCTGCTGCATCACGATCAGGCGCTGGAGACGATTCCCGGCGCGCATGACATCGACGATGGCGAGCCGAACATGGCGCGTTGATAGGGCGCGTTGATTCGCATCGATCAGAGGGCCGCGCTGACGCGCGGTCCTCTCGCATTCATTCGGCCGCCGCCTGCGCGCGCCTCAATCTCTCCCGGCTATTGATCAGATGCAGGCGCATCGCAGTGCGCGCCGAATCGGCATCGCCGCGTTCGATCGCATCCGCGATCTGCTCATGCTCGCGATTCACGCGCAGCAGATACTCCGCGTTTTGCTCGCGCGGAATCGGCGTCGCCGTGATGCGCGTGCGCGGAATCATGCGCGTGCCCAGATGCTCCATGATCTCGACGAAATAGCGATTGCCCGTCGCATGCGCGATCTCCATGTGAAAGCGCAGATCGGGCGAAACGGTATCGGTCGCTTCGCTCACGCTCCGTGAGAAATCGGCGAGCGCCGAGCGCATCGTCGCGAGGCGCGCGGCGTCGCAACGCATCGCGGCGAGCCCCGCGCTTTCCGTTTCGAGACTGATGCGCAATTCGAGAATGGCGAGCGCATCGATGGAACCGGCGACATCGGCCGGATCGAGTTGCAGTAGCGGCGAGTGGCCCGCTTCGCACACGAACGTACCGATGCCATGCCGTGTCTCCACGAACCCCGCCGCCTGCAGGCGCGACAGCGCCTCACGCACGACGGTGCGGCTCACTCCGAAGCGCTGGACCATTTCCGCTTCGGTCGCGAGGCGGTTGCCGGCCTTCAGTTCCTGCGAATCGATTTGCGCGCGCAATGCATCGACGAGTTGCGCGGTGAGGCTGCGTCGTGCGCCGGGCAATACAGCGGATGATGCATCGGCCGAGGCGGGCAGCGTGGCGGCATGAAGATCGGGCGATAGCGTCACGGCGTTCTCATTGGAGTGGGTTTTACACACATTGACAAATCGTTCGGCAAATGATGATATGCGTCATGCGGTGATATGACAACGTACAAGAAGATGCGCGCAGGGTAATTCCCTAGCGACGACAGCCTTCAGGAGACACAAATCGATGGAACAACAAACCAATTCTTCGGCCGGCGACGTCGCGCAGTTCGATCGTCTGTTGCTGACGGGCGCCGCGGGCGGAATCGGACGCGCGATCCGGCATCGCGTCGCGGAATTCGCGCGGCACGTGCGTATCTCGGACTTGCCCGGCGTCCTGTCGAGCGAAGCCGCGCTTCACGAGGAAATCGTTCCCTGCGATCTGGCCGACCGCCAGGCCGTCGATGCGCTCGCGAAGGATTGCGATGCGATCGTTCATCTCGGCGGCGTGTCGGTCGAGCGTCCGTTCGAAGAGATTCTCGAAGCCAACATCAAGGGCGTGTTCAACCTTTACGAAGCTGCGCGCCGGCAGGGCGTTAAGCGCATCGTGTTCGCAAGCTCGAATCACGTCACGGGTTTCTATCGGCAGGACGAACGAATCGACGCCGCCGCGCGCAAGCGTCCCGATGGCTACTACGGCTTGTCGAAATCGTTCGGCGAAGACATGGCGCAGATGTATTTCGACCGCTACGGCATCGAAACCGTGAGCATTCGCATCGGCTCGGTATTTCCGGAGCCGAAGGACCGCCGCATGATGGCGAGCTGGATGAGCTACGACGATTTCCACGACCTGTTGCGCCGCAGCCTCTTCACGAAGGACGTCGGCCATACGATCGTCTTCGGCATGTCCGCGAATGCGCATACATGGTGGGACAACCGCTGCGCCGCGCATCTCGGCTTCGTTGCGCATGACTCGTCCGAGCCCTTCCGCGAAAAGATCGAAGCGACGCCGCCGCCCGCGCCCGACGATCCGGTGGCCGTGCTGCAAGGCGGCACGTTCACGACGACTGGCCCGTTCGACCCGGTTTAATGCATGCGAAATGCAGTATCACGGCCTGCGTAGTATGTCGTCATACATCCAGCGTTGGGCGCGCACGGCTTAGCGCCCAGACCTAACAGGGACTTTTGCCGCCATGTTTTCTCTCGATTTTTCACCGCTGCTGCCGTACTGGCCGACGTTCCTGCTAGGCGCATGGCTCACGCTCAAGATGACCTGCGTGGCCGTGTTTTTCGGGCTGATCCTCGGCATGCTGGTCGCATTCGCCAAGCGCGCGAAAGTGCCGGTGCTTACGCGCGTGTGCATCCTCTATATCGAAGCGGTGCGCAATACGCCGTTTCTCGTGCAGATCTTTCTGCTCTACTTCGGTCTCGCGAGCATCGGCTTGCGCATGCCGACCTTCGCGGCCGCCGCGCTCGCGATGACGATCAACATCGGCGCATATGCCGCCGAGATCATTCGCGCCGGGCTGGAATCGGTGCCGCGCGGACAGATCGAAGCGGCCGAGTGTCTCGGGCTTTCGAAGTGGCGCATCGCCTGGCATGTGATGTTGCAGCCGTCGATCGAGAAGGTCTATCCCGCGTTGACGAGCCAGTTCCTCTTGATGATGCAGGCCTCCGCGATCGCCTCGCAGATCTCCGCGGAAGAACTCACGGCGGTCGCCAACACCGTGCAGTCCGACACGTTCCGCTCGCTCGAAACATACATCGTGGTCGCGGCGCTGTACCTCGTGTTGTCGCTCATCATCAAGCTCATCGCGTGGGCCGTGGGCGAGCATCTTTTCAAGCGCCGACGCGCGATCCGTCTTGCGGCGAAACGCGCCGGCAAGACGCCGCCCGATCCCAAGCGCATCGATACGGTTATTCCCGGAGGTGCGGCATGAGCGGCGGATTCACGTCATCGCACCTTGTTTATCTGGTGCAATCGATCGGCTGGACGCTCGTGCTTTCCGCACTCGCATTCGTGCTCGGCGGTATCGGCGGATTTGTCGTGATGCTCGCGCGCATCTCGCCGCGCACATGGCTGTCGCGCACGGCGCTCGTGTATATCGAGGCGATTCAGGGCATTCCGCTCCTGATCCTGCTCTTCATCGTGTACTTCGGTTTGTCGGTGTATGGCTATCAGGTGCCCGCGCTCGTCGCGGCTGGCCTCGCGCTGATGGTCTATTCGAGTGCGTATCTCGGCGATATCTGGCGCGGCTGCATCGAAGCTATGCCGAAGCCGCAATGGGAAGCATCGGAATGCCTGTCGCTCACGCGCTGGCAGACGTTGCGCCTCGTGATCATCCCCCAGGCGATGCGTCTCGCGCTGCCGCCCACCGTCGGCTTTCTCGTGCAGCTCATCAAGATGACGTCGCTCGCTTCGGTGATCGGCTTTATCGAACTGACGCGCGCGGGACAGATCATCAATAACTCGATCTTCCAGCCGTTCCTCATCTTCGGGCTGGTTGGCGCTTTCTATTTCGTCCTGTGCTATCCGCTTTCGCGCTGGAGCCAATCGATGGAGAACAAGCTCAATGTCAGCAATCGTTAAAGTCGGCGATATTCACAAGAGCTTCGGCTCCAATCATGTTTTAAAGGGCGTGTCGTTCGAGGTCAACAAGGGCCAGATGATCGCCGTGATCGGCGCGAGCGGTTCGGGCAAGAGCACGGCGTTGCGTTGCATCGACAGGCTGGAGACGATCGATCAAGGGCAGATCGAAGTGTGCGGCATTCGCGTCGACGATCCTCTGGTCGATCTGCATCTGTTGCGCCGCGAAGTCGGCATCGTGTTTCAAAGCTATAACCTCTTTCCGCATCTGACTGTGGAAGAAAACATCATGCTCGCGCTGCGTCACGTAAAGAAGATGTCGCGCGACGAAGCGCGGCGCATCGCGACGAACGTGCTGGAGCAGGTCGGTCTCGGACAGAAGGCCGATGCGTATCCCGAACAATTGTCGGGCGGACAGCAGCAGCGCGTGGCGATTGCGCGCTCGCTCGCGATGTCGCCGAAGGTCATGCTGTTCGACGAAGTGACATCGGCGCTCGATCCGCAACTGACGGGCGAAGTGCTGCGCGTGATGGAAGACCTCGCGGCCGACGGCATGACGATGCTGCTCGTCACGCACGAGATGGCGTTCGCCAAGCGCGTGGCGGATCGCATCATCTATATGCATCAGGGAAAGGTATGGGAAGTGGGCGACGGCAGCATGCTCGATGCGCCGCGCACGCCCGAATTGCGCGCGTTCCTCGGCAACGGACTTTGATATCCGCAGCATCAATCCAGCAACATTAATAACGACGGAGACGTAACTTGAAAGCGAAATCAATCATTGCACGCGCGGCCCTCGCAACGTTGATGATGGCAGGCGCCGTGCATGGCGCGATGGCCGATCAACTCGACGACATCAAGAAGGCGGGCGTCGTGCGCGTCGCGATAGCAATCGGCACGCCGCTTTTCAGCTATGCGGACCAGAACCTGAAGCCGGCGGGATCGGACGTCGATACCGCAACGGCGCTCGCGAAGGATCTCGGTGTGAAGCTGGAACTCGTGCAGATCACCAACGCCGCGCGCATTCCCACGTTGCAGGCGAAGCGCGCGGACCTCGTGATTTCCTCGCTGTCGGTCACGCCGGAGCGCGCGAAAGTAGTCGATTTCTCGAATCCGTATGCGGTCATCTCGATCATCGTCGGCGGCGTGAAGTCGGCGAGCGTGAAAGGTTATGCGGACCTCGACGGCAAAACCATCGGCCTCACGCGTGCGACGGTGAACGATACGCTGACGACGCAGCAGGCGAAGGGCGCTCAGATCCAGCGCTATGAAGACGATGCGACGCTCATCACCTCGATGGTCACGGGGCAGGTCGACATCTTTTCGAGCACGCCTTCGAACCTGAAGGAAATGCAGGACCGCGCTCCGCAACGCAACATCGAGATGAAGTTCGAGCAGAAGACTTTCGATCTGGGCATCGCGATGAGCAAGGACCAGCCGCGCCTGAAGGAATGGGTGAACAACTGGGTCGGCGCGAACATGAAGAGCGGCAACCTCAATACGATCTACAAAAAGTATCACGGCCGTGATCTGCCGGAGAGCGTGCGCACGGGTGCGTGAGCGTCCGGTTTCATACTAGCCACGCGCGATGGAGCCAGGACGATCGATCCGGCTCCGTCGCGGTTTGCATTCCGCATACCGAATTCCTTCCGAAATAATGCATTTCGATATACCGCGATTGCATTGCTCAAAAATCCGCCGCGTAGTGCGCTGAATCGCCGCGCCACGCGGCCCGCGCACCGTCCCGGACAACCGCCTTGCTACGGCGTACAATCCTTTCGCGTTTTGAATCCAGCATACATTGAGCCAACGGCGGAGGCGCGGTGGCGCGCGTCATTCTGTCGCGACTCCGTCTTTTATTAGACATCCTCTCTTCATCACAGGAAGCATCATGGGAAAGAACACAATAGCGGACTATCTCGCGAAGACACTCGCGGCGGCAGGCGTGGAGCGAATCTGGGGCGTGACGGGCGACAGTCTGAACGGACTCGCATACAGTCTCGACCGCCTGGGCTCCGTCCGCTGGATGCACACGCGTCACGAAGAAGCGGCCGCTTTCGCGGCCGGCGCGGACGGCGCCACGACGGGCAAGCTCGCGGTGTGCGCGGGCAGTTGCGGTCCCGGCAATCTGCATCTCATCAACGGCCTTTACGATTGCCATCGCAATCAACAACCGGTGCTCGCCATCGCGGCGCACATTCCGTCCACGGAGATCGGCCTCGGTTACTTCCAGGAAACGCATCCGCAGGACTTGTTCAAGGAATGTAGCCATTTCGTGGAACTAGTGTCGAATGCTTCGCAGTTTCCGCGCGTGCTCGAACGCGCGATGCGTGCGGCGATCGAGCAGCGCGGCGTCGCGGTGATCGTGTTGCCGGGCGACGTCGCGTTGAGCGAAGGACCGGATCTGGAGCCGCGCTGGACCACGAGCGCACCAAGCGCGATCGTGCCGGCCGAGACGGAGATCGACAAGCTCGCGAGTCTTCTGAACGGCAGCAAAGCGGTGACGATCATGTGCGGCAGCGGCGTCGCGGGCTCGCACGACGAAGTGGTCGCGCTCGCCGATACGCTCGGCGCGCCCGTCGTGCATGCGCTGCGCGGCAAGCAGTTCATCGAGTACGACAATCCGTTCGATGTCGGCATGACGGGGCTCATCGGCTTCAGTTCGGGCTATCACGCGATGATGTCGTGCGACACGCTGCTCCTGCTCGGCTGCGATTTCCCGTATCGCCCGTTCTATCCGCCGAAGGCGAAGATCGTGCAGATCGACTGGCGCGGCTCGCAACTCGGACGCCGCGCGCCGCTGGAAATGGGACTCGTCGGCACGATCAAGGAAACGCTGACGGCGCTCTTGCCGAAGCTTCAGCGCAAAGAGGAGCGGCGTTTCCTGGAGAATGCGCTCAAGCACTACGCCACCGCGCGCAAGGACCTCGACGATCTCGCGACGCCATCCGCGCCGGGACGTCCGATTCATCCGCAATATCTGACGAAGCTCGTCGACGAAATCGCAGCCGACGACGCGATCTTCACCGTGGACGTCGGCACGCCGACAGTCTGGGCCGCGCGCTATCTGAAAATGAACGGCAAGCGCCAGTTGCACGGCTCGTTCAATCACGGATCGATGGCCAACGCGATGCCGCAGGCGCTCGGCGCGCAGGCCGCGCGAGCACAACGGCAAGTGGTGTCGCTATCGGGTGACGGCGGCTTGTCGATGCTGCTCGGCGATCTGCTTTCCGCCGTGCAACTCGACTTGCCGATCAAGGTCGTCGTGTTCAACAACAGCCTGCTCGGTTTCGTGTCGATGGAACTGAAGGCCGCCGGCTATGTCGACACCAACGTCGATCTCAGCAAGACCGATTTCGCGCAGATCGCGAAGGGCGCGGGCATCTGGTCGGTGCGTGTCGAGGAGTCGGAGCAACTCGAAGGCGCGCTGCGGGAAGCCTTTGCGCACAAGGGACCGGCGTTGGTCGATGTCGTCGTGGCGAAGCATGAACTCGCGATGCCGCCAGCCATCGAGCTATCGCAGGCGAAGGGCTTCAGCCTTTATATGTTGCGCGCGGTCCTGAGCGGGCGCGGCGATGAAATCGTAGAACTCGCGCGCACGAATCTGCGTTAAGCAGTCGGGCATCGACCTTCGAGGGATGCGCCATGAGTGAACCGAACGATGCCTTGCCGCTCGATCATGCTTTCGATTTCGAAGGGCAAGCCGTGCGCTATGGCGTGTTCGGCGAAGGCGCGCCGCTCGTGCTGGTGCACGGCACGCCGTTTTCATCGCAGGTGTGGCGACGCATCGCGCCGATTGCGGCACGCTCTCGGCGCGTGCATTACTTCGATCTGCTGGGATACGGCGAATCGGACATGCGCGACGGGCAGGACGTGTCGCTCGGCGTGCAGAATCGCATGCTCGCGGCGCTTCTCGCTCATTGGCGCACCGGCTGGAATGGCGCTTTACCCGACGTGCTGGCGCACGACTTCGGCGGCGCGACATCACTGAGAGCGGCGTTGCTCGATGGCTGCGCGTATCGTTCGTTGATGCTCGTCGATCCGGTCGCCGTCGCGCCGTGGGGATCGCCCTTCGTGCGTCATGTGCGTCAGCACGAAGCGGCGTTCGCGGGCGTGCCGCCGTACATGCATCAGGCGATGCTCGATGCGTATCTGCAAGGCGCCGCACATCGACGCTTGCCGGAAGAGAGCTTGCGCGTTTATACGCGACCGTGGACGGGGAACGTCGGGCAGGCCGCGTTCTATCGGCAGATCGCGCAGATGGATCAGCGATACACCGATGAGGTCCAGTCGCGCTACGGCGAGTTGAAATGCCCCGTGTCGATTCTCTGGGGCGAAGAAGACGAATGGATACCGGTCGAGCGCGGCGTCGAACTCGCGTCGCTGATTCCCGGCGCGCGCTTCACGCGCGTGCGCGGATCGGGACATCTGATGCAGGAAGATGCGCCCGAGGCGATCGTCGGCGAGTGGCTGACGTTCGTGGGCGCAATCGAATGAGCGCGATCAGAGGCGGTACCGGACGCCTACCTCGGCAAGATATTCACGCCTTGTTCTTTGCGCTTTCGGCGCGGAATGCCGCTTCGCCGGCATCGGATATCTCGACCCATTTCTTGTCGGGCGGCGCATCGTCGAGATAACTGTCGTGCCAGTTCCACCACTTGTAAGTCGGCGTCTGCGGATAACCTTCAGGCGAGTCTTCCCACAGTTCCTGACGGCCGAGCGGAGTGATGTCGAGGTAATTCCACGTATTGCCCATCTGCTCGTCGCCGCGATTGTTGAGGAAGTACGTGCGGAATACGCGATCTCCTTCACGGAAAAATACGTTCGTGCCGTGCCATTCGTCGACGCCGAAGTCGGCATCGAAGCGATCCGTCAGCGTGAACCAGGGAATGTTCCAGCCCATGCGTTCTTTGAGCCGCGCGATGTCCGGTTGCGGCGCGCGCGATACGAAAACGAGCGTGGTGTCGCGCGCATTCAGGTGCGCGAGATGCGCGACCTGATCGGCGACGAGCGAGCAGCCACGGCACGCATGCTCCGGCCATCCGAAGACGCCGGGCTCGTAGAACGCGCGATACACGATCAACTGACGCCGACCGTCGAACAGATCGAGAAAGCCGACGCTGCCGTCAGGACCTTCGAACACGTAGTCGGTCTTCGCGGCGGTCCACGGCATGCGGCGGCGTTCGGCGGCGAGCGCGTCGCGGGCGCGCGTATGGGCCTTCTCCTTCACGAGCAACTGCTGACGCGCCGCTTCCCATTCCTCTTGCGACACGACAGGCGGCGTGCGCATCACAGTCTTCGCGCGGCTTCCATTTTCGTCCGATGTAGTCATGGCTTTGCAACCTCCTGAGTTGAACTCTTGCTCGTTGTTTGCCGTGATTCAGTCTGACTCGAAAAGCGGATAACCGAGAGTAACAAGTGTGACGCCATTTGCGCGATCGTGCGTCCCCATGGATCGACGCAAGACAGAAGCGCTCAGGCCCACGAAGCACGCAGCGCATGCATCGTTTTCCAGTACGTGAGGAAGCGTCCGGCGAAGATACCCGCGACGATCCCCGACACGGCCGCATCGATCGCGACATAGGTCGTGAGCGCCGGCAGGTACGACACGGTCGCCATCTCGAACCCCAGCCAGAACTTCGCGATGAACGTTGCGGCGATCAGCACCATGGGCAACATGGACCCGGGCAACATCACGGTTCGCGCGATCGGATCGACGATAAAGCGGCTCTGGCTCGCAAGGAACACGCCGCCGACGATGCCCACACCCAGCGTGACGATCCACACGGCGACGGCGGTCCATCCCGCGAGCGGCGACGCCACCAGATGCGCGATGCCCATGCCCGCGAAAATTAACGGAACGATCGCGAGCTTCCAAAGCGGTGTTGTGCTGGCCTGCATCGCCTTGATGCCGCGATACAGCAGGAACGCGAGAAGCACCCAGACCCACGTCGGCGTGCCTTGAATGATGGCGATTGGCGTCATGATCATCTCCTTGCAAGCGGTTGTTTGATGCGCATGATGGCGCCGCAGAATTAGCGGCGAATGAGTCCGCGCGCCGGACGTTTGCATCGCGAGAATTAAGCGGATTCCGAAAACCGGCCGCGCGCCGGGTAAAATGCGACGCCTGCCCGCCGCCCGGCCGGAATCGCGCGTAACCCGCGCGTAATCCGCGCGTAACCCGCGCGTAACCCGCGCGTAACCCGCGCGTAACCCGCGCACCGGCATCGCGGGCCGCGTCCGCCCCACGAAGGCAAGCTTCCGTCCGTCTGCGCCTGTCCGGTCAACCCGCGCACGCCGCTTTCACTGAACCCCACACGACACGCAACGACATTCGAGGATCGTTTTCATGCTTGCCCGCGTCACCCGCCTTTTCCCGTTCTGGGCCGTGCTGGTTTCCATCGCCGCCTATAGCGTTCCTTCCTCCGTGGCCGGCATCGCGCCGCACGTCACGACGCTTCTGACGATCATCATGCTGTCGATGGGCGTCACGCTTTCCATCGACGATTTCAGGCGCGTGTTTTCGCGGCCCGCGCCGGTTATCGCGGGCATCGTGCTGCATTACCTCGTGATGCCGCTGGCCGCGTGGGCGATCGCCCGGGCGCTGCGCATGCCGCCCGATCTGCTGGCGGGCATGGTGCTCGTCGGCAGCGTCGCGAGCGGCACGGCGTCGAACGTGATGATCTATCTCGCGCGCGGCGACGTGGCGCTGTCCGTCACGATCAGCGCGCTATCGACGCTCGTCGGCGTATTCGCGACGCCGCTGCTCACGCGTCTTTATGTCGATGCATCCATCGCCGTCGACGTACACGGCATGCTGATGAGCATCGTGCAGATCGTCGCGCTGCCGATCGTGGTCGGCCTCGTCGTGAATCATCTGTTCGGCAAGCTCGTGCGCAAGATCGAATGGGCGCTGCCGCTCGTGTCGATGGTGTCGATTCTGCTCATCATCGCCGCGGTGGTCGGCGGCACGCAGAAGAGCATCGCTTCGGTGGGCATGGTCGTCGCGGTGGGCGTGGTGCTGCACAACGGCATCGGGCTTTTGGGCGGCTATTGGGGCGGCCGTCTGCTCGGCTTCGACGAAGCCGTCTGCCGCACGCTCGCAATCGAAGTCGGCATGCAGAACTCGGGCCTCGCGGCCACGCTCGGCAAGCTGTATTTCACGCCGATCGCGGCCTTGCCCGGCGCGCTTTTTTCCGTGTGGCACAACCTCTCGGGATCGATGCTCGCGGGCTATTGGGCGGGACGCCCCGCGAAAGGCTCGACGCGCGATGCGGATGCGCAAGGGGCCGTCGTCCGGCAGGGATGAACGTGAGGAAGAGGGCGCGCGCGCAGTCGGTCGTCGGACCGATGCACGCGCGTCAGGTCGCGGCGAGCGATGCTTGCGCGACCGGCCGGTCGTCGATCGGAAAATGCAGCAGCGCCGCGACGAGCCCGGCGATGGCCGTCGCGCCCCAGATCAGCGAGTACGAACCGGTCGTGTCGAACACATAGCCGCCGAGCCACGCGCCGAGAAACGATCCGAGCTGATGACTGAGAAACACGACGCCGAATAGCGTGCCCAGATGCCGCGTGCCGAACACCTTCGCGATGAGCCCATTGGTGAGCGGCACCGTGCCGAGCCACGTCAGCCCCATCACGGCAGCGAAAATGACGACGGATACGCTCGTCGTCGGCAACAGGACGAAGAGCGCGATCGCGCCGCCGCGAATCAGATAGAGCCACGCGAGCACGTGATGCTGCCGCCAGCGTCCGCCGAGCCAGCCGCATCCCCAACTGCCGATCATGTTGAAGAGCCCGATCAGCGCGAGCGCCGTCGCGCCGAGTCCGACCGGCATGTGGCACAGCATCAGATAGCCCGGCAGATGCGTCGCGATGAACGCGAGTTGAAAACCGCAGGTGAAGAAGCCGAGCGTCAGCAGCCGATATCCGCGATGACGCAACGCATACGCGAGCGTCTCGCGCAGCGGCATAGGGGCGGCTTGCGCGTGTGTTTCATGCGATGCCGACGCCTCGCTCCGGCGGCTCGCGCGATCGAGCACGATGCCGAACGGCGCGGCGAGCAGCAACACGAAGGCGAGGGCATAGAGCGACGCCGACACGCCGGCATGCACGCGCACTTCCTGCGCGAACGGCACCATCAACACTTGCCCGAGCGAGCCGCCCGCGCTGGCGAGACCCATCGCGACACTGCGCGTTTGCGGCGAAGCCACGCGCCCGACCGTCGCGAGCACGACGCCGAAACTCGTGCAACTGATGCCGATTCCGACGAGCAAGCCGAGGCCCAGCACGAGCATCCAGCCGGAGGTCGCGGCGGCGGCGAGCGCGAGTCCCGCGGCGAACGTGGCCGCGCCCATCGCGACGACCGGCGTCGCGCCGTAACGGTCGGCGGCGGCTCCCGCGAACGGCTGCGCGAAGCCCCACACGAGGTTGTGCAGCGCGATCGCGAAGGCGATCAGCGTGACGGGCATGCCGCGATCGAAGGAAAACGGCCCGATGAAGAGCCCGAAAGTCTGACGCACGCCCATCGCGGCGCTCAGGATCAGCGCGGCCGCGCCGATGAGCGCCCACGTCGTCGCGCGGTTCGTGCCCGGGCGTGTGGTCGATAGAGATGACATGGCTCGTTCCTCCTTGCGGCCATCGTCGCAGGCGAACGTCCGTGCTGACAAACGAAAAGTTTTCGCTGACGGATGAGCGCAGTTCAACCGTTATCGACGAAACCGGCCGCCTGTTCGATCAGCCAGTTGCGAAACGCGACGAGATCCGCGCGCGCACTCGCTTGCGGCGTTTCGCAGACCCAGTAGGCGGTTTCGGTCTCGACGCTCGTCGCGGACGCTTCGACGAGCGTGCCCGCCGCCAGTTCGCGATCGACGAGCGGACGCCTGCCGATGACGACGCCGAGCCCGGCCGCGGCCGCATCGAAGCCGAGCTGGACGGTATCGAAGCGCAGGCCGCCGTGGAGATCGAGACCGTCGATGCCCGCGCCGTCCATCCACGCCTGCCAGTCCTGACTGGCGGTATCGACGTGGATGAGCGCGGCGCGCGTGAGATCGGGCACGCCGCCCGCGCCTGTCAGCGTCGCGCGATAGGCCGGACTGCATACCGGCACGAGCCGCTCGCCGAAGAGACGTTGCCACGACGCGCCGTCGACCGGGCCGCGAGAAAGGCGCAGGCCGAAATCGAAGCCGTCGACGGGAAAGCCCGCCTGCCGGCGCGAGGTGTCCACGCTGACGTCGATGCCGGGCCAGCGCGCGCGGAAATCGGCGAGGCGCGGCACGAGCCAGCGAGCCGCGAGCGTCGGCGCGCACGTGATGGAAATCGCGCGGCGCCGGCGCTTGTCGGGCAACGACTGCGTGCCGATGACGATGAGAGAAAACGCTTCGGCGATGTACGGCAGATAGTGTTCGCCCGCGGCCGAGAGCGACAGTCCGCGCGGTTCGCGCACGAAGAGCTCGACGCCGAGCATGTCCTCCAGCGCGCCGACGCCGTGGCTCACGGCGCCCGGCGTCACGTTGAGTTCGGCGGCCGCGAGCTTGAAACTGCGATGGCGCGCGGCGGCTTCGAAGAGACGCAGGGCGTTGAGCGGCGGGAGGCGCTGAGGCATGTTCGCGTGTGAAATCGACGACCGGGTGCGCCTATCTTGCCATTCCTCGCTGAAAACGACGTCACGGTTTCGCCGGCCGCCGATCGTCCCACCAGTCGAGAATGCGCCGCGCGATGAGCGCGAACGGCGGATTGACGAACAGCACGGCCGCTCCTAGCGCAATGCAACCGCAGACGAGAAACGTGCCGCGATAGCCGAGCGCGGCCACGAGCACGCCGGACAACACGCCGGAAAGAATCGACCCGACGCGCGACGCGTTGAAGAACAGCGCCGTCGCCGATCCGGGGCTTTGCGGCATCAGATCCTGCATGTAGGTCATGCCCAGGCACGACGTCACGGAGACGACGAAGGCGTTGAAGGCCTGCATCGGAATCAGGAAGTGGACATTCGGCGACGCCGCCACCGCAACGAAATAAATCAGATGCACGACCGCGCATGACGCGAGCCAACGCTTCTTGTCGAGGCGCGAACCACGCGCGCCGAGCGCGAGCATCATCGGAATTTCGAGGAGCGCGCCGAGGCCGAGCATGATCGAGACGTCGATGCGCGTGCCGTGCATACCGTGCACGACGTAAAGCGGCAGGACGATCATGGTCGCGCTCGCGGCGAGCCCGATGAGCGTCATCGCTACGGTGGCGCGCCAGATCTCCGCGCGCGAGTGCTGCGTGCCGGGGTGCGGCGGCACGAGTTCCTCGGTGTCGGGCGCGGTGACTTCGAGCAGCGAGGACGGGTCGCCGGCGAAGTGAGCGGGTGCGCTGTGCGGGTCGCCCTTGGGCGAATCGTGCATGCGCCATACGATCGCGCCGCACGCGATGAAACAGGCCGCCGCGAACAGAAACAGGCCGTAGAAGCCGACGGCGGCCAGGACCAGCGCGCCGACGGAAGGCCCGAAGACCCACGCCATCGAAAGGACGGTTCGCAAGGTCGCGAGCGCGAGGGATCGCTCGGCTTCGTTATCGACCGGCAGAGCGGCGCGCGCGAAAGAAAACACGAGCGACATTGCGGAGCCGCCGGCGCCGAGAAACACGATGCCGATCGCGACCAGCGCGGAGTAGTTGCGCACCAGACACAGCAGCAAGAAACCGAGCGACGAAGCGACGAGCGCCGCGAGCAGCAATTCGCGATGATGGCCGTGCCTGTCCGACCATTTGCCGGCAAAAGCGCTGGCCACCACGCCGCTCGCGGCAATGACCGTCATGAAGAGACCGAGCTTCAACGGGCTCATGTCCGCCTGCTCGACGCTGAAGAGCGACAGATACGGCGCGGTGAACGACATCGCGACGCCGAGCATCAGGATCGCGCTGGAGAGCGGCAAAAAGAATGGGATCCGGGCGAGACTGAGCAGGCGTGTGTTCATCGGGACGTGGGTCGGCTTGGGCGATCGGGCCGAAAAGGCAGGTCGTGCTGGGCGCGGGATGGGTACCGCGCGCGTGCGGGGGGCGCGGTACTTGGGCAGTTTGCCATCGTTACCTGAATGATGCGTGTGGCAATTAGTTAATTTTGTTTTACATAATGTTAATTAGCGCATTTTTGTTTGTAGGTCCCAAGTTCAAATGTCGCGTCTCTGCCAAGTAGAGATGTCGCATTTTGCCGTAGGTTCGTGGCCAGACAAGCGTTTCTGGAGCGCGGGCCGTGAACACGACTGGGACGATCACGATGTCGATGCGCGAACTGGACCGATTCGGAGTGATTCAAGCGGTCGCCGAGCGTCCACTCAAACCGGGCCGCGCCGCCGAGCGGCTGGACATGAGCGTGCGAAAAGTCGAGCGCTTGGTATGGCGTTACCGCGCCGTGGGCGTGGCAGGTCTGGTGTCCGCAAGCGCAACGCGCGAGCAGTCATCAATTGACTGGCGGTGCGACACAGCGTGCGCTGGCGTCACACGCAAATTCATTCTGACTTGCCAAAGGGCTGCTGCGTCACGCTCATAAATTGCCTAATCTCAGGCTGCCCTAACGCGATCAGGTTGAGCATGGCGACGCCGAGTCGGCGCGCAAATTCATCGTCCAGCTTGTTGTCGAATTCTTCCAGCGCTATAGGCATCTCCAGCTTGCTCGCGAGTAACGGCGCAATCTTGACTGGCTCGACAGCGCGAACCGAAAGTACTTGCGTGTCTTCCAGGTAGGAGACAACGACAGAATAAGGCGAATGCGCAGCCATCAGAATCCTCTGCATTGTTGATAACGGTCAAATGCGTTTTGGCGGCACAGGGTCGTACCACGACTGCCGCCCATTGCTGCGCCAAGTGCCCCACACAAATCGAGGTCGCGCTCATATTGAGCAAAACAGCCCGCCTCGTCAGCTTCGCTTACGCCCGTGGCCCCTAGGTCGAAAACGTCACCAAACGAAGAGTCCTCAGAATACTCGAATGGCGACGCATCGCCGAGCGGTGTGCTTTCGCCGCCGAAGTTCATTGACAACGGCTGATCGTCGTCTGAACTGCTTCCTCCGAGAGCGGCCCCAGCTGCGTCCTCGACCGCGCCGAGCCAGTCGAAACCACTACTGCCGCTAGCGCCGCCGTCCATGCATCCGGGGGAATTGGCCTCGCTCACTCTAGCGCTGACGCCGCCAATGCCCTTGCCTGCCGCCCCACCGCTCGCAACTCCGCCGCGCTGGCTGATCGGAATGTAGTAGGGGTCTCGCTGCGCGTATTGGAAGGCAGCCTGCTTTGTCCAACGCTGCGGCGCGTCAGATGGCACATCGAATCTTGGCGACAGGCGCCATCCCCGATCAACTATCGGGATCAACTCACCATCGCGCACGGCCTTGCGAAAGAATCGCTCGATCTCTTCGTTCGAGGCTGGCTGTTTCCAGTGAACGACATTCAAGAAAATCTGAAGAAAGCGCTGAATGGTGCGCAAGGCTTTACCGCCCGCGACCGTGCGCAAATCGAGGTTCGGGCGGAAGTATCGATCGAAAGCGATGCGATCTTCATCGACCGCCTTACGCGCGTCTGTTTTCAAAAACCGGAACTCTGTGCCGCATTGAAGACGCGGAACGAGCGTGCATTGCCAGCCGATATTCAACGGCACGTCCAACGTGTTGTGGGACGGTTTCCATTTGCCAAAATCGAAGCCCATTCGACTTTGAACCTATCTTGACACATTTATAAGGATTCCAGAGTAATAGCACGCGGCTTTTGGGAGCGTCAAAAATTGTTCGATTCCTGCTCTAACGGCCGCCCATTGAAGCGCCACCAGATACGGTCGTTAGTAAAATAAAGATAACTAATTGATGTTTTGGATATGAAGTCCCTTCAGCGGCAGCCCCTAATCAAGACCGCCGCCACGACCGCATTCACCCACGCCGCTGCGCAAACCCATCAAAAAACGCCCGCGCATTGGCCTCAAGACTTTCCAGGTGATATCCACCTTCCTGGGCGATCACCGAAGGCAGACCCAACGCACCAATCGCCGAGCCTAGCCGCCCGAATCCTTCGGTCGTCACGGCGACTTGCGCTTGCGGATCGTCCTCGTAAATATCGAACCCGAGCGCAAGCACGAGCGCATCCGGCTCGAAGCGCTTAAGCACGCCCAACGCATCGTCGAGCTTCTCGAAGAACACCGCTTCGGACGAGCCATGCGGCATCGGCAGATTGATGTTGAAGCCATCGCCCGCGCCCGCGCCGCGCTCTTCTTCATAACCCGCGACCACAGGATAAAAATTCGTCGGATCGCCGTGGATCGAGACATACAGCACGTCGTCGCGTCCGTAGAAAATCTCCTGCACGCCCTGACCGTGATGCATGTCGGTATCGAGAATCGCGACGCGTTCGAATCGGCCGCGCAGCGCCTGCGCCGCGATCGCCGCGTTGTTCAGATAGCAGAATCCGCCCGCCGCATCGGCGCGCGCATGATGTCCGGGCGGACGGCACAACGCATACGTCTCGCGCGCGCCATCGTTGACCGCCGAGGCCGCCGCGAGCGCGCTTTGCGCCGACCAGTACGCCGAGCGCCACGTATTCGCGCCGACCGGACAACTGCCATCGGCGAGATAGCGCGCGGCTTTTCCGAGAATGCCTCGCAACGGATTCGGGTCGCGCACGTAGATGTTCGACATGATTTCGTCGCCCCAGTCGTCGGGCATCTTCTTCCATTCGCGATGCCCTTCTTCGAGAAAGCGCAGATAGTTCATGTCGTGCACGGCGGCGATCCCGGCCATGCCGCGATCTTCCGGCTCGATCACGTCGAAATCGAGCGACTTCGCCGCGGCGACGAGCCGCGCCGCGCGCTCGGGCACTTCCTGCGGCGCGCGCATCTGTCCGCGCGACATGTAGCTGCGCGGATGATGCAACAGTTGTTCAGGGTGAAAGAACGTTTTCATCTGGACTCCTTTATTTCGCGTTCAAAGTGGCCGCGACGCCCGCGCGCGCAAGCACCGCATTGAGCAGCACGTTTGCGCCGCGCGTCACGTCTTCGGGCAACGCGTCTTCGGCTTCGTTGTGCGAAAGCCCGTCGACGCATGGAATGAACACCATCGCCGTCGGGCAATAGCGCGCGAGATGAATCGCATCGTGACCCGCGCCGCTCACGATGCGCTCGTTCGAGTAACCCAGCGCATCGACGGCCTGCGCGACGAGCGCGACGCAACTTGGCGCGAAAGGCGTCGCGGGACTGCGCCAGTACGTTTCGATGGATACTTCGACGCCGCGCGTCTTCGCGGCACTTGCGAAAGCCGCGCGCAGGTCGCGCTCCATCGCATCGACTTCATTGTCGTCGTGATGACGCAGATCGACGGTGAACGCCACCTTCCCGGCAATCGTGTTGCGCGACGCATTCGCGATGCTCGCTTGCCCGATCGTCACGAGCGCGCGCGGCGCACGACGTTCGGCGATCTTCTCCAGTTCGAGCGCCATCTGCGCCGCTGCGAAATACGCGTCCTTGCGATACGGCATCGGCGTCGTGCCCGCGTGCGCGGCGACGCCGGTTACAGTGACATCGAGCCAGCGGATCGCCTGCCCGCCCGTCACGACGCCGATCGTCGTGCCGTTCGCTTCGAGCACGGGTCCTTGTTCGATGTGCGCCTCGAAGTAAGAATCGACCGCCTGAAATCGCACCGCGCGCGTGCCGCGATATCCGCTTTGCGCGAGCGCATCGGCGAGCGTGATGCCTTGCGCATCCTGCTTAGCGAGCGCTTCTTCCAGCGACGTAACGCCGGTGAACACGGCCGATCCGAGCATCGCCGGCGTGAAGCGTGCGCCTTCCTCGTTCGTCCACGAAACGATTTCGATGGGCTTCCCGGTCGCGATGTCCGCATCGTTCAACGCACGCACGAGTTCGAGCGCGGCGAGCACGCCATACACGCCGTCGAAGCGCCCGCCTTCGGGCTGCGTGTCGAGATGGCTGCCGATCAGAACCGGCGCCGCATCGCGTTGCGTGCCTTCGCGGCGTGCGAACAGGTTGCCGATCTCATCGACCGATACCGTCATGCCCGCTTCGCGGCACCACTGCGCGAAAAAGATCGCGGCCGCGTCTGTCTTCTTCGCTCAGGGCGAGACGGCGCACGCCGCCCTTTTCCGTCGCGCCGATTTGCGCCATGTCCATGAGGCTTCGCCAGAGGCGCGCGCCGTCGATTTGCAGCAGGTCTGTCATGTTCGATTCCATAACGTTCAGATTCACACCGCGCCCACGGATTCCGCGTGCTCCGCATGCGAAGCCCGACGCGCATCGAGCGCAACGATGCACACGAGCGAGATGCCCGCGAGACACGTATAGAACACCGCGAGCGGCCACCATTGCCCCGTATATCGATGCGCGAGCCACGTGCCGACGAGCGGCGTCAATCCGCCCGCGATCGCGCCGCACACCTGGTAGCCGAGCGAGATGCCGGAGTAGCGCACGCGCGTCGGAAACACGCCGCTGACGAAACCCGCGATCACGGAATAGAAGCTCGCCATGCAGACGACAGCGATAGCGATGCCGATGACCATCGGCACGGCCGAGCCGCTTTGCACGAGCATGAACATGGGATACGGCGAGATCATCGCGAGCGCGGCCATGAGCTTGAGGAATCGCGCGCCGCCCATGCGTTCGGCGGTCCACGCGGCGAGCGGCTGCGCGAGCAACTGGATGATCGCGACGGCAAACAGGCAATCGAGAATGAGCGAGCGCGTCACGCCGACGTATTGCGTGGTGTACGCGATCATGAACGTGTTCGTGAAGTACACGCCCGCGATCCCGATCGTATTCGCGCCGATGCACAGCAGCACGAGGCCCCACGCGGAGCTCAACACTTCGGCAATCGGCAGCTTGGCCGTGCGATTCGATTCCTTCACGCGCGCGAATTCCGGCGACTCGTTCACGCCGAGACGAATCACGATGCCGACGATCAGCAGCACCGAACTCGCAAGAAACGGAACGCGCCAGCCCCACGACAGGAAATCGGCCTTGTCCATCGACGTCACCGCGCGAAACGCGATCAGCGAAAGGATCAGCCCGGCCGGACTGCCGAGTTGCGCGAACGATGCGAAAAACGTGCGGCGTCCCTCCGGCGCGTGTTCGCCCGCCATCAGCACCGCTCCGCCCCACTCGCCGCCGACCGCGATGCCCTGGACGACGCGCAGCAGCACGAGCAGCACCGGCGCGAGCATGCCGACCTTCGAATACTCGGGCAGCAAGCCGACGCCGACGGTCGCGACGCCCATCATCATCAGCGTGGTCATGAGCGCTTTTTTGCGGCCGATCTTGTCGCCCAGATGCCCGAAGACGATGCCGCCGAGCGGCCGCGCGAAGAAGCCGACGGCGAAGGTCGCGAACGACGCCATCGTGCTGACGAACCGGTCGCTCGACGGGAAATAAAGTTCGCCGAAAACGAGCGCGGCGGCCGTCGCGTAAATATAGAAGTCGTACCACTCGATCATCGTGCCGATGAACGCCGCGGTTGCGGCGCGTCCCGGCTGACGGGTACTGACGATGGCGTGAGTCATGCTGGCTCCGATGCATGAGATGCGTTGACGGTCGATACGCGTCTTTATCGTCAGCCATAAATTATTAGTCAAATTTCGCGTTATTATTCATCGCATAAATTTGGCTAATAGTTCGACGAAAACATCATGCGCACCGACATCGCCCGCTTCCTCAACGACCGGCTCGACTGGAATCTTCTGCGCACGTTCCTCGTGATCATGCAGGAGCGCAGCCTGAGCCGCGCAGCGGCGCGCCTGTACGTGACGCAGCCGGCCGTGAGCCAGGCGCTGCGGCGGCTTGAAGAGACGCTCGAACGAAAGCTGATCGAACGGCGCGGCCCGTACTTCGCGCCGACGCAGGCGGGCGAAGAGGTGTATCGGATCGCAAGCGATATTTACGGAAATATTTCCCGGCTGGAAACGGAACTGGACGACCGCACCGAGGACATCAACGGTTCGATTCGTCTGTTGACGATCAGCCGCATCGAGTCGCCCGTCTACGACGAATTCCTGGCGGACTTTCATCGGGCGTACCCACGCATCGACTTGCAGATCGAAGTGATGCGCTCATCGGACATCATTTCGTCGCTGCTGCAGAAGACGGCGACGGCGGGTCTCGGCCTGTGCCGCACGCCGCACGAAAAGCTGGAGATGCACTGCTTCCTGCGCCAGCGCTACGCGATTTTCTGCGGCAGGCATCACCGTCTGTTCGGGAAATCGACGCTGGTCATGGACGATCTGCTCGCCGAGAACTTCGTGTCGTTCACGAGCGACCAGATCGGCGACAGTCTCTCGCCGCTCACCGTGTTTCGCGATCAGAAAGGTTTCACCGGGCGCATCGTGGCTTCGTCACCGAGTCTGGACGAAGTGCGCCGGCTGATTTTCGCGGGGTATGGCATCGGCTGCCTGCCCGAGCACATCGTGCGCGACGACATCGCGCAGCAACGTCTGTGGCGCTTGCCGCCGGAAGAAGGTCTCGTCGATGTCGACGTGCATCTGCTGTGGCATCGCGATCGCAAGATGAATGCAGCGGACCATGCGTTCCTCGACGGCATGGAGCGCTGCATGCGGCGCTATTCGCTCACGGAACGGCTGGGCAAATAGCGCGCGCGCTCAGGCGCACTGCCCTTGCCCGCGCTCGGCGCGCGTCACGGCGTTGCCGACCAGAAGACCCAGATCGTAAGCGCGTTCGAGCGCGCGCCCGATCTCCTCGACCCGGCACATGCGTATGTCGGCGCTCGGCTTGCCCATCGGATCGAACGACTGAATGCCCAACTCGTCGTATGCGATTGTCAATAGCGGTTCCCAGTAAGGTTCGGTTTTGTTGCTGCAGTTCATGATTCGCGCTCCTTTTTCTTGCGTTTGCTACTTAACTAGCTTAGTAGCAAGGCGATGCGCGCCGTGCGACGAATCGCCGCGAGTGGAGGCTCATCTCTAGAAATCATCCATGCGCCGCGAAACAATAGCGCCCTTTTTGCCGCCCCTGCCCTAGGAAGCAGAATGCGGCGTTTCAGAATTCGAATCAATGTGCCGCTTCGAAGCGGGTGCTGTTGCGAACGCACATTCATTCGCTCAGCGAATCACGAAGCCGTTGCCTATGATTTATCTCAGGCCGGTTCCAGCTCATCTTCAAAGGACTAGGAGTCGTTCACATGAAAGCTCCTCAACGCTTGGCACGGATCGAACTGATGGCGCCGTTATCCGGCGTGATGGTGCAAATCGAGACTGTGCCCGATCCGGTTTTCGCGCAGAAGATGGTCGGCGACGGCGTGTCGATCGATCCCACTTCCAACGAATTGCTCGCCCCGCTTTCCGGAACAGTCACGCAACTGCATCGCGCGGCGCACGCGGCGACCATCACCGGCGAAGGTGGCCTCCAGGTGCTGATCCACATCGGACTCGACACCGTGATGCTGCGCGGCGAAGGCTTCACGCCGCTCGTCAAGGAAGGCGACACCGTCGCGACGGGCCAGCCGCTGATCCGCTTCGATCCGGTCGTCGTCGGCGCGCGGGCCGTGAGTCTGCTCACGCAGATGGTCATCGCCAACGGTGAGCTCGTCACCCGCTACGCGCCCGCGACGGGTCTCGTCACGGCGGGCAAGGACGTCGCGTTGACGGTCGAATTCGTCGGCGGCGGCGCTGCAGACGCGAGCGGCGGCGTGGCCGGCGCGGTCCGGTCCGACGAAGTCACGCTGCCGAATCCGCAAGGCCTGCACGCGCGGCCCGCCGCCGTGTTCGCCGCCGAAGCGAAAAAATACAAGTCCGAGATCCGCGTTTTGCGCGGCGGCGACAGCGCGAACGCGAAATCCGTCGTCGCGTTGATGGCGCTCGCGACGAGCTTCGGCGACAAGCTGCACGTCGAGGCCGCCGGTCCGGATGCGGGCGAAGCGGCTGCCGCGCTCGCGCGCCTGCTCGCGTCGGGATCGGGCGAAAAACCCGGCGATGCGCCCGCTCCCGTGGCTGCCGCAGCCGAAGCGGTCGCGCCGAAACCCGCCGCGCCCACGGACGCGAACGAACTCACCGGCGTATCGGCGTCGCCGGGACTCGCGGTCGGCAAGATCGTGCAGTTCCGCCGGGAAGTCATCGACGTGGCCGAAGCGGGAGAATCGCCGCAACGCGAACGCGCACGGCTCGACGCCGCGCATCACGAGGCGCGGCAGCAGATCGAGGCGTTGAAGGCGAAGCTCACCGATCCGTCGAAGGCGCAGATTCTCGATGCGCACCTCGAACTGCTCGACGATCCCGATCTCAACGATGCGGCCATCGCCGGCATCAGCGACGGCAAGAGCGCGGGCTTCGCGTGGCGCGCGGCGTTCGAGACGCAGGCGGGCAATCTGGCGCGGCTCGACAACGCGCTCCTGCGCGAGCGCGCGGGCGATATCCGCGATGTCGGCCGACGCGTGCTGGCGCTGCTCGCGGGCGTGCGGCAGGCGCATATCGACGTGCCCGGCGAATCGATCCTCATCGCCGAGGAGCTTTCGCCCTCCGATACGGCCTCGCTCGATCGCAGCAAGGTGCTCGGCTTTTGCACGACGACCGGCGGCGCGACGAGCCACGTCGCGATTCTCGCGCGCTCGCTCGGCATTCCGGCGATCTGCGGTATTGACGAAGATGCGCTGCAATTGCCCGACGGCACGCTCGTCGTGCTCGACGGCTCGCGCGGCAGCCTGCGGCGCAATCCTGGCGCGGACGATCTGGCGAAGGCGCGCGAGCGCATCGAACGTCAGACGAAAAAGCGCGAGGAAGAGAAAGTCGCCGCGAGCAAGCAGGCAGTCACCGCGGATGGACATCGCGTGGAAGTTGTCGCGAACATCCGCAATGCGCAGGAAGCGCGCGATGCGGTCGCGGCGGGCGCTGAAGGCGTCGGGCTGCTGCGCTCCGAGTTTCTGTTCGATAACCGCGACACCGCGCCGTCGGAAGACGAACAGGCCGCCGAGTACTGCGCGGTGGCCGAGGCGCTCGGCCGCGAGCGTCCACTCGTCGTGCGCACGCTCGATGTCGGCGGCGACAAGCCGCTGTCCTACATGCCGCTGCCGAAGGAAGACAACCCGTTCCTCGGCCTGCGCGGCGTGCGCGTAAGCCTCGATCGGCCCGACATGTTCCGCGTGCAATTGCGCGCGATTCTGCGGGCCGCGCCGATCGGCAATCTGCACATCATGTTCCCGATGGTCGCGTCCATCGAGGAAGTGCGCACGGCCAGGCAGATTCTTTCGGAAGAAGCCGGCGATCGCATGGCGAGCGTCAAGGTCGGCGTGATGATCGAAGTGCCGTCCGCCGCGCTGATCGCCGAGCCGCTCGCGCGCGAAGTCGATTTCTTCTCCATCGGCACCAACGATCTGACGCAATACACCCTCGCGATGGATCGCGGGCATCCAAAGCTCGCGAAACAGGCCGATGCGCTGCATCCGGCGGTGCTGCGTCTCATCGGCATGACGGTCGATGGCGCGCACAAGCACGGCAAGTGGGTGGGCGTGTGCGGCGGCATCGCGTCCGATGCGATGGCGGTGCCGGTGCTCGTCGGCCTCGGCATCGATGAACTGTCGGTCAGCGTGCCGGCCGTCGGCTCGATCAAGGCGCAGCTCGCGCGTCTCACGATGGATGAAGCCCGCCAGCTCGCGGCCAAGGTAATCACGCTGGGGACGGCCGCGGAAGTGCGCGCCCTGCTCGCCCCATACGCGGAATAAACGGAATAAGCGGAGACGCAACATGTTCAAAAACGCATTCGGCGTGCTGCAGAAGGTCGGCAAATCGTTGATGCTGCCGGTCGCGGTGCTGCCCGTCGCCGGCCTGCTGCTCGGCCTCGGCGCGACCGATTTTCACGGCTACGTGCCCGCCATCGTCCTCGAATTGATGAAGAACGCGGGCGACGTGATCTTCGGCAATCTGCCATTGATCTTCGCGATCGGCGTCGCGCTCGGCTTCACGGAGAACGACGGCGTATCGGGTATTGCGGCGACCATCGGCTATCTCGTGATGACGGCGACGCTCGGCGTGATCGCGAAGCTCGAAGGCGTCGAGACGGCCATGATCATGGGCATTCCATCGATCCAGACCGGCGTGTTCGGCGGCATTCTCGCGGGCGGCCTCGCGGCGTGGATGTTCAACCGCTACTACAAGATCGCGCTGCCGGCCTATCTCGGCTTCTTCGCCGGCAAGCGCTTCGTGCCGATCGTCACCGCCATCGGTTCGATCGTGCTCGGCGCGGTGTTGTCGGTCGTGTGGCCGCCCATCGGCGGCGCGATCAAGGCGTTTTCGCAATGGGCGGCGGTCTCCGATCCGCGCACGGCGGCCACCGTCTACGGCTTCGTCGAACGTCTGCTGATTCCGTTCGGCCTGCACCACATCTGGAACGTGCCGTTCTTCTTCGAGGCGGGCAGTTTCCTCGATCCGACGACCGGCAAGGTCGTTCATGGCGACATCAATCGCTTCTTCGCCGGCGATCCGACCGCGGGCATTTTGTCGGGCGCGTTCCTGTTCAAGATGTTCGGCCTGCCCGCCGCCGCGATCGCGATCTGGCATTGCGCGAAGCCCGAGAAGAAGGTCGCGGTCGGCGGCATGATGGTGTCGGCGGCGCTGACTTCTTTCCTCACCGGCATCACCGAGCCGATCGAGTTCGCGTTTCTGTTCGTCGCGCCCGTGCTGTACTTCATTCACGCGTGTCTCGCGGCATCGGCGCAGTTCGTCGCCAATACGCTGAACATGCACATGGGCTTCACGTTCTCGCAAGGCGCGATCGACTTCCTGATGTTCAACCTGATCGGCAACAAGGCGACGCACGCGTGGTACGTGTTCATCCTCGGACCGATCTACGCGGCGATCTACTACGTCGTGTTCCGGTTCGTGATCTCGCGCTTCAATCTCAAGACGCCGGGCCGCGAGGACGACACCGCAGCGACGGTTGCGGTGAGCAGCAGCGGCGTGGGCGGCCGCTCGCGCGATCTCGTGCTCGCATTCGGCGGACGCTCGAATATCAAGAGCCTCGATGCGTGTATTACGCGCTTGCGTATCTCGGTGAACGATCCGTCGCTCGTCGACGATGCGAGATTGAAGGCGCTCGGCGCGGCGGGCGTCGTGCGTGTCGGCAATGGCGTGCAGGCGATCTTCGGGCCGCTGTCGGAGAACATGAAGACCGACATGCAGGAGTATCTGAAAACCGCGGGCAGCGACGCCGATTTACCGGCGGCGGGCGCGTCTGCCGCTGTTGCGTCAGACGCGGTGAGCGCGTCGACTGTTGCGCCCGAGCGGGATACGGCGCTGCAAAAAGCGCGCGCGGAGAAGATTCGCGCGGCGCTGGGCGGCGCGGCCAATATCCTGAAGCTCGAACCGCTTGCGGCCACGCGATTGCGCGTCGCGCTCAGCGATGCGTCGCGGCTGGATGGCGCCGCGCTGAAGGCTGCGGGCGTGCCAGCGACACAGGCGCTCGACAACGGTGAAGTGGATCTGCTCGTCGGGCTCGAAGCGGAGAATCTCGCGGGCGCGATGCGTTGATCCATGCCCACCGCCGCGTCGAAGCGTTTCCCGCATCGCATCGACGCGGGAAACACTCCGGATTAAAGGCCGCGCATCAATGCGCCATCGCTTCGGCATGCACGGGCGCACGCCACACGAGGCCGATGATCACGCCAAGCACGCAAAGCGCGCAGATGTACCACGCAGGCGCCATCGTGATGCCCTGCCGCCCTACCAGGAACGAGGCGATTGCGGGCGCCGTGCCGCCGAAGATCGCATAGGCGGTGTTATACGAAAGCGCGAAACCGGTGAAGCGCACTTCCGGCGGAAAGCTCTTCACGATGATGTAAGGCCCGAGCGTAATGGTTCCGATGAGAAAGCCGCCGAGAATATACAGCGCCCACACGGACTGGCTTCCCGCGTTCAGGCTCATGTAGAACGCGCCGCATACGAGCAGCATCGCGGCACTGCCGATCGCATAGGCGCGGCCGCCGCCGATCTTGTCGGCCGACCATCCCGCAAACGTGCTGCCGACGATCAGCCCGAAGATCGACCACGAGTTGTTCGTGAAGACGTCCTTGGACGGGAAGTGAAACTGCGATTGCAGGAACGTCGGCGCGTAGAGGAAGTACAGCACGAAGATGCCGGAGAAGACCCACGTCGCCAGCAGCGAGACGATCAACGCGCCGCGATGCTCCTTCAGCACGACCGCAAGCGGCAGGCGCGAATCCGCCTGACGCTTCGCGCGCAGCGCTTCGAACACCGGCGTTTCCTGCAGATAGAGGCGCAGATAAACCGAGATCAGACCGAACGCACCGCCCGCGATGAACGGCAGACGCCAGCCCCAGCTTTTCAGATCCGCCGGCTCCATGTTGCCGATGAGGAACTTCGCCGACAACGCGCCGAGCAGAATGCCCGTGCAAAGACCCGACATCAAAAGACCGCACGCGAGGCCGATGCGATCGCGCCTCACATGCTCGGAGCAGAAAATCCACGCGCCCGGCACTTCTCCGCCGACGGAAAGACCTTGCAGAACACGGCACAAAAGGAAGAGCAAGGGCGCGACCATGCCGAGCGTCGCATAGCTCGGCAACAAGCCGATGAGCAGCGTCGGCGCGGCCATGAGGAACAGGCTCAACGCGAACATCTTCTTGCGGCCGATGCGATCGCCGAAGTGCGCGAAGAAAATGCCGCCGATCGGACGAACGAGATAACCCGCCGCGAAGATGCAGAACACTTCGAGCTGCGCGAGCCACTCAGGTGTCTGCGGCGGAAAAAAAACGGTGGCCAGCAGCTTCGTGAAAAACACCGCGACGATGAAATCGTAGTACTCCAGCGCACCGCCGAGCGACGCCAGCATCAGCGTCTTGATATCGTTGCGTGACATCGACCGCCCATGAATGGCGACGTCGTCCGTCTGTACAGGGGTAGAACTCATCTTTGGCTCCAGACTCTGGGTGAGGTGACGTTCAACGCATTCGCCATTTAATCAGCATGCTGATTATTCGTGCGCTTCGTTGACGAGCGCACGAGCAGATCCGCTCTGATGCCTGCGCGACGCATCGTGCTATTGACTTCGTGTATTGACTTCGATCATTGACATCCGGCGCTCCAGACATCAGCATTTCGTCAGTACGCTGACGGATAGATTTGTATCCGGAAAAAAATGGGAGCGCAACTGTGATTGCACCTACAATCTTTGCATTCCTGTGTCGCAAAACTACTTCGATAAAGGGTTAAGGATGGGCACCGTTGCCGAGAAAAAAGCTGCTGTTACCGATGGCGGCATCGAGACCGGACACTTGTGGCAGCGCCCGGGGTTTCTGGTCCGGCGGCTCAATCAGATTCATATCGCGCTCTTTTTCGAGTGCTGCAAGGACTTCGCCATTACGCCCGTGCAATACGGCTTGCTGACCACGCTGAGCGAGCGGCCGGGGCTCGACCAGACATCGCTGTGCGCGGAAGTCGGCGTCGATCGCACGACAATGGCCGACGTGCTGCGCCGCCTCGAAGAACGCGGCCTCGTGAAGCGCGAGCCGAGCCCTCACGACGGACGCCTCAAGATCGCGAACATCACCGCGAAAGGACGCCGCGCGATGAAGGACATGTACGGCAGCATGCGCGAAGCCCAGGTCAAATTTCTGGACCCGCTGAGTCCCGAAGATCGCGTTCATTTCGTGCGCATGATGATGAAACTCGTCGAAGGCAATAACCAGTACGGACGCACTTCCCTCAAGCATTTCGATTGACTATCGCGTCGCGGCGCGCTGGCTCAAGGCGCGCCGTACTACGAGACGATCAAAGATCCTTGAGCAGTTCGAGCGCTTCGTCTCGCTTCATCACGGCGGCGTACTTCTGCGCCATGTCGAAGAGATTCGCTTCATGCGGCGCGATGGCGCGATCGCCGACGCAATCCGACAGCACGAACGGACGAAAGCCGTATTGCATCGCATCGACGACGGACGATCGCACGCAACCGCTCGTCACCGCGCCCGCGATCACGAGCGTGCGCACGCCATGCTGCGTGAGCCATGCGGCAAGCGACGTGCCGAAGAACGCCGACGGCGCCGTCTTGCGCACGACGAGTTCGCCTGCGCGCGGTGTCAGTTGCGGCACGATCGCGCTGTCGTGCGAGTCTTCTTTCAGCGCAAGCAGGCCTGGAACTTTCATCGTGAAGATGTTGTGATCGGCGTCATCGTCGGCGAAAACGATGCGGCTATGCGCGACCGGCCAGCGCTTCTCGCGCGCATGCGCAAGCAAGGCAACGGTGTTCTCGATGGCCTGCGGGATATTGCCGCCGCCGAACACCTCGGGATTCGCGAAGCCGTTCACGAGGTCGACGATCAAAAGGCCGACCGGCGCTTTCGGTTCGAGCGTCGAGCCGAAGCTCTGACGCTTGTAGGTTTCGATATCGAGGGACATGTGCGTGTTTTTTCGTGAATCAGCGGTCGAGCACCACGCCATCGCGCACGACGGGCTCGCCGTCGAGGAATACATCGCAATGACGTAGCGGAATGTCGATATGACAAGTCGTCGTGCGCTTGCCGCCGGCTTCGTTATTCGGTCCGAGCGAAAACAGGAAGTTGCCTTCGAACGCGCGCGCATCCATGCCGATGGTCGCCTCGCGATCGTAGAGCCCGAGCGTCGACCAGTGCGCGCGCGGCTGCAAGCCCCAGCCTATATGTGAAATCGCGTAGGCTTCGGGATCGTTGAAAGTCGCCATGTATTGGCTAAGCAGTTGCGCGTCGATGCCGCCTTCAATTCGCTTTGCATAACCGCCTTCGACGGTCAGTTCGATGCGTTCCTGCACATAGCTTTTCTGCGGCAGCAGGATATCGCCGCGATCGATCACGATGCGGCCGTGCGCCTTGTAGTCGTTCGGGAAAGTCAGTGCGAAGCCGCTCGGCCAGTGATCCCAGCGTCCCGGTTCATCGACGAAGCCGTATTCCGCAATCGGCTGGAACTCGCCAAGCGGACAGCGAAAATCCGTCCCGGCAGCAGAGACGATATGCATCTCTTTCGCACGCGCGATGCGCGCCTGCGCCGCGAGCACGCGTTCGCGGTCGGCGAGCGTCGGCACGAGACGCGTGAGCACTTCGGGCGGTTCCACCGCGAGCAGGATCTTCGTGCCGGTCTTGAGTATGTCCAGTTGCTCGGGCGAAAACAGCAACGTCATCAGATCGAGCACGAGATCGCTTTCCTTCAACGCGGCGATCGCGGCGCGATTGCCCGTCAACGGTGTCGTGCCGAGGTACGCGAGCGAATCGCGGCTCAACGCCTTCTCGCCGTTCACCGGAGGCAAGTCGAGGCGATTGACGATTGCGCCCATCGATTGCGTCGCGATGAGCGCGGTCGAAAGCGTTTGCGGATGCGTCGAGGCACTCGTGAGAATAGTGACGGTTTGCCCCGCTTCGAGACGTGAGAGCTTGAGCACCTTCGTCCACGCATCGACCATCTGATAGTCACTGACTGGCATGATTGCCTCCCTCGACGAGCGTCGGAATGGATGCGCCAAGGAAATCGCCGAGTGCGGCATGAAAGCCGGCTTCGTCGTCCCATGGAATCATGTGGCCGGCGTTTTGCACGCGTGTGTGCTGGAGATGCGGCACGAGTGCGCGAATCTCTTCTACATCGTCGTCGCGCACGACGTCGCCTCTGCCGGCCGTTACGAGCAGCGCGGGTATTCGCAAGTGCGCAAGACCGGCGTGAATGTCGTCGGTATGAAAGCCCTCGAAGCTTGTGCGGATCGCGCGTTCGTCGCACGTATGAAGCCATTCGGCGCGCAGCGCGAGTTGTTCATCGGTCCAGGTCGGACAGAAGGCGCGCATTGCGTCGGCGCTCATGCCTTCGCGCGATTGTCGAATCGAATCGATATACCACGGCAATTGCGATGGATATGCGCGGCGCCCCGGCCCCGAAACGGGCGGATCGATCATCGCGAGACGCGCCATGCCCGCCGGCTTTGAACGCGCCGCGCGCATGCCGATGCGCGCGCCCATAGAATGACCGACGACGCTGTATCGCCCGAAACCCAAAGTAGTTGCAAATGCAATCAGATCGGCGGCCTGGGCGTCGAGGCTATAGTCGAGCGAATCCGACGCGGACGATAAACCTCTCCCGCGCACGTCGAGCACGTACACATCGAACACCTTGCCGATATGTTCCGCGACGAATCCCCACGTCACCGCCGGGCTCGTGATGCCCGGCACGACGATCACCGGATCGAGTCCCGTGCGAGCGCCGCCGTAGCGCAGATAATGCTGACGGATGCCGTTCGCCTGAACGTTCGCGCCGTACAAATAGGTCGACATGTCGTCCTCGCTCAATATGCGCCGGACAGCAACGCGCCCGCGCCGGGCACGACGGCGTCAAGTCCGAGTTGCTTGAGCATCGCGTAGGTCGTCGCGACGGCCGCGGTGACGACCGGCTTGCCCGTCATCGCCTCGACTTTCGCGATCGCCGGCAGCGAAGGCATCTGCACGCACGCCGACAGCACGATGGCATCGGCTTCCTGATATCGCATCGACATGACGATCTCCGGAAGCTTGCCCGGATCGTGCCGGCCGACTTCGAGGTTGTCGGGAATTTCTAGCGCGCGATAGTCGATCACGTCGTAATCTTCGTGGCGGATATAGTCGACCACGAGCTCGGTCAACGGCTTCATATAGGGCGTGACGACGACCACGCGTTTCGCGCCGATCACCTTCAATGCATCGACCAGCGCGCCCGCGCTTGTGATGACCGGCGCATCGCCGCCGTTCTCGACGGTGCGCTCGTGCAGGCGCTTTTGCGACACGCGATGATAGCCATGCCCCATCGCCATGATCGCGACGAGACACGCATAGCCGAGCACATCGACGCGCGCATCCGACAGTTCCACGGCGCAACGATCCGACTCCGCATCCATCGCGGCGAGTTCTTCCTTCACGACCTTCTTCATGCGCATGCGGCTCGAATGAAACGTGAAGCGCTCCGGACGAATCGTCTGACGCGCGAGCAACATCGCGGGAATCTCGGTCTCCATCGTCGTATTCGAGCTCGGCACGATCTGGCCGATGCGGTATGGCTTCGTCATTTGCTGCTCCATGTCCTTGAGTTTGTGCGGGATGTCAAAGGCGGAAGAGGCGCTCCGCGTTGCCGTGGCAGACGAGCGCTCGCGTCTCGTCGTCGAGCGGCGCACGTTCGATGAAGTCCGCCGCGATCTCGGTCGATTCATATGGATAGTCCACCGAGAACATCACCGCTTGCGCGCCCATTTCACCGATGGCGCCGATGAGCGCGGGCGCCGAGCACACGCCCGAGGTCGTGATCAGGATGTTCGTGCCGATGTACTCCGAAGGCGCGCGTTCGAGGCTCAGTCCGTGCGAATACACGGCGAAGCGGCTGTCGAAGCGCCAGCGCAAGAACGGCAGACCTTCGCCCATGTGGCCAAGAATGATCTTCAGATTCGGGAAGCGATCGAACACGCCGCTGAACAGCAGGCGCAACGCGTGGCTACCCGTTTCGACGCCCCAGCCCCACGTCGCGCCGTTGAGTTCGGGATGACCGTCGAGCACGCGCGGATTCACGAATGCATCGGTGGGATGCAGATACAAAGGCACGTCGAGTTCCTGCATCGTTGCCCAGAAAGGATCGTAGGCGCGGTCGTCGTAGTAGGTCCCGAGCGTATGACCGTTGACGAGCGCGCCCTTGAAGCCGAGTTCGCGAACGGCGCGCGTCAGTTCGGCGGATGCGGCTTTCGCGGTGTGCATCGGCAACGTTGCGAAGCCGCCGAAGCGCGACGGATGACGCGCGATCTGTTGCGCGAGAAAATCGTTGCACTCCTTCGCGCGGCTGATGGCGAGCGCCGCATCCGGCTCGCCCTGCACGCTCGGACCCGTCTGCGAGAGAATCGTGTAGTCGATGCCCGCGCGGTCCATTTCAACGATGCGTTGTTCGTCGAAATCGGTCAGGCGCGCGGCGAGATCGCGCAGGACTTCAGGCGCGATGTGCTGCGTGAAGCTCTTCGAATAGCTCTGGAAACCCGGCGTGCTGAAGTGCTCCTCCAGCGCGATCTTGCGAATCCGCTTGCTCATTTGAACTCCATTTGATCAGTAGGCTGACGATATGACCGGACATCGAGCCGAGACCGGCCCGATACACGCGTTCAATCGCCCTTTCCGAAAAGCCGTTTGATGCGCCCCCAGACAACGCTCCATACGAGGCTGCCCGCATTGAACTTCGCGGACGATGCCGACAGCGCCGCCTCGGGCGCCGCGCTTCCGCCGAGCTGCGCCGGGATGCGCGCGCCGAAATCCGCGATCATCCGGCGCACGAAATCCTTCACGAGCCCCGAGCGCGAGAATTGCGCGAGCGGTCCCTGCAACATGTATTCGAGCGTGACGGCCACGCGCGTTTTTGCGCCGCCGTCTTCGCTGCTCAATGCGTAGGTCACGTCGCCGTTGGCGCGCGAGCGGCTGATGTTGTCCTGCCCTGCTCCGCGCATGACCGCGCGATGGGCAGCGTCGTCGCGATCGAGACGCGCCGCGCCAGCGAAGTTCGCGGACATCGGTCCGAACTTGATCGCGATCTTGCCTTTCACGCTTTCGCCGTCGTGCTCCACCAGTTCCGCGCCGGGAAGACACGACGTGACCGATGGAAGATCGCCCATGAACGCCCACACCTTTTCGAGCGCGAAAGGCACGACGAAGCTGTCGTCGATCGCGGTCCAGCCTTTGCGTTGCGCCGTTGGCTGATCCGGGGATGCCGCGCTCGTGGCAACGGGCGCTTGTGGTGCAGCGGCCGGCGCGGCCGCGAACGTCTGAAACGCGGGCGCGGATGTAGTTGCATCGCTAACTATCGCGCGGGCGACGGGCGCGTCCGCGATCGGGTTCGTCTTCAGATCGGCAAGCACCGCCTTGATCGCTGTGACGATCCCCATAAAGCCGGTACATCGGCACAGATTGCCCGACAGTTCGAGCCGGATGCGCGCTTCGTCGGCATCGGGAAAGCGGCGCACGATATCGCGCGCGGTGATCAGCATGCCGGGCGTGCAGTATCCGCATTGCAGGCCGTGATGAATCGAGAACGAACGACGCAGACGCTTCATCAGTTCGTCGTCGTCGAAGCCTTCTATGGTGCGTACTTTCTGTTGATCGCATGCGACCGCGAACGTGATGCACGAGCGCACCGGCTCGCCCTCGACGAGCACGGTGCATGCTCCGCACACGCCGTGCTCGCAGCCGAGATGCGTGCCGGTCAGATTGTGCGTGTCGCGAAGAAAGTCGCCGAGATGCACGCGCGATTCGATATCGCCGCGCACGGCACGGTCGTTGATAGTGAGTTCGATGACGGACATGGCAGTCTCTTTAAACTTCATTCGCGTTCGACACGCCGAACGCTTGCGCGAGACAACGTTCGAGCGCTGCCGTATGAATCTGCCGGTCGATGCCGTCCGCGTTGGGCATCGCGCTCGTCACGGCTTGCGCGAGCGCATCGTCGGTGGCGGCAGACAGGCCGCGCTGCGCGATTTGCCGCGCTAGATCGTCGAGTGCGGCCGGCGGGCCATCGAGTGCGCCGAGCACGAGACGTGCGAGCCCGGTGCGCGCGTCGAATGCGGCCGATGCGCTCGCGTGTGCAAATTCGCCGGTCTTGCGGCACAGCTTGTAATAGCCCCAACGAAGCGTCGGGCCGAGCTTCGGTAGCAGCACGGCGGTGATGATCTCGCCGTCTTCGAGCAGCGTCGTGAATGCGCCGAGCATGAATTCGCTCGCGCGTACTTGCCGCGTGCCGGCCGCTTTCGATAGCTCCAGACGCGCATCGAGCGTGGACAATGCAAGCGGCCAGTCGGCGGCGGGATCGGCATGAGCGAGACTGCCGCCGATGGTCCCGCGATTGCGAATCGCACGATACGCGATGCCGCCCGCCACATGCTGCAGGTACGGATGACGCAGCAGCGCGTGCTTGCCGTCCTCGATCTCCGCATGCGTGACCGCCGCGCCGACACGCACGTACTCGTCCGCATCGGAGACGTGGCGCAGGTCCGCGATGCGCGATACATCCACGACCCGGCCCGGCCGGGCAAGACGCAGATTGAGCATCGGTCCCATCGACTGACTGCCGGATATGGGCTTCGCGTTACTCAATTCCCTGAGCGCGTCAGACAGCGACGTCGCCCTCACATACTCGAACGCAGCGGCTTTCATCCCGCCACCTCCTGAGTCAGTTCTTCGTTACTCGTCGCTTTGCGAGCCTTCGCGGTTTCAATCGCGGCAAGCAGACGGCGCGGCGTCAAGGGCGTTTCCGACACTAGCGCGCCGATAGGCGTGAGCGCGTCGTTCACTGCGTTGAAGAGCGCGGCCGGCGGCGCGATGGCCCCGCCTTCGCCCACGCCTTTTGCACCGAACTCCGTATAAGGCGACGGCGTTTCCATATGGATGATCTTCAAAGATGGCAACTCGGTCGGCCCCGGCAAGATGTAGTCGGCGAGCGTCGACGTGAGCGGTTGCGCGTTGTCGTCGTAGAGCGTTTCCTCGTAGAACGCGGTGCCGATGCCCTGCGCCGTGCCACCGATCGTCTGCCCTTCGACGACCATCGGATTGATCATGCGTCCGCAATCCTCGACGATCACGTAGTCGAGAATCTCGACATCGCCCGTCTTCGGATCGACCGCGACTGCCGCCGCGTGCGTCGCATAGCTGAAAGCGCCCGTGTCGACCTTCGGCTTGAAACCCTGCGTCGCTTCGAGGCCGGCGAGATTCACGCCGGCGGGCAAGCGCTCGGGACGCAAATACCATGCGGCCGCGATATCGTGAATCGGCACGCGACCCTTTGCGCCGATCACTTCGCCCTTCTCGAAGCGCACGGCATCGAGTTCTTCGCCGAGCAAATGCGCGCCGATGAAAAGCAGACGCGGCAAGAGCTCGCGGCACGTGGCAGCCACCGCGCCGCCCGCCATCACGATGCTGCGCGACGCATACGTGCCCGTCGAATAGGGCGTGAGCGCCGTATCGCCATGCACGACCTTGATCTTTTGCAGCGGCACGCCAAGCACTTCGTTCGCGATCTGCGCAAGCGTCGTCTCCATGCCCTGTCCGTGCGAATGAATGCCCGCGCGCACTTCGAGCCCGCCATCGGCGGTGATGCGCACGGTCGCGAGATCGTAGCCCGGCACCACGGGCAAGCCCCATGATGCAAACACCCCCGTGCCGTGCGCCGATTGCTCGGTGAAGGTCGCGAAGCCGACGCCAACGAGACGTCCGTCCTTCTCGCCCGCTTTCTGCCGCGCGCGCCACTTCGTCACATCGAGTTGCGCCACCGCGCGTCGCAGGCTTTCCTGAAAGTCGCCGCTGTCGTAGTGCTTCTTCACGACGTTCGTATAAGGCATGTCCGCGCCGCGCACGAGATTGTCATGACGCACTTCCCACGCTTCGCGTCCGACCGCGCGCGCTATCGCATCCATCGTCAGTTCGATCGCGAAGCAAACGCCCGTGCGCGCCACGCCGCGATAAGGCAGAAAGCCCGGCTTGTTGGTCGCGGCGCATTGCGTGCGGCAGCGATAACCGCTGAAATCGTAGGGCCCGGGAAGATTGCCGAGCGCCTGCCCCGTTTCGAGGCCGATCGTGAAAGGCCATGCGGAATACGCGCCGCCGTCGATCAAAAGCTCCGCATCGAGCGCGAGCAGACGGCCGGTTTTATCGGCATAAGCGGTCAGTTGGTAATGATGTTGACGCGAGTTCGCACCCGCGATCAGATGTTCGCGCCTATCCTCGATGAAGCGAAACGGCGTCTTGTACGTCAGCGCGAGCCATGCGATGCATAGCTCTTCCTGCTGCAATACGCACTTGTAGCCGAACGCTCCGCCCACGTCGGGCGAGATCACGCGGACTTGCGCATGATCGACGCCCAGACATTGCGACAGCACAGTGCGAATCATGTGCGGTACTTGCGTCGACGTGATGACGACGAGTTGTGAATGCGTGTGGTCCCAATACGCGAGCACGGCCTTGCCTTCCATCGGCACCATGCATTGACGTGCGAGATCGACCTTCTGCTTCACGACGACGGGCGCGTCCTTCGAGCGCTCGTCGAAGTTGACGTCGGCCTTGAGGTCGAGAAAAAGATTGTCGGTCCAGTGATCGTGTACGCGCACGTCGGTGCGCTCGCGAGCGGTAAAAGCATTCGCGAACGCCGGCAACTCGTCTAGATCGAGTTCGATTTCTTCAGCGATATCTTCAGCTAGTGCGCGCGTTTTCGCGAAGCACATGGCAACCGGCTCGCCGACGAAACGCACCTTGCCCGATGCGAGCGGCGGATGCGACGAAGATTTATAACTGGGCAGGCTCGAATCGGCGACGATATCGGTGGCGCTTTGCATATCGTCGCGCACGACGACCTGTGCCCCATGACTCGCCGGCTTGCCGATGCGCGCGATACGCGCATGCGCGACGGGACTGCGCAAGAACGCCACTTCCTGCAAATCGGGAAACGTATAGTCGGCGACGAACTTGCCCTTGCCGTGCAGATGCCGCTCGTCTTCGCGACGCCGCACGCGCACGCCGACGCCACCGCTTTCGGCTGGCGCTTCCATGTGTTCGATATCACTCATGCGCTCTCTCCCAACGATGTTCAGACAGGGTAAGCAAGATCGTTCGCGATCATCGCGGTGTCGTAGACCGCCTGTCTTTCCTTCAGCAGAAGAACGTTACCATTGCGCGCGAAGCGGTCAAAAAGCCTGCCCGCCTGATGCATCGTCGTCGCGCCTTCCACGAGCGTTTGCAGCAGCATGTAGTTGCTCTGCGCGACGATTTCCTCGTCGGTCGCGTTCAGAATGCGCACATTGGAAACGAAGTGCAGCATCTGGCGCGGCGCGAACATCTGCGTGCGTGCGATAGCCACGGCCCGGTCGCGCAGCATGTCGCGCCCTTCCGCATACACGAGCCCGACCGGAAAGCCGTTCGCGACGTTCTCGTATTCGGTCACGCGATAAAGACAGTTCTCGGTGAAGAATTCCGGCCAGCGCTCGATGTCGCCGCCATCCAGCGCCGCACAATACTCGGCATGAAAGTCCTCGACCGCGGCGCGCGCGATGAGCGCCTTGTCGTGCGCGATGTTATGTTTTTCGAATCCTGGCAACATCTAGAACTCCATCACTTCACGATAATGTTTGTACATGGCGCGAATGGCAGCCTCGGAGATCAGGTTGTCAGCCGTGCCGATCTTGTCGCCGTCCAGCTTGATAATGCTGCGGTCGCTCACCGAGCGGCGCACGCCCTCCTGGACGAACTTCATCGCTTCGTTATCTTCGAGTCCGAGAAAGCCCGATGGTCCCATCAGATTGCCCTGACGCAAACGGTGACGCACCATGTCCTCCGTGTCGTCTTCGTAGCCGAACATGGTCCATAGCATGATCATGCTGTGCGGTCCATTCGGCACGATATGACGAACGCCGAGCGTATTCATCTCGCGCTGCACGATAAGATTGGGCCAGATGGTCTGCATCGTCACCGACCATTCGGAGTCGAACTCCTTGACGAAGTCGAGAAGGCGTTCGTCGCTCAACGTCATGCCGTCGTGGAAGGAACGCATCTCCTTCTTCTTGTCTTCGTCGATGGTGGCATAAAGCGAGTCGCTTTTCGCCGAAGCCATCGTGCCGTGGATGCCGTACTTGCTATCCGCGACCATCGCCGAGCGATTGCCCGCCACAAGCAGGCCGAACACGACGAGGAACGAATGCAGCAGCGTCGCGTGATACGGGTCCTTCAGATTCTCGTGATACATCTTCCAGTTGCACGGCAGTTCGTTCTTGTAGAAGCCCAGCACGCGCAGGCGCTTGCCGTTGAACACGGCGTCGAAGTCCTTGAGAATCTCGGGCGTGAGATAGTCTTCGAGCGATTCCATGTCGTGCGCAAAGGATGCGAACACGACGCCGTTGCGCGTCGCGACCGCGAGCTTGCGCAGGCCGTGTGCTTCGTTGCGGAAGTCCTTCGGCATGCCGCCCAGCTTGTTCACACCACGCCGGAACGGCACGCCTTGTAGATTGCCCTTCAGGTCATACGACCATTGGTGATACGGGCACACGAACTCCTTGTTATTGCCGCGGCTGTGGCGACAAAATTCCGCGCCGCGATGCGCGCAGCGATTCTCGAACACGTTGATCGAGCCATCTTCCGCGCGCGAGACGACGACCGGCGTCGGTCCCACATAAGAGCGCTTGTAATCGCCGGCATTCGGCACTTCCGCTTCGAGCGCGACGAAGTTCCAGGTGCGGCCATGAAAGATGCGTTCGACTTCGCGCGTATAAACGGCTTCGCTCGTGTACACCCAGTCCGGAATGCATTGCAGTCCTTCTTCGGGCCACGCGAGCCCTTCGATAGGCGGGTTTTTCGATAAAGGCGTATGAATGCCGATGATGGTTTCAGTCGAGTACACCTTGAACTCCCGAGTGTGTTGAGCGAACCAGCTTGTCGAGCTGGCGCAGCTTGATCGTGGGGTCGGCGAGCATGGCGGCGTCGACCGGCACGGCTTCTTCGACGAGCCGTCTCAAGGCGCGCAGTTCGCCGCCTTGATTGATCGCGAGCACATGGACGATGACGCCCTCGCGCAGTCCCATGAGCACGGTCTTGCCGTCCACGCCCGCGCGTTCTATCCATTCATCGACCGCGCCATCGGGCATGCCGAGCATCTGGATATTCCAGTCGTATTGATCGGTCCAGAACCACGGCGTCGGCGCATACGCGATCGCATCGCCGACAATGTTGCGCGCCGCGACGATCGCCTGTTCCTGCGCGTTCTGCCACGATTCGAGACGCGTTGCGCGATCGTTGGCGCCATACGGGAAGTTCGCGCAATCGCCCGCCGCAAAGACATCGTGCGCGGATGTGCGGCAATGTCGATCGACGACGATGCCATTGTTCGTCGCGATACCCGCGGCCTTGGCGACTTCGTCGTTCGGTTCCTGTCCGATAGCGATCACGCACAGGTCGAACTGCTCGGCACCGACCTGCACGCCAGTCGCGCGTTCCGTTGCTTGCAGATTCGTCGCGTCGAATACGAAGCGCATGCCATGTGTTTCGTGCTTCGTGCGCAGACGTTCCGCGAATATCGGCGGCAGCGCGCGGCTCAATAAGCGCGATGCCGTTTCGAACACGCTCACGTCGAGGCCGCGCGTTCTTGCGCTCGCCGCGAATTCCAATCCTAGAAAGCCGCCGCCGATCACCGCAACCGATTGCGCCGTTGCGAGCCGCGCACGCAGACGCATCGCATCGTCGAGCGTGCGCAGATAAAACGTATGCGGACCCTCGGGCGCGCCCGGCAACTGGCGCGCGCGGCCGCCGGTCGTCAGGAGACAATGGTCGTAGCGAAGTTCGTCGCCACGTTCGAGCGTCGCGACGTGCGATTGCGTATCGAGCCGCAGCACACGGTCGTTGAGCCATTCGATGCACGCTTCGCCATATAGCTCGATGGAATGCACCCAGCCACGGAAGCAATCGTCGTCTTCCTTGGCTGTGAGCACATCCTTCGACAGCGGCGGCCTTTCATACGGAGCATGGCGTTCATCGCCGACGAGCACGATGCGCCCTTCGTAACCATGCGTGCGCAGCGCTTCTGCCGCGCGCGCGCCAGCCTGTCCCGCGCCGATGATCAATGTTGTCCGAGTCATGATTTGCGCGCGTATCAAAGATCGACGTAGATCTCGCCGCCTTCCACCTGCACGCCGTACACGCGAATCGGTTGCGTGACCGGCGCGCACAGCGCGGCTCCCGTGCGGATATCGAAACGCCCCTGATGCAGCGGACATTCGATGCAGCCATCTTCCATATAGCCGTCGCTCAAGAGCGCGAACTGATGCGTGCAAACGTTGTGCGTGGCATGCACTTCTCCATCGAGCAGATAAAGCGCGATGCGCTCTTCACCGATGATCACGCCGAGCGGTTCGTCTTCCACGAGATCGGCGAGCTTCGCCGCGAGCTTGAGTGCCATCTGTCGCTCCTTCAAAACTGATCAGTATGCTGATGAAGTTATTGACCGTATCCTAGCAGGACTTTTCGGCGAGTCAACCTGATCAAAAATAATGGCTTTCCCCTAGAGAAACGGGGTGAAAGAGGTCCGGGCCTGTGTCGTGGCCGCAGCTATGCGATGATTCGAGGCTCCGTCATGTCATCGAACGTCATGCCTTCCACCGCCCTCACGCGCACGAGCCATCTGCCGCTTGCGAGCATTGGCTTCATCCTTGCTTCGATGTTGTGCTTCGCGATCGTCGATACGCTCGCGAAAGCCGTTGCGCTGCACTATCCCGCCAACGAGCTCACGTTCTTCCGCATGTTATTCGGCCTGGTTCCAGCCGTTGCCGCGTGCGCTGTCGGCCGGCGTTCGCTGATCGATCGCCTGAAGCGTCTCGACTTCAAGGGACAGACCTGGCGCGCGCTCACGCTGCTCGGCGCGTCCGGCTTCTTCTTCGCGGGCTTGCCCTATATGCCGCTCGGCGAAGCGGTGGCGATTGCCTATTCGGAGACGCTGCTCGTCGTCGTGCTCGCGCCGTTCATCCTGAAGGAACGTCTCACCGCGCGCTCGGCCGTGGCCGCACTGATCGGCTTCGCCGGCGTGCTGCTCGTCGTGCGTCCGGGTGGTGGCGAGTCGAACTGGCTCGGGCCGGTGTTGCTGCTGCTCAGCGCGTTGTGCGGCGCACTTTCGATCATCCAGATCAAACGCATCCGCGCAACCGACGACTCGCGCACCACAGTCCTCTTTTTCACGATCGTGGGAACGGTCGTCACTTCGGGCACGCTTGCGTTCAGCTGGAAGACGCCCGCGCTCGATGCGCTCGTCTTGATGGCGCTTCTCGGCGCATTGGCGACTGCCGGGCAAATCCTGATGACGGTCGCGTTTCGACGCGCCGACGCCGGCACGCTCGCGCCCTTCAACTACACGAGCATCGTGTGGGCGGCGTTGTTTGCCTATGTCGCGTGGGGCGAAGTCATTGCGCCGCTTTCGCTCGCGGGCATCGCGTTGATCGTGGGTAGCGCAATCGCCGTTGCGTGGCAACGCAAGCTGCCGGAAGGACCGATCGCCTGATCATCGCTTGATAAGGGAATCATGAATCTCGAACGACTCGACACGCCCGCCGCGATCATCGATATCGCGAAGATGCAGCACAACATCGACAGGATGCAGACGCGCATGAACGCGCTCGGCGTGAAGTTCCGTCCGCATGTGAAGACTTCGAAATGCGCCGATGTCGCGCGGGCGCAGATTGCGGCGGGCGCGCAAGGCATCACCGTATCGACGCTCAAGGAAGCCGAAGCGTTCTTCGCTGCGGGCATCGAGGACATTCTCTACGCGGTGGGCATCGTGCCCGCGAAGTTGCCGCGCGCGATGGCCCTCAAACAGAAGGGCTGCGATCTGAAGATCATCGCGGACAACACGGTGGCGGCATCGGCGATCGTCGAGTATTGCAAGCACGCGAACGATACGTTCGAAGTGTGGCTCGAAATCGATACGGATGGTCATCGCTCAGGCCTCGCGCCCGACGACGACGCGCTCGTCGCGATCGGCCGTGTGCTCCAGGAAGGCGGCGTCGAAGTCGGCGGCGTGATGACGCACGCGGGCTCAAGCTACGAACTGAACGATCCCGAAGCGCTCGCCGCACTCGCGGAACAGGAGCGCGCAGGATGCGTGCGCGCAGCCGAACGTCTTCGCGCGGCGGGCATCGCATGTGCAACGGTGAGCGTCGGTTCGACGCCGACCGCGCTGGCCGCGAAACATCTCGAAGGCGTGACCGAAGTGCGCGCAGGCGTCTACGTGTTCTTCGATCTCGTGATGGCGAACGTCGGTGTCTGCGCTTCGAACGATGTCGCGTTGAGCGTGCTCACGAGCGTCATCGGTCATCAGCCTGACAAGGGTTGGGTCATCGTCGATGCGGGATGGATGGCGATGAGTCGCGACCGTGGCACGTCGAAGCAGACGCACGATTACGGCTATGGGCTCGCATGCGCGCTCGACGGCACGCCTCTCGAAGGCTGCGCGCTCGTCGGCGCGAATCAGGAGCACGGCATTCTCGCCGTCGAAAGCCGCGATGATCTCGCGACGCGCTTTCCCATCGGCATGAAGCTGCGCATCTTGCCGAATCACGCATGCGCAACCGGCGCGCAATATCCCGAGTATCACGCGCTGGCGAGCGACGGCAGCACCGTCGTATGGCCGCGCTTTCACGGATGGTGATGTCGCCCGACGAACGCTATCCCGCGAGGCCGTGCGACGGCTGCTTCGGCAAGCGCGCGCGAAAGATCGCGAACTTGCCCTCGCGCGGATAGCCGTTCGAAAAGTTGGTCTCGTGGAGATGCGAATCCGCGATGTAGAGATAGCCGTTCGATATGGCGAAGCCATCGGCCCATGACAGCGCCCGATGCTTGCCGACGAACGTGCCTTGCCTGAGCGTTGGCTTGTCGTCATGCTCGATAACATTGAACGCGACCACCGTGCGGTTCTCCAGATCGCCGCCATACAGCACGCCGGCCGGACTCATGATGAGGCCGCCCGTCAATGCGCCGTCGCCGAGAAATTGCACGCGCTTCGCGAGTTCTTCGGCCGACAGCGATGCATCGACGAGCGCATCCGTCGGAACGCGCCAGTAATGATGATCGGTCAGCGGCCGATAGTAGAGCCACGCACGATCCGGCGATAAAGCGATGCCATCGGTTTGCAGCACGAGCACGCCGCCATCGAGCTTGCGCGCGATCCGATCGCCGAACATCAGATGCTGCTGCGGATCGGACACGCTGGATCGATCGCCCGCGAGCAACAGGCGCGATTCGCCGCTCTTCAGGTTCGTCGCGACCACGCCGCCCTGATTGGCCGCATTGCTGATGAACGCATAGCCGTGCCTGTGATCCACGCGTATGTCGTTGAGCGAGTCTTTCTGCGTGACGAGCTTGCCGTAGTCGAACTGACGCACGATCTTGCGCGTCGCGAGATCGAACTCGACGAGCTTCGGCGGCTGACGCATCTGATCGACCGATGGCAAGGATGAATCCAGCGCCCACAGATGATCGTGTTCATCGACCCACAGCGCTTGCAACGAGATCCATTGCTTCGCGCCGTCTTCATCGGGCTTGAACACGTTCCAGCTTTCGTCCGGAAATGGCGTGAGCGCGCCCGTCTTCGTATCGACTTCGACCATGCTGTAACGCGAGCGCTTGACAGATGACGGCGCGGTCGCGAACACGCGCCCTTCGCGCGAAACGCCTATGCCGACGAGACGAAAGTCGTCGTCGAACGTGGCGACGGTTTCGAGAAGCGACGCCTCGCCCGATGCGGCATGCACGGCGCTTTCGAAGCCGAGGGTAGCGAGCAATCCCGCGCCGATCGAGGCGAGCACACGACGGCGCATCGTGCTGAGCGAATCTTCATCTTTCATCGAGTGTCTCCTCGAAAGCCGGGAATGATGTATCTATCCGACGAGCATCGCTTGATGCCAGGAATAAATCGCCGGCATGTCAAGGCGCGGAAAACCGTTCGTAAGCTATAAGACAGCCGTACACGAGCACTGCCGCAAGACTCGTGCTGCCGCTAAAGTCGACGAGCCCGAGCGCCCATTCTTCGTCGCCGACGATGAAGCGCAGCGCAAGCGCGAGGCCGCACCACCCCGCGACGCGAAAGCCGCGCGATTGCCCGTCGCGAAGCGCGCGAGCGAACAGGTACATCTGATGGCGCTCCATCGAGGCGGCCATGCAGCCGAATGCGATTACGCAGAAAGCTATGCCCAGGAGATACGTCATACGCTTTCCCGTTCGCGCTCAGGCAACACGGCGCGCGCGGCTGTCGCCGGGATTCGTGATCATCACGCGACCAGCGTTGAAACGCGATGCGCTTTCGGGCGCATCGGCAAAGGAAAAATGTGAAACGAGCGGACGACGTTTATTCTTCGCCCGTCACCCATTTTTTGGTGGCGTGATAGCCGCGCTTCGAAGTATCGGCGATGGCGTGTCCGGCCGATTTCGCGCCGTCGCCGACAGCATGCGCCGCGTCGCGCGCCGCGTGTCCGGTCTGACGTCCGGCCGATTTCACGTCTTCCTTGAACTGATGCGCGCCCGATTCGACGCTCGCCTGCGCGAGCGGGCTGAGCGCGATCAGCAGGGCCGGAACGATGAGCAAAGTAGTCTTTTTCATGCCGACGATTTTCGCACAGCGCGCGGCCCGCGGTCTCTGTTCGCGAGATCGTCACGCAGGAGAGTTTCTGCACACAAACGCAGAGAGCGATCGAAAAAAATGTCTGCGGCTCGCGCTCGATTCCACAAAAAAACGGAACGCGCGATGTAAGTCTTAGCAAGACGCCGGCCGCACACGCTCGACTTCGAGCCCGAAGAACGGACGCAGTCGCGTGCCGACTACATTGCCGAAGAACGCCGCGACGAGCCACAGCCATCCGTGCAGGCTGCCCGACACGATGCCGCTGAAATAAGCGCCGATGTTGCAGCCATACGCGAGCCGCGCACCGTAGCCGAGCATCAGGCCGCCGACGATGGCCGCGATCAGCGAGCGCATCGGCACGCGCCACACAGGCGCATAACGGCCCGCGAGTGCGGCGGCGAGCATCGCACCGAGCACGATGCCGATATCCATCACGGAGGTGACATCTTGAGAAATCGGCGCGGCGAGCGCGGCCGCGTTGGCCTTGCTCATCCAGTACGGCCAGCTCGCCGTATCGACGCCGAGGACCGCCGCCGCTTTCGCGCCCCACAACGCAAACGCGGACGTGATGCCCCACGGACGCCCCGACAGCGCAAGCGTCGCGAAGTTGAGTACGGCGAGCGCGATGCCGCCCGCCACGAGCGGCCACGGCCCATGCAGCCAAGGCGACGTGTGCGCCGGTTGCACGTGCGCGGCGACGAGCTTTCCATGACGCCGTTTTTCGATGACGACCGTCACCGCCGCGATCAGCGCGAACGCGAACCAGTTGACGGCGAGCGCGGGCCCGGCGCCGAGCGTCTTCACGAGCGATACCGGTTGCAGTTGCGGCAGCGCGGTCCAGAACGGCATGTGCGCGGTCGCGATGACGGAACCCGCGATGAACGCGGCGAGCGTCACGATCATGCGCGTGTTGCCGCCGCCGACCGCGAACAGCGTGCCCGACGCGCAGCCGCCGCCCAGTTGCATGCCGATACCAAAGATGAACGCGCCTACCACAACGGACGTTCCTGCCGGCGACACGAGCCCGGTCACGGGCATGCCGAAGAGCGACCCTGCGGCGAGTGCAGGAAAGAACAGCGCGACGCCCACCGCGAGCATCAGCATTTGCGCGCGCAGTCCGGCGCCGCGGCCATCGGCGATGAACACGCGCCACGCCGAAGTAAAACCGAACGCCGCGTGATAAAGCGAGACGCCGAGCAGCGCGCCGACCACGTACAGCGCGGCCTGCCGCGCGCCGACGGCTTGCCCGAGATACACCGCGCCGAGCACGATGAGCAGCGCGGCGATGCCGAGCGGCTTCGGGTTGATGTCCGCGCGGCGCGGAAGAGAAGTTGCGATATCTGACATGGGGATGGGCATTTCGAAAAAAAGCGGAACAGCCCGCTATCTTCTCGCGTTTGGGCGATCTTCGCAGGCGGCACGGCGCTTGCATCGCCCGGTGCATCGAAGCCCCTTCCCGTCCGGAGAAAAATATGCATATCGTCTGTCACATGATGTCGTCGATCGATGGCCGCAGTCTCACTGACAACTGGAATCTCGATTTCGCGTCGCCCACCTACGAAGACACCGCCGCGCGCTTCAAGGCGGACGCTTGGGTGTGCGGCCGCGTCACGATGCAGGAAATCTCGCACGGCAAAGACCGCGACTATCCGCGCGGACTGGCAAAGGGACCCATTGCGCGCACCGATCATTTCGCGAAACGCGACGCGAGCCAGTACGCGATTTCCATCGATCCGAAAGGGCGCGTTGCGTGGAAGAGCAATACGGCGCTGGACTCGCATATCGTCGAAGTGCTGGCCGAGAGCGTCGAGGACGATTACCTCGCGTATCTGCAATCGATCGATGCATCGTATGTGTTCGGCGGCAAGGACGATATCGAACTGAAACGCGTCGTCGATACGCTCGAACGCGAGTTGAAAATCGGAAAGCTGATTGTCGAAGGCGGCGGCCATGTGTCGGGCGCGTTCGTCAACACGCAGCTTGCCGACGAAGTCAGCGTGCTAATCATTCCGCTCGTCGACGGACGCGAAGCGCATACGTCGTCGTTCGAAATTGCAATGGATGCGTGGCGAAAGCCTGCCTATCTCAAGCTCGAATCGGTCGAAAAACTGGAACACGACGTCGTCTGGCTGCGCTACACCCGCAAGTCCTGATCTCTCGGGATTTACCCGCGACACCTTGCGCAAGCCGCTAAAAATGCGGCTTGCATTGTTATAATTCTCTCATCCCGCGAACAAAATCTAACATCACTCCTCGCGCCGCTCCGATGGCCAAGACCGACCGCCTGCGCGCCCTTTCCGGCGCGCTCGTAAAACAGAACGTAATGCGTCTGCGCGATGCGGCCGCGCTGCTCGGCGTATCGGAAATGACGGTGCGCCGCGATATCGCCGCGCATCCCGGCCAGTTCACTTATCTCGGCGGCTATATCGTCAGCGCCGCCGATGTGCCCAACGCGGGCTACACCATTGAGGAAGAGAAAGACCATTTCGCGCAGGCGAAGGCCGTCGCATCGACTCACGCGGCGCGTTTGCTCGCGGACAGCGAAACCATCTTCATCGATTGCGGCACGACCCTGACGACGCTCGCGCGTCAGATTCCCACGGAGATGCATCTCACCGTCGTGTGCTACTCGCTCAATGTCGCGGAGATTTTGCGGCGCAAACCGAACGTGCGGATGATCCTCCTCGGCGGCGTGTATGTGCCGTCGTCCGAATCGTTCGCCAGCGACGAGAGCGTCGAGACCTTGCGGCGCATGGGCATCAACAAGGCGTTCATGTCGGCGGGCGGCGTCGATGAAGCGCGCGGTGTCACGTGCTGGAACTTTCATGAAGTTGCCATCAAGCAGGCGGCCATGGCGAGTTCGGTGGAGCGGCATCTCGTAGTCGATGCGAGCAAGTTCGGCAAGGTCAAGGCCGTGCGGTTCTCGCAGCTTTCCGAGTTCGATTCCGTGATCACCGAGGAAGGACAGGCGCTTCAAAAACGCGTCTGAATCATTCCGATAAAAACCAGAAAGGCTCGTTCAGGATTTGAACGAGCCTTTTTCATTCCGCTTTTTAGAAGGCGTTACTGCCTGCGCCCGAGCGCGAACAGCGTCCCCGCCACGAGAATGAACGCGCCGATGATCACTTTCTGCCAGGTGCTCGGCACGCCGATGAGAATCAGCACGCTATTGATGAGCGTCACCAGCACGACGCCCAACAGCGTGCCCGCCACCGTTCCCGTGCCGCCGGTGATACGCGCGCCGCCGAGAATCACCGCTGCGATCACGTCGAGTTCCGTGCCGACGAGATCGAATGGATTCGCGAGCCGGTTCGTCGACACATGCAGAATGCCCGCGACGCCAGCCAGCAAACCGGTATAGCCGAACACGAACAGATGAATCGCGCGCAGGTTATAGCCGAGACGTTCGGCGATCGCGAGCGAGCCGCCCATCGCAAAGACGCCGCGGCCCATCATCGTGCGATTGAGCAGCCACCACGTAACGACAGCCGCGATCACGAGCGCGAGCACGGACACGGGCAGCACGGCGCGCAAGCCGTCCGACGTGTGATAGAAGAACAGCGGCAGGCGCCCGAACGTATCCATGCTGTGCGGAATGTTCATGAAGAACTGCGTGCCGACGAAAGTCAGCAACAATCCGCGATACAGATATTGCGTGCCGATAGTGACGATCAGCGAAGGAGCCTTCAGCCGATGCACAAGCATCCCGTTGATCACGCCGAAAATCACGCCGCCGATCGCGCCCGCGAGCAGAATCAGCGCGAACGGGCACTCGGGCCACCACGCGAAGACGGCCTTGGTGATCGAATACATCGTCAACGCGGCGATGGCCGTGAACGACACGTCGATGCCGCCCGAGGCCAGCACGACCAGCGTGCCGAGCGCGAAGAGCGAGACTGTCGTCGCGGAATGCAGCAAGTCGAACAGCGTGGCGAACTGGAAGAAGCGCGGATTGATGCCGCCCACGACCAGACACGTCACCACGATCAGCGCGGCCGTGAACCACTCCGGATTGCGCATCAGTCGCGCATAAAAGTTGCCCTTGCGCACGCGCGGCGCGACCTGTGCCGCTTGTTGCGGCATCGTCTCGTTTCCCGTGCGGCGGATGGATTCGCTCATGCTCATGCTGCCTCTGAAAGTAGCGCGTGATAAAGATCGGCCTCGGTCAAGCGGTCCGCGCGATATTCATTCGCGACGCGCCCTTTCTTCATCATCAGAATACGGTCGCAGTTCTGCAGCAACTCGGGCAGGTCGTCGCTGATCAGAATGATGCCGATGCCCTCCTTCGACAGCCGCTGCATGATGCGATAAATGATGTCCTTCGATCCCACATCGACGCCGACCGTCGGACCATGAAGAATGAGCACGCGCGGATCGATCGCGAGCCAGCGGCCGATCAAAACGCGTTGCTGATTGCCGCCTGAAAGCGACTGCACCGGCTTATCGACATCCGGTGTCGCGATCTGCAGGTCCTTCACGGTGCGTTCCGCAAGCTCTTGCGCGCGCTTGCGGTCGATCTGCCCGAAGCGGTCGCGCAGGCTCGCGATCATCGCGGTGACGACGTTGTCGCGAATCGGCTTGTCGAGGAACAGGCCTTCGTTTAGCCGATCTTCCGGCACATAGCCGATACGTTGTGCCTTCGCGTCGGCGGGCGATTGCAGACGCACGCGCATGCCATCGAGCGTCACCGTGCCCATGTCGGCGGGCGCGACGCCCGCGAGCGCACGCGCGAGTTCGTTGCGTCCCGAATCGAGCAGCCCCGTCACGCCGAGAATCTCTCCCTTGTGCAGCTTGAACGACACATCGGCGAACTGACCTTTACGGCCGAGACCTTGCACGTCGAGCACGATCTGCGACGCGGCTTCCTCACCTTCGGCACGATAGCGTTCGGTGGACAGATGCTTGCCCGTCATGAGCTCGCTGATCTGCGCCTTCGTATAGTTCTCGATCGGACCTTGCGCCATCTTCTGGCCGTCGCGCAGCACGATAACTTCGCCGCCGATCGCATAACATTCATCGAGCTTGTGACTCACGAACAGCACGGCGACGCCGTCCGCGCGCAAACGTGCGAGCACGGCGATGAGGTTATCGACTTCTTTTTGCGTGAGCGAGGTCGTCGGCTCGTCCATGATGACGAACTTCGCTTCGCTGGCAATGGCGCGCGCAATCGCGACGAGCTGACGCGTCGCGAGCGGCAATTGTTCGATGAGCGTCTTCTGGAAATCGGCGTCGCCCGGCAAGCCGACAGCTTCGAGCGCGCGCGCCGCCGTTCGCGCGAGCGCACGGCGATCGAACGTGCGCGCGAGTCTGCCCGCGTGTTCCGCAAGCTCCGCCGTCAGCGCGACATTCTCCGCGACGCTCATGTTCGGCAGCAGCGACAAGTCCTGATAAACGGTCTCGATGCCCGCCGAGAGCGATTCGAGCGGCGATAACTTTTTATGGCGCGCGCCCTCGATCACGAGCTCGCCTTCATCGGGCGGTTGCGCGCCGGAGATGATCTTGATGAGCGTGCTCTTGCCGCAACCATTCTCGCCGAGCAAGTGATAAATCTGGCCGCGTTCGAACGCGAGGCTCACGCCGCGCAGCGCATACACGCCGGTAAAGCGCTTATGAATATCGACGACTTCGAGGAGCGGTGTCGTAGTGGTCATGTCAGTCCGGGGCATGCGGCGCGCATCGGGAAGAAGCGCGCCGCGCGCATCACATCAGAAGTTGTATTGCTTGTAGTTCGTCTTGTCGACATCGACCCAGCCGGTGCCGCGCACGATCACGCCCTTGCCCGGGCCCTTCGTCACCGTGACCTTGTTGTATCCAACGATGCCGAGGTCCGCGCCGTTCTGCACTTGCTTGCCGTCGACGAGCATCTGCGCGACCTTGTTCATCGCGAGACCGGCGAGCTTCGGGTCCCAGAACGCGATGCCGTTGATCGCGCCGCTTTCGAGGAACTTGGCCGCTTCCGTCGGCAGGCCCGTGCCGTACACGCAGATCTTGCCGACCTTGCCCGCTTCCTCGACCGCGCGACCGATGCCGATCACATCCAGCGACGACGAGCCCTGGAAGCCCGTGAGATCCGGGTGCTTGCGCAGCACTTCCTTCGCGACCTGATACGCGCGCTCGCCGTCGTTATTCGTTTCGAGCTTCGGTTCGACGAGATCCATCTTCGGATACTTGGCCTTCGCATTGCCGATGCCGCCATCGGCCCATTGAACCTGCGAGCGCGAGCCGAGCGAGCCGACCAGCACTGCCCACTTGCCCTGCTGTCCCATGCACTTCGAGAGACGCTCGTTCAGGCCCGCGCCGTACGCGGTGTTGTCGAAGGCTTCGATGTCGACCATCGTGTTCTTCGCGTTGTCCGCTTCATGCGTGACGACCTTGATGCCGCGATCCATCGCTTTCTTGAGCGCTGGTTCGAGCGTCGGCGGATCGTAGGGCACGACGGCGATCGCCGTGACCTTCTTCGCGATCAGATCTTCGATGATCTTCAGTTGCTGCGCGGCGTCGGCGCGGCCCGGACCCGTCTGATACGCGTTGATGTTCGGGTTCTCCTTGCCGAACTCCTTCACGCCTTCGTCCATGCGATTGAACCAGTTGATGCCAGTCACCTTCACGACCGTCACGATGGTTTCATTCGTCGCGGCCTGCGCCGCTGCAATCGCGCCCGCTGCGAGTGCAATCGCGGTGAGTGCGGTGGCGAGTCTGTTGAGTTTCATTGCGCTGTCTCCTTTATTCCTTTATGTATCGATTGGTCTCTTTAACAAATCACACGCAACACTATCGTCCGGTCGATGCGGGCGGCCGTGGAACATTGCTCTTGGGCGCGGCCCCGCCGATGCCGAAAATCGCCCGAACGCGCTCTCCGCCCGCGAATGCGAGCGATGCGAGCAGCAGAAAGCCCCAAGCGCAATCGCCGAAGAACTGCGATACGCCGAGCAGATTGAAGAGGCTCGACAGGAACTGCAACACCGTCGCGGCGAGAAACACGCAGACGATGCGCCCATAACCGCCCGCCGGATTCACACCGCCCATCACCGCGATCAGGATCGCGATCAGCAGATACGAATTGCCGTAGTCCCACTTCGCGCTGGACGTATGCGTCGCGCTGATGAGACCCGCGAGCGATGCGAGCACGCCGCACATGCCATACGTGAGAATCAGCATGCGCGCGCGCGGAATGCCCGCATAGAACGCGGCTTTCGGGTTCGTGCCCATCAGATAGAGACGCAGGCCGAACGGCGTGCGCTTAAGTATCCAGCCGAGCAGCAGGACCGCGGCGACGAAGATCCAAAGTGAAATGGGCACTTGCAGGAAGGTGCCGTTGCCGATATTCGACAGCGGATCGACGTATTCCACGCGCACCGATGCGCCGTTGCTCAACACGACCGCTATGCCAGTGAACAACAACTGCGTGCCGAGCGTGCAGAGAATCGGCGTGAGCCTCAGCTTCGCGATGACGACGCCGTTCAGCAAGCCGCCTATCGCGCCCATCACCACGACGATGCAAACGAACACTGCCGTATAGAGCGCGGGTGAATCGTCGGCGGATACCATGTGCGGCAGAAGCATCGCGGCGACCATGCCGGAGAGGTTCGCCAGCCCGACGCCCGACAAGTCGATGCCGCCATTGCCCGACACCATCGACAACATGATGCCGAGCGCGAGCAGGCCGAGCTCGGGCAACTGGCCGCCCATCGACTGAAGATTGTCGATGTCGAGAAACTGTCCGTGCGACATCCACGTGGCGACGATCACGACGAGCACGTTCACGCCGATCAAGAAGTTGAACTGGCGATCGGCGAGCCACTTCGACGCTTTCATTGCGTGACGCTCCTTTCCGCTAGCAACGCGTTGATTTCATCGAGCCGCGGCATTGACGGCGCGGTGCCCGGACGCGTCACCGAAATGCTCGCGAGCGCGCAGCCGAAACGCACCGCATCGACCGGGCTTTCGCCGCGTGCGAGCGCGGCCGCGAAGCCGCCGGTGAAGCCATCGCCCGCGCCCGCCGTCTCGACGACGCGGCCGCAATCGAACGCAGGCACGAGCGTCGATTCGTTCGGCGTATGCAGGAGCGCACCCGCCTCGCCCAGCGTGACGATCACGGCGCGCGCGCCCTTTGTCAACAGCACATCCGCGGCGCGGCGCGCATCATCGATATTGGCGATAGCCACGCCCGTCAGCGCGGTCGCTTCCGTTTCGTTCGGCGTGATGTAGTCGCACAGCGGATAGATATCGTCGGTGAGCGGCATTGCGGGCGCCGGATTGAAGACGGTCGTCACGCCATGCTTGCGCGCAAGTTCGAGGCCACGGCGCGCGGCCGGAATCGGTTGTTCGAGTTGCGTGACGAAGACGCCCGCGCGCGCGATGTCTTCTTCGATCGCATCGACGTCTTCGGGTGCGAGCGCGCCCGCCGCGCCCGCCGCCACGATGATCGCGTTGCCGCCCGTGTTCTCGTCGACGTAGATATGCGCCGCGCCCGTTGCGACATCGTTCATCACCGTCGCGCGCGATGTGATGCCTTCGGCGCTCCACGTGGCCAGCGCGATGTCACCGAACGCGTCCGCGCCGATGCGCGTGCAGAAGATCACGTCCGCGCCCGCGCGTGCGGCGGCCACGGCCTGATTCGAGCCCTTGCCGCCCGGCCCCATCTTGAACGCGGAGCCCGCGACCGTTTCGCCGAGCAGCGGCATGCGTTGCGCGCGAAATGCCAGGTCCGTCACGTAGATGCCGAGTATGACGACGCTTTTCATCGCGTGCCTCCGTGCGCAACCTCGGGCGCGTCCGGTGCGAGTTGCACGCCCTTCTTGAAGATGAAGCAACCGTAGCCGCGTGCTTCGCCAGTGGCGATCACGCAATAGGCTTGCTTCGCGCGCTCATAGAACGCGAAACGCTCGACCGGCGCGAACGGCAAGGAACGGCTTTCCGCATCGTCCACTTCGCGTTGAGCCTCGCGCTGCACGGCGGGCAAAGTAGTTGCATCGCCAACTATCTCCATGCGACCCGCGGGATCGTCGACGAACGTATCGAGCGGCAACACCGACAACACTGCGCGCACCGCACGCGGCGCGCTCGCGCCGTCCATGCGCAGGACGCGGCCCAGCACCGTTTTGCGCGCGACGGAATCGGCGGGAAAATGAGCGTCGCAGATCACCACTTCGTCGCCGTGGCCCATCGCGGCCAGCGCGTACAGGATATCGGCGTTCAAGAGCGGATCGATGTTCTTCAGCACAGCGTCTCCTCCATGCGTGAGCGCGTCTCGTATAGAGATCTGCGCTCGATCAAATCTGTAATCAATCCCCGTAAGGCACCCAGATATTCTTCACCTGCACCGCCTGACGAAGGAACGGCAGCCCTTCGCTCGCCGCATCGTGCCAGTCGAACACGCGGCCCTGATCGACGAACGTGCGCTTCAGGTTGCCGACCGACTCGCGCTCGACCATTGCCGAAAGCGACGCGCCGTGGAAGCACCAGAGCGCATCGACGTCGTCGTGTTGCGCGAGCGTCTGCGCCAGCGAGCGCGCATCGCCGGTGACGATGTTGAGCGCACCGCCCGGCACGTCCGATGTCTCGACAACCTGATAGAAGTCCGTCGCCATCAGCGGACACGTCTCGCTCGGCACGACGACCACGCGATTGCCCAGCGCGAGCGCGGGCGCGACGAGCGACACGAAACCGAGCAACGGCGCTTCGTCGGGACACACGATGCCGATCACGCCGAGCGCCTCGTGCATCGCGAGCGCGACGCCATGCAGCGGCGGCGCGTGCACGGCGCCGTCGTACTTGTCGGCCCACGCGGCGTAGGTGAACAAACGTGCGATCGATGCTTCGACTTCGCGCTTCGCATCGCGCTCGCTCGAACCGGCGCGCGCGACGAGTTGCTTCGCGAATTCATCGGCGCGTGCGTTCAGGTTTTCCGCGAGGTAATACAGCACTTGTGCGCGGTTGTGGGCGCTCGCCGACGACCATTTCGTCATGCCGCGCGCGGCCGCCACCGCATTACGAATGTCCTTGCGACTGCCCTCGCCCACTTCACCGACGATCTCACCGGCAGGCGAATGCACGAGCCGCGAGTAACCGCTGTCGGGCCGCGCCTGCTTGCCGCCGATGAAGAGCTTCGCCGTGCGGTCGAGCGCGCTGACGTTGCCCGCATCGACGAGCGAATCGGGCTGCGCCTGAAGACGTTTCGTTTCGCCGCGAACCGGAAGCTTGGCCCATGCGCGCGGCTTCAGGTATTCGTAGATGCCCTCGCGTCCGCCTTCGCGACCGAAGCCCGACTCGCGATATCCGCCGAAGCCGACGGCCGCATCGAAGAGATTGGTCGCGTTGATCCACACGACGCCGCATTGCAGGCGCGGCGCGACGTCGAGCGCGCGGCTGATGTTCTCGCTCCACACGCTCGCGGCGAGGCCGTAGCGCGTGTTGTTGGCGAGCGCGACGGCTTCTTCCGGCGTGCGAAAGCTCATCGTCACGAGCACGGGACCGAAGATTTCTTCCTGCGCGAGCGTCGATGCGGGCGCGACGTTCGTGACGAGCGTCGGCGGAAAGAATGCGCCGCCATCGGGCAACGTGGCGCGCGTCGATTGATAGATCTCGCAGCCTTCGCTTTCGCCCTTGTCGACGAGCGCGCGAATGCGTTCGAGTTGCACATCGTCGACGACCGCGCTCATGTCGATGCCCTTATCGAGCGACGTGCCGACGCGCAGCGTGTCCATGCGGTGCTTCAGCTTCTCGATGAAGCGCGCTTCGATGCCTTCCTGCACGAGCAGACGCGAGCCCGCGCAACACACTTGTCCCTGGTTGAACCAGATCGCATCGACGACGCCTTCGACGGCGCTGTCGAGATCGGCGTCGTCGAACACGATGAACGGCGACTTGCCGCCGAGTTCGAGCGTGAGCGACTTGCCCGAGCCGGCCGTGCTCGCGCGAATCTGACGTCCCACTTCGGTCGATCCCGTGAACGCGATCTTCGCGACACGCTCATGTTCGACGAGCGTCGCGCCCGTGCGTCCGTCACCGGTGACGACGTTGAGCACGCCCTTGGGCAAGCCCGCGCGAGCGCTGAGTTCCGCAAAGAGCAGCGCCGTCAGCGACGTGAATTCGGCGGGCTTCAGAACGACGGTGTTGCCAAGCGCGAGCGCCGGCGCGATCTTCCATGCGAGCATCAGTAGCGGAAAATTCCACGGCACGATCTGGCCGATCACACCGAGCGGCGTCCACTCGGGAAACTCCTTGTCCTGCAACTGCGCCCATCCCGCGTGATGCAGAAAATGCCTTGCCACAAGGGGTATATCGATGTCGCGCGACTCGCGAATCGGCTTGCCGTTATCGAGCGATTCGAGCACGGCGAACAGACGGCTGTGCCGCTGCACCATGCGCGAAAGCGCATAGAGATGGCGCGCGCGCCCCGCTCCGCCGATGGCTTGCCAGCCTTCGAGCGCATCGTGCGCGGCTTGCACGGCGGCATCGACATCGGCATTGCTGCCCTGCGCGATCGACGCGAGCACGCGACCCGTCGCCGGTTCGCGCGAGTCGAAACGCTCGGCGTCGCCGCTGTCGCGCCACGCGCCGTTGATGAAGTGCCCGAAACGCCCGTCATGCTGATCGAGCCATGCGCGCGCGGCGCGATCGTCTTCCGGTGCGGGTCCGTATTCCATCGAGGAGAAGTATTCGGCAACGCTCATGAGGCTGTGTAGTGAAGTCGGTTGAATCAGGCGACGGGATGGCGGTTGAACGCCGAATAGCGTCCGCTCACATGATGTTCGAGCTGGCGTTCGATATCCGAGAGCAGGCTCGATGCGCCGATGCGGAACAGATCCGCTTCGAGCCATTCGCGCCCGAGCTCTTCCTTCATGAGGATCTGATATTCGAGCACCGACTTTGCGGTGGACACGCCGCCCGCGGGCTTGAAGCCCACCATGACGCCCGTGCGCGCGAGATATTCGCGGATCATGCGCACCATCACGAGCGACACGTCGAGCGTCGCGTTGACGCTTTCCTTGCCCGTCGATGTCTTGATGAAATCGGCGCCGGCCATCATGCAGATCATCGATGCCTTCGCGACATTCGACAGCGTGCGGATATCGCCGGTGGCGAGAATCGCCTTCACGTGCGCATCGCCGCATGCCGCGCGGAAATCGCGCATCTCGTCGTAGAGTGCTTGCCAGTTGCCCATCAGCACATGCTCGCGCGTGACGACGATATCGATCTCGGACGCGCCGTCTCGAACCGACGCCTCGATCTCGCGCAACTTGAGTTCGTGCGGATTGAGGCCGGCGGGAAAGCCCGTCGATACCGCCGCGACCGGAATGCCGCTGCCTTCGAGCGCGTTCACGGCCGTTTTGACGTAGCGGTGATAGACGCATACCGCACCCGTCGTGATAGATAGAGGCGTCATGCCGAGCGCGTCGAGCAAATCGTCGCGCAATGGACGACGCGCCTTCGCGCAAAGGCGTTCGACGCGACCGTGGGTATCGTCGCCGCTCAGGGTCGTGAGATCGATGCAGGTGATGGCCTTGAGCAGCCAGGCCGCCTGCGCGTCTTTCTTCACGGCGCGGCGCGTGCCGAGCGTCGACGCGCGGCGCGCCACGGCCGATTGATTCACACGCAGACCGTCGAGCCACGAGAGATCGAACGGTACGCCAGGATTGCGGGCGCTGGCGTGAACCTGAGACTTCCCGGGCCACGCGACGATGGACTTAGATGCAGTTTCCAGCATGAGATCGGTGTGCCGGCGTCTTGTGCGACGCACAACAGTTTTTGATAGATTGATCTCAGTTTATAGCATTCTTGTTAGGATCGTGACATAGGGAAAGTTCGGAGGCGAGAGGTTTGCTGATGGGCACGAAAAATTGATAACGCATTCGTGGAGTGCAGTGCATCCGATAACCCTCGCGCTGCGTAAATGTCTTACAGCTCCGCTCACAGACATCCGAATGCCGGTTTTCAGACTACCTACCCCTCTTTACATTCTTTTGGCAGCGTCCGTCGCGGCGATCTCCGCATGCAGCCCGGTAAGAGTTATGAACGGGTTGACGCCGCACGGCACGTACGATCTTCGCGGCGATATTCCCTACGAGGCAGGCGATCGCCACACGCTCGACGTCTACAGCCCGAAAGCGCAGCAGTCATCCGATGCGCCGAGGCCGCTCGTCGTTTTTTTCTATGGCGGGAGTTGGCAAACCGGAAATCGCCAGGACTATCTATTCGTAGGCGAGGCGTTGGCGTCGCGCGGGTACGTCACCGTCATTCCGGATTACCAGCGCTATCCTGAAACGAAATTTCCCGGCTTCATGGATGATGCCGCCGCCGCTGTCGCCTGGGCGCGAGCGCACGCCGTTGAATTCGGCGCCGACCCTCAGCGCATCTTCTTGATAGGGCATTCCGCCGGCGCTCATATTGCGATGCTACTCGCGACGGACCGCCGCTATCTCGCACGACACAATGTCGAGGCGGGTTCTCTCGCCGGCGTGGTGGGGCTGGCAGGTCCGTACGACTTCCTGCCGTTGCAGGACGCGACGTTGAAAGAGGTGTTTCCGCCAGATGTCAGAAATGACAGTCAACCGATCAACCATATCGACGGTGCCGAGCCGCCGATATTTCTCGGCGTTGGCACGGCCGATCACACGGTTGATCCTGGCAATACGACCCGTTTTGCTGCGCGCCTTCAGGCCGTCGGCGACCGTTACGAGTTAAAGCGCTACGCGGGCGTGAACCACGCAATGATCGTTGGCAGTTTCGGACGGCCTGTTCGCTTGTTGTCCCCCTTCATCACGGTTGCGCCAGTGCTCGATGATGTATCGCGATTCATCGACACGCATCCCGGCGGAAGACGTTCCGATGCTGCAATTCGGTAAGACGTCTGCCAAGCAGACACAAGTTACTTATGCGCCGTACTCGGCGATCCACCCGGCCCATAGGGATCCGGATTGCCGAATCGAGGAAGCGATCCGTTCATGCGCGCCTGTCGAAGTTCGTCTTCAACGTCCTGCCGCGTCTTCTTCGGCGGTGCGGTGCTCGAAGGGCGGGCTTCGGCATGACTTTCCCGGTTATCCGCATCAGGTGGCATAGGCGTAGATGCTGGACTCTTCGCCAAGTCGGGCGAGGACGCAAGCGCGCCCGGAGCACTTTTCGCTTCAATCGGCACGGACGCCATCGGCTGGTCGGATGCGCGTGACGCACGATCATCGCTCTGCGCTTCCGATTTCCCTGCATCGCTTCGTCGTCTGGACTGCTTTTCCGTCGAAGACGCTGAAGCGTCGCCCTGATGCTTCTCGCGTGTCTTGGTCGATGGAAGCGGTTTTCTATCGGCTTGTGAGGGAGACGAACGCCTCTCTCGCGGACTGACGTCCAGTTCGTCACCTGCGTCGGGGCCAATGACGGATATCGTCGTTTGAACGTCGTCGGACTTCTCTTCCTCGAAGTTTTCCTGTTCCGCCAAACTACCGCTCGCCGACCCCACGATCACAGCGGGCTCGGCGCGACGAACGGCCCCCATAACCACAGATGCTCGTTGTCGAGATGACCACGCTTGCTCGACCGTGTGATGCCCGTGTCGTTGAAGCAATGCGAACAGGCCGATGATCGACAAGAGAATGACTGAGAGACCCAGAACGACAATTCGGTCGGAAAATCTAACCATCACAACATTGATCCTTGCTGTCTTGCAGCCTTAAGTTACGGTCGATCGTGCATACACCGAATCGATCGAGGACGCTTCAACAAAATGCGCCATTGGAAAACCAGGCGGCCTCGACCGTATGACGATAGCTTTCAGCCTGGCAGTGTTTGTACGATGCGCAAAAGCTGCGCCCATACGGGTGATGTCGTCGAGATCTCGTCGTAGTGCGTGGCGGCGGGAATCTCGACGACGCGCACCGCATTGCCCGCCTGCCGCGCCTGCGATGCAAAAGCCGCCACGACCGCTGGTGCCGAGACCGTATCGAGCGAACCATTGATCAATACGATCTTGCTCGTATCCAGCGGCAGCATTGCTGCAGGCGATGTATCCCGTAGCGGCTCGGGGCGACCCGGGGCACCTGTGAGGACGGCGGAATCGATACCGCAGACGTCGTGAATGCCTGATCGGTTGCTTAAGTTGGGCAGCGCCCCAAGGCCAATCACTGCGGAAATACGCAAAGGCCGGGCATTGAAAAGAACGCTCGATACGGGAATGTTCTTGCGACCCGCAGCCCATAACATGAGATGCGCGCCTGCGGAATGCCCGACCCCGATAAGCCTGTCGAGATTCAAGTGCCTTGTTTGCGCCTGATCCTGTACCACCGCAAGTGCTGCAGAGATGTCTTCATAGGTGCCCGGAAAACCTCCGCCAGACTCGTCGATTCCTCGGTACTCGATGCTGTAGACGGCGAACCCATGTTCGGCGAATGCCTTCGCCATCCCGGCGACTTGCCGCAATCCTTGAAACTTATGCACCCAGCAGCCGCCATGAACAACGACCACAACGGGATAGGGGCCGCGCCCCGAGGGTCGAAAGAATTCGACGAACTGCGAAGGCGCTTTTCCATACGGGATGCGCTCATCCGCCGCTGGACCACGCATGTGCATGTAGTCTTGCAGCGTCATTGGACACGCGTATGCGACACCCGAAATGATCTCAAGACATGCGAACAGTGCGCTTACCACGAGCGCGCGCAAGCCTCGAATGTTCAAGCTCATTAGCTCATTTACCTGCGTGAAGAAAACGGAACGACTCCAGTAATTGCAGCATGACGCCCGCAACGAGGAACGCAACGCCCAACATCATGCGGACGCGCAAGCGCCACGTGCCCACGGAATCATTGCGCATAGCTTCTCTCTCCGAAATTCGACCCAAAAAGCGAGGTGCGCACGCTCGCGAGGCTTCTCATCCAACCTCGCGAGTGTGCGCGAGCTTCGCTCTCGCCTATGCGAAGGCGCTACTCATATGCAACGTACCATTCACACCGGCCGGGAAAAATCCACCCTGCGCGACGGCGCCTTTGTTCAGATAAACAATGTTGAGTACATCGTCATAACTTCGGCTGAACGCGATGCCGTTGTTATCCAATGGAACGATGTTGGAGATTTGCGAATTGACGCCCGCGATGCCTTGGTCGACATCGCTCGACGCATCGAGAGAATCCCGCGCGTCTGAAATAGCCTGCGTTGCGGTCACGAGGCTGGGTGTCTGAATGCCTTTGCTATAGAGCACTGTCCTGACGAGACCCGCGTGATAAGCCTCGGCCGCGAGAATGCCCGCAGCCGCTTCGAGATACGTCTTGTTGGTGATGAGAGGCGCTGCCCCCTTATAAGCGGTGACACCGACATCTTCGAAGATGAAGGCGCCCAACAGGAAGTTATTGTCATTCAAGTAAGGGTTGAATGGCGTGCCTGCGGGAACGAGACCCGCTGCCTGAGCCGCAAGCGAGAATGCGCCGTTGGGATCGGTGCCGCCTACATCGAGCGACGGCATCGCCACGGCAGCGCTCCCCAGTGCCGAGCGCAGGAAGGCCACGTGTTCGAGTTCGTCCTTGGCGATCTCGCGCGCATAAGCTGCAACCACGGGATCGGTGAAGGTCACCTGTTGCCCCGGAATGACCTTTCCCATGGTGCCGGCACCGCTCATGAGATTTGCGGGCAGTCCGGCGCCCGTGGTGGCGTATGCATAAAACGATGCTTCGAGATACTCCAGATTCAGGGCGAAATTGAGAATCTCGGGATCGGTCGGTCCGGTTGCCGCATTGGCATTGTCGCCCGAGCTGCCTCCGCACGCGCCGAGTATGGTTCCTCCAACCAGGCCCAGACTCAACCCGCCTGCACTGCGAAAAAATTGACGACGCCGCTCGCGTCGTTCGACGCGCCTGTCGAGTACATCCGTCATCGAAGACCTGTCAGCCATGTCCGTCTCCCAAGCATTGAATGTGGAGGCGACGAGCCGTTGGCACGCCGCGTTAATAGAACGGAGAGAGAACATGACGGCCTTTACCTGCGTGCCAGTAAGGTCGCTCTCAATGACGCATACGTGAGTGAGAACTGGGATGGATTCGAATCGTTACAGAATCTTTCAACTCGAAGACGAGGCGTGCCTGTCTTTACCGGGCGGCATGCATGCACGTGCAAACGCGACCGCAAGCACGTTGCTGGCTCGGCTCATCGCAATGCGCCTTCGCGATCGATCAAGAGAGCAGTCCGACGTGGACGGGCCTGCGCGCCGGTCGGGTCGCATTTTTGTGAGCGCCCCACTGCTTCTTTGCGCTTGAATCGTCCGCCCTCTACACGCTGTTGCTTTGCACAAAAGTTGACTTTCGCACCCTAAGGACTAACCCGAATGCAAAAAAATATCAGTCGATGGTGTTAATTTAAGTGGTGTGATGACACCGAAAGGGCTACTTTTCAGTCATGGCAAGACGCGAAGAATCGCGCCGCTCATGAGCACAAAAAGCAGCGGAGACGATGGATGACAGCAAACCGGAAGACGGCGCGCAGCGATGGCGCCCGTCACGCCAAAGCGACCGAGCCCGATCTGGAGCTGGTCGCCGTCTCGCGCGACGAGTCGTTCAAAGTGTGGTCGCATGGCTATCCGTATCGCACCGTGCGTTGGCACTTTCATCCGGAGTACGAGATCCATCTCATCACGGCGACCACGGGCAAATATTTCGTCGGCGATCACATCGGCAATTTCGCGCCGGGCAATCTCGTGATGGTCGGGTCGAACCTGCCGCACAACTGGGTCAGCAACGTTGCGGGCGGCGACCGCGTAGTCGAGCGTTGCCTGGTGCTGCAATTTCATTCCGCATTTGTTACGCGTGCGACCGAGGCCTTTCCGGAATTCAGGCGCATGGAGTCGCTGCTCGATTCGTCGCGCTGGGGCCTGCTCTTCACGCAGGAGACGGGCGCGGCCGCCGAGCCGATCATGCGCGAGATGTTGGGAGCCCAGGGCATGCGGCGTATCGCGCTGCTGGCGGCGTTGTTTGAATTGCTGGCACAGAGCGAGGAACCGGCGAGGCTCGCAAGCGACGCGTATCGCGCCGACCCTGACCGTTACGGCGAGACCCGCATCAATCACGTGCTGTCGTTCATCGGGAAGAATCTTTCGCAGGAGTTGCGCGAGACCGAATTGGCGGAACTCGCGGGACAGAGCGCGAGCGCCTTCTCGCGGTATTTCCGCCGACATACGGGCGTACCGTTCGTCCAGTATGTAAATCGGCTGCGTATCAATCTCGCGTGCCAGTTGCTCATGTCGGACGAGCTGAGCGTCACCGATATCTGCTATCAGGTCGGCTTCAATAACCTTTCGAACTTCAATCGCCAGTTCCTTTCGCTCAAGCAGATGTCGCCGACGCGCTGGCGCGCGTATCAGCGGCTCAATGCCGCGAGCGCGGCCGATTCGATCGAACCGGCCGAAGTGCCTGAGATCGTCGGCTAGCGTGTGGCGGAAATGGTGACGCCAGGCATCCGACAATCCATTACTTGAAAAGGATACCTAATCTATTTAATTGCGCATGCGATGAGCCACCCACGGTAGTACGACACTCGAATCCTAATAAATCGGAGACACGCGATGAAAAAGCTCTCAACCCAGTTGATCAGTGCGGGCGCGCTGAGTCTTGGCCTGTCGTGCAGCCTGCCGGCGCTGGCCGCGCCCAGCGGCACGGTTGCATTCCTGATGCCCGATCAGGCGTCGACGCGCTATGAACAGCACGACTTTCCCGGCTTCAAGGCCGAAATGACGAAGCTTTGTGCGGACTGCAAGGTGCTCTATCAGAACGCTAACGCGTCCGTCGCGACGCAGCAGCAGCAATTCAATTCGGTGATTGCGCAAGGCGCGAAGGTGATCGTCCTCGATCCGGTGGATTCCACGGCCGCGGCTTCGCTCGTGCATATGGCGCAAAGTCAGGGAATCAAGGTCATCGCTTATGACCGGCCCGTGCCGTCGACGCCGGCGGACTATTACGTTTCGTTCGACAACGAAGGCATCGGCAAGGCCATCGCGACGTCGCTCGTCGAGCATCTCAAGGCGACGGGTATCGCGACCGGCAAGGGCGGCGTGCTGGAGGTCAACGGCTCGCCCACGGACGCGGCAGCGGGCCTCATCAAGAAGGGCATCCACGCCGGTCTGCAAAGCGGCGGCTACAAGACACTCGCGGAATACGACACGCCGGAATGGGCGCCGCCCAAGGCTCAGCAATGGGTCAGCGGGCAGATCACGCGCTTCAGCTCGCAGATCGTCGGCGTGGTGGCGGCCAACGACGGCACGGCCGGCGGCACCATCGCCGCCTTCAAGGCAGCGGGCGTCAATCCGGTGCCGCCCGTGACCGGCAACGACGCGACCCTCGCCGGCCTGCAACTCATCATTTCGGGCGACCAGTACAACACCATTCTCAAGCCGAGTGAGATCGTCGCGGCGGCGGCGGCGAAAGCGGCGGTCGGGTTCCTCTCGGGACAGCCGCCAAAGGGCGAAACCTCGCTCTTCAACACGCCGACGCAGTTGTTCAAGCCCGCGGTCATCACGGCGCAGAACATCAAGACCGAAGTGGTGGACAAGGGCTTCGCGAACGCGAAGGAGCTGTGCACGGACCGTTACGCGGACGGTTGCAAGAAGCTCGGCATCACGCACTGAGCGTGACCGATACCGGCGGAGCCCGCTGTCTGCGGGTTCCTTCGCACCGAAGAGGAACATCATGAATGCAAACCCTACCCCGCGCGACGGACCCGGCGAACTGGTGCTGAGCCTGCGCGGCGTCTCGAAGCATTTCGGCGCGGTGTCGGCGCTCACCGACATCGAACTCGACGTGCGTGCCGGCGAAGTCGTCGCGCTCGTCGGCGACAACGGCGCGGGCAAATCGACGCTCGTCAAAATCCTCGCGGGCGTGCATCAGCCGAGCGCGGGAACGATCAGCTTCGGCGGCAAGGAAGTCACGCTGTCCGACCCGGGCACGGCGCTCGACCTGGGTATCGCGACGGTCTTCCAGGACCTCGCTCTGTGCGAGAACCTGGATGTCGTCGCCAACATCTATCTCGGGCGCGAACTCGCCCCCATGCGTCTCGACGAAGTGTCGATGGAAGTGCGCGCCTGGACCCTGCTGAACGAGCTGTCGGCGCGCATTCCGAGCGTGCGGGACGTGGTCGCCTCACTTTCGGGCGGACAGCGTCAGACCGTGGCCATCGCGCGTTCGCTGCTGCTCGATCCGAAGCTCATCATGCTCGACGAGCCGACCGCCGCGCTCGGCGTCGCGCAGACGGCCGAAGTGCTGAACCTGATCGAGCGCGTGCGCGACCGAGGCCACGCGGTCATCATGATCAGTCACAACATGGAGGACGTGCGCGCGGTCGCGGACCGGATCGTCGTGCTGCGGCTCGGCCGCAACAACGGCGTCTTCTATCCCGATTCGTCCAATGCGGAACTGGTGGCCGCGATCACCGGCGCGACGGAGAACGCCGTGTCGCGCCGCGCCGGACGTCGTCAGACTCAGCAGGACGCATGAAACAGGACACCGGAAAAGGATCGATCATGAGCAAGCACACTCCGGGCAGCGCGCCGCCCGACACGCAGAGCGCGCCCCAACCTTCCACCCTGCTCGATCGCAGCGACGTGCGCGTGAAGCACGCGAGCGGCGTCGGCGAAACCATCTCCGCATTCTTCGACCGCGTGCGCTCCGGCGATCTGGGTTCGCTGCCGGTCATCGCGGGTCTCATCATCATCTGGACCGTGTTCACGAGTCTGAATCCGGTCTTTCTGTCCGCCAACAATCTCGTCAACCTGCTGTTCGATTGTTCGACGGTCGGCGTCATCTCGCTTGGCATCGTTTGCGTGCTGCTGGTCGGCGAGATCGACCTGTCGGTGGGCTCGATGAGCGGCTTTGCCTCCGCGCTCGTCGGCACGCTGTGGGTCAATGAAGGCTGGCCGGTGCTGCTCGCCATCGTCGCGGCGATCGTGGTCGGCGGCGTGATCGGTGCGGTGTACGCGCTGCTGCTCAACCGGCTCGGCATGCCGAGCTTCGTCTCGACGCTCGCGGGACTGCTCGCGATTCTCGGGATGCAGCTCTATGTGCTGGGCGCGAGCGGTTCCATCAACCTGCCGTATTCCACGACGATGGTGGATTTCGGACAACTGATGATTATCCCGGCGCTCGTCTCGCATGTGCTGGCGCTGCTGCCCGGCGCGGCGATTCTCGTGCTCGGTCTGCGCACGCGGGCGCGTCGTCAGGCCGCGCGGCTCTCCGCGCCCTCGATGGGCAGTCTGCTCGCGCGCGCCGCCGCCATCACGGTGTTTCTGGAGATCGTCGTCGCCTATCTCAACACGGGGCGAGGCGTGCCGCTGATGTTCGGCGTCTTCCTGGGCCTTACCGTGCTCATGGACTACGCGCTGACGCGCACGCGCTGGGGCCGCTCGATGAACGCCGTCGGCGGCAACCGCGAAGCCGCGCGGCGTGCGGGCATCAAGGTGAGCGCCATCTATACGAGCGCCTTCGTGCTGTGCGCGAGTTTCGCCGCGCTCGGCGGCATTTTCACGGCCGCCCGCCTTGCCTCCGCGAGCCAGCAGGCCGGCACCGGCGACGTCAACCTGAACGCCATCGCGGCGGCCGTGATCGGCGGCACAAGCCTTTTCGGCGGCCGCGGCAGCGCGTATTCGGCAGTGCTCGGGATCATCGTGATCCAGTCGATCGCAAGCGGCCTCACGCTGCTGAATCTGTCTTCTTCGTTGCGCTTCATGATTACCGGCGCGGTGCTGGCCATTGCGGTGATCGTCGATTCGCTCGCCCGGCAATCGCGCGTATCGCACGGCCGCGCCTGAGCGGACCCTACAGGAGAATCGTCAATGTCAGTATCCATCGCGGGAAAAGTGGCCGCCATCACCGGCGCGGCGTCGGGCATCGGCCTGGAGTGTGCGCGCGTGCTCATCGAGGAAGGCGCGAAAGTCGTGCTGATCGATCGCGCGCAGGACCGGCTCGCGGCCTGCTGCGCGGAACTCGGCGCGAACGCGCTGCCCTTGTCCGTGGATTTGCTGAAGCCGTCCGAAGTCTCGGCGATACTGCCGAAGATTCTCGATCTCGCGGGCGGCCTCGACATCTTTCACGCCAACGCGGGCGCTTATATCGGCGGCGAGATCGCGGAGGGCAATCCGGACGAATGGGATCGCATGCTCAACCTGAACATCAACGCTGCGTTCCGTTCGGTGCATGCCGTGCTGCCGCACATGATCGCGCAGAAGTCGGGCGATATCCTGTTCACGAGTTCGATTGCGGGCATCGTGCCGGTCGTGTGGGAGCCGATCTACACGGCATCCAAGTTCGCCGTGCAGGCGTTCGTGCACACGACGCGGCGTCAGGTCGCGAAGCATGGCGTGCGCGTCGGCGCGGTCGCGCCCGGTCCGGTCGTCACGGCCTTGCTCGACGACTGGCCGAAAGCCAAGATGGAGGAAGCGCTCGCTTCCGGCAGCCTGATGCAGCCGCGAGAAGTCGCCGAAGCGGTACTGTTCATGTTGACGCGGCCGCGCAACGTGACCATTCGCGACCTCGTTATCCTGCCCAACAGCGTCGATCTGTGAGCGCGATTCAGGCGGGCGATGCAATCGCGCTGTCACGACCCTACTCTAACCACGGACAGAGAGATGAACGCAAGCAACCCGAGCGCCGGTGAACGCTACGTGATCGGCGTCGATGTGGGCACCGGCAGTGCCCGCGCCGGAATTTTCGATGCCGCCGGCAACATGGCCGCCTCGGCGAAAAAGGACATTACGCTGTTCCACGAAAGCGGCGCTATCGTCGAGCAATCGAGCGGGGAAATCTGGAGCGCCGTCTGCCACAGCGTGAAGGAAGCGCTCGCGCAAGCGGCGATCGCGCCCGAGTCCGTCGCCGGCATCAGCTTCGATGCAACCTGTTCGCTGGTCGTGCTGGGCGATGGCGGCACGCCGCTGCCAGTCGGACCGTCGGAGCAGGCGGCGCGCGACATCGTGGTGTGGATGGATCATCGCGCGCTCGAACAGGCGCGGCGTATCAACGCGACCGGCCACGCGGTGCTGAAGTTCGTCGGCGGCAGAATCTCGCCGGAAATGGAGACGCCGAAGCTGTTGTGGCTCCTGGAAAACCGCCCGCAAGTCTTCGACGCTGCATGGCAGTTCTTCGATCTCACCGACTTCCTGACATGGCGCGCGACCGGCGATCTGTCGAGGTCGGTCTGCACCGTGACCTGCAAGTGGACTTATCTCGCGCACGAACGGCGCTGGGACGACGATTATTTTCGGACCGTCGGACTCGGCGCGCTGGCGGACGAAGGCTTCGCGCGCATCGGCCAGCATGTCGTCGAGCCGGGCACGCGACTGGGTAACGGGCTCACGGCGCTTGCTGCGGCGGAGCTCGGCCTCGTCGCCGGAACGCCGGTCGGCGCGGGCGTGATCGATGCGCATGCGGGCGGCATCGGCACCGTGGGCGCGCAAGGCGAGCCGGAGTCCTGCCTGGCCTATGTGTTCGGCACCTCGTCCTGCACGATGACGACGACCGCCGAGCCGGTGTTCGTGCCCGGCGTCTGGGGGCCCTACTTCTCGGCGATGGTGCCGCAGGCGTGGCTCAACGAAGGCGGCCAGTCGGTCGCCGGCGCGGCGATCGAGCGCCTGCTCGCGATGCATCCCGCCGCCGCCGATGCCGCGGGTCGCGCGAAAGAGCGCGGCGAATCGATGCCGGGCATGCTGGCCGGGCTCGCGGCCGAGGCGTCCGCGAGCCTGTCGGAAGCCGTGAATCTCGCCGATGGCCTGCACATCGTCCCCGAGTTCCTCGGCAACCGCGCGCCCTTCGCCGATCCCAATGCGCGCGCGGTCATCGCCGGTCTTGGTATGGAAACCGGCCTCGACAGTCTGGTCGCGTTGTATGTCGCGGGCGTGTGCAGCATCGGTTACGGTCTGCGTCAGATCATCGAAGCGCAGGCAGAAGCCGGCGCGCCGATCGAGCGGGTGATGATCAGCGGCGGCGCGGGCCGGCTCGATCTCGTCCGGCAACTCCTCGCCGATGCGACCGGCAAACCGGTGCTGGCCACCCACGCCGAGGAACCCGTGCTGCTCGGCGCTGCGATGCTCGGCGCGGTAGCGGGCGGCGTGTTCAACGACGTTCGCTCGGCGATGAGCGGCATGGCGCGCGTCAAGGAAACCTACTCGCCGGCAACCGGCGATCTCGCGCAACTGCACGACGCGCGGTATCGCGCATTCATCCGGATGCAGCGCTGTGCGCGCGAGATTCGAGAAGACTAGCCGGAACGGGCGGCGTTGCGCATCGCTCGCGGATCGAATTGCCCGGCGCCGCCTCGAAGAAGCCTATTGCCCCGTTTTTGCAGGGTCGGCTTGACGTTCCATCGGTGCGGGCGCGCGTCCCGATTTGAGCGATGCATCGTCGCGGCTCAAATCGCCCGGGATGCGATTCCAGGGGCTCGACACGGGTTCACTGTGGTAGGTCATTCCGGACGTCGCCGCGCCGTGCGATCCACCGCCGCCGCTGCCGCCATTGCCATTGCCGCCCGCCCACGCAGCAGACGTCATCATGAAACTCGCAGCGGCAATCGTGAGCGTTAGCGAAGCCTTGGATAAGTTAGTCATCGACATTCTCCAGAAGTAATCAGGTCCGACGTTCGTTTCTACGAGCACTCGTGCGCGTAGATCCTTGTAAGCGTTATACGGCCGCAAATGCGGCAAGGATGCAAAGAGACGCGAGTGCATATCTTCAGAGCATTGAAAGGCGTCTCGTTTGACGCTCCGGGAACATGTGAATAGACTTCGCGTTCGCGCATCGCCAAGAAGTCCCATGACCTTTCATCAGGAAACGCCCGCCTCGGACGGTTCAGCGCTCGACATTCCCGTGCCGCCCCGGGACTTCGGCACGACTCGTCGCATGCTGATCGCGACGCTGATTGCATCAATCGTCACACCTTTGCTTTTTCTCGGGACATATGGCTATTTTGGCTATCAGTCCCGCATCGCCGATTCATCTGAAGGAATAGATCGGCTCGCGCGTGTCGCCGAAGAACACGCGGTAAAAGCGCTGGATATCAGCCAGGAGGTATCGCTGCAGATCCTGGCGATGGTTCGCGACGACGGCGATGCCGCGATTCGCGCACGGCAGAAATCGCTTCACGATTTTCTCGAAGACACGACCCGGCGCTTGCCCTTGGTTGCTTCCATCGAACTATACGGACGCAACAAGAATCTGCTGGTCAGTAGCAACAGCTATCCGGTCGGACTGCAATCGCTCGATCAATCTATCGTGAGTGCGTCCGCAAAACCGGCAGGGGCGTCGAGGGTGATGATCTCGCCACCCGAGCGGACCTCCGACCCCGTCATCGATATATTCAACCTGACCTTGCCTCGCTACGATGCAAACGGTCGTCTCATTGGCGCGCTGGTCATTGCGCTTCGACGCGATTATTTTTTGTCCTTTTATGAGCGGCTGACCGTTCATGACAGAGCATTGACCGTAGGCCTGTTTCGAAGCGACGGCACCACGCTCGTTCGAGTTCCCGCGCCGCAGGCACGGCGACCGTCGACGAGCAACCAGCCTCTTTTCGAGGCCATTCAAGTCAACGCGCATAGTGGCCATCTGAAGATTTTTTCCACGCTGGACAGCGTCGAGAAGCTCCTCGTCTATCGGCAGGTGGGCGCTTACCCGCTTTACGTGACCTGCGGCATCCCCGTTTCGACGGTGACTTCCAGATGGCTGGGACATGACGGGCTGATCGCGGTCGCTACGCTGGTTCCGTGCGTCGGCATCTGGTTGCTGGTTGCATTCAGCCTGGGCCGGCTCAGGCGGGAACGAACCGCATGGGAAAGATGGAAAGCCGAATTCGGCATGCGTGTCTCGGCGCAGGAGACCACTCGCCAGATGAAGCGGATGGGAGCGCTCGGCAACCTCGTGGCCAACGTCGCACACGACTTCAATAACCTGCTCATGGTCGTGAAAGCCAACATGGAACTGGCGCGGCGCAAAGGCTTCAACGGGCTGGAGAAAGAAGTCATCGCGGTCGAGCGCGCCTCGATTTCGGCGGAAGCGCTGGCCAGACGTCTGCTCAGCGTCGCGCGCAAACAACCGCTGCATCAGGAAGTCGTCGACGTCAAAGTATGGCTGGAGCAAGACGCGTCGCTGATTCGAATGTCGCTCGGCGAGCGGGTCAGCCTGCAGATCGAAGCGCCCGAAGCACTCTTACCGATCTACGTCGATCCGACTGAGTTGCAATCCGCGCTGATCAATCTGGCAGTCAACGCCAAAGATGCCATGCCGGAGGGCGGAGAATTCACGATCCGTTGTGAAAACATCGTCATCGACACGGCAAAAGGCAGTCTCAAGGCGGGCGAGTATGTTCTGATTGCCTGCTCGGATACCGGCGTCGGCATGCCGCCCGCGGTCGCGCGGCGCGCTTTCGAGCCGCTCTACACGACCAAGGCCGCGAACGCGGGCACCGGACTGGGTCTGGCCCAGGTCATCGCGATGTGCGAGCAGGCCGGAGGCACGGCCCGCATCGAGAGTGCGCCGGGCGAAGGCACCACGGTGTCGCTCATCCTGCCCCGCTCGGTGAAGGAAACCGGAGATGTTCAGGCGACAGCGCCGCCCTTGCGCGACCTCGGCCACGAGCCCACGAAAGGCTCCATCCTGCTGGTCGAGGATAACGAGGAAGTCGCCGCCGGGCTTTCGGCCGTTCTGGAAGTTTTCGGCTGGCAATCGCTGCACGCGATGACCGGCGATGCCGCTCTCGGCCTGCTGGACGCCGGCGCGACCTTCGACCTCATCCTTTCCGATATACAGATGCCGGGCTTGAACAACGGGATCGATGTCGCCGAGAAAGTACGACGAAAATGGCCCACGCAGGCGATCGCTCTGATGACTGGGTACGCCGACGAACTCGAACGAGCAAGACACGCCGGCGTAACCATTCTTTCCAAGCCATTCAATATCGATGATCTGCAAGCGCTGTTGCAGAGCGTGAACTCCCCTGCGTCCCGCAATGCGTGGAGCGCGGCAGCACGATCGAACTAATTCCGCGTTTCGATTTGCCAGAGAACGCCGCGCTTGGGTCATTTCTACAAAGAGTTGGGAATCGTAGGGCGCCGTGGCTGTTCTCCAGCTCATTCTGTCGTTCGCGAAACGACGCCAAATCGACGCGACTGTTCGCCTCTTTTTCCGCCGACGTCTCGTAGGTCCGCGCTTTGCTCATGACCTCGTGATCACCCCACACAACGAAAGGAGAACACGATGCCGCGCCAACCCTCCACCCAGCCGACGAACCCCGCCGCCTCCCGCGCCGACGGTAGCCAGGACGCCATTCAGCTTTTGACGGACGATCATCGCGCCGTACAAAAACTCTTCGACGCATTCGAGAAGGCGGAGAAAGACGATCTCGATGCGAAAACCACGCTCGTGCGGCGCGCTTGCGAAGAACTGACGGTCCACGCGATGATCGAGGAAGAGTTGCTGTATCCGGCCGCGCAGGAAGCGCTGGACGAAGACGACCGTCCCGACGTTGAAGAGGCTTACGTCGAACACTTTCTCGTGAAGGTGCTGATCGACAAGTTCACCAAGCTGAAAGCCGGCGACAAGGGCTTCGACGCCACGTTCAAGGTCTTGACCGAGATGGTCAGTCATCACATCGAGGAAGAAGAATCGGACCTGTTCCCGAAGCTGCGCAGTTCAGGCGCCGATCTGGACGCGCTCGGCAAAAAGCTCATGAAGCGAAAGGAACAACTCGAAGCGAAAATCCCGAAGGACGCGGGCGATAACACGATGCGCCTGCATTAAACCCGCCGACGCTCACCGGAGCCGAACCATGAAAAACCCATGGGTGAAGAAGAATCCGTTCCTCAGCATGTGGCTTTCCGGTGCGAACGCGGTCATCGGGGCGACGCGTGGCCGCGCTACCGCGCAAGCGAAGCGGCAGGCATCGACCCTTTGGTCAGCGGCGCTCACGCCGCCGCGCAAGCCGAAAAAGCGGCGCGCGCGGCGCTGAGTGCGGGTTTATCGGCGAACGGTCATTCGCGCAGCGCGCCGAACAGATCGCCAAACGCCCGATGCGTCGACGCGCTTAATCCCGCGCCGACCGCCGTCTGCACCGTGCGGCGCAATCCGAGAATGGCGACACCGACGAGCGCAAGCGCGATCAGTTCCGCGTTCGGCGTGCGCAGGAACCACGGCGCGGATCGCGTGTTCGCCGGCAATGCGCGTGGCGCGCGCGCGATGCGCACCGGTGCGTTGGCGACATTCGCGGCAATCAGTTCCGCGCGCGATTGCTCCATGCGCGCGAGCACCGCGTTTTGAGCTTCGGCATGCTTCATTGCATCGCCTCCCTGACGGCCTCGACGTCGCGACGCAATTCCTCGCGCAGCGCTTGAAACGGTTCGGCCGGCTTGCGCGACATCATCACGATGACGGCAATCACCGAGACCGCGAGCCATGCGCCCGCGACGCACCATGCCGTCAACACCAGATGCGGCGTGCCCGCCGCTGTCACGATCACCGCGATCGACACGAACGACAGCGTGAACAGCGCGCCGATCGTGAGCGCGACGAGCGCGACCACTTCGTGCATCACGCGCTTCTTTGTCTCGGCGAGTTCGATGGGAATCAGCTCGCCATAATCGACGAGGCGCGTCGTGCAAAAATGGCCGACCCTGCGCCAATTCGCGATTTTTCTCTGGATTGTCATCGTTGCCTTCCCGGCGAGATTTCAGTCGAAACGGAGTGCTATCCAATGACAGAGAGCAGCGCGCATGCCCGCGCATCCGCGCTTGGGTTTATTGACGCGTTGGACGCGCAACGGTGCCTTCCGAGCCGTCACCGGGCGCGCTTTGCTTCGGTCTTGGCGTGCGCGCGGGCGAGACGACGCGCGATGTCGGCGGCCGCGCAATCGTCGGTTTGCGCCGGGACTTCGCCGCCTTGTCTTTCCGATGCGAGTTGCAGATAAGCCGCGGCGAGCTTGCGCAATTCTTCCTCGCTAGCGTCCTCGATGCCGATCAACTGATTGCTCGCCGTGCGATGCGACGCGAGCAATTCGTTGAGCTTGAGATGCATCGCGACGCTGTCCTTGTTCGCGCTCTGCTGGATCAGAAACACCATCAGAAACGTGATGATGGTCGTGCCCGTATTGATGACGAGTTGCCATCCGTCCGAGAACTTGAATATCGGTCCCGACACAAGCCACACCACAATGGAAATGACCGCGAGTCCGAACGCAACTGGCGATCCGGCCCATCTCGTTACCGCGCTCGCGAAAGCGTCGAATGCGCGCGTGACGGGATGCGTGTTTGCAAAGGCGGGGCTCGACGTGTTCGGCACCGTGTCCAGTGGCGCCGCATCTGATATTTGGTCTCTATCGTTCATTTTTTACTCGCAGCACGCTACAGAAGAAAGGGATCTCGCCACCGTGCCTTTCGATAAACCCGCGTCGTGCCTTCCCGGAACGCGTTTTTCGTATCGTTTTTTTATTTTGGGTTGACGCGCGCAATCGACCTTGCGTCGCGCGCGTCTTCCGTCTGATGAAAAGTGCTGTTACTTGAGTTCGTCCGGCACCTTTCCGCCGTTTTCAGCAAGCTTCTGCATTACCTGCTTATGAAGCCATATGTTCATCGAGGCGGAATCTTCGGTGTTGCCCGTGTAGTGCAGTTCCGAAGCCAGCTCCTTGCGCGCGGACAGGCTGCTGTCCAGGCCGAGAAGCTTCATCAAATCGACGATGGAACTACGCCAGTTGAGTTGTTCGCCGTGACTCGCCTGCATCTGCGTCAGCACCGCTTCTACATCCACTTCCTTCATCGGCGCCGCCGGTTGCGCGGGCGTCGAAGCAGTGGTGGAAGTCGCTGGCGCGGCAGCAGCGCCCGCGGCGGGCGCCGCTGGTTGAGCCGAACTCGCTCCGGCGTTAGCCGGTGCACTGTCGTGGTGGAAGATCTTGTTCAGGATATTCGAAAAGATACTCATGGCCCCTCCTGGTTAAATGAGTTCACGAAATGTGCAAGTCCCGTGCCGCCACCCTCAAGGCGTGGCCGGCGTGCCCTCGCCCGGCTCGTTGGCGAGTCCCGCGCGGGTCACATCGAACGCGAGCCGTTTCGCATTGGCGTCGTAGCGGCGCACCTTCGCGCCCTCTGCTACACCGCCGCCCGACGCAAGCTGCCGCACGAATGCTGAACGGCGTGCAACCGTTGTTCCAGAGCGTTGCCCCACGATGCGGAATAGCGCTTGCTGATGGCATGTCGTGCCAGAACGAGCACGATAACGCGATTTCCCCACAATCACAGCAGCTCTGCAGAGCGGCCAAGGAGTCACCGTGGACATGTCTTCCTGCTCCCCATCGATCACCACGATGATCCGTATGGATCACACGCACGTGATGGCGGTTTTTCATCGCTATCACGCGGAAACGTCGTGGTGGAGAAAGCGCGCCATCGTCGAACTTGCGTGTACTGCGCTCGAAATTCACGCGCAACTGGAAGAAGAGATTTTCTATCCCGCGCTCAGCGAAGTAATGGCCGGAGACGAACGCCTCGCGAAGAGCAAGCCCGAGCACGACAAGATGAGGGAAGACATCGCGAAGCTGCGTTCGATGGGCCCGGAGGACGCCGCTTACGACGCGCGTTTTATGCAACTCATGCGCGAGGTGATGCATCACGTAGCCGATGAGGAAACCGTATTGCTGCCAACCGCCGAGCGCGCGCTTGGCTCGCAGTTGTCGGCGCTCGGCGTGCGCATGACGAAACGCCGCATGCAACTCGTCGCGCGCAATCGTCCCACGGCGATCGCGGCGAATACGGCTGGAACGTTTCCCCTGGCGTCGCTTGCCGCGATCTCGCTCGGCGCGCTTGCAATCGCGCACTGCCTGCGGCCCGCTCCCGCGCGCCGCATCCGCCGATACGAGTGATTCAACTCTCGCGCGGCGCGCCGTTGATTTCGATGATCGTCACCGGAATCGACTTCGCGCCGGGCACCTTGCTCTCCTTCGCGTAATGCCATAGCGGCAGCAACGGATTGCACTCGGGGTAATAACCGGCGATGCATCCTTGCGGTATGTCATAGGGATGAATGCGCAGGCCCGCGACGCGCCGCTCGAAGCCATCGTCGGCGACGGTGCGCAACGTGATGCGGTCGTCCTTGCCAAGACCGTGCCGCGCCATGTCGGCCTCGCACATGAAGATCACCATGCGATCGCCCTTGACGCCGCGAAAGCGGTCGTCGTGGCTATAGATCGTCGTGTTGAACTGACTGTCGCTGCGCAGCGTCATGAGGCGCAGCGTATCGGGCTCGCGCTCGGGCATGTCCGGATCTTCGCCGAGCGTTTCCGGCACGAAGAATTCGGCCTTGCCGCTCTTCGTCTGCCACTTGCGTTCGCGCGCCGGCAGATCGCGCGGGAAACCGCCGGGCGTCCACATCCTTTCGTTGAAGTCGTGGAAGGTCTCTGGATACGTTTTCGCGATCTCGTCGCGCACCAGCGCATAGTCGTTGCGCCAGCGATCCCAGTCGATGGTCGAGCGATCGCCGAGCGTATGCTTCGCCAGTTCCGCGACGATATACGGCTCCGAGCGTGCATCGGCCGATGCGGGCTCGGCCACGCCGCGCGAACCGTGAATGCAGCCGGTGCTATCTTCCATCGACACAGCCTGCGCGCCGCTCGCTTGCGTATCGATCTCGATGCGGCTCAGGCACGGCAGAACGTACGACTTCTCGCCATGCACGAGATGACTGCGATTGAGTTTCGTCGCGACATTCACCGTGAGCTTCAGACTGCGCCACGCCGGCTCGATGCGCATGCGGTCCGGCACCGAGCGCACCAGATTGCCGCCGAGATTGATAACCGCGCCGACCTTGCCGTCGAGCATCGCCTCGAAAGTTTCGACGATGTTCATGCCTTTATCACGCGGCGGCTCGAAGCTGAACTGGCTAGCCAGCTTGTCGAGCGGCGCGAGTTCCGGTTTCTCAGTGATGCCGACGGTGCGCTGTCCCTGCACGTTCGAATGCCCGCGCACCGGCGACGGCCCCGCGCCCGGCTTGCCGATGTTGCCGCGCAGAAAGAGCAGATTGCACAGCATGCGCACGTTCTGCACGCCCTGCCTGTGCTGCGTGATGCCCATGCCGTAGTGCGCCATCACCGCGTTTGCGCGCATGTATTCGTCGGCGGCGGCTTCGAGATCGGCCCGGGGCAGTCCCGCTACACGCTCGATGTCGGCCCAGGAAGCCGCGCGCACATAACTCGCGAACGCCTCGAAGCCCACGGTATGCGTTTCGATGAAGTCGACATCGAGCACGCGCGGTTCGCTCCGTTCTTTCGCGCGATCGTCGGCGTCGATGACAACCTTGCAGATGCCGAGCAGCGCGGCCGTATCGCCGCCCGTCCTCACCTGATGATATTGCGTGCTGATGAGCGTATGCGCGGGCGTCATCATTTCGACCGGCGATTGCGGATTGGCGAACTTCAAAAGGCCCGGCTCGCGCAACGGATTGAACGTGATGATCGGCACGCCGCGCTTTCTCGCGTCCTGCAACTGATGCAGCATGCGCGGGCTATTGGTCCCGACGTTCTGCCCGAAGAAGAACATGAGATCGGTCTTCTCGAAGTCTTCGAGCCTGACCGTGCCGACGCCCGCGCCGATCGCCGCCTTCAATCCGACGCTCGTGCTTTCATGGCACATGTTCGAACTGTCGGGCAGATTGTTGGTGCCGTACATGCGCGCGAAAAGCTGGTACATGTACGAGGTTTCCAGCGACGCTCTGCCCGATGCATAGAACGCGACGCGCTTCGGATCGAGTGCGCGCAACTCGCGGCCGATGTCCTCGAAGGCTTCCTGCCACGAGACGCTCACGTACTTGTCGGTGGCCGCGTCGTAACGCAGCGGCGCGGTGAGACGCCCCGCTTCTTCGAGGTCGTGGTCATGCCACGCGCATAACTCCGTCACCGTATGAAGCTCGAAGAACTGCGGCGTCATGCGTTTCGCGGTCAGATCCCACGCGGTCGCTTTCGCGCCGCTCTCGCAGAATTCGAAGGTGTGCGGATCGGCGGGTTTCGCCCACGAACAACTCACGCATGCGAAGCCTTCGGGCTTGTTCTGCTTGAGCAGAATGGTGCTGACCTTGAGCGGCACCTTCTCGTGAATGAGCGCCCCGGTGACGGCCCTTAGCGATCCCCATCCACCCGATGAATACGGATAGGCGGCGTTCTTGCGAACAGTGTTGTCTGATTCGGTCATGTTCTTGCCTCGCGCGCTTTCTAGTTGATTTGCTGAAGCGCGAGCAATTGCCGTTCCCTTTCGAACGCCTTAAGCCGCACGGCGACTGCGTGCTACAAGCGCTCAGCGCGCGATTCGCCGATCGAAGTAATGCTCCACGCGCGACAACGCGTAGAGCGCCGCGGCCCGTCGCACGTCGTTGCGCTCGCCTTCGAACTTCTTCGTCTCGCTGAACGTGACGATGTTTCCGTCCCGCGATCGATAGGCCCACGCAAAGCATTGCGTGCCGGGCGGCGTGCCGTCGTCCGACGCGCCATCGGCGACGCCCGTGTTCGATACCGCGACATCCGCGCAGCACGCTTCGTGTCGCAACGCGCCTTCGGCCATTTCCCGCGCGACTGCCTCGCTCGTCAAGCCATGACGTTCCATCGTTTCCTCGCGCACGCCGAGAAAGCCCGCCTTGCCTGTCGGCGAATAAGTGACGAAGCCGACGTCGAGACATGCACCGCTGCCCGGCACCGACGAGATCAGCGACGCAATGAACCCCGCCGTACACGACTCAGCCGTCGCGAGCTTAGAAACGAAACCACTTGCCGGGGAATATCCATGCGTTCACCTCGTCATGCTTCAGCGCGCCGTGCAGAGATGCGCATTGACCTGCACGGGCGACGCATCGTCATCGAATGGCGGCTGGCGCTCGAAGCTTTCGATTACGCCGGGCCTGAAGATCAGGCAATACGTGGAACCGCCGTACTGGAAGTAGCCGAGTTCTTCGCCCTTGCGCACGCGTTGGCCGGGCAACGCTTCGATCATGCAGGACGACACTTCCGCCATGCCGACGAACACGCACGCAACCTCGCCGATAGCCGGATCGTCGCAATCCATCACGATGACGGCGCGCGCGGCGACCGCCGTGATATAGCCTTGCGACTCGTTGAGACTGCCGGGATCTTCGCCTTCGGAATCGGCATCGGAGAAATAAGTGCCGTCGACGAGATACGCCTTCACGATCGTGCCGCTCACCGGCGCATGCCAGCGATGATAGAAAAACGCGCTGAGAAAGGCCTGATACACCGTCCCGCCGACGAATTTATTCGCGAGTTCCGCTTCCTTCGCCGTGAATATTTCCAGCAACGAATAAGGCTGCGACTTGATCCAGAACGAATCCTGCAGCCGCGCGTTGTCCTGGACGTTATACGGCGACGCCTCGCACGCACTCACGATGATCTTGTCGTTATCCGGCTGCGCGACGGGCCGCGCATCGGGCTTGAATTCGCGCGTGAAGAAATGATTCCACGACGCGAAGCCCCAGTAAGGCTTATCCGGATCGCACAGAAACTGGCGCAGTCCGATCTTGCGATCCGCTTCCTCGCTGAACCAGCCATCGGGTGCTTCGGTGTTCAGATGCGTGCGCGAATACGGCCCGCCGAGAAACCCGGACCACACGTTCAGCACGCGCTTCAAATGCGCGTTGAATGCGGGATCGCGAAAGAGCGCATAGCCCGACGGCATGACCATCGGCCAGTCGAGCAATGCGTTGATGGGGCAATGAATCAGACTCGATTCGCTGAACGGCGGCGCATAGCTCAGCATCGCGTCGAGCAATACCATGAACTCGTCGATGCTCGAATAACCGAGCTTGAAACCGGCTTCGTGCGCCTGCCGGATCGCCCGCGTGAAGTCCATGCGCACGACCGGATCGTCGTGGATGAAAGCCGCCATCTCTTCGATGACGCTGTTCCGCTTCGCCACGCCCGCGCGCTGCCGGGCGTGCTCCGCGAACGTCTCGCGAAAGTGCACGATCGCCTGTTCTTCGCGCGGAAGCCACTCGCCTAGTCTGCGGCGCTGGTTGGTCGCCATGTCGTCTCCGATCGATGTGCCGATCGAAGACACGCAGCACTTTATATGCCTCCTTTACTTCTGCACACCCGGTTGCAGCGCCGTGACGCCGCGCCCGACGCGAGGCGCGATGCGAGCGAGGAACACGACCCCGGCGGCCAGAGCGGACATCACGGCGAGACCTGTCAAGCCGCCCTGAATCGATCCCGTCTTCTGCTCAAGAAAACCGAACGTGGCCGGCGCGACGAAACCGCCAAGATTGCCGATCGAATTGATCAGCGCGAGCACGGGCGCGGCGATGCGCGCATCGAGATAACCTTGCGGAATCGGCCAGAACAGCGACGATGCCGCCTTGAAGCCGATCGCCGCAAAGCAGATCGCGACGAACGAGAACACCGGACTGCCCAGGCCCGCGGCGTACATGCCGACTGCCGCGATCAGCAAGACGCACGCGACCCATGCCTGCTGAAACTTGAAACGCGCCGCGAGCGCCGCGAACAGATACATCGCGACGATGGATATAAGCCACGGAATCGAGTTGAACAGCCCGACCTGGAAGTCGTTCAGATGCCCCATCTTGCGGATGATGCTCGGCAGCCAGAACGTCGCGCCGTAGATCGTCAGCGAGACCGAAAAATAGATCAGGCAGAAGATCAGGATCTGCGGATCGCGCAACAGACTCCACGACGACGGCGTCTTCACATGCGAGGCATCACGGCGGCGCTGTTCGTCCTCGATCTCGGTGACGATCGCATCCTGCTCGGCGGGCGTGAGCCACTTCGCGTCGCGCGGCTTCGAATCGAGCCAGAACCACACGAAGCCCGCGAGCACGACCGACGCCATGCCTTCGATGATGAACATCCACTGCCAGCCATGCATGCCCGCGCCTTCGATCAGCATGAGGCCGCCCGAGATCGGACCGGAGAACACCGAAGCGAGCGCCGAACCGCTCAGGAATACGGCCATCGCCTTGCCGCGTTGATCGCGCGGCAGCCATTGCGTGAAATAGAACACCACGCCCGGAAAGAAGCCCGCTTCGGCCGCGCCGAGCAAAAGACGCATCGCATAGAACGAGGTTTCGCCCTTCACGAAGGCCATGCCCACGGCCGCCAGTCCCCACGTGATCATGATGCGCGTGAGCCACGCCTTCGCGCCGAAGCGCTGCATCAGCATGTTCGACGGCACTTCGAACACGGCATAGCTCACGAAGAACAGGCCCGCGCCGAGCCCGTAAGCCGCAGCGCCAATACCGAGATCCGCGCTCAGATGCTGGCGCACGAAACCGATATTCACCCGGTCGATGTAATTGACGATGAACATCACGACGAAAAGCGGCAGCACGTGCCACTTGATCTTGCGAACGGCGCTCGACAGCGCGCTGGAAGTGCTCATGAGCTTGTCTCCTTGAATGCCTGTGTTTTTGTTCTATGGCTCAGAAGCGCGGATTCTTGCCGGTGAAATCCGGCTGATATTTGCGCATCTGCGAGAGATCGTCGCGATTGCGCACGCCGCATGTCTTGTACTGCTCGTGCAGTTCGGCGAGCTTCTCGCGATCGAGTTCGACACCGAGGCCAGGCGTGGTCGGCACGCGCACCGAACCGTTGTCGAAGCTCACGCGGCCACCCTTGATGACTTCCTCTTCCTGCCACGGGTAATGCGTGTCGCACGCATACGTGAGGTTCGGCACGCTCGCCGCGACATGGGTCATCGCCATCAGGCTGATGCCGAGGTGCGAGTTCGAATGCATCGACATGCCGAAGCCCCAGAGCTTCGCCATGCGCGCGAGCGTCTGCGTGGCGCGCAGTCCGCCCCAGTAGTGATGATCCGAGAGCAGCACCTTGATCGAGCCCATGTTGCAGCCGCGACGGAAGTCGTCCATCGTCGTGATGACCATGTTGGTCGCGAGCGGCAGCTTCGTGTGCTTCTGCAGTTCGGCCATGCCTTCGAGTCCGGGGCACGGATCTTCGTAGTATTCGAGGATCTCGTCGAGCTGGGGCGCGGCCGCGATGCTGGTTTCGAGCGTCCAGTTCGCGTTCGGATCGAGACGCAGCGGCATGCCGGGAAACGCTTTCGCGAGCGCCTGCATGCACGCGATTTCATGCGCCGGCTCGAACACGCCGCCCTTCAGTTTGATGCTCTGGAAACCGTACATGCCGATCATGCGCCGCGCCTGCGCGACCATTTGCTCCGGGCTGATGCCCTCGCCCCACGCATCGGGCGCGTAAGGCTTGTCGATGTGCTCCGCGTACTTGAAGAACAGATACGCGCTGTACGGCACGGCGTCGCGCACCTTGCCGCCCAGCAGATCGACGACCGGCGCGCCGACGATCTGGCCTTGCAGGTCGAGCATCGCCACTTCGAGCGTGCTGATCACCTTCGGCGCGTTTTTCGCGGCATGCGAGCCGGGCGCGAGTTCGAATTCGACCGCGCCGGGCGTCGCCTTGATCGTCGCGCGCACGCGCTCTTCCATCTGGTTCAGGTCGAACGGCGACAGACCGATCACGAGGTCTTTGGACTGATCGAGCACGCGCAGCATCGGCTCGTCGCCGTATGTCTCCGAGATGCCCACACGTCCGTCGCTCGTCTCCAGTTCGACGATGGCGCGCAATGCCCACGGCTCGTGGATACCCGCGGCGTTGAGCAACGGGCCGTCGCGAAAAGCGATCGGGGTGATTCGAACCTGGGTGATGGCGATATCGCGGGTCATGTCGGACGTCCGGAAAGAGACAAGAATAGCCGCATGGTAAAGCACTAATATATTAGTGCGTCAGTCGGGTTAACGCTGATTCGCGCAAGCCTTACCGGTTGGGCCTTGGCGCGGCTATAGTACTAATGTTTCATTCGTCTATTGTCCGGGTCCAACATGAATAACCCCGCTTCTTCCGCTTCCGTTCATCGCCTCGACCGTTCGCGTCACGCCGCGCCGCAAGTGTTCGAGCGGCTGCGCGAAATGATTTTGTCGCTCGAACTGGCGCCGGGCACGGTGCTGTCGCGCACCGAACTCGCGACGCGTTACGGCCTGAGTCAGACGCCCGTGCGCGACGCGCTCATGAAGCTCGGCGAGGAAGGACTGGTCGATATTTTTCCGCAGCACGCGACGGTCGTGAGCCAGATCAGCGTGGCGTCGGCGATGCAGGCGCACTTTCTGCGCCGCTCGATCGAGCTGGAAATCGTGCGCACGCTCGCGCGGGATCACAAGGCGTCGCTGGTCGCGCGGCTGCGCGCGACGATTGCGGAGCAGATGGAATGGCTCGAACCGGAGAGTATCGAGCAGTTTTCCGCGCTCGATCAGGCGTTTCACCGGCAGATGTACGAGGCTGCCGGCGTGCCGCAGTTGTGGGATCTGGTGCGCAGACTGAGCGGCCACATCGACCGGTTGCGCCGGCTGCATCTGCCGGTCGAGGGCAAGACGATGGCCGTGGTGCGCGATCACACCGAGATCGTCGATGCCATCGAAAAAGGCGATCCCGACGCCGCCGATGCCGCGTTGCGCAAGCATCTGTCGGGCACGCTCAGTCAGGTGGACGAGATTCGCACGCGCCACCCGAGCTTCGTGACCGATCACTGAGCGGCGCGCGCCGCCGCTCAGACGCCGTGCGCGCTCAGGCGGGCCGAATACCAGCGCGAAAATTGCTCCACATAGCTTTCGGTGAACGGCGAGAACACGGCCGGCCGATACGCCGGGTCCTGCGTGCCCTCGTGCGTGATTTCGACGAGATGCTTGTCCTGCGCATTCGTCGCGACCCACACTTCGGTCAGATCCTGGATCTGATAATCGACGCCTTCGACCGCATCCGCGTGCACGAGCCATTTCGAGCGCACGAGCGTTTTATCCGGCGCAAGCGGAATGATGTACGAGATCACCGCATGGTCGCTCATCACGTGCGTCCATGAGTTGTGCGTCCAGAGATGCGTGTCGCCGAGATCGCGCCGCTGCAGATTGCCGAGCAGCTTTTCGCTCGCGACCTTCGTGCTGATGGTCTGCGATTCGCCGTGCCCCGCGATCACGAGTTGCTGCGTCCTGAACTGCGTCACGGCATCTTCGTCCAGCCATTCGACGGTCGCGCTCGTGAAGCCGTCTCTTTCCCAGCTCGCCTGACACGCCGCGTTGCGTTCCCTGTAAGCCTCGATTTCGCGCAGCGATTCCTCGCTGAGATTCTCCGGACAGAAGCCGAAATCCTCGGGCAGAAAAGACGCGGTCAATTCCGGATGCGTCGCGGCGCAGTGATAACACTCGCGATTGTTCTCGATCACGAGCTTCCAGTTGCCGTTCTCGATGATTTCCGACTCGAACGCGATCTTCGTATTCGTCAGGTCGTAGGGTGCGAAACGCGGCGCCATCGCGTCTTCGAGCCGGGAGATGTCTGTCGGCGGGGCGTCGGCGAGACACACGAAAATATGCGTCCCAACGATGCGCGTATGCACCGGCAGCAGGCTTCTGCACTTCGCGTCGAAATCCCGGCCCATGTGGGCGGCGTGGCGCAGGCTGCCGTCGAGATCGTAGGTCCATTGATGATATGGGCACACCAGCATGCCGACCGTCGATTTCCCCGCTTCCTTCAGACGCGCGCCGCGATGCCGGCAGACGTTGCGGTAAGTGCGAATGTTCTCGTCGTCGTCGCGAACGATGATGATCGAAGCCCGGCCGATATCGACGGTCGAGACATCGCCCGGCTCGGGCACGTCCGCCGTCACGCCGACGAGAATCCAGTGCTTTTCGAAAAAGACCTCGACGTCCTTCTCGAACACGTCCCGCCGTCCGAACAGCTCACCGGGCAAGCCATGCCCGGGCTCGCGGCTGCGGATCAGTTCGCCATGCGTCTTCATCTGCACTTCGGACATCGTCGTTCTCCAACGTTCAGGGGTATCGGGAATTTGAATGGTCCCGCGATATTCCGAGTATTGGATCGCTGAAAAATAGCGTCAATGCGCTTTATTTTCGATGTCGAATAACTTTGATTTATGCGAGCGCGCCGTCGCGCAACCACTCGATCAGACCGCCGATCGCGGGCGTGAAGGCGCGGCCGTGCGGCACCACGGCGAAGTACGAATCGGTCGGCTTGAACGACGCCACTTGCAGCCTGACGAGTTCGCCCGTTTCGATGAAATCGTGCACGAGCCGGCCCCAGCCGAGCGCGATGCCTTGACCGTAGCGCGCGGCCTGAATCGCATCGGTGTACAGGCTGCAACGCAGCGAGAAATTCAGGCGCATCGGCCGGAATCCGAGCGCGTGGAACCACTCTTCCCAGCCCATCCAGCCTTCGGACGTCGAGTCCGATTCGACGAGCACCGCGCCCGCCAGTTCTTCGAGCGACGCCGGCGCGGGCTGCTTCTCAAGCCACGAAGGGGAACAGACCGGAAACACCTCTTCGTCGAACAGCAGGGTCGCCGTGCCGTCCGGCCACAGGCCGTTGCCGAAGCGCACGGCGACGTCGATTTCCTTGTGCCGCAAATCCGCCGTGAACATCTGCGTGGACAGCCGCAATTGCAGATCGGGCTGCAAGGCCTTCAGTGACGCGAGACGCGGCAAAAGACGAAAGTGCGAGAACGCGGAGGTCGCCGCGAGCACGAGTTCCTGCTGCACGGGACCGCGCGCGAGGCGGTCGAACACGCTCGCGATCTTCTGCATCGATTCCGCGACCACGCGATACAGCGCCTCGCCTTCGTCGGTCAGTTCGATCGCGCGATGCAGACGGCGAAAGAGCCGCGTGCCGAGCGTCTCTTCGAGAAAACGCACCTGCCGGCTCACGGCGGCTTGCGTCACGCCCAGTTCGTGCGCCGCGAGCGTGAAGCTGCCGAGCCGCGCGACGGCTTCGAACTCGACCAGCGCGGTCACGGACGGAATGAGCCGCCGATAACCCTTGGGTTTTTCGATCGCCGGTTTCATGCGGCGCTCATAAAACGGCCTTCGATTCAGCCGCGGGCCATCCCTGCATCATCGTGCCGATCTCCTCGTCGAGCCATTGGCGAAACTGGACGTACTCGGGGCGCGCCTTCGCGTTGCGATGCGTGATCAGATAGTGATGCCGGTCGTGAAACACGAGCGCATCGTCGACGGGACGCACCAGTTTTTTCTGCTCGACCTGACGATGCACGAGATGATGCCAGCCGAGCAAGGTGCCCTCGCCCGCTTCGGCCTGCGCGACGAGCAGGCGATAGTCGTTGCTTTCGAGATCGTCGTGCTGATCGAGGCGCTCGGAGCCGTCGCCTTGCTGATACCAGTTCTTCCACACGCGCCAGTCGACGTGCTCGCACACTTGCGCGCGCCCGAGCAGCGAAAGACTCAGCGTGGGATGCGCGAGCAGATCGAGCGGTTTGAGCGTGCGCCCATGAAAATAGCGCTCGTGAAACGGCACGCTGCACACCGGATAAACGATGTCGTGAAAAAGCGGCTCGACTTCGTACTCCGCTTCGCGCGGCGGATTTTTCGTGATGATGATATCCGGCTCCATGAGATCGTCGAGCTCCATGAAGTGCTCAGTCACCATCACATGCAGGCGAATATTCGGAAAGCGCTGGCGAAACGCGGGCAGCCGGAACGAGAGCCAGAGCGCCGAAAACGTATGCGAGATGCAGAGCGTCAGCGCATGCCGATCGACGCGCCGCACCGCCTGCGCCGCCTCCGCGATATTCATGATCGAGAGATAGGACGCGTTGTAGAGAATGCGGCCCGCGTCAGTCAGCGCGATGTGCCTGCCGGTACGCTCGAAGAGCGGTACTTCGAGCGTATCTTCCAGCTCCTTGATTTGCCGGCTCACGGCCGCCTGCGTGACGCACAGCACTTCCGCGGCTTGCGTGAAGCTTTCATAACGCGCCGCGGTAACGAAGCACCGAAGCGCGCGCAGCGACGGCATCTGGGCGAGAAGCCGGTCCGCGAACTGCTGTTTCTTCTGCATGTGACTCACCTTCCAGGGGCCCGCGATTGTCGCTTGTTCGCTGCATTGCGCGCGCTCAGTCGCGCCCTTGCACGCGGCGCATGATCGAATCGAGCGCCTCGGAATAGTGCGCGTAGGTGCCTCGCTCCGACAGCTCGCGGTTGAGCTGTTCGTTGAGTCCTCCGGGTGTGATCGCGTGCCCGATCATCGCCGAGAACGGCTTCGTATCGAGCGTCGTTTCATGAGCGAGGCCCACATGATAGCCCGACAAAAACGAACGCGCGGACGCATACGGCACGCCTTGCCGCACGAGCCACGACGCTTGTTCCTCCAGCAACGCGAAGAAGGCCGCCATCGTCGCGCTGGTGGCGGACAAGGCATTGAACTGATGCTCGTCGTCGACTTCGACCGCTTCGCCGAGCGGCGCGAAGAGCGTGCGCGCGATGTCGTCGCGCGGACAGATCACCGTGCTGCCCTTGCCCGCCGCCACGGCCGGCAAGGGCACCGCGCGCACGACCTTGGCCGAGCGGCGCACGAACGCGCGGATCTCGTCGAGCGACTTCCCCGCGATGAAGCTGATGACGTGATGCCGCGCATCGAACGTGAGCTTGCCCAGAACATCCGCCGCGATGTCCGGCACGACGGCGATACACACCACGTCCGTCGAATCGAGCACGTCCTGATTGCTCGCGCAAACCTCGATGCGCGCGTCCAGTTTTGCGAGGCCCGCCGCGGTCTGCGCGTTGCGCGGCGACAGCGCAACGCGCTCGAATGGAACGTCGAAACGAATCATGCCGGTCACGACCGCCTTCGTGATCGCGCCGGTGCCGATGAAGCCAATGCGCATAGTGCCTCGTCTGATGGTCAGTCGAGCTTCAGCCAGGTCGTCTTCAGCTCGCAGTATTGGTCGTGCGCGTAGACCGATTTGTCGCGTCCGCCGAAACCGGACTGCTTGACGCCGCCGAAAGGCGTCGAGAGGTCGCCCTCGCCGAAGCAGTTCACGGTCACGGTGCCCGCGCGGATGCGCGCCGCGACCTTGTGCGCCTGGTTCACGTTATCGGTCCACAACGATGCGGCGAGTCCGTAGCACGTATCGTTCGCGATGCGCACGGCCTCGTCGACGTCAGCATATTCGATAAAGCAGACGACCGGGCCGAAGACCTCGTCGCGCGCGATGCTCATCTCGGGCGTGACGTTATCGAAGATGGTCGGCTCGACGAACCAGCCGCCCGTTTCCGCGAGCGTCGCGTTGCCGCCGCAGACGACGCGCGCGCCTTCTGCCTTCGCCTTCTCGATATGGCCGAGCACCTTGCGGTAATGCGCTTCTTCGATGAGCGAGCCGAGCTTGACATCGGGATCGAGCGGATCGCCGGTTTTCCAGCCTTCGAGCACGGCCTGCATCTTCCGCAGCAGTTCGGCCTTGTGGCTCGAATGCACCAGAATGCGCGATCCGGCGCTGCAGTTCTCGCCCATGTTCCAGAACGCGGCGGCGACGGCCTGCTCCGCGACGGCATCGAGATTGGCGACGTCGGGCAACACGACTTGCGGATTCTTGCCGCCGCATTCGAGCACGACGCGCTTCAGGTTCGTATCGGCGGAATAGCGCAGGAAGCGCTTGCCGGTTTCGGTCGAGCCCGTGAACGCGATGAGATCGACGTCCGCGTGCGTGCCAAGCGCCTGCCCCGCGCTTTCGCCGAAGCCCGTCACGACGTTGAACACGCCGGACGGCACACCCGCTTCGAGTGCGAGATCGGCAATACGCAGCGTCGATAGCGACGTCTGCTCCGCGGGCTTCACGATGACGCTATTGCCCACCGACAGCGCAGGCCCGATCTTCCACGCCAGCATCAGCGCCGGAAAATTCCACGGCAACACCGCCCCGACGACGCCGATCGGCTCGCGCGTGATCATGCTCACGACGCTCGAACCGGACGGCGAGAGCGCGTCGTAACGCTTGTCCGTGACTTCGGCATGCCAGCGAATGCACGCCGCCGATTCGGGAATATCGAGCCCCAGGCATTCGGCAATCGGCTTGCCCGCTTCGAGCGCTTCGAGCAGCGCGAGTTCTTCGGCGTTGTCGTCGATGAGTTGCGCGAGACGCTGCAGGACCGCTTTTCTGTGCGCCGGCGCCGCCTTCGACCACACGCCTGATTCGAACGCATCGCGCGCCGCGACGACCGCGCGGTCGATATCCTTCGCATCGCACTTCGCGATCTCCGCGAGCACTTTGCCGGTGGACGGATTCAGCGTGTCGAAGGTTTCGTTCGATGCCGCATTGCAGCGTGCGCCCGCGATGAATGCGCGGCCGTCGAGCGAAAGGCGCTCTGCCCGGGCTTTCCATTCCTGATGCGTCGTCATGTCATGTCCTCACAGATTCAAAGCTCGGCGCCCGCCGAGAATTCTTTCATCCAGATTGCCGCCGATATGGCGACGTCCGCGATCGGCCGGATCGGCAGCGAGCGCGGATGCGGCTGTTTCAGTAGTTGATCGATCAGATCGTTCGAGTGCCCGAGCGCATGTTCGGCGATGAGCTTGCCCGCCGCCGATCCGCGGCTCAGGCCGAGCCCGTTGCATCCGACCGCTTCGTACACGCCGTCGTCGCGTTGCCCGAAGAGCGCGCCGTTGTTCGCCGACAGGCACAACGCGCCGCCCCACGTGTATTGCAGCTCGACATCCTTAAGCATTGGAAAGCGGCGATCGAACGAGCGCTGATGCAGATGCTTCGCCTTCGCGAGATCGCCTTTGGACACCGCCAGATTCGGCCGGAACGCGAAATGGTTGCGTACGCAAATACGGTTGCTCGCGAGACGGCGCACGGTCGTGCCCATCGGGTCCGCGGGAATGAGCGCCCAGGCGTGCGTTCCGCCGAGTCGCGCGATTTCGTCGCCGGTCATCACGCGCGACATCGACGCGAAGGTGTAGACCGGTAGCAAGCCGTTCGGATGGCCGCCGAATGTGGCCGCATACGCGTTGGTGCACAGCACGACGCGCTTCGCCTCGATCGTGCCGTTCGCGAAGCTCAACAGCTTCGTCTGGCCGCGCGCTTGCATGTTCTTCGCCGCGCTTAGCTCGAAGACTGTCACGTTCGAAGGCTGCGTCGCCGCGAGGCCGCGCATGAGTGCCGCCGGCTGCACCGTGCTGCATCCCGGCGTGAAGAGCGCGCTCTGATAAAAGCGCGTGCCCGTCACTTTCGCGATCGCGGTTTCGTCGAGCCATTCGCACGGCTCGTCGATGCGCGCGAGTCCATCCGCGAAATGCGTCAGCGCCGCGTGGCCTTTCTTGTTCACCGACGCGTGATACTTGCCGTCGTCGCGCCAGTCGCAATCGATGCCGTGATGTTTGACGGTATCGCGCACATAGCCGATGCCGTGCCGTTGCAGGCGCACGTCCGCCTTGTCGGCCTCGACACTGCGCGAATAACTTTCGCTGCTGATGTCATGCGGCAGATCGACGAAAAAGCCGGAGTTGCGCCCCGCCGTGGAGCGCCCGATGCGATCGGCCTCGACGAGCGCGATCGACGCATCCGGCGCAAGCTCGGCAAGCCGCCGCGCCGCGCACAAACCGGTGATGCCGCCGCCGACCACTACGTAGTCGAAGCGCTGCTCGCCCGTCACGCTCCTCGCGGGCGCGGCGGGCGGCAGGCTTTCCCACCAGCCGTTGACGCCATCAGGTGCGGGAAACCGCTGGAAGTCCAGTTTCGAGGCCATTCACGTTACTGAGCGTTGCGCAGCAAAGGTTGAACGAGCTTGGCGAAGGCGCTGCGTTCTTCGTCGTCGAGGGTGCCGAGCGGCGCGCGCGCGTTGCCCACTTTCGTGCCCGCGAGCTCGCAGCCATAACGCACATACTGGATGAATTTGCCGCTGCGCTCCAGCAGTTCGAGCACGGGAAGCAATTGCGTCATCAACTTGCGGCCGGTGTTGAAATCGCCGCGTTTCACGCACGCTTCGAGCAAATCGGTATGCGCTTCAGGCAGAAAATTCGATGCGCCCGCGACCCAGCTTCGCGCGCCCCAGGCGAAGAATTCGAGCGCCTGATCGTCCATGCCGCAACTGAGAACGAAGCGCTCCGGAAGCTGCGTCGCGAGATGATGCAGATGCGCGATGTCGCCCGTGCTCTCTTTCATCGCAGCGAAGTTCGGACGTGCCAGCAGCTTGTCGAGGACTTCGTCGCCGATGGCCGTGCCCGTGCGCGCCGGAAAGTTGTAGAGCATGATCGGCATGTCGAGCGCGTCATCGACTTTCAGCAAGTGATCGAGCAGTTCATCTTGCGTCGGCTGCACGTAGTACGGCGCTGCGATCAGCAACGCGTCGTAGCCCGCGCGCTTCGCTTCTTTACCTAGACGCAGGACTTCTTTCGTCGTGGTCGCGTTGACGCCGGCAGTGAGATACGTCTTGCCGCCGACCGCCGACGCCACCGTCTCGAACGTCTTCACGCGCTCTTCGAAACTGAGCGCGTAGTATTCGCCGGTGGTCCCGCCGACGCCCATGCCCGTGACGCGGCCCACGAGACTCGTGGCATGCTGGCCGAGCATGTCGTAATCGATTTCGCCGTCGGCCTTGAACGGGGTGACGAGCGGAGTATGTACGCCTTTGAAGCTCATGTTTGTCTCTCTGATGAATGGATCGTGTGAAGTCATGCGCGGCGCACGTCAGACGAGCGCTTCCGCATGGGAATAAATCGGGAACGCGTTGCACAGATCGCGCACGCGCGCGCGCACCGCACGCTCGACGTGCTCGTCGCCTTCGGGCGCGCGTTCGAGCGCCGCCAGCACTTCCAGGATCATCTCGCCGACTTGCTCCAACTGCGCGACGCCGAAGCCGCGCGTCGTCGCCGCGGGCGTGCCGAGGCGGATGCCCGCGCTCATCGTGGCGCCGCACGCGATGCCCGCGCGCTCCAGCGCCTTCTCCGCCTGCATGCCGGTCGCGCGCTTGCCGCGTAGATCGACGAGCAATAGATGATTGTCCGTGCCGCCTGTCACGAGACGCTGGCCGCCCGCCTGCAATACCGCGCCGAGCGTTCGCGCGTTGCGCAGCGCGCGGTCGATGTACGCGATGAAGTCGGGCCGCAGCGCTTCGCCGAACGCGACGGCCTTGCCCGCGGTCACATGCATCAGCGGAGCGCCCTGCAAGCCGGGGAACACGGCGGAGTCGATCTTCTTCGCGATGTCGCCGTCGTTCGTGAGGATGAAGCCGCCACGCGGGCCGCGTAGCGTCATGTGCGTCGTGGACGTGACGACATCGGCGAACGAGGCTGGATTCTGGTGCCGCCCCGCCGCGACGATGCCCGCGATGTGCGCCATGTCGACCATCAAAAATGCGCCGACGCTGTCCGCGATTTCGCGAAACGCGGCGAAATCGAGCGCGCGCGGATACGTCGAACATCCCGCGACGATCAGCTTCGGACGATGCCGCTCCGCCACGCGCCGCACTTCGCCGTAATCGATGCAGAGCGTATCCGGGCTCACGCCATACTGAACGGCGTCGAAGCACGGACCCGGCAGCGCGGGCAGATGACCGTCCGCATCGAGCGACATGCTCATCACGGTGTCGCCGGGTTGCAGAAGCGCGCGCATCGCCGCGTCGTTCGCCTGCTCGCCCGAATGCGGCTGCACGTTGGCGAACTGCGCGTCGAACAGCGCTTTCGCACGATCGATCGCAAGCGCCTCGATGCGATCGACATGTTCGCAGCCGCCGCCATATCGCCGCGACGGATACCCCTCGGCGTGCTTGTTCGTCAGGACTGTGCCTTGCGCTTCCAGCACCGCCGACGACACGATATTTTCGGATGCAACCAGTTCGATCTGCGTTTGCTGACGGCGCAACTCCAGCGCGATCTCCGAGGCGATCACAGGATCGTGGCTCTGCAGGCTTTCGCCAAAGAAGCGCGAATACTCGTTCACGGGACTTACTCCGAGGATGTCGTGCAATACAGCGTCACTTTTCCAGCCACGCCTTGACCTTGTCCGGATGCGCATCGACGAATTTCTTCGCGGCCGTCGCGTAGTCGTTGGTCGCATTGCCTTCGAATTCGATCGCTTCCACATCCGCGAGCGTCAGCTTGAAATGCTTGAAGAATACGTCCGCGCGAGGAAACTTTGTCGCGAACTGCTTCGATGCGAATGCATGAACCTGCTCCTCGCCGCCGAGCGTGCCCTTCGGGTCCTTCAGATAACGCATCTGCCACTTCTGGAACAGCCAGTGCGGGCTCCACACGGTCGCGACGATCCATTGCTTCGATCCGTATGCGCGCTGGATCGAAGCGAGCATGCCCGCCTCGCTTGCCGATTGCAGCTTGTAGCCCGACAAGTCGTATGCCTTGATGGTCTTCTCCGACGCCTGCATGAGACCGCCGCCCGGCTCGATGCCCTGGATCACGCCGTTGAGCTGCTTCTGCACGTCCGGCTTCTTCAGATCTTCGATCGACGAAAGCTGCGACTCGGGCACATACGCGGGCACTGCCCAGCCGTTCTTGCCGCCCGTGTAGATGATGCCGACGTCGTCGAGCGTGTCTTTATAGCGCGCAACATACTGACCGTGCGTCACCGGCAGCCAGCCGCCGACCATGATGTCGAGATCGCCGCGCGACACGCCCTGATACTGTATGCCGATATCCGCCTGAACGAATTGCACCGGTTGCTGCAGCTTCGTCTCCAGCACGTACTTCGCGACATTGGCGACCGCGAGCACGTCGGCCCAGTTGGTGACGGCAACCTTGATCGGCTCGGCGGACATCGCCGGACTCGCGCCGGCCCCGAACGCCACGATGGCCGGCGTCACTATCTTGACGATCATGGACTTGATGAAGCTGTTTTTCATTTCGGACTCCGAATCTGGCAAATCAGTATGTTGGTTTGGAAGACGCTCGTATCTCTCAGGTCTGCGCGCTCGTTCCCGTGGCGGCGGGTTTCGCCGGTGTGGAAATGACCTTCTTCTTTTTCTTGGCTTTTACGCCGAAACTTTCGGTCAGCCGGTCGAGAATGATCGCGAGCAGCACCACGCCGAGACCGCCCTCGAAACCGATGCCGATATCGAGCCGCTGAATGCCGCTCAACACATATTCGCCGAGCCCGCCCGCGCCGATCATCGATGCGACCACCACCATCGACAGCGCCATCATGATCGTCTGGTTCACGCCCGCCATGATCGAAGGCAATGCGTTGGGCAACTGGATCTTCCAGAGCAGTTGCGCGTCCGTGCTGCCGAACGAGCGGCCCGCTTCGAGCAATTCCTCGCGCACTTGCCGGATGCCGAGCGTCGTCAGCCGCACGACCGGCGGCATGGCGAACACGATCGTTGCGATCACCGCGGGCACACGTCCCAGACCGAACAGAATGACTGCGGGAATGAGATACACGAACGCGGGCATGGTTTGCATGAAGTCGAGCAGGGAACGCAGCACGACTTCCACGCGCCGGTTGCGCGCGCCCCAGATGCCGAGCGGCACGCCGATCACGAGACTGAAGAACGTCGCCGCGACGACGAGCGCGAGCGTCGATACCGTCTGCGCCCACAGGCCCATGTAGTTGATCACATAGAGCGCCGCGCCGACGAACACCGCGAACACGACGCCCCTTCTCCACAGCGCGAGCGCCATGAGAATCACGAGCATCGCAATGAACGGCACCGCGCCCAGACCGTCTTCGAGAAGCTTGATGACCGCGCCGAGCGCGGCCGAGAATGCATCGAAGCCGCCGCGAAAATGCGAGAAAAGAAAGTTGACCGCGTCTTCGGCGACTCTTCCAAAAATCGAGGAATTCATGCTGCTCTCCGCTCCATGACCTGCTTGAGAATCGTGCGGCAGGACACCACGCCCGCGAGTCTGCCCTGTTCATCCGTGACCGGCACGTCGTGCTCCTGACCGAGTGCGATGGACGCGAGTTGATGCAGATCGGCGGTCAGCGCGACGGCCGCGACATCGCGAAGCAACGCGTCGCTGATCGGCCGGCTGCCGCACTTGTGCAGCGATGCCGGCGTCACGCAGCCTTGATAGCGCCCCGCCTCGTCGCAGACGTATCCGCATTCCGCGCCGCTGTCGATCAGGCTGTTCAGATACCGCTCGGAAGGCGCGCTCGTGTCGCACGCGATGAGACCGCGCCCGACCTTCGTCATCAGGCTCGATGCTTCGAGGAAGCGCGACACATCCACGTTGCGGAAGAAGTCGCGCACGTAATCGTCGGCGGGCGATTGAATGAGTTCCGCCGGCGTGCCGACCTGAATCAGACGTCCGTCCTTCATGATGCCGATGCGCCCACCGATCTTCACCGCTTCTTCGATGTCGTGCGAGATGAAGACGATCGTGCGCTGCTCTTCCTTCTGCAAGCGCAGCAACTCGTTCTGCATTTCGAAGCGGATGAGCGGATCGAGCGCGGAGAACGCTTCGTCCATTAACAGCACCGACGGATTCACCGCCAGCGCGCGAGCGAGCCCCACGCGTTGCTGCATGCCGCCCGACAGTTCGCTCGGCAGCAGCTTCTCGTAAGAAGCGAGGCCGACGCGCGTCAATGCGGCGCGTGCGATTTCGTAGCGGTCCGCCTTCTTCTTGCCCGCGACTTCGAGGCCATAAGCAATGTTGTCGATGACCGAGCGGTTCGGCAGCAGCGCGAACGACTGGAACACCATCGCCATTTTTTCGCGGCGCACGGCGCGCAGTTCGGGCGTGCTCATCGGCGCGATATCGCGTCCTTCAAGAATCACTTGCCCCGAAGTCGGCTCGATCAGGCGATTGAGCAGACGCACGAGCGTCGATTTGCCCGAACCGGACAGCCCCATGATGACGAAGATCTCGCCCGCGTTGACGGCGAGGCTGACATCGTCGACGGCGACCATGTTGCCCGTCTGCGCGAAGATTTCGTTTCGGCCGAGCCCTTGATTCAAGAGATCCTGAGCGCGCTCGGGCCGCGCGCCGAAGATCTTCGAAAGGTTCTTGACCGTGAGAATCTCGGTCTGGGAAACCGCAACTGGACGCGCGGGCGATACGGTTCCGGACTGCGCGGAAGCCGTACTCGTGACGTCGTTCGGTGCGAGAGTTAGGTTGGGAATCATCGGGTCATTCCACCTAGCAGGTTCGAAAAAGGATTTGTCGCTGCCGGAACATCCCGGCGTTCTTTGCGTTGAATGAAGCGTACATGGCTAATTTCGATCACCCACCGACATTTTCTGAGCCCTTTTCGATACTTCTGGTAATGAATGCGTGTGCCGCAGTCGGGGCTTACGAAAAACGGAATGCGGCGTGAGTGCCGCGAAGCTAGAGCTGGCGCGGGTTTGCGGGCGAGGTGGGTGCGCGTGGCGGGCGTTTGCGGGAAGAGGTAGCGAAAGTGAGGCTAGGGAATGCCCCTAAGCGGCTGTTGAAACGTTCCTTCGTGAAGACGCGCTCATCTATTTGAAACAGCCAGCGCGGAGCAATGTTCGAACGTTTTGGTGCTGACCGCCGTTGAATCAGGTGGTGCGGATGCCGCTCGCTTTCCCGCTTACGCTTTCATGCTACCCGAGCGGCAAGCGTTCGCACGCGCGTCAAGTTGCAGGTTGCCTGGGTCAGGAGAAAGAGTTGGTCGACGCGCTTGCACAGCCACCAAGCAGCCCACCCGGGACGCCTAGCCGGACTCTGTTCCGGTACCGGATTCTGTCGCGGAGTCTTCGTCCACCAGCGAACCAGCTTCGGAAAACCGCCCTGCCTCAAACATAGAACGGCAAGCTACATGAACATCGGTGATGCGCTTTCGGAATGGACTTTGAATCCGTTCGCGGGGGACGGCACCTTACAATTTGCAGCAGATGTGGCCGCCCTGGTGGGATTCGAACCCTGTGAACGGGGAATTCATTGTCACGTAGGAAACCTAAGTATTTGAAATATAGAGAGGCCATGGCCCTGTAAGCTCCTCGACGGTCCCCGGCAGTGTCCCCTCAAGTAGACGCAACGCACGAAAACACACCCGACTGCATGGCAACGTTTCAGTGTGCTTCATCATGCGTTGTCCTGCTTTACGTAGCGAGCCCCGTCATCAGAACGGCACGCCGTCGAATTCCATGAGCGGATAGAGCGTTTCCTTTCCGTGGATCTCCAGCACCAGCCGCATCGCATGGCGAAAGCTCGCGTAGCGGCCTATGAAGCGACTCAGCACATCGCCGAAGAGCGCTACGTCGCCGGGGCCGTCGAAGGCGGTTGCGTCGAGCCGAACGTGTACGCGAATTTCGAAGCGCATATGGCCTTTGCCCACGCTCTGATGCTCGGCCAATCGCACGTCTGCGATCGCGTTGATGCGCCGCTCGATGCTCTCGTCGGGCGACCAGTCATAAAGTTCGAGCGCTTCTCGCAGCACCGGTGCGCCGCCCATTCCTATCATGTTCAGCTCGTTCGCGCCGCCCGCCGTGTAGTGCCCGAGCACTCGCCAGTCATACTCCGGGTGATAATGCGGCGGATAGAGCGGCAGAGTCGGTGCGGTCAGATTGCGAACCGACGCGATGCCAGTGAAGCCCGACACCGTCTCCGTGATCGTTGCCTCGGCGAGCGCCATGCGCGGCAGGCCGCCATTGTTCGCGAGTGCGCGTACTGTCAGATAGCCATCCGGTTGGGGACGAGTCTCGTCGTCGCGTGCATCGGTCTGGAAACCCTCCCAGAGTTGGCCCGAGAGCGTCGCCCACAACTCGCGCCCGGTCACACCGAAACGCATCGACGTATGGAAATACCGCTCCGGCTTCTCGTAGCGAAGCATCCAGCCGCGATGCCGGAAGCTCGTGAACGCGCCATAGGCATGACGAGCGCTGTCCTCCGGATCGGCGGCCGTCACCGCGAGTACGTGGTAGGGCTCGACGTGCCCTGCTACGCTCGGCTGCACGCGAACGCGGTGCTCGCGATCATGCCAATCGGTGGGCCGCAGCGGCAGCGCATCGACCTCGAACAGGTTGATTACCGGCGTGCAGTACAGACGAAAGCTCTCGCGGTTGACCGGATAGTCGCCCGGCACGCGCCCGTCCAGTTCGATCTCGAAGGTCATCTGCGGCTCGCCCGCCGGTAACAGCGAGGCATCGAAGCCGCACAGATCGACAAAGTGGAACTTCTGCGGGAACACGAAATATTCGAGCAGCGTCTGTTCGCGGTCGAGCAAGCGGTCGCGCTCGGCCTCCGTGACCGGCCACAGCCGTGTGGACGGGCCGAACCCTGCCGCTTCAAAATGCACCTGTTCAAGCGGCTGTAGCGCTCCATCACGCACCGACGGCAGGCGCAAGTTGATCGACTTGACCTGTCGCGTGAGCGCCGCATAGAGCGCCGCTGCGGCGGGCCGTTCGCCATGCAAGTACAGCCGGATGCGCGACAGATCCACAGCCTCGCGCTGCTCGCTCAGCCACAGCTTGAACGTCAGGCGGATGACCGTGCGTCCGCCATCGCGGACCCCGACTTCCGCATCTTCCACCGACAGCGGCAACAGCTGCACGGCCTGTGTCGTCCGATAGAGGCACTTCACCTGTTCGGGACCGACGGGCGCCGAGCGCACCGTGGCCCCCGATGGAATCTGCGCCGCCGCCGCGGCTCCGCGACCGAGCGGCGTGCATTCGATGATCGACAGCGATGGAATCGCCCGCGCCGCGTGTTCGTACAGGTTGTCGATCAGCGCTTCGGTGAACTCGGGGCCGCCGTCATCGAGCTTCATACGCAGGCGCGCCATGAGCAGCGCAAAGCCCTCGAAGGTCGCGCGCACGTCGTTACCCACTTCGCCATAGCGCATATCCAGGCGACGCGCGGCGTCGGGATGCGCCTGGGCGAACTCGCCGGCTGCCGCGCGCAAATAGCGCATTTCGGCGTCGAAATACTTCAGGAACGGATTCTCGTGCTCCAGTGCGGAACGTTTCCACGGCGCGGTCATCGCAACATCTCCGGTGGCAAGGGCGGCAGCGATTGCGCGCCCGCGTACACCGCGCCCTTGCCGACCATGAAGATGCGCTGCGGCATCTTGAAGCCGCGCAGCTTGAGCAGATCGAGCGGTCCCGCGCCGACCTGGGTCTTCATCACGTAATGCAGTGGGTAGCCGTTGTCCTGGTTCAAGGTCAGCGCGTAATTCGTGCTGTCGAGCGGTTTCACCTGCGCCGTGCCCAGCAGGCGCAGGAACGCCCAATCGCCCACCGCGCCGAACGCCACGCACGTGCCTGCGGTCAAGGATTCCCACGTCAGCATGGCCTGCCCGTCTCGTCCGTTGCCCGGCCAGACGATCGGCGTGAACGATTCCCGCTGATTAAAGTACTCGATCTTCACCTGATCGATGGTGAGGATGCTGCGCACGACTTCGGGCGTCGGATTCGCCATGATCTGGACGCGGTAGCTTGCGTCGCCTTGCGCATAGAGTTGTGCGCCGAGCGTCGACAACTGCCGCAGCGCCGAAAGGAACTCGGGGTCGAATTGCAGTGCCTGCGGCGCGAGTTCATTGGGCGTCCAGGCGTTGCCTTGCGGCTGCAGCATGCCGGCGAGTTGTGTCGTGACGAAGCGCGCGATCAGCCCCGTTTCCGGCTTGATGTAGCGGCCCAGTTCGACGAACGAGGCGTCCGACGCGGTATCGGCGAACGGATAGTGCCCGTCGAAGGTGCTGGCGAATGGTGCCGCGACCGAGGCGCGCCATGCATCGTTCAGGCTCGCCGCGGCGGGCTGGAGGATCGTCTGCCACGCGACATCGAGCGGTTTGGCGAAGAGCGCGTCGCCCAAGCCCGACCACTGCGAACCGAGGCTTGCAGCGGTCAATGCTGCGTCGTCACGCGCTTGCGTGAGTTCGGAGAGCTTGCCTTGAAACACCGCTTGCGCCATCTGGCGGGCCATCGCCTGCGCGTCGGCGCTGGTGGCGATCTGTTGCAGCTTCAGGCGCATGGTCGTCGCCACGGTCAGGAAGTGCGCGAGGCTCACGCCGCTGAAATCGGCGGCGTTCTTCGTTTTAGTGTTGGACTTGCCGTTTGCGTTGCCGTTGCCGGTCACGACGTCGTCGCCCATGAGCGCCAGCAGCGGGCCGAAGGGTTTGTCCAGCGGATTGACTTCCGGTGCGGTCGTGGCTGCGCTCTTGTTGCCGATCAGGTCTTGCGCCTTGCGCACGAGCGTATCGGCCAGCGCCTGCGAAGCACGGCCCGCCTGCGCCTGATATTCGACCGCCTTCATCAACGCGATCAACGGCGAAGTCTGCGCATCCGTCAGGCGCGTGAGCTGGCTGATTGCATCGGAGAGATTTGATGCGCGGCGCCACTGGATGCTGTTGAGCATCGCCTGCCACGCGGCGGTGTAGTCGGCGAAATAGCGGGCACGCAGGCGCTGCTTCACCTCGTCCGTATCCTGCTGCGTTTCGAGCGCCGCGCCGGGAACGCGCGCCGCGCGCTCGTCGGCGAGCACCCAGTCGGCGGCCACGCGGCCCTCTTTCGCCGCCTTATCGATTGCCTCGGCAATCATGCCGTCCCATGCCGCGCGCGTGTAGATGCCCGGAACCGTTTGGCTGGTGGTAAAGAGTCCACGCGCATCCGCGCCGTTGATGAGCGTAGCGAGCGAGATGTCCGCGTACTTGCCCTTCGCCTGTTCGAGCACGGATTGATAAAGCGTGTCGTCGGAGTTCTGCAGGCCGATCTGGTTGACAAGCATGTTGCGCGCGGCGGTGGTCAAGTCGTTGGATGCGTTGTATCGCCATTCAGGATGCGCGCGCAAATGCGACGCGTAGAAAGAAGCTAAGCGCTGCGAAGTGTCGAGCCATTCGCCCGTGCTCATGCCCGTGACAGCGGGCCACGCGGCATGCAGTTGTTTGCCGAGATACGCGGCATCGGCGTGTTGGGGCTGCGCCAGCATCAGATAAGTCTTGAGCGCACGGTAGTCGCGCTGCTGTTCCTCAGGGCTCGGGAGCGCATCGGCGCGAGACTGCGCGAGCTGCGTGAGCGTCGCTTCGAGTTGATGCGCGGCTGGATCGCGCAGGTTGCGCGCGGCCACCGTTGCATACGACGGCCAGAGCGCGGCCAGTATCTGATCGTTGCGATTCAGGCCCGCACGCAAATACCACGGCGCGCCTTGTTGCTGGCGATATTCCAGCGTGTCGATCTGCTGTTGCAGCGCCAGTTGCGCGCGCAAGGCCGCAGGCGTTCCGGGTCGGGCGACGAGCGCGGCGTCCATCGCCGTTTGCGCATCATGAACAACCGAGCGGTTGCCGATGAACGAAACGGTCATCGCCGCGCACCAGCCGATTGTCCCCACCATCACCAAAGCGGCGAGCGCGTTGGGCCAGTAGAAGCCGACGCGGCGGCCGTCTTGCGGCTTCACATGTGCGGCGATTTCCGGCCAGATGGGCTGAAGCGCGCGCGGCTGTTCGCGCGCGACTGCCGCGCGCTGTGCAAGATGCTCGGCGGCGTCCTTCGCAATGTCTTTCTGATCGGCGGGCACAGGCTTGGGCACGGCAGGTGCGGCGAACACCGGCGCGAACATCACACCCGCGAGCGGCGCGCGCCGCCATTTCGACACGCAATGCGCTCGCCATGCCGTCACCATGCGCTCACGCTGGGCGGAGATGTATTGAGACACCTGCGTGAGCCAGACAATCGGCTCGGGACGGGCGCACAGTACGACGCTCGCGTGCGCCGTCGTCTGTTCGAGAACACTCAGTTGCTCATTAAGATCGTCGGTCGCGGTTTGTGCGTCCGCACGCGATGGCACAGTCGTGAACGCGCCGACCGGACTAAATTCGCCCTGATGCCTGCCGCTCGCCTTGATGGCGTGAAGGAACACGACCGGTGCGGCCCAACCGAGATCGCGAGCGAGGTTCGACAGCGTGCGGGGCAGTTCGTCATCAGTTGAGGATCGCTCGTCTGCACGCACCACCGGGATCACCGCATCGACCGGATGCGCGCGGCATAGGCGGCGCAATTGATCACGCCACGTTTGCGCATCGATGCCGTTCGGCGAGGCATGCACCAGTACGATCTCGCCCGTACGCAGCACTCCTGTCTGTTTGAGGTCCGGAGCCACGGCGTCGATGAGCGCATCGTCGCCCACGAGCATGAGCCACGGCATCGCGCTCCGCCAGCGCCAGCCGAACGAGTTGCGCAGTTCATCGCGCAGATATTGCAGGCGCGCGTCGCGCTTGATCGTCGCGGACTGCTTTTCGTTGCCTGCCCCGTCGAGGAGCGCCATCACCTTATCGTAGAGGCCGAACAGGATCGCGGCGAAATGCGCGGCCAACACGGTCACCAATATGCCGAGGATTTTGAGCAGCGCTGAAATGCGCATCTCGAGGGTGGTCAGATGCGTGAAGTCGGGACGACCCCACCACGCTATCGTAGCCGACGCCACGGCGATCAGAATCGCGCCCAGTGTGGGGCCCCAGATCTTGAGAAGGCCGGATTCCGTGCGTTCGGAAGCCGGGGAATCAAGCACCTTCAGGTTGCTGCTCGGGGTTGTCATGCGAAACGGTCGGTTGAACGTAGAGAATGGCGGCTTGCGCCTGGTCGAGGACCAGATGCGGGCCGGATGAGCCGGATTCGATGGCCGCAGCGATGGAAAGCCACGGGGTTGCCGCGCCCGCATCGCCGACAAAGCGATCGAGCCGCCGATGCGTTTCGTGCGTGGCGATGTCGGTAAAGGCCGCGTGTTTGAGTTCGTCGAGCAGCGTGCGGTCGTGTTCGGCGTCGAGGCGCGTGATCCAGGCGTGCGTGACGTTAGTCGGGTCGGTCTTGCCCCAAAGCGCTGCGTTGAGCGCGAGGTCGCGAAGCGTTTGGGCTTCAGCATGATCTTCGATCGGGCGATGCAGCGTCGCGAGCGCTTGCACGGATTCCGGCAGCTGGTAGAAACCCGCGTTCAGCAGCACGGCGACGGCGGCCTCGCTGCTTCTTTCGGGCGGGTGGGTATCGTGCCAGGCGAAAGCGAGAATCAGGAGCGCGCGTCGTTCGCGTGCGTCGAGCCAGTGGTCGGCGATTAACAGGCTTTGCGAATCGCCTACGGCTGCGCAATCAAGCGCGGGCAGACCGGACAGGCGCAATGCGTCGCGTGCGTGCTGCTCCGCCTGGGCGGCCTGATCGGATGGAGCCGATATGCGCACGAGTGGCGCGTATTCAGGTCCGTATTGCGACAGGGCTTGCAGTACAAGCACGAGCGGTTCGATCGCATTGACCAGCTTGAGCACGACGGTGGCGATGCGGCGTGGCGGCTGGGGTGACGACGTAGCCGAATCGCCGTCAGGATCGTCTTCCCACTCATGCGCAAGCACGCATTCTTCGGACCACGACGCCTCCTCGAAGCGGTTGTGAACCACATGTCCCACCCCATCGCGCGGGCCTTGCGATTTGAACAGCGGCGTCTTCGCCACGACGATACCCGGAAGGTTCGATGTCACCGACGGCACGCAATAGCCCACGCCGAGCACTAGCAAGGGCTTTTGCGCGATGCGTAGGTGTTCGGCGAGCCGTTTTGTTCTGGCTTTGTTGCGATTGTGCGCATAGGTCCACAACGCTTCATAACCGATCCGTGCAATACAGAACAGCGCAAGAAACACGAAATTAGGCACGCCGATAACCGTGCACCAGAATGACGGGCCGCTAGCGGCTTCGCTCGCAGGCCAGGCAAGCAACATCAGCGGTCCGCCCAGCGCGCAGCATACGAGCCAGATCCCGAGCCACGGCAGCAGTCGCGGACCGTGGGCGGGATACGGATAGGCTTCACCGACTTCGGACAAATCAACCGGCATGCGTCAGGCGAAGTTCACGTTCTGCAAGGACGAGATCAGGCGGCAACCGCACGCGCAGCGGTGTTGGTGCATCGCGTAGGGTTGACCGTCACGATCGGGAAAGCGTGTATCGCCCTCGGCAATCGTCGTGTTGCCGTGGACGTCGCATTGCGCGCTATCGCCGACGCGCGCGAGTCTGCGGCCCATGAAGGTGGTGAATGGCGAGCCGCTCGTGACTTCGCCGCCCTGTTCGAGTTTGTCGTATTCGCGGATGGGGGATTTCATAAAGCAGTTTTCCGATTAATGTGGCTTCTCTAGTCTTTTAACTAGCGCATCATCCGACTCAAACTTAAGTTTTCTTAAAAAATCAAGAATTGAATCATTTCTCACATCCCTGTTTCCACCACGATCAGCCCAACCACCTGATACGCCAATGAGAACATTCGTCCCGCTGACAAAACAAAAACGCGAACCTAGCCTAGCATTTTTTTCCTTCACATCGATGATAAATCCGCCTTTCTGAACTACTTCGAAGTTATCAAGCGGCACCTCATCATTCATTTTTCGACGGGGAACCCATTTTTCTCCATCAAAATTCGCTGGACATTTCAACGAATTTGAGTCCATGATCTCCTGTAATTCGGGCGAAATTTCGGGAGGTGTAGATACGGACCAGCTGAAATCTGAAGCGCTTTCACACATCAAACCGATCCATGGAAAATTAGCGTCCTTTGGCTCTTCGAACCACCAGTCATATCCCGATGACATTTCAGCCTGCTTCAAATACGGAAGAGCACCATCTGCCAATGGATGCTTTGAGCGGTAAAATATAAAATCTGGATCATTATATTTGACGTGCTCCCACTCCCCGAGGGCCATCGAGAATCGGCACCCTCCCATGTCAACTTGCACCAGTGCTGGGCCGTTCACGCTCGACATTTCACCGACTGCATTGCCTACAATCAGCGGGCGATTTTGTGCAAGTACCGGGTCAACAAACGACCTCGCCAGAAATGCGAATGCGAAGATCCATGCAACGCGGCGAAAATACGTCATGACGCCTCCACACGACAAAAATCCTCGGGCAGAAATGAGCTAGATCCGTTTGTCTGCAGAAATTTTGTACCGTCAAATAAAATGACTTGCGCATTGGCGAATGCCAAAAATCGAGATTGTATTTCCCAAATAGAACTGTAATTGCTAGAAGGTGAGCCGACATTTACGGTTCCGGCTACTTTCCAAACGCAGCGTTCTCGTAATAGTGCTTAACGCCATGGTCTGTAACAAGCGACCGCAATGTACTAGTCTGTTGTGTTTCATACTCGTCAGCACATCCAGCAGCGCCGGACCAAGCCCAGTAGCAACCAGCACTATCGGCTGCCTCAAATGGATTGGCTGTTTCCCCTCTCCTAGTGATAATTTCAGCTGGGATGTGAGTGGATGCATCGCCAAGCGAGTTTGTGGGATCGTACATACTCTTACGCCCGTTTTGCATGGAACGATTGCTGTTGGCTAGTAGAGAATGCTGCGCAAGCGTGGTCTTTACGCTATCGGCAACGTGGAAACCCCTGAATTTTCAATAAGTAATGTAGTTTGTGGCGTGGGTAAGCTGCAGCATTCCTCTTCCGTCCCAAGGCTTGTACCAATACGGAGATCCTTCATGATACTTTTGAAACCATTGTGTCTCTTCGGTCGCATTTCCAAAAAACGACGCCATGCGCACAGGCGCCTGAAGTCCATACTTACGAATAGCATTATTAAGTTCCAAACGCTGAAGGGACAGGCGCTCGCGGGTTATATCGACGCGAAGAGCGGCCGCCGGCTCGCGTTCGCGCTGATCGTGAA